>JAZOPS010000001.1:0-19853 GCA_045655645.1 Candidatus Fimenecus sp.
CTTATGTTTCTCACAGGCTTTATAGTCGCAGGTCTTGATTACCGCTTTTCCTGGTGTACTCTGCCGAAATGGGTAAGCCCCGTCGCAGCCCTCATATTTCTCATAGGCTACGGCTTATATGCTGAGGTCCTCAGAGAAAACGCGTATCTTTCACGCACAATCGAGATTCAGGAAAATCAGAGGGTTATTGACACAGGTCTTTACTCACTTGTAAGACACCCTATGTACAGCGCAACATTGCTCTTGTTTTTGTCAATGCCCTTGGTTTTAGGCTCAGTTTATTCCTTTATCATTTTCTTGGTATATCCATTCATAATCGCAAAACGAATAAAGCACGAAGAAGAATTTTTAGAAAAAGAATTAAATGGATATAAAGAATATAAGCAAAAAGTAAAATATCGTTTAATCCCGTTTATCTGGTAAGGAAAAAATTATGAGTATTGAGTTAGTTGAAGCATATACACATAAAGAAGAAGTTAAAGCACTGTTTAATGAATACACACAAATGTTAATTGATGGTGACAGTAATTTCAAAGACTATTTAGGACTTCAGAATTACGAACACGAATTAGAAAATTTAGAAGATAAATATGGCTTGCCTTATGGTCGACTTTATCTGGCTCTTTATGACAGAGTTTTAGCAGGGTGTATTGCTTTACGAAAAATCGATAATGAAAACTGCGAAATGAAACGCCTTTATGTGAAACCACGGTTTCGTGGCAAGAAAATAGCAAGTTTCCTTGTGCAACATATTATTGAAGAAGCAAGAGAAATTGGATATAAACATATTCTATTGGATACTTTGCCATTTCTTGAAACTGCAATAAATATGTATAAAAATTATGGTTTTTATGAAATTGAAAGTTATAACAATAGCCCAATGGATAATTTGATTTATCTTAAATATGATTTGTGAGGTGATTGTATGAAAAGATTGTCGTTAATTTTGACTTTTGTGCTTATTGTTAGTTGTTTCACAGCTTGCACGAAAACTTCTATATCAACTCAAAGATATGACGAAATATCAAATTATGTTTTGGAAAACAAAGATAGCATTACAACTGAAAAAGAACTTGAGTTTTTTGATTATGAAGCTACAGGGTTGACTGTCGGTGGAGTTTATTATGGTTACTACTACACCGCTAATAATGAAGTTGTTGTTCCTAGTTTTTATGTAGAAGATAATTTAGGTGAACAATATGAAGCAGATGGTGGCACCTATTTTGGCAAACCAAACGATGGTACAGATTGGTGTTTTGTAAAACAAATTGCAGATAATTGGTATTATTATGAATTACATTGGGGATAAAATTCTTCAACTTACCGAGGTGAGAAAATGAATAGAAAAATTGACGGAACATTCTTTGAATTTCATCATCACAACACCCCCGAGGGTAAATATTGGAATCCAACTATCGACCAATTTACAGGTGAAAATTGGCGTGAAAAGGTGAGAGAAATCTCGTCTTTGGGTATGGAATATATAGTTGTTATGGCAACGGCACTTTATGAAAAATGTTATTTCCAATCGTCAGTTTTTCCCTTTGCGGATATTCCTTGCAAAGACCCCATTGAAGAATTGCTTTGTGAAGCAGATAAATGCAATGTGAAAGTCTTTTTGGGCAACGGTTTTTATGGTGACTGGCGAAAAGCGAATCAAAATATTACAAGTAAAGAAGTCATTGACCGTTCATTTCGTGCTATGGAAGAAATCGCAACTCTTTACGCTCATCATAAAAGCTTTTATGGTTGGTATTTCCCCGACGAAACCTGCATAATTTTAAGATTCTCAAAAGATTTTATGAATTATGTGAATTTGTGCTCTGCTCGTTGTCATTTGCTTACACCTGATAAGAAAACACTAATAGCACCTTATGGTACAAATCTCACAAGAGCAAACAATAAATTCATTCGTCAACTGACCGAACTTGATGTGGATTTTATTGCATATCAAGATGAAGTTGGTGTTCGCAAAACAAAAGTCGATAAAACCAAACGACTTTTTGAAAAATTGCGTATTGCTCACGACAAAGCAGGGCGTTCAGAACTCTGGGCAGATATTGAACTTTTCGATTTTGAAGGTATGGTTTATAAAAGCGCATTAATCCCTGCGCCCTTTGAACGAATTCAAAAGCAAATTGAGAATGTCGCACCCTATGTCGATAAGATTTTAGGTTATCAGTATTTGGGAATTATGAATCCACCTGATTCCAAAGCCTTTGCGGGCCACGAAAATTCATCGCTTTTATATGAAGAATACAAAAAGACACTTTAAAGTGTCTTTTTTCTTTTTCGGGTAATAATAAAATACAAGTAAATCTTGTCAATTTTTTAACTTTTCTTGTGCAGGACTTTAAATTATGATAAAATATGCATTATTAAAATAACGGAGGAATAAATATGGCAAAATTAGATAGTCTTAAACCGTTAAATGTGTTTAAATATTTTGAAGAAATATGCAACATTCCACACGGCTCAGAGAATATGGATGCTATTTCTGAATATTGCGTAAAGTTTGCTGAAAATCATTCACTTAAAGTTATTCGTGACGATGCAAACAATGTAATTATTTTTAAATCTGCAACTGATGGTTATGAAAATGTAGAGCCTGTTATTTTGCAAGGCCATCTTGATATGGTTTGTCAGAAAACAGAAGACTCAACAATTGATTTTATGAAAGACTCACTCGATTTGTATGTTGATGGCGATTTTGTAAAGGCTCACAATACAACTTTGGGCGCAGATAATGGCATAGCAGTTGCAATGATTTTAGCAATTCTTGAAAGTGATGAGATTTCTCACCCTGAAATTCAGGCTGTTTTCACAACAGACGAAGAAATCGGTATGATTGGTGCGGGCAAACTTGATATGAGTGTGCTCACTGCTAAAAAAATGATTAATCTTGATGCTGAAGAAGACGACGCTATAACTGTTTCTTGTGCAGGTGGTAGTGACTTCAAAGCAGTTATTCCACTTAACCGAGTTAAACAAACAGGTACAAAAATCACAGTTACACTCAAAGGACTTAAAGGTGGACATTCAGGTGTTGAAATCGATAAAGGCAGAGTTAATGCAGACATTCTTGCAGGTCGCTTTTTAAATCACATGTCAAATATCTCTGATTTTGATATTATCGCTATCAACGGTGGCGATAAGGGTAATGCAATCCCAAATATTTGCAGAATTGAACTCTGTGTAAAAAATCCTGACACATTCACAAAAAATGCTGAGATGTATTTTGAAATTCTCAAAAAAGAAATTAACGAGCGTGAAAATGATTTTGCACCAGTTATTGAAATTGACGAAAAAGCAGAATATGATGTTTTGCATTCTGACTTGCGTGAAAAACTCATTTTCACATTGGTTTGTGCGCCAAACGGAATTGTTGAAATGAGTGCCGAAATCAAAGGCCTTGTTGAAACATCACTTAATTTGGGTGTGCTTTGCACAGAATGCGACAAAATCACATTGCTTTTCACTCTTCGAAGCAATAAAAAATCTGCTTTGCGTTTTCTTGAAGAGAAACTCAAAACATTCTTTAAAGCAATTCCTTGCAAAGTTTATACATCGGGTCATTATCCACCATGGGAGTTCAAAGAAGATTCAATTCTTCAAGCACTTTATAAAGAAGCATATAATGATATTTGCGGATTTGAACCAAAGGTCGAAGCAATACACGCAGGGCTCGAATGTGGCATTTTTACATCAGCTATAAAAGGACTCGATTGTATTGCAATCGGACCAGCTTTGTATGATGTGCACACAGTTAACGAAAAACTCAGCATTTCATCAACTGAAAAGATTTTTAGTGTGCTTGTTTCACTTTTAGAAAAATGCAAATAATTTATTGATTTTATTTTGATGGTATGATAGAATAAACGCTCAAAAAGCGTTGATTATTCAACCGTGAAAGATTGGAGTATATATGGATAACAAAAACGAATTTAAACCATATATTCCTGCTAGTAAGGTTACTCCTGAAATAACAGTTGCATCTGTTGTAATGGGTATTCTTTTAGCAGTTGTATTTGGTGCAGCAAACGCTTACTTAGGACTCAGAGTAGGTATGACGGTTTCAGCTTCAATTCCTGCAGCTGTTATCGCAATGGGAGTTATTCGCATTATAATGCGTAAAAACTCAATTCTTGAAAGTAATATTGTTCAGACAGTTGGTTCTGCAGGTGAATCACTTGCAGCAGGTGCTATTTTCACTCTTCCTGCACTCTTCCTTTGGGCAGCAGAAGGCAAAATGGACAAGCCAAGCATGATTGAAATCACTCTTATCGCACTTCTTGGCGGTTTGTTGGGTGTTTTCTTTATGGTGCCACTTCGCAATGCTTTGATTGTTAAAGAGCACGGTGTGTTGCCTTATCCAGAAGGCACAGCTTGTGCAGAAGTTCTTTTAGCAGGTGAAAAAGGTGGTGCAAATGCAGGCACAGTTTTCGCAGGTATGGGCTTTGCAGCACTCTTTAAATTCATTATTGACGGACTTAAAGTAGTGTCAGGTGAAATCTCACTTAGATTTAAAGGCTATGCAGGCGAAATTGGTACACAAATTTATCCCGCTGTTATGAGCGTTGGCTTTATCTGTGGACCAAGAATCGCATCATATATGTTTGCAGGTGGTCTTCTCAGCTGGATGGTTATTATTCCTTTGATTGTGCTTTTCGGCTCTGAAATCGTGCTTTATCCTGGCACAGTTTCAATCGGCGAAATGTTTGCAGAAAGTGGTGCAAGCGGAATCTGGAGCACATATATCAGATATATCGGTGCAGGTGCTCTCGCAGCTGGTGGTATCATTAGTCTTATTAAATCATTACCACTTATCGTTAAAACATTTGCAGGTGCAATGAAGAGTATTTCTGGTTCAGGTGCTTCATCAAACGAACGCACAGCACAAGATATCAACATTAAAATTGTTATTATCGCAATTCTTGTTCTCACGCTTCTTGTGTGGCTTATCCCTGCAATTCCTGTTTCACTTTTAGGTGCATTTATTGTTGTTGTTTTTGGTTTCTTCTTTGCAACCGTATCTTCAAGAATGGTTGGTCTTGTTGGCAGCAGTAACAACCCTGTTTCTGGTATGGCAATTGCAACACTTCTCATTGCAACACTCATTCTTAAGGTAACAGGTGCCGAAGGTGCTGCTGGTATGGCAAGTGCCATCGCGATTGGTTCAATTATTTGTATTGTTTCTGCAATCGCAGGTGATACATCACAAGACCTTAAAACAGGTTACATTCTTGGTGCAACTCCAAAGAAACAACAGTTTGGTGAGATTTTGGGCGTAACAGCTGCTGCTCTTGCAATTGGTGGAACACTCTATATTCTCGACAGTGCTTGGGGCTTTGGTTCAGACGAACTTGGTGCACCACAGGCAACACTCATGAAACTTATCATCGAAGGTGTTATGGGTGGCAATCTTCCTTGGGGACTTGTTCTCATCGGCGTTTGTATTGCATTGGTTGTTGAACTTATCGGTATTCCTGTTCTTCCTTTTGCGATTGGTGTTTATCTTCCTGTTCAGCTTAATGCTTGTATTATGATTGGTGGCGTTATTCGTCTTGTTATGGAAAAAATCAAAAAGAGCGAAGACGAAAAGAAAGAAATCATCAATGATGGCGTGCTCTTCTGTTCAGGCATGATTGCAGGTGAAGGCCTTGTTGGTATTCTTCTCGCACTTCTTGCAGTATTTGGTGTAGATAAATTTGTTGACCTTGGTTCAAGATTTAACATTCCAACACCAGTGCTCACAATTGGTGGCATTGTTCTTTTTGCAATTATAATCTTTACAGTTCTTAAATTCTCAATGTGGAAAAAGAGAGATAAGAAATCATGAGCAAAAAATTAGCCACAGAAAACTATCTTGATAAAATCCCTGTGCATAAAGACGGACTTGGCTGGTCTGCTAACGAAAACGGTGAAATAACACTTGAAATTGAGAATAGGGGACTTGCTAATAAAATAGTGCAGATTATTCTCAAAAAACCAAAAGTTAGCTTTATTCACCTTGATGAGATGGGCAATTTTATCTGGCCACTTATAGATGGTGAAACAAATGTCTATAAACTTGGCAAGCTTGTTAAAGAGCATTTTGGCGATAAAGCTGAACCGCTTTATGACCGTCTTGCACAGTATTTTCAAATCCTTGAAAGCTATGGGTTTATAATCTGGAAAGAATAAAAATTGAACTGACTACAATTTTGTAGTCAGTTTTTTTATAGATTTGTTGTTGCTATTCTTTAATTAGCATGTTAAACTTTATTTATAATATGTTTTTAGGGAGATATTTAAAATGTCAAAGACAAATTGTGAATCTTGCGTAAATTATTATTACGACGACGAATTAGAAGAATATTGCTGTGACATTAATCTTGACGAAGATGAAATGGTGAGATTTTTAACGTCGTCAAACTATCAATGCCCCTATTATCGACTCTATGATGAGTACGGAATTGTCAAAAAACAGAATTAGATTTTGGTTATACTGATAATTGAAATTTTTCTCAATTATCAGTATAATATTCTTTAAGAGAAAATTAGGGGGCTTTTTTATGGAAGGATTAGTAATAGGCACAATTGCATTAGGCGTTATAGTTACTATTATTTTCTTGATTATGCGTGTCAAAAAAGGCGGCTTGGGTGCGATGTTTGTTAAAGCAGGTGCATCTGCTTGCTTTATCGGCACAGCTTTTATGGCTTTTGCTTATAATATCGAAAAAAACGGCTTTGACAAACAGAATTTTGAATATGGCATTTTAATGTTGTTAGGTTTCATTTTCAGTTTGTTGGGCGACATTTGGCTTGACCTTAAATATGTACATAAAGAATGCTCAAGACCTTATACTTATGCTGGCTTTGCTTGCTTTATGATTGGCCACACATTCTTTATACCTGCAATACTTTTGAATTTTGCAGAATATGAATTGTGGATGGTTCCACATCTCATCGGTTCTTGTGTGCTTTTTGCAACTGTAGCCGGTCTTATGGAAAAAATCAACAAGAATCTCGATTATGGTGAATTTAGAGTAATCTCACTTATTTACGCGCTCTTTGTTGCAGCAACAATGTTCTGCTCAATGAATGGATTCTTCCTTTTTGGCTATTCAAAGAAATTCTTGGTTTTGATGATTGGTTCAATTGCATTTGTGCTTTCAGACCTTGTTCTTTCATCAATCTATTTTGAAAAGGGCAAAAATACAAAGACAAATGTTATTATAAATCATACATTATATTATTTAGCACAGTTCTTGTTCGCAAGTACACTTTTATTTAATTAAGGAGAACTAAAATGGAACAGAAAAAATATGTACCTAAAAAAGAATTAACTGCCTTTTGTGTTGCAGGTTTAGGTCAAGGTATGATATATGCTTTAATGTCAAGCTATATCAGTGACTATTACCTCAACGTTTTGCAGTTAACACCAATGTTCGTATTGTTGCTTATGCTTTTGGCACGAGTTTGGGACGCTATCAATGACCCGCTTATGGGTATGATTGTTGACAGAAGCAAACTTAAAAGTGGCAAAATGATTCCATTTATCAGATTTGCACTTGTTCCAATTGCTGCCGTAACATTGCTTATGTATTTAAGCCCCAACCTTCCCAAAACAGAATTGATGATTTATTCAGCAATAGTTTATGTTGCTTGGGGTATGATTTATACAGTCGGTGACGTTTCATTCTGGGGACTTCCAAATGTTATTACACCTGATTCAGAAGAGCGTAGTTCAGTAATTTCTGTAAGCAAGATTTATAACTCAATAGGTTCCGCAGTTCCTGAAGTTCTTTTCCTTGTTGTTGGTCTTGTAATTGCTGCTTGGGTTAAAGGTCAAGAGGTTGCACCAGACCCACTTAT
Source organism: Candidatus Fimenecus sp. (assembly GCA_045655645.1). Classification (GTDB taxonomy): domain Bacteria; phylum Bacillota; class Clostridia; order Oscillospirales; family Acutalibacteraceae; genus Fimenecus. The sequence goes on from JAZOPS010000001.1 coordinate 7,858, forward strand.
GGTTCAAAAGAGAAAATATCTCATTATGGCAATTGTAACTGTGGGACTTGGCACAATTATGTATTCTCGTGTTTGCACAGGTGTTAAAGAAAGAGTTAAAATGCCTGTTCGCAAGCGTCAACCAGGCGAACCATCACAACTTGCTCGTGTATTCAAATGCAAACCACTTGTTCTTGTTCTCTTGATGGGCGTTCTTTCAAGTGGTCGCTATATGGTTTCTGCAGCTGCTATCCATGTTGCTCGTTACTCATTCTACATAGGTCCAGAACTCGCAACACTTGCAACAGAAGCTGAGAGAATTGCTGCTATTGAATCAAGTATCTCAACAGTTAAAACTGTTTTCCAGATTAGCTCAATCGTTGGACTTTTCGGTGCACCACTCTTTATGCCAAAACTTATGAAAAAGTTCGACTATAAGAAACTTGTTATCACAACTTGCCTTGCAGGTTTTGTAGCAAGTATCGTTACAACAATTGTTGGTTGGTTTACAATGAATCTTTATGCTTGTATTCCATTTATCATTATTTCTTGTATTCCACTTGGCGTTATCAACACAGTCAGCCTTGCAATGATTGGTGACTGTCTTGACTTTATGGAACTTAAAACAGGCTTCCGTGACAATGCTCTCGGTGCTGCTTGCCAAGGTTTCATCAACAAAATCGGTAATGCCTTTGCAACATCAGGTATCGTTATTATGTATATGGTAATCGGTCTTGACCCTGCGCAGATGCTTTCTTCAACATCAGTTGTGTCAGCTCTTGATATGCCACCTGAAATGAGATTTGCAATGTTCTCTCTCGTTTCAATTGTACCTGGTATCAGTATGCTTCTCTGCTCAATTCCAATGTTCTTCTATAAGATTGCTGGTAAAGAGAAGAAAGATATGATTGCACAGCTTCAAGCAAAGCGCGAAGCAGAAGGTTTCGTGGTTACAGAATAAACAAGCAAAGACCTACATTTTATATGTAGGTCTTAATTATAGGTGATATTATGAGTTTTAAGTTTTTAGTTTTAACAGACCCACATTTTTTTGATACAGATTTAGGGTGCAGTGGTGAAGCCTATGAAGACTTTATGCACTATGAGCAGAAATGCTTTGCAGAAACAGAAAGCATAAATAATGCTGTTTTCAAATATTTGGGTGAAACAGATTTAGCCGATACAGTGTTAATCGTTGGTGACTTAACACAGAACGGTGAAAGAAAAAGCCACGAAAAGTTTATAAAACTTCTTTACGATATAAAAGCAAAAGGCAAAAAGGTTTATCTTATTACTGCCGACCATGACTGGAAAAATGACCCATTTGCATTTGGTGAGAATGGACGATATATGCCAGAGCCAACACCTAAAGAAGACCTTATCAAACTCTATAACGACTTTGGCTTTGTCGATGCAATCGCAGTGGACGAAGAACATCTCTCTTATGTGTCACAGTTAAGTGAAAATGTGAGACTTCTCGCAATCAATGCAGACATCAAAACAAAAGGTCAATTTAGCTTGACCGAAAAACAAGTTGACTGGATTAAAGAACAAACTAAAAAGGCGAGAGAAGACAATCAAACTATGTTTGCAATCTGTCATTATCCCGTGCTTCCAATTCAACCACTTTTCTCAATAATCAAATCAGCACTTATGTATGATTATAAGAGTGTAGCAACATTGCTTGCAGACGAAGGTGTGCATCTTGTGTTCACAGGCCATATGCACAATCAGAGCATAAATGAATTTGTAACAGAAAAAGGCAACAAATTCTTTGATGTTACAACGGGCTCAATTATTGCCGACCCATCATACATAAGACTTGTAACTCTCGACGAAAACAAAGCACAAATCAAGAGTATCGCAACACCTGATTTTGACTATGACACAAAGGGTATGACTTGCAAAGAATATCTCACAAGTGTATTTGATGCAATGATTAGAAATATTCTCCTTGACTTGCGTGACGACACAACAAGAGCAATGAGAAAATTCCATATCAAAGAGAGTAAAGGACTTGTTTTTGCACTTAGTATGGCAGGCAAACTTCTTTGTTCAGTAAAACTTGGCACACTTGCAAAATTACTTTTTATTAAGTGTGATAAGAGCATAAGAAAAGTGAAACTTATAGATTTTGCTACTGTTCTTGTGCGAAATATCTTTCGTGGTAATCAGACCTATAATAAAGGCACACCAGAAGGGGATGTGTTCATCGCATTCGTAAACAGAATTAAACCAATTCTTAAAAAAATCAGCGTCAAAGACCCTTATGGTGAAAAAGTTGACCTTGCCGACCTTCTCATAAACACAGCAGGTAACTACGGCTACGACGATTACAACGAAACAATAGAATGGTAAATAAAAATCGGACAGATTTTAAATCTGTCCGGTTTTTTTATGCTTATTTAATTGGCTTAATTCTAAATGTATAAGTATAAACCTTATTAGGTTTCATCTGATACTTTTCACGAACCTGTGCGTCACCTGGCATATCGCCACCAACACCGATTTGATTCAAGTCAACATTGAATGTTGTAATATCATAATGTGGTAATTCGTGGATATGCTTAGCAAGGTGTAACTGGTCTTGTGTGTAGTGCCATGCGCTAAAGCAAATTGGAGTTTCGCCCATAGCCTCAAAACGAAGACCCTTACCATCTTTATTTGTGATTTCAACCCATCTTACATCAGTTCTGTTACCATTTTCTTGTGGTCTCATATAGTGATGTTCAAGGTCTGCAACACTCTTTTCGTGGAGAGTAATCTTACCACCGGTCTTACGGTCAAAATATGTTTCTTGTGGACCACGACCATACCATTTAACTTGGTCGAATTCACGAAGAAGTCCCATCATTGTACCGAAACGAGTGAGATTAAGTCCCTTTGGTGTGCCTGTGTGAGTGATTTCAAGGCTACCATCAGGATTAATAACAAATACAGATGTAACACCTGAGAAGAATTGAACGCTCCAATCAACATTAACAACAAGTTGACCTTTGTTATTCTTCTGCACATTTTTAACTGTACCCTTTGCATTCTTTGTTGCTCTTTGCCAGTTGAGATATGGTGTGAATGGAAGCAAGAATGGAATAAAGTTAAGATTAGAGAAATCGTTATCTGTGAGTGCTCTAAAATAGTTAGGAGCAACTGCAGATTTGAGATATTCTTTATCGTCAAATTTAAGTGATACAATCTTACCTGCATCAATTTTGATTGAGAAGCCTTCACCCTGAGCAGTAACAACCTGACCATCTTTAACATGAGTGAGTTGACCGCTATATGTCTTTTCTTCTTGCTTTGCTTCTTTAACAACAAACTGGTCAAAGCCTTGCTCATATCCTGCTTCACACCAAGGATGTGCAGTCTTATTAAGGAATGAAATGATAAGCACACATTCCTTTTCAGGAAGAGTTGTCAAATCATAAGGAATTGTGAAATCAATTTCTGAAAGGGGAGCACAGTTAATGTCAACAACACCACTCTGTACTTCAACACCCTCTGCCTGTAAACTCCACTTGAATTCGAAATCAGCAAGGTCAGTAAAGAGTTTCTTGTTGATAAGAGTAAATTCACCCTTAGCCAAATCCTTTTCTTTAACCTTGATTTCGCAGTAAACTTTCTTAACCTCAAAATATGATGGGTGAGGCTTTCTGTCTGCTGTGATAATACCATTAGCATTGAAATATGTGTTTGAGCCTGTCATTGCAGTTGTGTTTGGAAGATGTGTATATCTACCAGGTTCATAAGGCTCAAAGTCTGTACCATAAAGCCATTGGTCGCCCTCTGGAGTCTTCTTGCGGATTGCTTGGTCAACAAAGTCCCAGATATAACCGCCACACATGTGGTCATGTGCTTCAAAGTCATCCATATATTCTTGGAAGTTACCCAAGCTGTTTTCCATAGCGTGAGCATATTCGCAAAGAAGAATTGGTCTGCAATAATCTTCTTTCTTGATTGGCTTTGAGTCAGCAGCAAGTGCGTTTGCAATATTGTCATAAAGAGTGATTTCAATAGGCTCTTTGTTGCAAAGCTTCTTCATAACACTTTCAACAGGATACATTCTTGAAATAACATCACTCTTTGTGAAGTTGAAGTCACCTTCATAATGGAATTGACGAGTTTTATCAAGTTTGAGTGCAGCTTTCTTCATTTCCATGAAGTTGTTGCCGTCACCAGCCTCGTTACCAAGTGACCACATAAATACGCAAGCGTGGTTTCTGTCACGAAGTACCATTCTTTCCATTCTGTCAACAACTGCGTCGGTCCACATTGGGTTGTCACCTGGAACACCTTTGCGACGAACACCGTGAGTTTCAAGGTCACATTCATCCATAACATAGAAACCATATTCGTCACAGAGCTCATAGAAATATGGGTCATCAGGATAGTGAGAAGTACGAATTGAGTTAATGTTCGCGTTCTTCATAAAGTTTAAGTCCTGATGGTATCTTTCAGTTGGCACAGCCCAACCATTGTCAGGGTCAAAGTCGTGACGGTTAACACCACGAAGCATAAGTGGTTTACCGTTGAAAAGGAATTTTTCACCGATGATTTCAACTTTCTTGAAACCGAAACGGATACATTTGTATGTTGTCTTGCCGTCAGTAGTGATACTGATAAGCAATTTGTAAAGATATGGACTTTCAGCGGACCATTTCTTTGGATTTTCGATAAGTTTGTTAAATTTGAGAGTAGCAGAGCCGTCAAATTCTGCTTCGCCTAAAAGAATTCTCTCATCACCATCAATAATTTCTGCTTTAACTGTTGCAGAGCCGCTACCAGCATAGTCGTTGACTTTGATTTCAAGATTTGTGTCACTGTCTTTGTATTCTGCATCTAAATCTGTTGTGATAAAGAAATCACGAACACATTTTTTAGGTTCAGCGAATACATAAACCTCTCTGTAAAGACCACAAAGAAGCCACATATCCTGATTTTCAAGATAAGCACCGTCAGAGAAACGATAAACTTTAACAGCAACTCTGTTTGAGCCCTTGCGAGCATATTTTGTAATGTCAAATTCATGTGGTGTCATTGAACCTTGTGAATAACCAACGAATTCACCATTCAAATAAACTTCAATAGCAGATTTTGCTGCACCAAAGTGCAAGAAAATCTCCTGACCATCAAAATGCTCTGGCATATCGAAATCACGAACATAAATACCGATTTCTTGCATTGTGTGGTCGATTGATGGAATCTTACTCTTGCTACGGCTAATCGCGCGGCAATATGTAGATGCATAATAGTAAGGATAACTTTCAGTATCCTGACCAATCTGCCAAACTGATGGAACAGTAATATCACGCCAGAAAGACATGTCAAAACTATCTTTATAAAAATCAGTTGGACAGTCATTTAATCCTCTTTGCCAATGGAATTTCCAAGTGCCGTTGAGAGTCATCTTTGAACTTGGCTCGATACGGTTTAATGCGTCCTTTTCATTATCATAAGAAAAAGCAATAACATGACCGTCTTCTTTGTTTCTTTTGATAATTGCAGGATTTTCCCAATCATATTTGTAATTTCTCATAAGTTTAACTCCTTATCTGGAAATTTATGTTAACAAAAATATTATCTATATTATACATTATATAATAGCGTTCTACAATAGCAAAATAAAAAGTTTATAAAAGGGGAGAATAACCCATTGAAAAATTTTTCCAACTTTTTCAAATTCACTATTGACATATTGACTTGACTAGTCTATAATAATAAACTGCTATTAAAGTGGAATGATATACGCTGGCGCATTTTGCTTATCGAAAAGTGTACTACAAAATGCCTTGAAAATCAAGCGTTTTCACTTTAAAAATTTAGTAATCTCCACGCTTCTATATTATACTTAATAATATAGGGCTCAGGAATAAAAAAACGAACGGAGAGTGATTAAGCCCTATGGTAAATGTCAAACCGGTAAAACTTGGCAGAAATACCCGTATGAGTTTCTCAAAAATCAATGAAGTTATGCAGATGCCTAACCTTATTGAAGTGCAGAAAAACTCTTACAAGTGGTTCCTTGAAACAGGACTTAAAGAGGTGTTCCGTGATATCGATGCAATCACCGATTACACAGGAAATCTCGAATTGACCTTTGTGGATTATCGCATGGACGATAAACCAAAGTACACAGTGAAAGAATGCAAAGAAAGAGATGCAACTTATGCAGCTCCACTTCGAGTAACTGCGCGTCTTCTCAACAAAGAGACAGGCGAGGTTAAAGAAAACGAAGTATATATGGGCGACTTCCCACTTATGACTGATAGTGGTACTTTCGTTATCAACGGCGCAGAGCGTGTTATCATTTCACAGCTTGTGCGTTCACCTAGCGTTTATTATGGTATGACTCATGATAAAACAGGTAAGGAACTTTACACAACAACTGTAATTCCAAACCGTGGTGCATGGCTTGAATACGAAACAGACCAGAATGACCTTTTCTATGTAAGAATAGATAAGAATAGAAAGATTTATATCACAACTTTCATTCGTGCATTGGGTCTTAGCTCAAACGATGAAATCCGTGAATTCTTCGGTTATGATGACAGAATTGAAGCTACTCTTGAAAAGGATACAACAGTTAACACAGAACAGGCTCTTATCGAAGTTTACAAGAAACTTCGTCCAGGCGAACCACCTGCACTTGAAACAGCACAGGCTCACCTTGATGGTTTGTTCTTTGATGCTCACCGTTATGACCTTTCTCGTGTAGGTAGATATAAATACAACAAGAAACTTGCAATTTCAGAAAGAATTGCAGGTCATAAGGTTGCGCAACCAGTTGTTAGCCAACTCACCGGTGAGATTATGGCAGACACTGGCGATATGATTGATGAAGCACTTGCTTACAGAATTGAGCAAGAAGGTGTTGATACAGTAATTCTTGATGTTGACGGCAAAGAAGTTAAAGTTTACTCTAACGGAATGGTTGACATCGCTGAATATGTTCCAATGTTCTCAGAAGAAGAACTTGAAGAAATCGGTATCAACGAAAAAGTAAGCTTCCCAGTTCTTATGGAAGTTCTTGACAAATGCGGCGACGATAAGGATGCTCTTCGTGAAGAAATGTCTCTTCGTGCAGATGACCTTATTCCAAAGCATATTGTTATTAACGATATTTTCGCATCAATTAACTATCTTAACGGTCTTGCATCAGGTGTTGGTGTAACAGACGATATCGACCACCTTGGCAATCGTCGTATCCGTTCAGTTGGTGAACTTCTTCAGAACCAGTTTAGAATCGGTTTTGCAAGAATGGAAAGAGTTGTTAAAGAAAGAATGACTCTTCAGGGTCAAGAGCCAGATAAGGTTACGCCTGCTGCTCTTATCAATATCCGTCCTGTAATGGCTGCAATCAAAGAGTTCTTTGGTTCATCTCCACTTTCTCAGTTCATGGACCAGACAAACCCACTTGCAGAACTTACACATAAGAGAAGACTTTCAGCATTAGGTCCTGGTGGTCTTTCTCGTGACCGTGCAGGCTTCGAAGTTCGTGACGTTCACTATTCACACTATGGTAGAATGTGTCCAATCGAAACTCCTGAAGGTCCAAACATCGGTCTTATCTCTTACCTTGCAACATTCGCAAGAATTAACAAATACGGCTTTATTGAAGCTCCTTTCAGAAGAATTGACAAAAAGACAGGTACAGTTCTCAATGAAGTTGAATATATGACAGCTGATGTAGAAGATAACTACATCGTTGCTCAGGCTAATGAACCACTTGACGAAAACGGCAAGTTCATTAACCAAAAACTTACATCTCGTTACAGAGATAACTTCATTGAAGTTGCAACAACAGAAGCAGACTATATGGACGTTTCTCCAAAGATGGTTGTTTCAGTTGCTACTGCAATGATTCCATTCCTTGAAAACGACGACGCTAACCGTGCTTTGATGGGTTCAAACATGCAGCGTCAGGCAGTTCCACTTCTTAAAACAGAATCTCCAATTGTTGGTACAGGTATGGAATACAAGGCAGCTGTTGACTCAGGTACAGTCGTTCTTGCAAAGCGTGCAGGTACAGTTACACAGGTTGACGCAAAAACTGTTGCTATCACAACTGCTGATGGTGAAGTTGATACTTATGAACTTATCAAGTATATGCGTTCTAACCAAGGTACATGTATTAACCAACGCCCAATCGTTGACTTAGGTCAAGAAATCGAAGCAGGCGAGGTTATTGCTGACGGTCCTGCAACATCAAACGGTGAAATCTCACTTGGTAAGAATGCTCTCATCGGCTTTATGACTTGGGAAGGTTATAACTACGAAGACGCTGTTCTTATTAATGAAAAACTCGTTAGAGAAGATATGTACACATCAATTCATATTGAAGAATATGAAATTGAAGCTCGTGACACAAAACTTGGACCAGAAGATATCACAAGAGATATTCCAAACGTTGGTGAAGATGCTCTTAAAGACCTTGACGAAAACGGTATTATCCGTGTAGGTGCAGAGGTTCACTCAGGCGATATCCTTGTTGGTAAAGTTACACCAAAGGGTGAAACTGATGTAGCAACAGCAGAAGAAAGAATTCTTCGCGCTATCTTCGGTGAAAAAGCTAAAAAAGTTCGTGATACTTCTCTTCGCGTTCCTCATGGTGAATATGGTATCGTTGTTGATGTTGAAGTATTTACAAGAGAAAACAGCGACGAATTAAGTCCTGGTGTTAATAAGATTGTACGTTGCTATATTGCACAGAAGAGAAAACTCTCTGTTGGTGACAAAATGGCTGGTCGTCATGGTAACAAGGGTGTTGTTTCTCGTATTCTTCCTCAAGAAGATATGCCATTCCTTGATGACGGTACTCCACTTGACATCGTTCTTAACCCATTGGGTGTTCCATCTCGTATGAATATCGGTCAGGTTCTTGAAGTGCACTTAGGTTTCGCTTACAGAAAACTTGGCCAGAAAATTGCAACTCCTGTATTCGACGGTGCTCACGAAGTTGATATACGTGAAGCTCTCAAAGAAGCAGGTTACCGTGAAGATGGTAAATCAATTCTTACTGACGGTAGAACAGGTCAAAAATTTGATAACCCTGTTACTGTTGGTGTTATGTATTACTTGAAGCTCCATCACCTTGTTGATGATAAGATTCACGCTCGTTCAATTGGTCCTTACGCTCTCGTTACACAGCAGCCACTTGGTGGTAAAGCACAGTTCGGTGGTCAGCGTTTCGGTGAAATGGAAGTTTGGGCACTTGAAGCTTATGGTGCAGCTTATACACTTCAAGAAATTCTTACAGTTAAATCTGACGACCTTACAGGACGTCGTAAGACATATGAGGCTATCGTTAAGGGACTTAACATTCCTAAACCCGGAGTTCCGGAGTCATTCAAGGTTCTTATCAAAGAACTTCAGGCACTTGCTCTCGATGTTCATGTGCTTGACGAAAATGGTGAAGATATCGACATCAAGAATGGTTTCGATAATGACGATTTTGATTTCGTTCCACCAGCAGATTCTGATATCGAATTCGAAGAAATCAACGACGCAACTTATGATAACGGATTCGTTCTTGACAACGAAGACGGCAGTGAGATTGACGAAGATGACGATTCTGATTTCTATGCTCAGAATATGCCAGATTTCGACGATGACGATATGATGGACGAAGAATTTTGATTGACTTAATCTCATTTTAGATAAAGGAAGAAGGGCTATATTTAATGGAAAAGAAACCATTTGAAGCAATAAAAATCGGTCTTGCCTCTCCTGACCAGATTAGAGAGTGGTCTTACGGTGAGGTTAAAAAGCCCGAAACAATAAACTATCGTACCTTAAAGCCCGAAAAAGACGGTCTTTACTGCGAAAGAATTTTTGGACCTCAGAAGGACCTTGAATGTCATTGCGGTAAATATAAGAAAATCCGTTATAAGGGTAAAGTTTGTGAACGCTGCGGCGTTGAAGTAACAAGAAAAGAAGTACGTCGTGAAAGAATGGGACACATTGAACTCGTTTCTCCTGTTTCTCATATCTGGTATTTCAAGGGTATTCCATCAAGAATGGGTCTCATTCTTGACATTTCTCCAAGAGACCTTGAAAAAGTACTTTATTTCGCAAGATATATCGTTACTGACCCAGGCGACACAGAACTTGAAAAGAATCAGATACTCAGCGAAAAAGAGTATCTTGATATGGTAGAAAAATATGATGACGAGTTCAAAGCAGCAATGGGTGCTGAAGCAATCAAAACTCTTCTTGAAGAAGTTGATGTTGAAGCACTTTGCAAAGAACTCCGTGAAGAGCTTACAGACGCAACAGGTCAAAAGAGAACAAGAATTCTCAAGAGACTTGAAGTTGCTGAAGCTTTCAAACAGTCAGGCAACAAACCATCTTGGATGATTATGGATGTAATTCCTGTTATTCCACCAGATATCCGTCCAATGGTTCAGCTTGACGGTGGTCGTTTTGCAACATCTGACCTTAACGACCTTTACAGACGTGTTATTAACAGAAACAACCGTCTTAAGAGACTTTTAGAGCTTAATGCTCCTGATATTATCGTAAGAAACGAAAAGAGAATGCTTCAAGAAGCAGTTGACGCTCTTATCGACAATGGTCGTCGTGGCAGACCTGTTACTGGTCCAAACAACAGAGCACTCAAATCTCTCTCTGATATGCTTAAAGGTAAGCAGGGTCGTTTCCGTCAGAACCTTCTCGGTAAGCGTGTTGACTATTCAGGTCGTTCAGTTATCGTTGTTGGTCCTGAACTCAAACTTTATCAGTGTGGTCTTCCAAAAGAAATGGCACTTGAACTCTTCAAGCCATTTGTTATGAAGAACCTTGTTGATACAGGCGCAACAGGCAATATGAAATCTGCTAAGAAGATGGTAGAGCGTGCAAGAACAGAGGTTTGGGATGCACTTGAAAAAGTAATTAAAGACCATCCTGTTATGCTTAACCGTGCTCCAACACTTCACAGACTTGGTATTCAGGCATTTGAACCTGTTCTTGTTGAAGGCAGAGCTATTAAACTTCACCCACTCGTATGTACAGCGTTCAACGCTGACTTCGACGGTGACCAGATGGCTGTTCACGTGCCACTTTCAGCAGAAGCACAGGCAGAAGCAAGACTTCTCATGCTCGCTGCTAACAACCTTCTCAAACCATCAGACGGTAAACCAGTTGCAGTTCCTACACAGGATATGATTCTTGGTTCATACTATCTTACAATGGTTAAGGATGGCGAACCAGGCGAAGGCAAAGTGTTCCGTGATGTTGAAGAAGCTACAATGGCTTATGATGAAGGTGACATCACACTTCACGCGAAAATCAAGATTCGTATGACTAAAGAAGTTGAAGGCGAAATGGTAACAACTCTCCTTGAAACAACTCTTGGTCGTGTAATTTTCAATAATCCAATTCCACAGGATTTAGGCTTTGTTGACAGAACAGACCCAGCAAATGCATTTGCTCTTGAGGTTGACTTCCTTGTTAAGAAAGGCGGACTTGGAAAGATTATCGACAAATGTATCAAGGTTCACGGCGTAACAGTTGCTGCTGAAATGCTTGATAAGATTAAGGCTCAGGGTCTTAAATACTCAACAAAGAGTGGTATTACAGTTGCTGTTTGTGACGCAAAGATTCCAGAAACAAAGAAAGACTTGCTCGCAAATGCTGAAGCTCAGGTTGATGTTATTAATGATTACTACAACATGGGTCTTTATAGCTCAGAAGAACGTTCAAGAGCAGTTATCAAGGTTTGGGAAGAAACAACAAACGAAGTTTCTTCAGGTATCCTTGAAGGACTTGGCGAAACTAACCCAATCTACATGATGGTTGACTCTGGTGCCCGTGGTTCTAAGGCTCAGCTTCGTCAGCTTGCTGGTATGCGTGGTCTTATCGCTAATACGGCAGGTAAAACAATCGAAGTTCCAATTCGTGCTAACTACCGTGAAGGTCTTAACGTTCTCGAATACTTCATTTCTTCTCGTGGTGCTCGTAAAGGTCTTGCCGATACAGCTCTTCGTACAGCTGACTCAGGTTACCTTACTCGTCGTCTTGTT
>JAZOPS010000002.1:0-17918 GCA_045655645.1 Candidatus Fimenecus sp.
CTTTTTCTATTGGTAAAGGAGAATGAAAAATGAATTTCAACGAAATCTTGGTGGCAATTGACGATTTTGTCTGGGGCGTACCACTTATGGTGCTTATTATGGTAGGTGGACTTTTACTTACCTTCAGAACAAAGCTTGTTCAGATTTTCCATTTGCCGTTGGCACTCAAGTATATGGTGCAGGAAGAAGATGGTGGTGAAGGCGATGTATCTTCATTTGGTGCATTGTGTACTGCACTTTCTGCAACAATCGGTACGGGTAATATTGTCGGTGTTGCAACTGCAATTTGTGCAGGTGGTCCAGGTGCACTTTTCTGGATGCTTGTTGCAGCATTTTTAGGTATGGCAACAAAATATGCTGAAGGACTTCTTGCTGTTAAATATCGTGTCTTTGATGAAGATGGGCACGCTTTGGGTGGTCCATTCTACTATATCGAAAACGGTATGGGCAAAAAATGGAAATGGTTGGCAAAAGCATTTGCTTTCTTTGGCGTTTGCGCAGGTCTTATGGGCATTGGTACATTCACTCAGGTTAATGGTATTTCATCAGCTGTGCACTCTTTCTTTGATGCAAACAACGCTAATACAGTAAACATCCCATTTGTTGGTGAATATTCTTGGTCAGTTGTTATTACATCTATTATACTTGCAGTCATTGTTGGGCTTGTGCTTATCGGTGGTATCAAGAGAATTTCAACTGTTGCAACTGTTGTGGTACCATTTATGGCAATCGCATATATTGTTTTTGCTCTTATGCTTATATTCTCAAATCTTGATAAAATTCCAATGGCATTTGAACTCATTGTAAAAGGCGCATTTAATCCGTCAGCAGTAACTGGTGGTGTTGTGGGAACAATGTTTATTGCAATGCAAAAAGGTGTTGCTCGTGGTATTTTCTCAAACGAATCAGGTCTTGGTTCTGCTCCAATTGCATCTGCAGCAGCAAAGACAAAAGAGCCTGTAAGACAAGGCCTTGTTACAATGACGGGTACATTCCTTGACACAATCGTAATCTGCACAATGACAGGACTTTCAATCATTATTACAGGTGCTTGGAATATAGACGGGCTTGAAGGTGTTGGTGTTACATCTTATGCTTTCGGTGAAGGAATTCCGTTCTTGCCTGAAAGAGTAACATCATTTATTCTTATGATGTGTCTTGCATTCTTTGCGTTCACAACAATTCTTGGTTGGGACTACTATTCAGAAAGTTGTCTTTCATATCTCACAAAAGGCAACAAAAAAGCAATTAAAGTGTTTAGATATCTCTATATTCTCGCAGTTTTTGCAGGACCATATATCACAGTTTCAGCAGTATGGACAATCGCAGATATTTTCAACGGTCTTATGGCAATTCCAAATATGATTGCACTCTTTGCCTTGTCAGGTATCGTTGCTAAAGAAACAAAGAAATTCTTTGAAGAAGGAAAACATAAACAAAAGTAATAAAATAAAGCGTGATAACCAAATCGGCTATCACGCTTTTATATTTAACTATTTCTTCTCATTTATAAATGCTCTGAACAACGGCAGACAAGATGAGAAGAATTTTTTATACGCTTCACAGTAGTCACGGTCGGCTCTGGTGCGTTTGCAACCACCGCCACGACAAATAGGGTAATATTTACATTGCTTGCATTTCTCGGGCACATAAAGGCTTTCTTTTAAGAATTCAATTGCTTTATCGCAATGAGCGAGAGTATCAAAATTTTCTTTTTCATCATTTACATTACCCAGATACCATTCGTCTGTGCAATAAAAGTCACAAGGATAAACATTGCCATTGCCTTCAACGACAAATTGATGCATACAATGCCCACACATACCGCATTGCTCGGTCTTGTTGCCAAGGAAGAGATGCACAAGATTATCAAAATATCGAATGCTTGTGTATTGACCACGAACATAGTCTTTCACATAGTAATTAAATCCCTTTATAAGATAATTTGCATATTGCTCGTTAGTCATATAAAGTTCGCTTTCACTTTTGTCATCAAAGGGACGAAGACAGGGAATAAACTGTAAATATCTAAATCCTTTACTACGGAAAAATTTATAAATTTCTTCAATATTATCGGCACAATGTCCTGTTAAAACTGTGAGAATATTGAAATCAACATTATATCTTTTTAGTTTTTCAGCAGTATTCAAAATTCGATAAAAAGTATTTTCTCTTTTTTCGTCAACACGGAATTTATTATGCTCAAAACTACCATCAAGGCTTAATCCAACCAAAAATTTATTGTCACGGAAAAACTCACACCATTCATCTGTTACCAAAGTACCATTGGTTTGAATGCTGAGAAAAATTTGACTGCCTAACTTATTAGCAGATTTAACCTTCTGGACGAAATGTTTGAAATAGGGGAGTCCCGCAATTAAAGGCTCACCACCCTGAAAAGCAAAAGCTACACTTTCACCATTGGCAAAACGCAAGGCTTTTTCTATTAAATTGTCAGCGGTTTCACTTGTCATAACACCAAAAGAAGAAACTTCACGAAGTTCGGTGACATTGTGATAGAAACAATATTCACAACGCATATTACAAAGGCTTGATGCGGGTTTAATCATTATTGAAAGTGGTGGCATAAGGTTCTCCTAATTGCAAACCCCACAGGAAACTGTGGGGTAAGATTAATTAAAGATTATTGTAATAATCGTAGTTGATACCACGACGATTCGCTTTGAAGTTATCCATAACTTCATCCATTTTCTCGTTCATTTCTTTTGCGATTTCAGGATATGTGCTTGTTCTGTTATAACTTTCGCTAATGTCGTCGTTGAGAATGAAGAGCCAATTCTTTCTTGTCTTATCGAAGAACGCAGGGTTGTCATTCTGCATCTTACGGAAATACTTGAATGTTACAAACTCATTGTCAAGAAGAACAGGATATTTATAATCTTTATATTCTTCACGATTGAGAACATCAGTTGTAGAAACTGTGTATTGAATTGCTTTAAGTTTTTCACGTTTCATGTGAAGAATTGGATGGTCTTCGTTATGAATTGCAGTATCTTTTGTAAGAACAGGCATCATTGAAACACCGTCAATTGCTCTGTCAGTTGGGAGATAATTCTTCTGACCATTATTACCTGTAATTCCGCAAAGGTCAATAAGTGTTGGGAACATATCGGCAAGAACTGAACTCTGGTTTCTTGTTGAACCTGCTTCCCAAAGTCCACCATTATTTGTCCACTTAATCATGAATGGAACTTTTTGACCTGCCTCATAAGCTGTGTATTTACCACCGCGAAGTTCACCTGTTGAGCCTTCAAGCGCAGGGCCATTATCACTTGTGAATACGATGATTGTATCATCCATAACACCGAGTTCTTCAAGAGTATTGAAGAGTTCACCAAGATAATAGTCAAACTCTGTAACACAGTCAACATAAGTGCCCATACCTGTTGTACCGTCAAAGTCGTCACCTGCAAAAACAGGGCCATGTGGCCAAGGAGTAGCATAATATGCAAAGAATGGCTCGTCAGAATTTGTAACTTTATCTGTAATCCAATCATTGATTTCTTCGTGAATCCATTCGCTGAGCTTGCTTTGGTCTTTTTTGCCTTCAACAAACATTTCGTCAACGCCGTGAACGATTTCATATTCACCATTCTCTTCTTGCACATGATAGAATGGTGTCATATCATTAACATGGTGGCTGCCATAGAAATAGTCGAAGCCCTGATTTGTTGGAAGATATTCGCCATAGTCACCCAAGTGCCATTTGCCAAATGCACCTGTGTTGTATCCTGCATTTTGGAATACTTCAGCAATAGTGATTTCATCACCAAGCATACCGTCGCAGTTGTTACCCATTTCAATAGAGTTGAAAATACGAGTTGATGCAAATGGTGAAAGAGTATCGAATGTAGGATAAATAACATTGTCTGCGTATCCACGGAATGGATAACGACCTGTCATAAGGCTGAAACGAGCAGGTGAGCAAACAGAATAGCTTGAATAGAAGTTATCAAAGTTAACGCCATCTTCACCAATGCTGTCAATGTTTGGTGTTGCAAAGTCGCCACCGTTGATTGAAACATCAGCCCAGCCTAAGTCGTCCATCATAATAAAGAGAACATTAGGCTTGTTTTCTGTGTTCTTGTCGAGATTGTTAAGATAGTCGTCATGACCTTCCCAAAGTCTATCTACATTTGGTTCTGAACGAAGATTCATTGTGATAACATAGAAAGATGAAGTTGCAGCAAGAATTAAACTGATAATGCTTGTGATTACAACATGAGCACCTTTTTTCTCGAATTGCTTTTTACCAACAAAGTAAAGAGCAAGAAGTGCAAGAACGCAAGGAAGAATAATTAAGATATTTCCACCTAATCTTACAAAGAAATTAAAATTATCATTACCTGCTGTTAATGTGTTTTCAAGTGTGCTCCAACCGGCTTTACCTGACATAAAAGCACCGAAACCTGCATCGGCACCCCATATTGAGAAATAGAGAACAATTGCAAGACCATTGATTGCATATGTAATAAAATTCCAGATATAAAGCTTTTTGAAAATAAAAATTCCCAACATCATAAGTGCTACGACAATGCACATAAATGCAACATTGACAACTGCAACAATGTTAAGTCGCATAATAAGCAACGCAAGTGCTAAAACAATGCCAATTGCCATAACAATTATAGGGAAAACTTTTTTTGATTTGTCAAAGACAATTCCCTTTTTCATTTTGCTTCCTCCTTTTAGAAACATAATACATATATTATATAGCAATTTTTTCAAATCTTCAATATAACAATTCAATAAAAAAAGGCAGTCTTTTTTTGCAGACTGCCTAATTTTTTACTCAGTATAATTTTTAGCGAAGTTCAAAATCATTTCATAAACTTTTTCATTGAGAGTGTTAACATCGTTTCTTGTCATACCCTCGGTATTTATAGGGTCAAGAATATTTACCGAAACATTTGTGCCTTTACCAATTTGATGACCGTTGCCCTCAAACAGACGATGCACATTGTGAAGATAAATAGGTACAATTGTAACACCTGTTTTCTTTGCAATTTTAAATGCACCGTTTTTAAATGGTTCAGGTATATTTGAGAAAGTTCTTCTTCCCTCGGGGAAAATCGCCATTGAATATCCGTTATTAATATTTTCAGCGGTTTTGTTGATTGCTTCAACAGACTGTCTCATATCAGCAACATCAATTGACACACAGTTGAAATGTCTAAACAGCTGTTTAATAAACGGCATATTAGCCATTGTTTTTCTAACAACAAATCCAAAAGGATAATCTCTTAATGCATATAAAAGTATGGGAATATCAGCATAACTTTGATGGTTTGGAACAAAAAGCACAGGTCTGTCAGTTGGAATTTTCTCAAGTCCATTTACTTTTAAATTGCATTCTGCAACTTTAATGCAATATTCTGACCAACCTTGAACAGTTTTAGTAGCCAACAAGAAATCTTCATGATGTTTTCCGGATTCTTCCAATTTCTCCATTTTTTTAATAGCAGGGTGTACCTTTGTTAAACCGTAGAAAATTACTTTAATCCAAAGTTTTGTAGTTTCTGTCATAATTTCACTCTTTTTTCTAAAAATTAAGATTCTAAATACTCAATATATTCTTCAAGACAAAGCCCAAGTTGATTCATTTTCTTTGCATGCTCAACTCCTACATATCTATAATGCCAAGGCTCATAAATAATTTCTGTTATCTTGGTTTTGTCTTTTGGATAACGAAGAACAAATCCATAATTCTCTGCGTTTTCCATAAGCCACTTGAAATGTGGTGTTTTTGCAAAGTTCTCTGTAAGGTCAGTGCTTCCTTTTGCAAGAATATCTATTGCTAAACCAACATTATGTTCACTTGTTCCGGGATATGCTATTTCTGTGTTGGTTCTTGATATCGCTTCTTCACGAGAAAAACCAACATCAATGAAGCTGTTTACATAGTTATTGAAGTTTCTGTTTTGTCTTACAATGCTGCGATAACCTGAATAAAAGTTTAATGGTACGCCAGCTTCTTCTGCTGCCTTGAACATTGCTTTGAGTGGCTCATAAGCACTTCTGTCAATAGCTTGAATGCTAAAGTCTGACTTGTTCAAAATCGCATTATCAACTGCTTGTCCATTTGACCAATAAACCAAATCCCAAACATAATTTTCAGGTAACTCATTATAGTTATTCAATAACATCAAGAGCTTTCCGTGCTTATTAATGTCTGTTGGGACAGCTTTTGGTGCGCGATATTTTGCATATTGATAAAATGAATTTGTAACAGGCTTTGTTGTGCTTGTAGTAGTTGTTTTAGTGGTTGCTGTTGAGCTTGGACTTGTAGTTGTTGTCGTTGTAGTTGTAGTAGTTGTTGTCGTTGTCGTTGTAGTTGTGGTAGAAGATTCTTTTTCGTCAACTCTATTTGTCAACTGACTAACACAAATTACAATAAGTACAATACAAATTACAGCAATAAATATAATTTGGGAAAATTTAAATTTAATATCCATAATATCACACTCCGTATAATATTATATTATACAGAAATAATTGACAATTTTCAACACTTGTCATAAGAAAGATAAAAATATTAACAAATATTTAACAAAAAGAGCAAATAAGGTTTAATAATTCAATATTTATCTTGACTTTTTTACAAATTTATTGTAAATTTATAGGGTAAAGGTTTAATATCGGAAAGGGGTACCCTAACATGGCTAAAAAAGTTATTACACCAGAAGAATATAAAGCAAAGCAGGCTAAAAAAGCTGTTAAAAGAAAGAAGTTTTTTGAGTTATTCTTAAAGACTCTTGCTTTGTGTCTTGCAATGGCGTTGGTTTACAGTGCAACAACAATTGCTTACACAAGAATTGAAATGCTCAACCCTAGTGAAGTGACTGATGCTAATGGTGACTTGAAAGATGGATTTGAAGACACAGATTATGATAATTCAGGTTCAACAGGTAACCAAGGCACAACTGATTCAGGCAATTCAGGTTCAACAGGCAACACACCAAATAATAATGGTAATAATAACAATAGCAACAATAACAGCAACAACAGCAACAGCAACAATAACACTCCAGCAACACCTAATAGTGGCGTATCTGCTGCTGACCAAGAAGTTCTTGATATGTTCAAGAAGGGCGTTGCTGCTGCTAGAACAAACTCATCTTCAGTTATCCGTGTAAAAGACGGTGCTATCAACTATAAGAATCATGTTAAAGCAGGTGGACTTTCAGACGTAGCAACTTCTCTTATGGGTATGTTCATGGCTGAAAACAGAGATGCTATTGAAGCTAAGAACGAAGAATGGGATAAGACAAAGCTTCCTGACCCAAGTGCTCTTACACTTAATGGTATTCAAAAGATTACACGCGAAGACAAAGGCGACACTTATGTGATTACAGTTGTTGCTAAGAATGAAACAAATCCAAAAATAGGTGCTGATGGTGTTGGTTCAGTTGCAGGTGTTATTGAAGAAAGCCAGATTACAGGCGCTATCGGTTCAGTTCCTGGTCTTCAACTCAGCAACATTAACATTGCTTATGAAAATGTAACAGCAGTTGCTACAATTGACAAGGCAACAGGTAACTGTATCGCACTTGACCTTGATGCTCCTTGTATTCTTGGTCTTGATGCAAAGCTTTTAGTTGCTTCAATTGATGGTGCAGAAGTTGGTATTGAAGTTATCACAGAATATAAGATTTCTTACTAATTAAAAACTTTAAAAATAAAGGACTTAACTCATTGAGTTAGGTCCTTTTTATTTTGTTCAACAAATTTGAATTTGTCTAACTGTTTTTAATTTTTATATCTCGTTAAAATCGACCATCAAACAATGTAGGGGTCATTCACGAATGACCCGTTCCAAAGTTTCTGCAGTAGTTACATCTATAATCGCAACGCAGTTCCAACACTTTGCACTTTGCGTTTACAAACCCCAATTTGTAAACTTTTTACTCTTCCGTCTGTTTGCCTAAAAATGATGCGGCAACCGAGATTAGTTTGATTTCGGTCTGCGTGGGCATACTACCATCAGAGTTGAGCATAAGCACAACTGCGCCAGCAACATCTCCACCACCAATAATGGGATAGGCGATTCCTGCTTCTTTTTCACTGTCGGCTAAAGGATATAACGCCTTGATGTCGGGGGACGCAACATAAAATTCTCTGTCTTCAATCATATCTTCCAAAGCAGTTGAAATTCTTTTATCAAGTGCGTCCTTTTTGGGCATACCCGAAACGGCAATAACATGGTCACGGTCTGTGATAATAACGGGCAAGTTTGTAGCCCTGTTCAACACATCGGTATATTGGCTAGCAAATTCTGACAATTCACCAATGGGGGAATACTTTTTAAAAATAACTTCCCCGTCAGATGCCGTGTAAATTTCTAAAGGGTCTCCTTCTCGGATTCGCATTGTCCTACGAATCTCTTTCGGAATAACAACCCTTCCCAAATCGTCAATTCTTCTCACAATCCCAGTTGCTTTCATAATATATAATAATCTCCTTGCTTTACAAATTTGTACTGTTAGTATCTGTAAAACAAGGAGATTTATACTTGATATAAAACTTATTTCATTATTCCTAAGAATGTTGCAAAAGAGAATTTCTTACCAAACCATACCCACAATGTATCTGTCGGCAGAGGCTGCTGCGGCAGCTACGTTTGCATAGTAAGCTGTCAATTGCGTATTATCAGCTATATTGCAAAGAATATTAGCAATTACTCTGTTAGAATTATGTAATTCTTGATATAGAGCAAACTGACCATTTTTAATTTGTTGTATATCTGATATAATTTGTCCGAGTGAACCAATTATTATGTTTGCACGAAGTTCATTTTCATAAAGATTGTATGCACCATTCGGGCCTTCTAATTCTGAACATCTGCCACTTGCGAGATATTCGTAAATGGTAGAAATCGCAATCAAATCTCTATATTTCGAATATACAATATCTGCTGAGTATAATTTCTCTCGTGTTGCAGTTAATTTTTTGAGCAAATCATCAAGTTGTGTTAATTGGTCTTTTGTTTCAGCTTCATAAATCGGGAGTAAAGTATTATATTCTCCCAATTCTTTTTCATATGTTTTTTTAGCTTTTTTTTCTGCACTTTGATAATGACTCAATTGATTTTCATATTGCTTTTTTATGTTTTCGTTTGCTGAATGAACAATTTGTGTTTCTTTTTCCCATAGCTTTCTTGAATAATAAATACCTATTATTCCAGCAGGTACTCCTAACAACAACAGTGCTACCATTAACCCAATAGCATCATCATTGTTAAATACATATCCACCAAATATTAATTGGTCCATTGTTGCTAAAAAGCCAATTCCTCCAAAAATAGCTCCCGCCACTCCAAGCATAATCAAAAATACAATGCCACCTTTAGTTGCTTCGTTGATTGATGATAGAGGAACTAACCCATCATTAGAAGTGTTATTAAGCACAGGATTTTTAGGTTTTTCGGGCAACACCAATTCAGGTCTTGATGGGGCTTCTTGCTGGCGTTTTTGCTTATAATCAGAAATGACTTTTTTGTGTGTATAAAGAGCCATTTCAATATCAAAAATGTGTTTTAAGTATTCCTTTAATTTTGGCGTATCCATATGTACTCCTCACAGTAAATGATTTTTGTTTTTATAATTATATCATAGTAAAAAAGCAAATTCAACAATTATGCCGTATATCTCTCCACCACACTATGTATCGCAATGCAAAACTTGTCGAAAGGTGTCAATGTTATATGTGATGGGTCTCCCTCTCCGATTCTCATAGTCCTACGAATCTCTTTAGGAATAACAACCCTTCCCAAATCGTCAATTCTTCTCACAATCCCAGTTGCTTTCATATATACAAAAACTCCTTGCTTTACAAAGCCCAACTGTTAGTATCTGTAAAGCAAGGAGTTTTGTACTGTATATCTTTCCTATCGAAAAAAGATTGAATAAGAGAAGATTTGTTTGAAATTTTAAACTAATACAAAGCGCAGTGATTTCACTTAGCTATTCTTTTAGATTTCATAGATCCTATAAAATGATTAAGGAGTGATTGCGAAAGTCGATCGCAATCATCGGCATCGGTTTTGTTAAGAGTTGCACCGGGATGGGCGGCACGATTTCGGTAATTGTTGGCGTAGGTAATACCATTTTTATAAAAGCCGTTATCGGACAACTTTTTTGTATCCCAATTTGCGCCAAGTTTGGTATAAAGTCGGCCACCGTAGGTGTTGTTTGCGTTTTGTGGCATGCGATATATAATTTTTATCATCTGCGTGAGGGATATGAAGAAGGGGTTTCCGTTTTTAACATTGTCAACGGCATCAAATAAAGCATCCTTTGTTTTAGGTCTTGGGAGAGCAGCAGAGATAGCATTATAGCTGACAAAATCTCGGAAAATCTTTTCTAAAAGTTCGTTTTCATACGCCCGAGACATTTCAACAATCATCGGCGAAAAATCCAAATTTTCACCTGCACACTTTCTGCAAAGAAAACTGGCGGTGATAAGAAAAGTTTTAGATGATTCGTCAAGTTTATCCCAAACAAATGAATATCGTTGTTCACAAAGAGTCTTGTTAATGTTATAGTCCCCACTCGACATAGCGTCACCTAGTTCGTCTAGGGCTTTACGCATTTGCACAAGTTTTTCTTCCGTTTCGGCAGTGCTTTCTTTTAGTTTGTTAAAATCATCAAATAAGCTATCGTACAATTCAAGCGTTTCTCTACCCAAGTTTTGAATTTGCTCAATAATTTTTTGAATATCATCCGTATTATTTGATAATGCTTCTAATTTTTTTGAAATCTCATCAAGCAGAGAGAGCTTTTTTTCTTCGTTTTGCTTGCCTTTTTTAATGGCGTTTATAATATCCGACATATCAGCACCCCCGTTTCTTACTTCTTAAAAGAAGATCAATATCTTCGGGAGACGGAACAAAAGTGAGTTGATCAAAATACTCACCTTCCAGATACAAATCGAAAACATAACCGTTTGTAAATATGAATACCGTCGGCTTAAAGTGGCTTAGAATAAAGTTTGTCCGTTCAATAATCTTTAAGAAATTGCAGTTCTTACTATTATAATCCGTTCTTACCTCAACGCACCCTATAATTTGGCCGTTGCTTGAAAGAGTGATGTCAGGACGAAACAGCGTACCGCCAGGGAGCTCGGTTTGCATTGTGTGCGTTGTGTTCCAACCCATTGCCTGAAACATATTATAGCAACGCTTTTCTAACATTATGGCTTGTTGTATATGTTCGTTCATAATCTATCCCCTTTCATAGAATACATTTTGCAAAAGTATAGCATAAAAAGGGATTTTTGTAAAGTGTCGACGCCGGAAATGGAAGTCTGTAAAAGTGTAAAACTCACCACGCTTTTACTATATAATATGTTTTTGTAAATTGAGTCTAGTCAAAATATCGAAAACCCAGTAATTACAAGGCTTAGAGGTGCTTTTGTGTTATTATAACACGAGCCTCTATGCGGCGTACAATACCAGTTGCTTTCATATATAAATCAAACTCCTTATTCACATTCGTAGGGGACGCCAACCCCTACATAAATTTTTTCAAATTGTGATGTTAGTATTTGTGATTAAAGGGAAATTATACTTTATCAAAAAGCTTTTTGTCAGCTTATTTGTTGTAAAAAAATGTGTCAAAACGCGTCAAAAACGCTATGAAAAATGTGTCAAAACGCGTCACGATTTTTGCGATTTTTTAGGGTCTAAAATGCTGAAACCCTAGCAAATGCGTGGTTTTTGCAAAAAACATACGTGAATTTATGTGTCAAAACGCGTCATTAGAAAACCAATATTTTGAGAAAAATTAAACATAAATATAAATAAAAAAAGAAAAACCCCACTCTGCACTTTAAGGGTACAGAGCGGGGCTTTTGACTAATTAATCTGGGTAATCAAATACTGTGTAAGTTTCGCTACCTGCTGTGCAAGTAACTTTAATTCTGTAGTCAGCAAAAATGTTAATAAGTCTTGTTTCTTCAAGCGCAAGATATGTGCCTGTACCTGATTTTGTCCATGTTTCAAGTGTTTTGTAGCCGGTTGATTCTTCTTTTTGGAATTCAATTTTAATGTATAATGATGTTGAATATTGTGATGTAAGAACCACAAATGAAGTTGAATTTAACCCACTGATTGTAAAAGATGTTGACACAGCACTTATAGTTGTGAAGCAAGGCATAATTTCATAATCATCTTCAATAACAGCGGCAGAAGAATTCAATGCAAAAACAGAAAGCAACATTGTAAGAAGTAA
Source organism: Candidatus Fimenecus sp. (assembly GCA_045655645.1). GTDB lineage: Bacteria > Bacillota > Clostridia > Oscillospirales > Acutalibacteraceae > Fimenecus. The sequence goes on from JAZOPS010000002.1 coordinate 12,252, forward strand.
AATAATACTTACACTTTTCTTAATAATATTTGTCATAAAATTCACCCCCTTAAATAACTGTAAATCGTTTTTAGGGGGCTTTTTGTTACTATCTATTTTATTGTTTCTGCAATCTTAAACATTTCATCTTTATCCAGATTGCCGTCGACTCTATAAATATAATCATTTTCTATCCAGACTATGTTTTTGTTGTTACTTGATATGTTTTCAGAATAAGTATATGCAATATTATTTATATGAATTATTTCACTATCGCTTGTTTCAGTATCAAAGTATATTTCAATGGAAGAAGAACATTTTATAATAGTGAATTTTGAGTTGTTTGTAGATGAATAAGCATAGATTACACCTTTAAAATATGGTTCTTTACTCTCTAAATCAAACCCTTCGGGTATGTAGCCTACTGTTATTTCATTAGGAACAGAATTTTTATTATTTTTTGTCATCTGATATCTGCTTGCAATATTGAAATTATCAATAAAAGAATCTCTTGAAGAAGGAAAAACAAACGCAGTCAGCAACAATGCAAGAAGCACCGCAGCCACAAGTATAATCTTGATTGTTCTGGTTGTGAAATGATGATAAACATCTCCACGCATTTTGTTCAAAAGAATATTCATACGCTTGATATGTCTTTTGCTGAATTCAGGTTCGGGCAAGTCTTCGGGGATAGTTGCAGCCCATTCTTCAAAAGAAAGAACACACGCTTTTGCAAATTTACTCATTTTCTTCACCCTCAAGATATTCTTTCACGCGTTGCATACCAATCATGCATCTTTTTCTAACAAGTGGTTTTGAAATATTTAATGCTTTGCTGATTTCTTCACCACTATAATTACATACATATTTTAAGTAGAAAACATTTTGATATTCAGGTGGCAAGCTGTTTATTGCATCTTTCAACTGCATTTCATCGAAAATATCAAAATCTCTTTCTTTGAGACCAATAAACTCGGTGACATCTGTTTCAACAGTGCGGTCAGAATGTTTCTTTTCCTTTCGATACATATCAATTGATACATTTCTTGAAACTATTCTAACATAGTTCAATACACTTTTATCGTCGAAATTTTTGCTGATATTATGAAAATTCTTTGCCAACTGCAAAAATATTTCTTGTGTGCAGTCTTCAGCAATTTGCTTGTGCTTAACATGGTCATAAGCAATGCGATATACCAAACCACGATATTTGTAATAAAAGACTTCAAATTGTGACTCGTCTTCAGGGTTTTGAAGCGCTGCAAAAAATATGGTTAGCATTATTATCCACTCCCTTTCGCTAAATTATAACTTAATTCGACAAATAAAGCAAGTTGTGGGAATGAATGAAGCCAAACAAAATCGCGAAAAATTGGCTCTTTCTGAATTTTCAAGTGCAAATATGGTTGTAATTATAATGTAATATGTGGTATGCTATATTTATAAACACATATAAGCAAGGGGAACAAAAATGACATTTGAAGTTAAAGGTAATCAATTTATAAAAGACGGCAAAGAAATAAAACTCATTTCAGGTGCGGTGCATTATTTCAGAAATATGCCAGACACATGGCGAGATATTTACAAAAAACTTCGCGCAATCGGTTGCAACTGTGTTGAAACTTATTGTGCTTGGAATATGCACGAAAAAAAGCCCGATGTTTATGACTTTGAGAACAATCTCGATATTGCAAAGTTCCTTAAAATCGCACAGGAAGAAGGTCTTATGGCTATTGTAAGACCGGGACCATACATTTGCTCTGAATGGGAATTTGGTGGACTTCCTTGGTGGATTCAAGCAGACGAGAATATGGAAATCCGTTGCTCAAATAAGGCGTATATCGAGCGTTTTGATAAATATTTGGATAAACTCTTTGAACAGGTAAGACCTTTGCTCTGCACCAATGGTGGCAATGTTATTATGATGCAATGCGAGAACGAATATGGATATTATGGTGACGATAAGGAATATCTTGCATATCTTCGTGACGGTTACATAAAGCGTGGAATTGATGTGCCACTTTTCACATCTGACGGAACATCAAAAGAAAATCTTTTAGACGGTAGCATTGACGGTTGTTTCTCAACTCTCAATTTTGGTAGCCGTGTTGAAGAAAACTTCAAAGCGCACGACGAATTGTTCCCAGATGCACCAAAAATGTGTATGGAAATGTGGAATGGTTGGTTTGATGCTTGGGGCGAAGAATACCATCATACAACATCAGCAGAAGATTATGCTAAAGTTGTTGACGATATGTTAGCTCGTGGCAGTCTTAATATGTATATGTTCATTGGCGGCACAAACTTCGGTTTCACAAGTGGTGCTAATCATTATGAAGTTTTTGCTCCCGATGTTACAAGCTATGACTATGACGCAATGCTCACAGAATGTGGCGATGTTACTCCAAAATATCACGCAGTAAGAGAAGTAATCAAAAAGTATGTTGATGGTGATTTACCTGAAATCCCTGCAAATCGCGAGAAAAAAGCTTATGGCAAAGTAAAACTTACAGAGGTCGCAAGTCTTTTTGATAACCTAGAAAACCTTGCAGAGAAAAAACATAATGATGTGCCACTCTGTATGGAAAAGAATGGTCAGGGATATGGCTATATTGCATATACTACAATTCTTAACCGCGATTATGTTGACACAACACTTTCTTTTGAAAGCCTTGGTGACCGTGCGCAGATTTACATAAATCGTGAACTTGCGGGCATTGTTTATATCAATGATGAAAAACTGGAAATTAACATCAACGCGAAAGCAGGAGATAGACTTACAATTCTTTGCGAAAATATGGGTCGTGCTAACTTTGGTGCGAAGATGATGCGCAAAAAGGGTGTTGCAGGTCGCTGTCTACTCAATAAAACAATCCATTTCAACTGGGATGTTTATTGTCTTGAAATGGATAATCTTCATAAGGTTATTTATTCTGATAAAGCACCCGTTGAAAAATCTGCATTTTATAAAGGCACATTCACCATTGATGATGCAAAAGATACTTTTGTAAAGCTTGATAACTTTACAAAGGGCTTTGTGACAATTAATGGATTTAACCTTGGCAGATATTGGGAAATTGGTCCACAAGTGACACTTTATCTCCCTGCATCACTTTTAAATGTTGGTGAGAATGAAATCGTTGTATTCGAAAGTGACGGAATAAAGGGTGAACCCGTTGTAGAATTTGTTGATACACCAATACTTGATAAGAATAAGCAATAACATACCCATAAACTGACAACTGCGACGCTTGAAAAGGCGAAAAATATGTGATATAATTTGGAAAAACAATGTGAGGTGATATTTTGCATAGATTTAATATAGGAGAAATGTCTGCATACGACTTTTGGGGTGTGTTTGGATATTATGTAATGTTATTCTCGACATTGTTTTATTATAAGTCTAAACAGAATGCAATGGGATTGTATTCCAGAATGATTATATTTTCTGCGACGCAAACCAATGAATTTTTAGGCAAAATAGTTAGATTCCTTTTATTTGTATTAGAGTCTTATTTAGCAGCGGTTATTATAGATTTAGCAATAGGAAATTTTAACCGTTCTTTTGGTGAGTTTATAGGAACTGGTGCAAACTATTTTGGAATGTTGTTAACAGTCTTGTTTTTCTGGATTGTCTTGTCTTTACTTATTATGGCTAATCCGTTAAAAATATTGGATATTTCTACAATGTACTTACCCTTACAGTTGATTTTCATAAAACTTTCGTGCTATTGTGCTGGTTGCTGTTGGGGAATTCCGTGGGAGCAGGGTCCCTATAATTATCATCCTAACCATCCGGGAAATCAGGTGCCTGTTCAACTTATAGAGGCGATTTGGGCTTTGTTGATTTTCTTATTCCTGTTATGGTATAGAAAAAAAGCAAAAACCGGCTCAGTATTTCCAATATATATGATTTTATATTCAGCAACAAGATTTTTAAGTGAATTTTTCAGACACGAAGAAAATGTTTTAGGCCCTTTTAAAATGTATCATATTTTATGCTTAATTGGCATAGCTTATGGTATATTCCATTTGTCTTTCTTGCGTTTTTATAGAGATACAATTAATGAGTTTTTTGATAATGTTCATGGTAAATTAGATGCAAAATTTACAGGCTATGAAACTGCAAAACTATCAAGAATTGCTGAAGAAAAAGAAAAAGAAGAAGCAGAACGGCTCGCTAGGTTAGAAAAAGCAAAACAAAATAGAGCGAAAGCAAAAGCTAGAAAAAAATAGTATATAAAAGTAAAATACCGAAGAACTTAAAAGTTCTTCGGTATTTTTTACTTTGCCATTAAATCAACAATGATTTGCGCTAATTTCTCACTTCTTTCTGTCTGGAAATAGTGAGATTTAGTATCGATATAGTGCAACTTATCGAAATTATTTGCAAGTGTTTTCCATAACATTTCAGCAGATGCATAGTTTTGTGTGAAAATATCAGTTTTACTAATGATTACAGATGTCTTTGCATTAATTGGTGTTGCTCGTTTGTAGAAATACTCTGTCATAAAGTCTGTATCTTTGCGGAATTTTTCAACCATATTATAGTTGCTTTCAGCAGAGAATTTCTCAATTGGCGCACCAGCTTTAATAAGTTTGCGCTGAATGGAACGCTTGAATTTATAGTTCCAACCATTGTGCTTTGGTGGTTTTGCAGGTGGAATATAGCCGCCTGTAATATAGTTAGAAACATTTATATTTTGTGCTTCTAGAATATTTATAAGTTGCAAAGCAACTGCGGTACCAGCACAATGAGAATAAATATTGATTTCTTTTGTCTTTGATAACTCTGAAATCTTATCAGCAACAATTTCACATTGTTCATAAGAACGAAGATAATCAATATAATATATGGACAATTCTGGTGCAATTGTTTCCAAGTCATTTGTGAGCGCGGCAAAAGCAGAAGCATCGCCACCAGCATAAGGAATCAAAATCAAAGCTTGAGTTGAGCCGAATTCATTTCTTAAAGTGTAGAAACCATCGCTATCAACGATTGTGTCACTTTCGATGAACTTTGCTAACTTTTCAGGTGTTGGATTTGCAATGAAATCTGCAGCAGAAATATTTTGCATTCCATTTTCAGAAAGAATTGCAATCATATCAAGGCTAGTACCACCAAGAGTGAAGAAGCTTTCATTTTTTCCCACGAAATCAATTCCCAAAGTATCTTGGAATAATCCGCAAACAATTTTTTCTGTGTCTGTAACAGGTTCTTCTCTTATTGCTGTGTTATCAAAAACAACATCAATATTTTTAAGTGCCTTTCGGTCAAGTTTACCACTTTGATTGAGTGGCATTTTGGGGATGAATTGGAATTTAGCAGGAACCATATACTGTGGCAATTTGCTCTCGCAATGTGAGATAATTTGAAGAATTGCATTTGGGTTGCCACAGCAGAAAGCAACAAGCACATCTTGTCCATTGTTCTCTTTAATAATTACAGCAACCGACTCAATATCAGAAATTTCACTAATTACCTTCTCAATTTCGCCAAGTTCCACGCGCTGACCATTGAGCTTGATTTGTCCGTCCATTCTACCCACATAGATAATTTGACCATCGTTTCTCCAGTAAGCAAGGTCACCGGTTTTGTAGAGTTTACCAGAACCGAATGGGTTGTTTATGAACTTCTCATTTGTTAATTGTTCGTTGTTCAAGTATCCTTGACCAACGTTTACACCA
>JAZOPS010000003.1:0-8229 GCA_045655645.1 Candidatus Fimenecus sp.
AATTATGCTCTTGACATATACTCGCCTGTACGAGTATCAACGTTAATCATTTCGCCTTCTTCAATGAAGAGAGGAACTTTGATTTCTGCACCTGTTTCAAGAGTAGCAGGTTTTGTAGCGTTAGTTGCTGTGTTGCCTGCAAAGCCAGGGTCAGTCTGTGTTACCTGAAGCACAACAAAGTTTGGTGGTTCAACACCGAAAACACTACCCTTGTATGAAAGGATTTTACAAATCATATTTTCTTTAACAAACTTAAAGTTGTCGCCAAGGTCTGAAGCATTTACAGGAACCATATCGTATGTTTCCTGGTCCATAAAGTAGTAAAGACCACCGTCACTGTAAGAATACTCCATATCTTTTCTTTCAATGACTGCTGTTGGGTATTTTTCAGTTGGGTTGAATGTTCTTTCAACAACACCACCTGAAATAACGTTCTTAATTTTAGCTCTTACGAAAGCAGCGCCTTTACCTGGTTTAACGTGCTGGAATTCAACGATTTGGAATACGTTGCCGTCCATTTCGAAAGTTACGCCGTTTCTAAAATCACCTGCTGATACCATAGGTATTATACCTCCGTTTTTTGTTTTAATACACTATAAATAATACAATAAATTTTATTGTATTTCAAGTCTTTTTGTAAAATCAAGGAATAATTATATAACTCTCTGCGGTACTTTTGCTGAGTTTTTCATAAAAATTCACATCATTAGTCTGATTTTTAACTGTTGGAACAATTTTTATTGTTGAAAAATTGTTTTTTGCCTTGTCATTCATCACAGTATAATTATTCTCAATATACTCGACATAATCACTGTTTTCTTGTGGCAAAAGTATTGGAGAACAGATTGAAGCAGCCGTATCAAAAAGTGTTCCACCCCATTTTTCTTGATTACCACCATCTGCACAGTCAAGGGGCATACCGAGTATCACAGGGCATTTGCCTGCTTCTTTGACTGCGCTTTCGATAAACTGCATGAGCACAAGGTTGCGATTAAGTGTTTCATTTTCTTGAGAGAAGAACACAGGTGCGCCTTCTCTTGCCTGTGGAAATTCAACAGATTGAAGATAGATACAATCCGCACCAATATCAACTGCATCATCAATTACTGAACAAATATAGTTTGTTGCTCTTTGATTTGTTGGGTCAAGCCACACTCTGCCGCCCTGAATTGCGGGTGCATCAAACCAGATTTTTGTTTTTTCTTGGTTTTCATAAACATAAGCACCCAATCTTTGTGGCGCAAAACTGTCTTCAAAGCAGAAAATTCTAGCAACAATAATAAATCCTTCTGATTTAATTTTTTCAATAATCACATTATCAATTGAATAGTATTTATCACTCTTTGTGCCAACTGTTAAATAACCCTCTTGAGTTTTGAAATCAAGCAGAACAGCATTGCAACCATTTTTCTTTGCCTTTTCCAATTCTTTTGACAAATCGCTGATTTCTCCCAAAACTGTATTCTCAATATAGGTTGCACGAATTGTTCCAAGATTATCAACGCTGATTAGTGTCTCATTTTCAATATTATTTGCCAAAGGTCTGTTTGAAAGACCCATACTCACAGAAACAAGAATGAATGTTGCAACAAAAAGGCAACACAAAAGAAGGGCAAAAACAATTTTTCTTGCCTTTTCTTTTTTCTTCATCTTGCGACTTTCACCGATAGCATAACTCTCGGCATTTCGTGAAGGATATTTTTTTGAAAACTTGTAATATCCCTTTAATCTGCGAGGGGACAATTCTTTCTTAGCCATTAAATAAACACCGAATTTCCGGAAATTCCAATAAATGCCAAAGATAGCAATGCAACATAAATAAACATTGCCGGTGTACCTTTAAAGCATTTTGGGATAGATTTGTTCATATCAAGTCGTTTGAGTCCGCTATTTATGAGAATAACGGCAATAACAAACGCAATGCCTGCGCCGATACCTGCGCCAATCGCTTCAGCAACTGAAAATGCCGAGCGATAGTTAATAAGTGGAACAGCAAAAACAAGAGTATTGAAAGCTGCAACGCCTATTCTTCTGACTGTTCTTGGAGATGCTTTGCCAAAAGCCAACACAATTGTAACTGTTATGAGATAAAGCACACCAACAACTGCAATAAAGATAATTGCGTGCATTATTTCGCTTAATCCGTTTATAACAGAAACTGTGTCAAGCAAAACACAGATAACTGATACCAATGTGGAAAAATATGTGATAAAAATCGCCATTGGCACCAACTGACGAGGTTTTGCGCTCATTCTCACAGCTTCGCTGATACCATAACCACCGTTGAAAATCAAATTCTGAAAGAGCATAACATAGAATGCTGCGGAAATTAGTCTTAAAAATACTATCATTGTCCGTCACCATCCTTTTTTTTCGCATCTGTCTCTTCGGGACGATTCTTATATTCTTCAAGTTCAGAAAGCATATCAGAAAAATCATCAAGATATGTTCTTTCGTCAGTTTGTCGAACTCTTGGTTCTCTTTTTGGTGCTTCTGTAACTTTCTTTGATTTTTTAGGTTTCTTGACTTTTTCTTTTTTCTCTTTTTTAGGCTCTTCCAAAGTCACTTCTTGAGTTTTTTCTATATTCTTCTCGGCTCTCTTTTCTTTACGGATGCGCACAAATGCACTTTCTGTACCGAAAGAATATGGGTCTAACTCGTCCTTCATTAACTCTTTAAGTGAACCACGAACAGAGCGAGTAACTTCTGATGTGTCAAAAGCTCTGTCAGGGGACGCATCAGGATATTTTGCATTAATTACTGCTTTAAATACCGCCGCAAGGAATCCGATAATTAAAAGTCCACCAAATGGAGTCAAAAGAGCAGGGAAAGTAACTTCAAAACCTAAATCTATTCCACCAATTGTGCCATTTGCAAGTATTTCACGAATAAGACCTGTGATAATTGCAACCGCACCATAACTCATTGATGCTGCTGCAGCGTCAATAAGACTGTTTTTCAAATCATTTTTAACAGCAACTCTTTCACAGTGAAGCGCCACCAAAGAGTTAACAGTCATAAGTGGAAGATAAACACCAAAATTGATTGACATATCAGGAAAAAATCTGTTTACTAATCCCATTATTGGGAAAATAACGCCCACGCCAAAAAGCACATAGAGTGCCACACGCCAATAACGGCGAACATTCTTAAGCAACAATGATGATAAAACTTCGCAGACTATCAATTCAATTGCAGTAACTATTGCAAGGAAAACGGCTAATCTCAATGAAAGTGTGATTGCCACAACAGGACAAAGTCCGATTGCTTCAAATAGCAAAGGGTTTTTGATAACAGCACTGTTTCGAATTCTTTTGAATGTGCTATTTTTCTCACTCATCACTGTCACCCCCTGTCATAAAAGGTGCTTGCGCGTCTGTAACTGTATTTTCTTCTTCGATAACATCGTGAAGACTTTCACTTTCTCCAACAGGTGTTTCTTCAACAACTTCTTTAACGATTTCTTCTTCGATTTCTGTTTCTTCTATATCAGGAATTTCATTGAGCACTTCTTCAGGAACGACTGCAGGAGCTGGCTCAATTACAACTATTTCTTCTTTTTCTTCTTTTGATTTTTCCCATTTAGCAAGTGGAATTTTATCTACTAACTCTGTCATTGCACAGGCAATGAGAATGCCAAAACACATTGGTTCTTCAAATGAGCCATAATATCTCATCAACATACACACAATTCCGCCACCAAAGCCCCAAAGAGCACGAGCAAAAGTGCGTTTTGGTAGGGCTGATGGATATGTCATAAAGAATATTGCACCAAAAAGCACTTCTCCGCCACAGAACTCCATAATCACAGAAAGAAATCTGCCTGTGCTGACTCTTGGGAAGAGAATTGCCATAATAATCACGGCAAACATGAATGTGTACGCTGAAACTGTGTCTTTTGGTCGACGTATAGTCATAAATATGAGTGCACCAATCAACGCAAGAACACAACCCGCACCCATTGCAGATGGTAAAGCTCCTGTAAGCACCTCTAAAATAGCAACTGCATTGCTACCGATTGAATTGCCCTGTGAAAGCATTTTGCTCAATGACATTCCAGCTGTGTCAGAATAAGCAAACATTCTGTCAGGCCAACAAAGAGTCACAAAACTAACTGCTGCTGCCGCAGGAACAAAAGGTGAGTTTATTGTTTTACCAAAAGGCAAAACACAAACAATAATAGCAAATGCCGCACCTGAAACAACCATCCACCAAGTTGCTGTTGAAGGCAGAAGCAAAGCAAAGGTTACGCCGATTATCCAGTTTGAAAAATCTCTTGATGAGAAATCGCATTTTAAAACTATTTCGCCAATTCTTCTACAAATTGTGCAAGTGAGAATTGAAATGAGCACAAGCATAATTGCTTTAAGCCCATGATGAAGCATCGCAACGGCAACCGGTGCGATAAGCATTATTGCATAATCTGTCATGTGATTACGCATTTCTATAAAATCTTGTGGTTTTTGTGTTATTTGTTGATTGGTCAAAACTTGTTCCTCGCTTTTTCCAATATTTATTTGTTGCAACTATCTCGTCCCTGTAATATTATGAATTAAAGGGGGAATTTCTTATGAATTATGAATCTCTTAACGACAACGTTATATTAGTTGAACTGACAAAAGAAGAAATGAGTCAGTTTCACATTACATACGATTCACTTGATTGTGATAATGAACTCACTGAATTTGCCATCAGAAAAATTCTTAATGAAATATCACAAGATAAAATAAAGACTAATAAGAAAATCACAGTTGAAGCCTTGCCTACTGATGACGGAGGCTGTTTCTTTATTTTTACTTTCTCTGCTAAACTTCACAGATATAAAGTGAAAAAAACTTATAATGATGCCTTTTTCAAAACAGATAATCTTAATTCTCTGCTTGATACAATATCATCTGTTCAAAAAATTTCAAGCAACAAAACACCATGCAAAATTTTTGAAATGAATGAAGATTTTTATCTTTCTCTTTCGTCGCAACATAGATGTTTTTATCCGATTTTCAAAGAGTTTGGTTCAGTTTCAAACTCTTTTTCCAAGGAAATACTTTTTGAATACGGAAAACTTTTGGGTGAAGTTAATATTTAGCAATTTTTGCAAAAGTTTTCTTCTGCTATTGCCTTAAATTTCTCAACAGCTGCTTTACGGTCAGCACTTGAGAAAAGAGCATTACCTGAAACAAACACATCTGCGCCCGCTGCTGCCGCAACTGCAATTGTCTTTTCGTTTATTCCGCCGTCGACTTCAATTTCACAATCAAGTCCGCGAGAATTGATTTCGTTTCTCAATGCAGAAACTTTTGCCATCATATCTTCCATAAAACTCTGTCCGCCAAACCCTGGCTCAACAGTCATAACAAGCACCATTGAAAGCTTGTCTAAATAAGGGAAAATATCTTCAACAGGAGTTTTTGGTTTAACAGTCAAAGATGCTTTCACCCCACGAGAGAGAATTTTATCAATTGTTTCATCGATAGGTGAGTCGCATTCTGTATGGAATGTGATAATATCTGCGCCTGCATCACAAAAATCGTCGATATATTTAAGTGGGTCGCTAATCATAAGATGCACATCAAAAGGCACATCAGTTGCTTTTCTGATACATTTGATTACAGGTGCACCGAGAGTTAAGTTTGGCACAAAATGACCATCCATAACATCAATGTGCATATAATCAGCACCTGCTAATTCCATATCTTTTAATTCTTCTGCGATTTTTCCATAATCACAAGATAAAATTGATGGTGAAATTTTCATCATAATAAAATCTCCGTAAAAAACAAAATATTATCAAGTTATTTTACCATACTTTAAGGAAAAATACAATAGCACCATTGTTGCTAAAAGAAAACCTGCCAAGAAAATCTTGACAGGTTTATTTATTTTATTAAGTTTTATCCAACCCAAACGCCATTAGATGCAAAAGTATATGATTTGCCGCCAATAACCTTTGTGCCTGTTACCATATGGCCATTGATATCAAGATAATACCAATTGTTACCATCTTTAACCCAAGTGTTTGTTGCACAGTAACCATCAGCGCCAACATAGCACCAACCTTTTGAGTCTTTAACCCACTTGTTAGTTGCCATTCTGCCGTCTGCGTCAAGGTAACACCAGCCAACACTGTCTGCTACCCATTTGTTTGTTACACAGTAACCATCAGCACCTACATAGCACCAACCGACTGAATCTTTAACCCATTTGTTAGTTACCATTCTACCATCTGCACCAAGATAACACCAGCCTTTGCTATCTGCTACCCATTTATTTGCTACACAGTAGCCGTTAGCACCTACATAGCACCAACCTTTTGAGTCCATAATCCATTTGTTAGTTACCATTCTGCCATCTGCACCAAGGTAACACCAACCAACACTGTCCAATTTCCAGCAATTTGTTGCCATTACACCATTGTTGTAGTAATACCAATCTGCACCATCTTTAACCCATCCGTTGAGAACTGGTGTTTCTGGAATATCTGGATTTTCTGGTTCTCCTGGAACTTCTGGTTCGTCAGGAGTTTCTGGTTCGCTACCGCCGTTAATATCAACAAATGGAATCTTTTCAGCTTTTGCATATTTTTCTGCTACTGAGCCTGCTTCACCATAAATTGTAAGATTATCACAATAATCAAATGCTGCTGAACCAATTGTTAAAACTGTTGCAGGGATAGTTGCCTTTGTAAGAGCAGAGCAACCATAGAACGCGCCTGCGTCAATTGTTTCTACCTGAGCAGGAATTTCAACTTCTGTAAGAGATGTTACTCTCCAGAATGCGTTTTTGCCAATCTTCTTCACGCCTGTACCAAGGTCAAGGCTTGTAATAGAAGAACAATCTTTGAATGCGCCTTCTGAAATCTCTGTTAATCCCGCGCCGATTTCAACTGTTGTTATTGCTGTACAACCAGTAAATGCAAATTTACCAAGAGTTGTTACTGAATCAGGAATTATTGCTTGTTTCAATGCTTTACAATTTGCAAAAGCATAAGCACCAATCGTCTTGCAACCATTATTGATTGTAACATTTGTCAAAGCATCACATTCTGTAAATGCATAAGCATCAATGCTTACAACTGTGTCTGCCAAAACAACATCTGTGAGTTTATCACAATTCTTAAATGCCTTGCTACCAATTGTCATAAGTGCTGTACCAAAGTCAATTGTTGTGAGTGCTCCGCAACCTTCAAAGGCGCTTGTTCCAAGAGCTTTTGCTCCACCAAGATTTACCTTTGTAAGTTTTTCATTGAATGCAAATGCATAATCACCAACAAGGCCAACATTTGATCCAAGTGTAACTTCTTCAAGTGATGAGCACATACCAAAAGCATTAATGTCAATTACCAATACATTGTCTGGAATTGCTAAACTCTTTATACCTGTGCACAAATGGAATGCATAAGCACCAATTTGTTGAAGAGAATCTGGCAATGCAAGTTCTGTCAATGCTGAACAGCCATAGAATGCATAACTATCAATTCTCTTGATATTGTTACCAAAAACAACTGACTCTAACTTTGTGCATTCATAGAATGCATTTCTGCCAATAACTGCAGTATCTTCACCGATTGTTACTTTTTTAAGATTTGAGCACTTATAGAACGCGTCATCGCCAATTGCTACAACGCCATTTCCAACAACAACTTCTTCAAGGACTACGTTTTCTATAAACATTGCCTCAGGAATTGTGAGATTGTTACCGTTGAATTCAAACTTCTTGATTTCACAACCAGCAAAAGCGGTCTTTGAAAGCAACTGTGTTCCGTTGCCAAGAACAACTTCTGTAAGTTTTGTATTAGCAAAAGCATTATCTTTAATTTCTTTTACGCTATCTGGGAAAGCAATATCGCTAATTGATGTACCCATAAATGCTGCTTCGCCAATTACTGTTGTATTTTCACCAAGAGTTACATTCTTAACTGTTGTCATTCCTGCTAACATTGATGCTGGAATTTCTGTGATTCCTGCACCAAAAGTGATTGTTTCAAGAATCATTCCCTTGAATGCATTTGCATCAAGTGTTGTTACGCTGTTAGGAATATCAAGTGTTGTTATTGATGTTCCATCAAATGCGTTTGCTCCGATTGAAACAACATTATTGCCAATTACTACTGTTTTAAGTGTAGTAAGACCCTTGAACATTTCTGCCGGAATCTCTGTGATACCTGCACCAAGTGTAATCTTTTCGATTACTTCCATTCCTTTAAATGCATCAACATCAAGTGCTGTTACA
>JAZOPS010000004.1:0-24795 GCA_045655645.1 Candidatus Fimenecus sp.
ACTACATTAAAAAAGACGAGAAAAAACGAGAAAAAACGAGAAAATGAGAGAAAATGAGAGAAAATGGGAGTTTTGACAAAAATTTGCATATAGCACCCTGATTTTGACCAAAAAACGCATATATAGAGCAGATGGCTACCCCTACGCTTTAACCCTTTACCGCTTTACTGCGTTAAAGTGAACAGGCGTTCGGTGTCTGCCGTTCGTGTTGCTCGTTCATAATACAGCCGTAAAATCAATGAGAGCGAGCCTAAAAACCGTTTTAATATGTTTATAGTATGTTTACATTACCAAACAATAAAAGACTTTAAAACAGCGTTTAAACGGCTTTAATTGAATATATAAAAATAACGGCTTTATTAGAGCCGTTCAGATGGTAAAAAAATAACCGGGTAGCAAATACCCGGTTTAATTATTCTATTTTGCAGCACTTAAAATAATCATAAGTGGTAAGAATATAACTAAAATAATGTAAATCATTTTTATGCCCCCATTCTGATACATTCATTTAACGGAATCTTATACCCACGTAAATTGAAATAACAGTCATCATCGTTATAATAAATCTTTAATCTGTGGTATTCTGGTTTACCATTCCAAGAGCCTGAAACGCAATATATATAATCATCTATTCCGTATTCTATGCCGTAAATTTCCACACCGTTTAAACCGCTATAATATGCTACAGGTTCATTATTCGTTATGTATTCCTTTTTTGTCATTTTTTACCCCTCCAATTTTACAATTAAGTTATAAATAAATCTTTTAATTTTTCTTACCTGTTTCTGTTCCCATCTGATAACTTTGTTTTCGTTCATAAAACCGATTATCAATAACACGGATGCGAGGACCTCGCACCCGGTTAAAATAATATTGCCTGTACTCATTAAATAACGCCCCTATTCCATATAGTAGTTGAATCAATAAAATTATTTATAGTATTTACACCGTCTGAATCTGTCAATATTTCAAAATGATAATATTGTCCGTTTTTTGATAATTCAAAATAGATTGCGTTCTGGCGTAAATAATCACCAATTTGTGTAGCTAATGATATAAACATTGTTTCAAAGTTATAATATTTCATTGTTTTATTCCTCCACTAACCAATATAAACGATTGTTTATTTCTTCATAGGCAAACCATGCTAAAAGATTTTGATTTTGTATTTCTTCACAAAATAAATCGCCCTCGTCAAAATCTCTTAAAAGCTCCCACGGTTTACAACCTGTTTCATCGCATAATTCTTTTAATAGATTTACTATTTCTTTTTTATACTTTTTATAAAATGCGATTGTATCTGAATAATAAATCATGCTACCTGCAACACCAGAGCTACAACCGTGCTGAATATCTTCGCAACGTGCTTTTATACGCTCTTTGTAGTTTCCGCTGTAATATTCAGAGTCGTTTATGATTTCGTTTATAACTCTTTTATACATCGGCCCTTCATTTTTTAATTGTTGGATTTCTTTTTTTAATTCTTTAACTAACATTTTTTCATTACCTCCAAAATTTAATAACTACAAATCACTTTTTGTAGTTTACTATATAATAAATCACTTTTTGTCGTTTGTCAATAGTTTTTTAAACATTTTTTGTAGTTTGTTTTTTGGTGTGTTTTAATTCAAGAGAAAAAATACAACAATATAATTGTATTATTACATTATAATATATAAATACCGATTATATAGAGCCGTTCCCGGTTACATGGGGGGCGGGGGTCTGTCCGTTAGGACCTCGCTATTCTCTTACTCACCTAAATATCCCTAAAAATAAAAAAACTACAAAAAGGTATTGACATAATCGACAATAAGTGATAACATATAGTTAATCAATGAAAGGACTTGAGAATATGACAAAATTAAAAAAAGCATTATTGCTGTACCACGATGAATGGCAACAGAAAATGGATGACGAATTTAAAAACAAAACACCAGAAGAAATAGCAGAAGCAGAAGAAAGTGCCAAAAGAGTATGGGAAAGAATTAAAAAGGAATTAGGAGTGAATGAATAATGAAATTATCAAAAGCAATAAACGAAATGGTTGAAGTAAAGACATCATCACACAAAAGATTGGCAGAGAAGATTGGCAAGAAGAATGGTTCTGCTATTGGCAACATCATAATGAGAAACAACTGCACAGTTGAAACATTACTTGATATAGCAGATGCTTTGGAATATGACATCGTGTTAAAGCCAAAAGGCAACTTTGGAAACACAATAGTGTTGACAAAGGATGGTGAGTAGAATGAGATACGGATATGCAAGAGTAAGTTCAGTAGGTCAACAGAAGAACGGCAACAGTTTAGATGCACAGATAGAGTTGTTAAAACAACGTGGTGCAGAAATAATTGTTAGTGAATGTTTTACAGGCAGAAAAGTTGATAGACCGAAATTCACAGAACTGCTTGGCAAGTTGCAACCGGGTGATGAGTTAATCGTCTGCAAGTTGGACAGATTTGCAAGAAGTAGCAAACACGGTGCAGACCTAATTCAAGAATTGGTGAACAAAGGCATCAGAGTAAACATACTTAATATGGGTATTGCAGACAACACATCAACAGGCAAATTATTGTTGAATATAATGTTTGCATTCGCAGAATATGAAGCTGATATGATAGCCGAAAGAACAAGTGAAGGTAAGGCAGAAAAAAGAGCAACTGACCCAAACTATAAAGAAGGCAGAAAATATGCCAAACCTGAAAATTTCGCAGAATTTAAAAAAGCAGTTGAAAATGGTATAACGAGTATCAACGATGCGATAGCCGAAATGGGTATAAGCCGTAGCAGTTGGTATAAATATTGCAAGGAGGGTTGATATGAACATAAAAACTGTAATTCCTATTTTGGTAGGATTGTTTGCAGGATGTGCAGTAGCAGGGGTATGGATTGCATTGCCATTCATAGTAGCAATAGGGATAATTGCTTGGGCGAGATATGACATAAGGCTCAAACAGTACGAAAAAAATGTTATTGAAACCGAGATAATCAGAACAGAACCGATAATAGAAAATCGAGCAGAAAAGGTTGGCAGTTCAGTTGGTTATGGCAGAACACTCACTTATCATGAACACTATCAATACAAAGATGTTAAGGTAGGCGAAAAAGTGACATTTAGAGTTAAATGGAACAATGGCAAAATCAGTACAATAACTTGCAAAAGTGGAGATGCCACATACACAAGATTGCGTAAGAAAACCAAGATATAAATATTTGTTTGCAATTCTCCGAATAATATGTTATTATTAGGAAAATAAAAAGCAGTAGTTTTTGCTACTGCCTATTCCAATGACGAAAAAACTATATGAGTTCTTCCGTCAGAATGGTGTTCAATAAAAATGGTTTCGACATCAACATATTCATCGTTGAGGTCTATTAAGGCTACTGTTTCATCGGGAAGTGAATTGATGATTGATTTAAGTTCTTTGATTGTCATTGTGAAAACTCCTTTACGGAATGATATTAAAACGGATTGTGTCCGTTCTGTGATTTCACAATAAGACAAGCGGTAAGAAAAATCAATAATCAAGTTTGCAGAGGGATGATTTTAGGGGTATCAAAGATGCGTTTTTGTGGGTATCAAATTTGCAAGAACGTTGATAATACAAAGGAAAAAGGTGTTGCAAAGTTGGTTTCACAAGACAAAGCATTTCTTGAAAGATTGAGAATTTTAAAAGACAAATCGTGTATGACTACAAAGCAGATTGCCGAAAAGTGTAACATTCCTGAAAGCACAGTTACAAGAATATTTTCAGGCAAAACCCCCAACCCAACCATTATTACAGTAATGGCTATGACAAAAGCTATGGGTGGAACGGCAGCAGACGTGTTCGATGACAACGCACAGGTTAATACACAACCGAAAGTTCCACAAGTTGTATTGACAGATATGGAACGGAAGAATTTAGAGATTGTAGATTTATATAAAGGTATCATAAATTCAAAAGATGAAACCATACAATCAAAGGATAAAACAATAAGGACACTAACAGGGATATTGTTGATGTTAGTTAGTGTGTTTATATTCATATTGATGTTCGACCTATTTAATGGTGGCATAGGATATTTTAAAGGATAAAATTTAATACATAGAGCCATTGAGCCAATAGTAACTGATAAAGTTCAGTTATTGTTGGCTCTTTTTTTATTTGTTTTTGGAGGAATAAAAGTATGCGTTTTGATTTAGAAAAAGATTTGGATAAGTGTTTCGCAGAGATAAAGAAAATTGCGTATGAAAACCAAATGAGTCAAGGTTTTGACATAACTCTTAAAGTTAGGGTTGATGAGGTTGCAACCATAGATTTTTCGGTGATGGACAGAATCGTGAAAACTTGGGAGGATTAATTATGGATAAAAAAGAAGTCGCAAGATTAAAAAAGGAATTATTAAATAAAAAATCGCACGATATATACAAGAATGTTCAGGCGTTGTTTGATTTGGCTTATGCCACAAACGATAAGGAACTTAACTTAACTGTACGAAAGATATGTGCAGAAAAATCTCAAAAATTCAAAAAAGACCGACCTGAACACGCAGAGAAATACAGACAGTTGTATAAGAATACATTGTTGTTTGCTGCACCATACGATTTCGATAGTTTCTGTCGATATATAGAGTGGAACAGAGAACCGAGTAAGAGATTTTACTTGCCACGAAGAAAACAGTTGAAAGTGGTAGCAGATGCTCTGCAAGACTTGGCAGATGATAAGTTGGATTTGTTGGCTATCAGTATGCCACCGGGTGTTGGAAAGACCACTATTGCAATTTTCTATCTTGCTTGGATGGGTGGCAGAGTGCCTAACTCCCCTATGCTTGGTGGTAGCCATAGTAACTCGTTCTTGCGTGGTGTCTATGACGAAATATTAAGAGTTGTTGACAAAGATGGCGAATATCTGTGGCACGATGTATTTCCTAATATAAGCATTAGCAATACCAATGCAAAAGATATGCGAATTGACCTTGATAAGTCGCAGAGATTTGAAACATTTGAGTTTAGTAGTATCGGTTCAGGTAATGCAGGTAAAGTAAGAGCAGGTACATTGTTATACTGTGATGACTTGGTTGATGGTATCGAAACTGCTATGTCAAAAGAAAGACTTGACAAGCTATGGCAACAGTACACAACTGACTTGCGACAGAGAAAAATCGGTAACTGTAAAGAATTGCATATCGCAACAAGATGGTCTGTTCACGATGTTATTGGACGATTAGAACAACAGTATGGTGATAGTGACCGAGCAAAATTTATTGTTATCCCTGCTTTGGATGAAAACGAGAATAGTAACTTTGACTATGGTGGTGACATTGGGTTCACAACAGAGTTTTACCACGAACAGAGAGAGATTATGGATGATGTATCGTGGAGAGCTTTGTATATGAACCAACCTATCGAAAGAGAAGGTTTATTGTATGCAGAAAATGAATTAAGACGATACTTCGAATTGCCCGACAGAGAACCTGACGGAATAATCAGCATTTGCGACACAAAGGATAAAGGTAAGGACTATGCTTTTATGCCTGTGGCTTATATCTATGGTAAAGACTATTACATAGAAGATTGCATTTGCGATAACAGTTTGCCGAATGTAGTTGAGCCACGATTGGTAAATTGTTTGTTAAAGAATAAGGTGCAGATGTCACGATTTGAGCATAACAATGCAGGTGGTCGAGTAGCGAAAGACATTCAAGAAGAAGTAAAAAAACTCGGTGGAATAACGAAGATAACAACGAAATTCACAACGAGCAATAAAGAAACAAAAATCATATTAAATTCTGCATTTGTTAAGGAACACTTCTTATTTAAGGACAGTTCCATGTACAAGAAAAAGGATGATTATGGCAAAATGATTGATTTCTTGTGTTCATACACAGTAACAGGCAAAAACAAACACGATGACGTGCCAGACGGAATGGCTATGTTATCAGAATATGCACAATCATTTAACACAAACAAGGTTGAGATATTTAGCAGACCATTTTAATGTGGCTAACATTATAATGTTAATTATATTAAAGCCTAAAAAAATATGCTAAAGTGTAAATATAGAATAGTGTTTTTCATTTTGTATCTTTCCTTTCACCGCCCTTCCACCGAGGCGGTAATATCGGTGGCTTTTTTCTTAACAAGGAGGGGTTATATGATTAAAAAGATATACTGCCCCGATTGTGGAAAATGGTTGTTTTCAATAAACGTAGGAACAAAAGGGATTGTATATGTTTGGTGCAGACAATGCCGAAAAGAACAAAAAATAATATTAGAGCCGTGAGCCATTAAGTAAGTCGAATGACATACTTGGTGGCTTATTTTTTTTAGGAGTTAAGTGGATGGAATTAAGAGGACGTAGAGAAATCTTTACAGATGTTACAGAAATAACAAAAGAGAATATTTGCGAAGTTATGGACGAGGCGTTTGAAACACATTTACTTAACGCCACAGAAATTGAGTATTTGCAGAATTATGAAAAGGGCAAACAGCCTATTCTTGACAGAATTAAGGAAGTAAGACCTGAAATCAATTTTAAAGCAGTAGAAAACCATGCAACAGAAATCACCACATTCAAGGTTGGTTATGTGTTTGGCTCACCTATCACCTATGTTCAGAGAGCAAGTGTAGATAAGGACGGCAATACTGCCAATGCGGACGATAAGGCTATTGCCATTCTCAATGAAATGATGTTTGAGGAAAGCAAAGCATCAAAGGATAAAACACTTGGCAAGGATATTTCAGTATGTGGTGTTGGCTACAGAATTGTATTGCCAAAGAAGGAAGAAACAGGCATATCAGCCGTTGATATTCTTCGTCTTAACCCTAAAACTGCACTCATTGTAAAAGCAAACGATATTTACAAGACAAAACTTATCGGTGCTTCTTATGTGGAAACCAAAGACAAGGTTATCAAGATGGGTGCTTATACAAAGGATGCCTATTATGAGCTTGTTAAGGATAAGGGTGGATTTGAAGTTGCATCAATCAAACCCAACTTAATTGGTATTCCTGTTGTTCAGTATTCCAATGACGATGAACGAATGGGTTGCTTTGAAAGAGTTATTCCCCTTTTGGATGCTCTTAATGAAGCTACATCAGATAGACTTAATGGCTTGTCACAGTTTATTCAAAGCATCTTGTGGATGAACAACTGCGAGATGGATGAAGAACAAATGAAACAACTTAAAGATAAGTTAGGTTTGCTTACAAAGAGTGAACCGGGCAATCAAGCAAGTGTTCAGTATCTCACAGCCACATTAGACCAATCACAGACACAGACCTTGATTGATTATCTGTACGAACAGATTTTACAGATTGCAGGTGTACCCGGTAGAGAACAGAGTACAGGTGGCAATACAGGTCAGGCAATTCTGTTAAGCAATGGTTGGCAGATTGCAGAAACACAAGCAAAGAATTTAGAGCAGAATTTTAGCGAGAGCGAAAGAGAAATGCTCAAAGTAATTCTTAAAATCTGTGCTATGACCGAAACAAACGAAGTCGCAAATCTTAAATTGTCAGACATTGACATTAAGTTTAGCAGAAACAGAACAGACAGTTTACTTGTTAAGACACAAGGACTTATGAATCAGTTACAAGCAGGTATTCATCCACTTGTTGCAATTACAAATTGTGGCTTGTATTCAGACCCACAAGGTGTATGGAATGACAGTAAGCCTTATATGGGTAAATGGCTATATGATACGGAGGAGGACGATGTAAATGGCGAGAACACCGTATCAAAGAACGGACGAAGCGGTGGCGAAGATAACCACGAAAGTAAGCCGACAGTTTAGGCATAATCGTCTTGCTTTGTTTGATGAAATGAATGTTGTTGGTGTTAAAAAACACATCAATAAACTTTATAAAGATATATACAAAATCATTAAAAATGAGTTTTTGGCTATCGTGAATCAAATCTATCAAGAAATCTATGACGAAGCGATTTCATTAGGCTTTGATGGTGATTTAAGGAATTTAGATGAAGCGTGGATAGAAGAATTTTTCGATAAATACAACCCCCTTACTAAATATGTGTTTAGCAATGAAATCGACAGAAAACAATCGTATTTGTTTGAGGCCATAATATCAAACCCAACAGTTTTACTTCAAAGTTATGCAAAAGCCGAAAGATTACTTGTTAATCAAATAGAGCAATATGCAGTAGAGCTTGAAGATGATATTGCAAAAGTTGTTTATGAAGATACCGGGGTTCAAAAGGTTCAATGGGTAGCAGAACAAGACCACAAAACTTGTGGTGTTTGTAGTGACTTAGATGGTGCAGTTTTTGATTTAGATAAAGCACCACCAAAGCAACATTACAACTGTAGATGTTATTTAATTCCTGTTAAGGAATAGAGAAATATTTGGTTAGTGAAAACCTAAAAACGCAAATGAGAGAAAACTCAAAAAACAGAAAATAGTGCAGAGTGAACTGCCTTGTAAAACGCAGGAGGTTATTATGGCAAAAATTGATGTTAGTAAAATTCAGGGTTATGCAGAAATGTCTGCGGAAGAAAAACTCAAAGCTCTTGAAGATTATGAGTACGATGACGGTGCGAGTGAGATTGAGCGTTACAAAAATGCAACGAGCAAGGCAAATTCAGAAGCAGCAGAGTGGAAAAAGAAACATAATGCTTTGTTAAGTGAAGATGAGAAGGCAAAGCAGGAAAATGCAGATTATATTGCAAAACTTGAAAAACAAAATGCGGAATTGCTTGAAGAAAGAGATGTAGCAAAGTACAAAACTGAATTACTTGCAACAGGCTATTCAGATGAACTTGCGACAGAAACGGCAAAAGCATTATTCAACGGTGATGTTTCAACTGTGCTTAAAAATCAGGCAAAATTCGTAACGGAACAGAAAAAGTCTGTAATAGCCGAGAGTGTTAAAAACACACCAATTCCACCAACAGACAATGGTAACGGAAATGTACTCACCAAAGAACAGTTCAAAAAAATGTCTTTGAGTGAGCAGATGAAGGTGTATAACGAAACACCTGAACTTTATAACGAATTAACGAAAAAATAGGAGTGTAAAAATTTATGGCAAACAAACTTTATCCAAATCACGTCCTTGAAAACAGATTTGAGGACCAGTACAACTCAAAGCTTGACCTTATGCAGTTCTGTACTGTTGATGATTCACTTGTAGGCGTTGCAGGTGATACAAAGAAAATCAACACATATACAGCAACAGATGGTACAGAAGTTCTTGAAATGGGTGCAGGTAACACAAAGGACATCGAAGTTTCTTATGAAACAAAAGAGTACACAATCGAGCTTCTTCAGAACAGATTCCCATACTTTGATGAAGAAGAAATGAATGACCCCAATGTTATTGAAAAGGGTCTTAACCACATGGCAGTTGATATGTTCAACACAGCAAATGCAAAGGCTATGGCAGAGTTCAATAAGGCATCTCTTTCAGTTCCTGTAACTGCATTTAACTTTGATGCTTTCGTTGATGGTGCTGCAATGCTTCCATTTGAAGGTGAAGATGCTCCTGTATTTGCACTTTGCCACAAGAACGACGTTAAGGAAATCAGAAAGAACCTTAAAGATAGCCTTCAGTATGTAGAAGCTTTTGCAAGAACAGGTTACATCGGTAGTGTTAATAGTGTGCCAATTAACATTTCAAATGAAGCAACAGAAGGCACAATTATCCTTGCTACAAAGAAAGCAGTTACATACTTCACAAAGAAAGGTACAGAGGTTGAACAGGAAAGAGATGCTAACATCCGTAAGAATACTGTTTACTCTCGTAAGTACGGTATCTTTGCTTTCACAGATGCTACACAGGCAGTAAAACTCGTTAAGGGTTCTTAATCAAACTAATTAAGGAGGTCTTGGCAGAATGACACAACTTGAACGCTTGAAAATAAGAATACCAGAAGAAGTAATTGATGTTGAGTTGGAAGATATATTGGAGAGTGCTAAAGCAGTTATTCTGTCAAGACGTTTTCCTTTTGGCGAACAACCGACAGAAATCGAGCCTAAATACAACGATTTACAAATTCGTATTGCAGTTGAAATGTATAACAAACGAGGTGTAGAAGGTCAAACTTCGCATAGCGAAAATGGTGTAAGCCGTAGTTATGCAAGTGCCAATGTTTCAGAAGATTTGTTAAAAGAAATCACACCGAAAGTTGGTGTTGTATGAGGGATTTAATAAGAAATCAACAGACCGTTTGGTATTCCTTACGAAATGTGGAAACAGACACAGACGAATGGGGCAACACAGTAGGTGTTAAAGACTATGGTGAGCCTATGAGTATGAGAATGTCTGTTTCTGCAAACAAAGGGAATGTATCGGCACAGGCATTTGGTACAGACCTTAACTATGACCGAGAAATGTCAACCCACGATATGAGTTGTTCTATTGACGAATACACACATTTATGGTTGGACGGCAGAGCAACAACTGAAACACACAATTACGAAGTTGTGGCGGTAAGTAAATCACTTAATTGTATTAGATACGCAATAAGAAGGGTGAATGTATCTTGAAAACAATAAAAGTAAAACTTGACCCGAAAAGCATTGACGAAGCAATTAAGGAACTTAATGCTTACAAAAAAGAAGTTGAGAACAAAACCGTTGAGTTGGTTAAAAGACTTATAACAATGGGTGTAATCATCGCAAGAGTTAAGCTCGTTGAATATGGTGCTTATTATTCGGGTGAGTTATACAACAGCATACAGGGGTATTACAGTTCTTCAACCAATACAGGTTATGTGAGAGTAACCAACGAACACGCAGCATTTATAGAATTTGGTACAGGACCTCATGGTGCTTCTTCCCCACACCCCACAAGTAATGGTGGTTACAAGGGCGAAGGTTGGTTTACCAAAGCAGACGGAAAACCTATGGATGCAATATATGGTTGGAAACCTTATGTGCTTGAAAATGGTGATGTCATTTATTATACGGAAGGTCAACCTGCAAAGCCGTTCATGTATTACACGGCGAAACAGTTAGAACAAGAGTATGTAAGAGTTGCAAAGGAGGTATTTGCTAAATGATAGATAAAGAGAATGAAATATTCGATGCAGTTGCTAAAAAACTGCGTGAAGTTTTCCCTAAAATCTATGTAGTAGGTACTGAAATTGTATCTGCACCACCACGATTTCCGTCAGTATCATTCGTTCAAACAAACAATGTTATTGATAACAATTACTCCACATTTAATAGCCTTGAAAATGTGGTGAAAGAAGATTACAAGGCAGAGGCTTTTAGTAATCTCACAAAAGGCAAAGAAACACAGACAAAAGAAATTACACAAGTGATTTCAGATGTTATGTGTGAATTTGGTTATGAAAGAACATTCTGTGAACCTATTCCTAATGCAGATGCAACGATTAGTCGCAGAATGTCAAGATATAGTAAACGAAACGTTATTTAACGGAGGTAATAATATGGGCGTTGCATTGTCAACAGCAGGTGTAACTTTCGGTTATGCCGTTGAAACAACAAAAGGCACAAGACCTACAACAGGTTATTCACTCATTCCCGATGTGAAAGAGATTCCAGAGATGAATCCAGAACCAAGCACTCTTGAAACAACCGTGCTTTCAGAAACAGAATACAAGACTTACATCGAAGGTCTTAAAGACTTGGGTGGTGCATTAAGTTTCTCTGCTAACTACACCGAAGAACTTGAAACTAAATGGGGCGAACTTGTATCAGCATACAAAACTGCAAAGGCAGAAGATTTGTCAGTTTGGTTTGAAATTAAGCACCCACAACTTGATAAGTCAGTTTTCTTCACAGGTCAGCCATCAGCAATGGGCTTACCTGCTATGAGTGTTGATTCAGTTCTTGAAACAAGCCTTTATATCACACCAACAAACGCACCAAGTTGGGAAACAAAATCAGCAGACTAATTTAAATTTTAGGAGGACATACCGAATATGGCTAAACAGATTAAGTTTGAATTTGATGGAAAAGAATACACTCTTGAATACACAAGAGAAACAGTAAAACAGATGGAAAGAGAAGGCTTTAGGTCAAGTGATGTGATTGACAAACCAATGATTTCACTTCCAAGACTTTTTGCAGGTGCTTTTAAGGCACATCATAAGTTTGGCACAAAGCCTGAAACAATCAATAAGATTTTTAATTCTTTTACAAACAAAGATGCGTTGTTTGAAAAACTCGCAGAAATGTACAACTATCCTATGGAAGAAATGTTGGACGAACCTGACGAGGGAAACGCAATAGCGTGGGAAGCGAGTTTCTAATTTCTGAAACTTCTACCACGCAAGAAAAAACATATGCGGAAATTTTTGAAGAAAGTTTCCCATTTTATCTTGCTATCGGTATGTCCTCTGCGGAGTATTGGGAAGGTGAACCATCACTAACCCGATACTACCGCAAGGCATATAAAATAAAGCAAGAAGAAATAAACAATAATGCTTGGTTGCAAGGTTTGTATATTTATGATGCAGTTTCAACATCATTACACAATGCTTTAAGGGATAAAAACCAAAGAGCAAAAGAATATGCAAAGCAACCATTTAACTTTGAAAACAAAAACAAAGAGAAATCCGAGTTTGAAAAAGCAAAGAAAGTTGAAACCGAACAACAGAAGGCTTTGGCTTGGATGGAAAACTTTGTACGAATAAATCAAAAGAAATAGAGCCAGAGTCATTGAACCAGAGCCGAATATAAATAAAGGGGTTTTTGATTATGGCTTTAACTGTTGACCAACTGAATATTGAATTAACTGCCAATAGTCAAAAGGCTTCGTCTGCAATAAATGATTTAATCAAGAATATGGAAAGGCTCAAGACATCTCTTGGGCCTCTTGCCAAAGTGAATGTTAAAGTGAACAACTCATTTGGCAATCAAGCAAACAATGCCAAAAAAGCATCAAGTGCTATGCAGAATTATGCCAACAAAGCAGATAAAGCAAGTAAATCAACACAATCACTTGCTCAAAGAATGGCACAGAAAATCTCTACAACAAGAACTCTTGCGAGTGTATTTCAAAATGCTGCTAACACAATGGCAGATTGGTTTAACGAGAGTAACGAATACATTGAAACTGTCAACTTGTTCAGAGTAACAATGGGTGATGCATCGGCAGAGGCACAAGCGTTTGCAGAAAATGTATCGAACCTTATGGGTATTGACCCTGCTGAATGGATGCAGTATCAAGGCACATTCAAAAACTTGACAGCAGGTTTCGGTGTAGCAAGTGAAAAGGCAAATGTTATGTCGCAGAACTTAACACAGTTGTCTTATGACTTTGCATCGTTCTTTAATACTGATGTTGAAACTGCATTTGATAAATTATCGTCTGCTATGTCAGGACAAGTTAAAGGGTTGAGAGAGTTCGGTATTGATACAACTGTTGCATCGTTACAAGAGTATGCTTTGGCGAGGGGCATTGATGTGAGTGTACGTTCAATGTCACAAGCAGAAAAGTCTTTGTTGAGATACAACTACATAATGGAAAAATCAATCATTATGCAAGGTGATATGGCAAGAACAATTATTACACCTGCTAACTCATTGAGAATATTAAATGCTCAACTTACACAGATGAAACGAGCATTAGGTAACATTGTCAGCGTACTTGTAGTTCAGTTCATACCTTATGTTCAGGCTATGGTGCAAATTATAACCGAAGCTGCAAATGCTATCGCAAAATTCTTTAATTTTGATGCGAAAAACTTTGAGGCCGATTTGTCGGGTGTTGACACTTCATTTGGCTTTGATGATGCGGAAGAAAGCCTTGACGGAGTGTCAGGGTCAATTAAGAAAATTAAAAAACAACTTATGGGGTTTGACGAGCTTAACATTATCAACAACCCTGATAGTGATAGTGGTGGTTCAGGTGGTGCATCGGGTGTTGGTGCAGGGTTGAATTTAGACCCATTATCATACGATTTTCTTAAAGGTCTTAACACAAGCAAAGTTGATGAAATCAAGTCGAAATTACAAGACATTTTAGGTATAGTTGTTCCTATTGGTACGGCAATAAGTGCTTGGAAACTTTCAAAGAATTTCCTTGACGGAATTGGTATGCTTACCACACTTATTACAGGAAATCCAATTTATGGTGTTACATTAGGTTTGATATTAACCATAACTGGTTTTTCTCTTGAATTTTCAGCTATAAAAGATGCATTAGCTAATGGTCTTGACGGCTTGAATTTTGGCAAAATTTTAGCTGGTGGACTACTTGGTACAAGTAGTGCAGCACTTTTGGGTTCTTCTCTTATGACATTTATTGGCAAGATAGGTAGTGAAAAACTTTTATTTGCCATAGCAAGTTTAGGACAAAAATTAGGATTTGCAACATCGGCAGGAATGGGTGCAGCATTAGCATCAGGTGTTGGTGCTATTATTGCAGGTATTCCAATGTACTTTGTAGGTATAAAAGATGCTATTAAAAACGGTCTTAATTGGTTGAATGGGATTCTTGTTCCGTTTGGTGCATCACTTGCGGGTGCAGGTGCAGGTTTTATTGGTGCAAAAATAGGTGCTGCATTAGGTTCAGCGGTAGCACCCGGTGTTGGTACTGCAATAGGTGCTGCTATTGGTTTAGCGTTAGGCTTATTAACCGATTTAGCTATTCTTATTTATCAGAATTGGGAAGAAATTTCTGCTTGGTTAGACACACACATTGTTCAACCAATGAAAGAGTTTTTCAAACCATTGACAGATGCTTGCACAAAAGCTTGGAATTGGTTACAAGAAAATCTTTTTACTCCTTTAGGTGAAGCTTTTAATCAAGTAAAAGCACACGCAATAGGAAGGTTTAACGAAATTAAAGACGGTCTTGTTACTGCGGTTACAACAATTTGGAACAAGATTGTCGAAATCAAAGACAAGATTAAAGAGATTTTTTCAGCATTGTGGAATTATGTTAAAACAACATACATAGACCCACTTATTAAGAAAATTAAAGATTTTTACAATGAACATATCAAGCCTGTTGTTGATGCAATCAAGAATGCTGCAACAGTAATATGGAATGCTTTCAAAGAAAAGGTGCTTGATAAAGTTAAGAAAAAAATTGATGAGCTTGTATTGATGTTTAAAGCTTTTGGAGCAGGTGTTGTTGAAATTATATCAGGTTTGTTCAAGGGTGCAGTAAATCTTGTTTTGAGTTCGATTGAGAACAAGATAAACCGATTTATCAGATTACTCAATGGTGCGATTGGCATAATCAATAAAATACCGGGTGTAAACATTACAAGAGTAACAGAAATATCAATTCCAAGACTTGCAGAAGGTGGTATTGTTGGTGAAGGTCAAATGTTTATCGCAAGAGAAGCTGGCCCTGAACTTGTTGGTACAATCGGCAACAAAACTGCGGTTGCTAATAATGACCAAATTGTTAGCGGTATTGAGAGTGGTGTTTACAGAGCTATGATGGCTGCGAACTCAATGAATCAAGGTGGTTCACAGACTATTCGTATTATCAATGAAATTGACGGTGATGTTGTTGGCGAGAAGGTCATTCAGTATCACAATGGCAGAGTTATGCAGACGGGTGCAAGTCCGTTGTTAGTATAAGGGGGTTGGTTGTATGGCAATTTTACAAATAAATAAATTCGATATAGCCGACCCAATGACATTAACTTGGGATTTATATGACCTTGATTCAGAAGATGGAGCAGGTCGAAACCAAGAAGGTTTGATGTTTAGGGATAGAGTGGCAGTTAAGCGAAAGCTCAACTGCACTTGGGGTCCTCTTGAACCATACGAAATGTCCGTATTGTTAAAGCAAATGGACGATGTGTTTTTCATAATAAGATACCCTGATGCTCACGATGGCACATATCGAGAAGGCACATTTTATGTGGGTGACAGGTCAGTTCCAATGTATATGTGGAACAATGAGAAACAGAAGTTCTTATGGGAAGGCTTATCAGCAAACTTTATAGAAAGGTAGGTGTATTAAATGTATTCAGTTAGCGAAGATTTTTTAAGTCGAATAAAAGCAGATAACAGAGAATTTTCCGTCAAACTTACATTTAATTCATCTACTGAATTAACAGGCACAACTATTCAAAACATATCGGTAGATGAAATTGTAAATTCTGCTGATGTTTTAACATTAGGTTGTGCCTGTTCTAATAAGATTGTAATTAACTTAATAGATGCACCGACAGATATTGACTACGGAAATTCATTTTTTGCTGCGACAGTAGGATTGAAACTTGGCGAAATGCCGACAGTATATGAAGAAGTGCCATTGGGCAAGTTTTATGTTACAGATGCAGAAACGAACAATGACTTCAAAAACCTTACTATAACCGCTTATGACGGCTTTTCTAAAATGGTGGGTAATTACATTCCCACGGTATCAGAAACCACATTACAAGCGGTTTATGACGATTTGAAAGAGCAGTTACACAGTAACTTTGGAATAGTGTTAAAAGACCTTGTTTGCCCAGAATATGATATGACAATGCCTAACCTTGAAGGTGTTACATATCAACAAGCAATCGGCTATGTGGCAGGTTGTTTAGGTGGATTTGCAAGGTTTGACCGAATGGGTGAGCTTGAAATTGTTTCATACACAGATAGTGGCATTGAAATTTCAAGAGCCATGCAGTATATGAATGGATTTAAAAGACTTACCGAAAAACCATTGCAGATTACATCAATAACAACAGGAACAAAAGACAATGTTATTGTTCGTGGTGACGGAGCAAACGGAACAGTAATTTCGTTTGAAAATCCATATATTACAGACACAATGGCAGATAGTATATATGCAGATTTTGATAATTTTATATATACACCTTGTCAAGTGAAATGGCGTGGAAATCCTGCGGTTCAGGCAGGTGATATTGTAACGGTGTTCGATAAAGACGGAAATTCCCATAATGTGTTGGTAATGAACCAAAACATTAAAATCGGTGGTGGCTTGAATTGCACTATTGATTGCAAGGGAAAGAGTGTTACAACAAGTAATTTTTCAAACAATTACGAAACATCCACACAGAAACTTGACAGAGTTTATAAAGAATTAGCACAGAAAATTCTTGATGCTACAAATGCTATCACCGGGAATAGCGGTGGTTATGTAATTCTTAACGATACAAACGATGACGGTAAACCTGACGAAATACTCATTATGGACTATGAAGATATTTCGGTTGCTACAAAAGTGTGGCGTTGGAATAAAGAGGGTTTAGGATATTCGTTCAATGCAAGTGGTAATGCTTATAGAGGCCCTTATGCAACGGCTATTACTGCTGACGGACAAATCAATGCAGACTTTATTACAACAGGTTCTTTAAGTGCAGAGAGAATACGCATCGGTGATGAAAAATTCGGTGATTACATCCACATTGAAGATGGCGAAATGATTTTTGGTGAAAGTAAAAGTTCATTAAAACTCAAACTTGAAAATGACCAAGTTGCTTTCTATCGTGGTGACACAAGAATTGCATATTTTGGTAGCAACAGTTTTGAAATAGAAAATCTTACAGACGGAAAAATAAGATTCCAAAACTTCGGTTTCATACCGAGAGCATCAGGCAATCTTACTTTTACTAAATTAACATAATGGGGGGGTGTGTAGATGGCTTGGGCGAACGGAAAAAGCGGAAAATTTAATATAAATACAAACAATGATTATATTAAAGGTTATGTTCAATGGAGTGAGCAGTACGATGTTGCGGCTAACAAGTCAAAAGTAACACTTACTGCATATCTGCACAGAACCAATATATATAATGGTGCAACATATTTCACTAACGAAACAGTTACAAGAACGGCTTATTTCGGTTCAGAAAATGTAACAGATACAAGTGTAGTGAGTTTTAGCATTGCAAAAAGTTCAAGCACAGGTACTGCACAATCAGGCGGTGGTGCATTTACACAAGTTTATTCTGCAAGTAAAGAAATTGCCCACAATAATGATGGTAGCAAAAGTATAACTCTTGGCTTTTATATGGACAATAATATAGATGGAGTTGCAGGTGATTCATTCAAAGTTCCAAAGACAACTGCAACTGTTACATTAACTGCTATACCAAGAGCAACAACACCTACTGTGTCAAGCAGTTCAGTAACAATGGGTAATTCAATTACTGTTACTGTAACACCTGCCGACAGTTCGTTTAAGCATAAAATCAGATACGAATTTGGCTCATTGGTAAGCAAAATTGATGGTGTTAAAGTTGGTGGTACACAGATAACCGCAGATTATATATCAAGTGGTACAATCACATTTACACCACCTACATCATTGGCTAATCAAATACCAAGTGCAAATAGTGGCACTTGCAAATTCTTGCTATATACATACAAGAGTGACGGAACACACATCGGTACAGAATCTATAAACATCACCTTGAATGTGCCAAGCTACACACCAACCATAAGCAATATTGCATTAACAGGTAATAATTTGTTAAGTAGTGCCTATGTTCAAGGCAAGTCAACAGTTGGAGTTGCAATTACTGCATCATCTTCTTATGGTGCAACTATTAATAGCTATTCGTCAACTGTTGACGGAAAAACATACACAGGTAGTAGCTTTACCTCATCTGCGTTGAGCAATGGCAGTAAGACAGTAGCGGTAACAGTTACAGACACAAGAGGTAAGACGGCAACATTAACTTCAAGTGCAATAACAGTATATGCTTATGCTAACCCTACAATTACAGAGTTTACACTTGCAAGACAATCAGACGGAACCACAGTAATTGCAACTGTTAAAGGTACTGTATCGGCAATCAATAATAAAAATGCTAAAACAATTACAGTTACATTGAATGGTGTAACACAGACCATAACATCAAGCAGTTACACAATAAACGGCACAACAACATTTACAAATGTTCCTACCGACAACACATTAACTGCAACGGCAAAAATAACTGACAGTTATACAAGCGTTCAAAAAGATGCAGTATTGCCGACAGTAGCGGTAACAATGGATTTTCACCATAGTGGTAAAGGTGTTGCTATGGGTAAGGTTGCAGAAACAGAAGGTTTGTTTGAAGTTGATTGGGATGCTCAATTTAACAAGGCTGTTAATATAAACACACCTACATTTGAATCGTTGTCTATAACAAGAACAGATAGTGGTAACGGTGCGACAGTAAAGTTTGTTAATAAAAATGGTGCATTGGGATATATAGGGATGACAAACAATGCGAATGAAGGATTGCGAAGATGGACGTACGATACAGCGAGTTCTTATATCGTGTTAGACACAGGCAATACAAAAGACTATATCGTTGAACAAGGTACAAGTGGTATTTGGAGTTATCGCAAATGGAATAGTGGAATTGCCGAGTGTTGGGGTACTTATACTCACGAAACTGCAGCTTCAAAATCTTGGGGAAGTATGTATTATTCTGATTCATTAACACCGAGAATAAATTATCCGTTCACATTTACAGATAGACCGATTGAAAATGTAACGTTTAAAGGTGAAACTTCTGCAGGGTGGTTATACACAGAGGGCGGTGGTTTCAGTATTAACAGCACAACACAATCAGGGCAATATGGTATTTGCCGACCAACATCAATTGGAAGTTCAAAATTGGTATTTGATTATTATGTTATCGGCAAATGGAAATAAGGAGTGATTTTATATGGTAAAAGTTATTCATAAAATACAGGCTGAAATATCAAAGCCAAACTTTTTTCAAGCTATTGTAGCAAAACAGTTCGATAGTGGTTCACGTTTTTTGAACGTTACTTTTGTTCACGAAGGCAATAAAATAGATTTGCCTAATACTTCAACAGTAATGATTAACGCAACAAGAAACGATGGTTCAAAGGAAAAGTTTGCAGGTACAGTTGGAAGTGACGGAACTGCAACTGTGCCATTGGCTTATTGGATGCTTGAACTTGAAGGCAAGGTTATTTGCGATGTTTCTGCGATAGATACATCGGGAAGAAAACTTACAACAACAAATTTCACAATCGAAGTTGAAAAGGCCTCTTGTGATAGTGGCGATGTTTCAGAAGATGAAAATTACGATGTGTTGTTGAAACTTATTGAAGATGTAGGAAAGGTTACTCCTGTTCTTGTTTATGACCCTACAAGTGAAAATGCACAGAGTGGTATCGCAGTTGCGGAGGGCATTAAGAAAGAAACAAGTATATTTGCCAATGCTTTTAAAGGCTCTGTGAGTGGCGATACAGTTGTAATTGATGATGTTTCACCTATTGCACATACTCCAAATGTAATGGTACACGGTAAAAACTTTTTTGATATTTCAAAAATAACTCCCAAAACCAATACAAATGGACAAGCAAGGATTAGCGAAGTTGGAAACGATTATCTTATAGTCAACACAACAGATGGTTATACAGGAAACGGGTATGCAACTACCGAACAAAGATTAAAAGAAGTCTGTCCACGTTTGGAAATAGGTAAAACCTATATATTGTCGGCAACCACAGAAAGCAACTCAACGAATA
This sequence comes from Candidatus Fimenecus sp., assembly GCA_045655645.1. Lineage (GTDB taxonomy): Bacteria > Bacillota > Clostridia > Oscillospirales > Acutalibacteraceae > Fimenecus. The sequence continues at coordinate 20,399 of JAZOPS010000004.1, forward strand.
TATATTTTTCGGGTATTGGTGCATCGTGGAAGTTCGGAAGTGTAATGGTTGTGACGGAAGCACTTCTCAATTCCGTATTAACATTTTATGGTTTATCAGCAACCCACGGTTACGGAACAGGTGATTGCAGAATTTCTAACATTCAAATCGAAGAGGGCGAAACCGCAACCGAATACACACCATACATTGACCCAACAACAGTAACTGTTACAGAAGAAACAACAGGTGCTACATACACACCTAATGCAGAGGGTATTTGCGAAGTTACTTCCGTTTCGCCAACAATGACACTTTCAACCAATACAGTTGGTGTAACAGTTGAATGTGAATACAACAAAGACACAAACGCAGTTATGGGTGATATTGGAACTGCACTTGATAGCATTATTGCAATGCAGATGTCTTATATCGGGGGTGCAGAGTAATGAATTTTGCAGAAAAATTGCTTATTGTTGCGGAAAACACACCAAAAGTCTATGAAGCAGGGCAAAAAGCAGGTGGCGGTGGTTGTGATGTTGACCACGATGCATTGTATAACAATGGTTATACAGAGGGACACACCAAAGGCTACACAGACGGCGAAACCGCAGGATATAACACAGGTTACAACAAAGGATATGCAGACGGACAGAGTGGTGGCACAGGTGAACAAGAAAGTGTACAAAATCCGCTTGAATATGCAAAAACTGTTTCATATCGTGAGGTTACATTCCCTGCGAACTATGAGTTAGTTGTGAATGCACCAATCTTAAATTCACTATATTATATGTTTTATACTACAACAGGTATTAAAAAAATCACTATTAAGGGAAATAACAACGGAAGTGTTATAGATTTTAACACAGCATTTCGTGGATGTAATTCTGTTGAAATTATAGATTTTACGGAGTTTGTAGCAAAAGTCGGTAATTGCAATTATGCGTTTGGTAATTGTAGAAAACTACATACTATTGATGGTGAGTTGGATTTTGCAGAATGCACAAACACAAACAACATATTTCAAAACTGTGAGGCTCTTAAAGAAATACGATTAAAGGCAAATTCTCTTGAACTTTCAATAAGTTTTAGTGCTTCTTCTTTGTTATCGGCAAACTCAATACAATCAATTATTGACGGATTGGCAAAAGTAGAAACAGCACAAACAATTACATTCCACAGTTCAATAGTTTTAACAGACGAGCAGAAAGCAACAATTTCAAGCAAGGGTTGGACTTTGGCACAGTAAAAGAGGTGTTATAAATGATAATTGAAAATCAAACAATTTTAAAAGCAGACGAGGGTAAATTCCTTACTAATGGTGAAACATTTGCAAAGGTGGTTTATCTTGGCAAAAATGATAGTGCAGATAATTGGCACGAAATTACCGAAGAAGAATATAACAAGATTATCGCAGATGAGGGCGGTGACAGTTAATGGAAAATATCGTAGCAACTATCGGTGCAGCAGTTATAACAGGTGCTTTTACATTAGTTGGTGTTATTATTGCTAATTCAAAGTCAAGGCACTTGACAGAATATAAAATCTCTGAATTAACAAGAGAAGTTAGAGAACATAACGGTTTTGCGAAACGTATGCCTGTTATTGAAGAAAAAATAAATGTTATCAATCACAGAATTGATGATTTAGAACAATATCATAAATAAGGAGTGATAATTGTGGAAATTAGAAAATGCTTATTAACCAAAAACGATTGCTACAAAGCAGCAAAGAAAATAACACCAAAAGGAATTGTGGTACATAGCACAGGTGCAAACAATCCAAATCTTAAAAGATATGTTCAGCCTGACGATGGACTTTTGGGAAAAAACCAATATAACAACGATTGGAATAGAAGCGGTTTGTCATTGTGTGTTCACGGCTTTATCGGTAAGGACAAAAACGGAACTGTAAGAGTTTATCAAACCTTGCCTTTTAACTATGCTTGTTGGGGTGTTGGTAGTGGCACAAAAGGTAGTTACAATTACAATCCTGCATATATTCAGTTTGAGATATGTGAAGATGATTTGACTGACAAAGGTTATTTTGAAAAGGCATTCGATAAAGCAATAGAATTCTGTGTTTTCCTTTGCAAGGAATATAATTTAAGTGTTGACAATGTTGTAAGCCATAAAGAGGCACATAATAAAGGCTATGGTTCTAACCATTCCGATTGCGACCATTGGCTTAAAAAGTTTGGTAAAGATATGAATTGGTTCAGGGCAGAGGTAAAAGCAAGGCTCGCTACTAAAACCGCAACTACCACAACAATTAGAAGCAAAATCAAAAAAGGTGACCTTGTGAGTATCAAGTCAGGTGCTAAATACTATAACGGAGTAAAAGTTCCATCTTGGGTTGTAGCTCAAAAGTGGTATGTTGATTCTGTAAGTGGTGACAGAGCAGTTATCAGCAAAAGTGAAAACGGCAAATCCGCAATCAATAGTCCTATCAATGTTCTTTATTTAACAGTTGCTAAAGCATCTGCAAAACCTACAATTAAAGTCGGTAGTAAGGTTAAGGTAAAATCAGGTGCAAAAACTTATACAGGTGGCAAACTTGCTAACTTTGTGTATTCAAGAACGCACAAGGTTAAAGAAATCAACGGCAATAGAGTAGTGATTACATATCTTGGTATTACTATTGCTGCCGTAAATATTAAAGACTTAACATTAGTTTAAGGAGTGTTTTATATGAAAGAAAGACTTAACAAATTACTCACAGTTAAAAGCATTGTAACAATTTTTCTTACAGTATTGTTTATTGTGGTTGCACTTATGGGTGCAATTCCACAAGAAGTAATGACAATCTATACAACTGTTATTGCTTTCTATTTTGGCACACAGAGTGCAAAGAATGAGAATTAAGGTGTTTGCTTATGGTAACAATAAAAAACGATTTAAGTGCCAATTTAGACCAATTAGAGATACATACATTAGCCGATTGGCATATTGGTGATAAATCGTGTAAAATGAATGAAATCAAATCCATATTAAAACATATTGAAGAAACACCTTATGCTTATGTTATTCTTAATGGTGACTTGCTTAACAACGCAACAAAAACATCTGTTTCAGATAGTTATGCAGAAGTTATGTCACCGGGTGAACAGTTGCAGACACTATGCGATTTGATTGAGCCGATTAAGGACAAGGTGTTGTTCATTACACAGGGTAATCACGAACACAGAACCTATAAGAATGACGGCATTGATTTAACGGCTCTTATGTCAAAACAGTTGGGTATTTACCATAAGTATGCCCGTGAGGGTGGAGTAATGTTCATAAGATTTGGTGAAGAAAACAAACACCACAGAAAAATGTGCTATACATTTTATATAACTCACGGCTCTGGGGGTGGCAAGAAACCCGGTGGAAAAGCCAATGGACTTTGTGACTTGGCCTCAATAGTTGATACCGACATCTACATTCATAGCCATACTCACTTGCCTATGGTTATTAAGGAAAATTTTTTTAGACTTGACAATAAAAACTCTTGTGTTGCAGAAGTTGAAAAACTTTTTGTAAACACGGCAGCAAGTTTAAGTTATGGTGGTTACGGACAGACATTCAAATTTGTTCCTGCCAATAGCACTACGCCGATAATTTTTCTTGACGGACACAAAAAAAGATTTACTGCAACATTATAAAAAAACAAGCACACCTGAAATATGGTGTGCTTAATTTATTTTTGACTACCCCTTTGACTACCCTTTTTTGATTTTTTATAGGCGTTTTTGGGTGTTTTGGGGTATACAACCATTTTAAAAACGAAAAATAAAAATCCTTGAAATCCCTTATGTATCAAGGGTTTCAAGGATTTTTTTTTGGTTGCGGAGATGGGATTTGAACCACATGACCTCCGGGTTATGAGGGTAGCGTGTTATTGCCGAAACCCATTGATATATAAGGTTTTGTTAGTTGTTGCTGACTACCCCCTGACTACCCTTTTGCAAGAAGACATCTAATTTATTAACCTGATTTTCTTTGTGTTGAGCAGATAGATGAGTGTAAATTGATAGTGTTGTTTTAATGCCTGAATGACCTAATTGCTCTTTGGCAGTAAGAGCATCTACGCCTGCCTCAAACATTATAGTACAAAATGTGTGTCTTAATTCGTGAGCAGTAAAAGTGTTAATTACCATAGGTATATCTACATTGTTAGCGTGTTTGTTTACTGTGCCACCGAAACCATATTCTATATTCATATCCAACATATAGCTTTGGTACAATCTCTTCCAACTATCTTCCGTCATCATACCTCCGTTCGCATTGGTTAGAACGAACATAGATTTCTTTGGTAAGGTTTTTAAATAGTCTATCAGTATTTGTGGAACTGAAACAACTCTCGCTTTGCCGTTTTTAGGAGTTTTAAATTGTTTTGTTTTAAAATTGTATGATTTATTGACGGTTATCTTGTTATTC
>JAZOPS010000005.1:0-35997 GCA_045655645.1 Candidatus Fimenecus sp.
GGTCACGGATACAACCACCGATACAGGTTGCAGCACCACCAAATGGTTCAATTTCAGTTGGATGGTTATGTGTTTCATTTTTAAACATAAGAAGCCAATCCTGGTCCTCACCGTTTACAGTTGCAGTAACATGGATTGAACAAGCATTAATTTCTTCACTTTCGTCAAGTTCAGGAAGAAGGCCACGCTTTTTAAGTGTTTTTGTACCGATTGTTGCAATATCCATCAATGTCTGTGGACGTGCAGCTGCCTTTTCTTCACCGTAAACCTCTACTCTTGCAGCAAGATAACGGTCATAAGCTTCCTGTACTGCAGGGTCATCAATACGAACATTGTCAAGGTGAGTTGAGAATGTTGTGTGACGACAATGGTCAGACCAATATGTATCAACAACACGAATTTCTGTGATTGTTGGGTCTCTGTGCTCTGTATCTCTGAAATATGCTTGTAAAAACTTGAGGTCATCAAGGTCCATTGCAAGTCCTTTTTCATCAAGGAGTGTACTAAGTGAGGTTTCATTCATAGTAATAAAGCCTTCAACTGTAGCAACTGTTTCAGGAGCAGCATATTCAGCAGCAAGTGTTTCAGGTAATTCAAGAGCTGCTTCACGGCTTTCAACTGCATTGATTACATGCTTTTTGAAAGCTTCGATATCTGCTTCTGTCAACTCACCATAAAGAGCATAAACCTTTGCTGTGCGGATAAGTGGACGTTCACCCTGAGAGATAATCTGAATACACTGTGCTGCAGAGTCTGCTCTCTGGTCAAACTGACCTGGAAGAGCTTCAACAGCAAATACATATGCATCAGGAATATCCACACTATCAGAAACATTATCAAGCTGTGGCTCTGAGAAAACTGTTTTAACTGCATAGTTGAACAATTCTTCTGTTATGTTTTCTGCATCATAACGATTGAAAAGACGAATATCTTTTAACTTTTCAATGCCGAGCAAGTTTTTTGCTTCGTTAAGAAGACCCTTTGCTTCGTTCTCTAAGCCTGTCTTCTTTTCAACAAATATACGATAAACCATTTGTTATTTTTCCTCCATTTTCACTTAGTTTAAAGCCTGAAGTGCTTTTTGACCGATATCACTTCTACGGTATGCGCCTTCAAACTTCACACCATCTGAAAGACGATAAGCTTCTTTGATTGCTTCTGGGAGAGAATCTGCAACAGCGGTTGTGCCTGTAACACGACCACCCCAAGTAACAAGTTTGCCGTTTTCGTTCTTCGCACCTGCTACGAATGTTGCTTTGAGAGCTTCATCTGTAAAACTCATTTCAAAGCCTTTCTTATAAGCAGTTGGATAACCTGCAGATGCTAAAATTACACAGCAAGCATGCTTGTCTGCAAATTTAACCTCTGTGTCTGCCAAAGTGCCATTTGTTGTTGCCATCATAATTGTGAGCAAATCATTTTCAAGAAGCGGAAGGACAACCTGTGTTTCAGGGTCACCAAAACGACAGTTATATTCAATAACCTTTGGTCCATTTGGTGTAAGCATAAGACCAAAATAAAGGCAACCTTTGAATGTGCGTCCTTCTTTATTCATAGCATCAATTGTTGGAAGAAAAATTGTTTCCATACATTCATCTGCTATTGCTTTTGTATAATAAGGGTTTGGAGCAATTGTGCCCATACCACCTGTGTTAAGACCTGTATCATTATCACCAATACGTTTGTGGTCCATTGAAGAAACCATAGGCTTTACAACCTTACCATCAGTAAATGCAAGCACAGATACCTCAGGTCCTGTAAGGAATTCTTCAACAACTACACGAGAGCCTGACTTACCAAAAATTCCACCCTCCATCATATCACGGACTGCAGTTTTTGCTTCGTCACGGGTCTGTGCAATAATAACACCTTTACCAAGTGCCAATCCATCTGCTTTAATAACTGTTGGGATTGGAGCAGTTTCAAGATAATTGAGAGCTGCTTCCATATCTTCAAACACTTCGTATCCAGCAGTTGGAATGTTATATTTTTTCATTAAGTTTTTTGAGAAAACCTTGCTACCTTCAATGATAGCTGCATTTGCTCTTGGACCAAAGCAAGGAATACCTTTTTCACTAAGAGCATCAACACAACCTAAAACCAATGGGTCATCAGGCGCAACAACTGCATAATCAATTTTGTTGTCAACTGCAAATTCTACTATCTTTTCGATTTCAGTTGCACCAATATCCACACAAGTTGCATCTGCTGCGATACCACCATTACCTGGTAAAGCAAAGATTTCTGTTACATTTTTATTTTCTTTTATTTTCTTGATGATAGCGTGTTCTCTACCGCCACCACCGACAACCATTATTTTCATAGTCAACCTCAAAAATTAGTGGTGGAATAAGCGCATACCAGTAAACGCCATAGCAATTCCGTATTTGTTACAACAATCAATTACAACATCATCACGGATTGAGCCACCTGGTTCTGCGATATATGAAACACCGCTCTTACGTGCTCTTTCAATGTTATCACTGAATGGGAAGAATGCGTCAGAACCAACTGAGACGCCTGTGATTGTGTCAAGATATGCTCTAGCTTCTTCAGCTGTAAGTGGTTCTGGCTGTGTTTTGAAGTATTTCTGCCAAATTCCTTCTGCACAAACATCTTCTTCATTTTTATTGATATAACCATCAATAACATTATCTCTGTCAGGACGGCGAATATCATCACGGAATGGAAGAGCTAATACTTTTGGATGCTGACGAAGGTGCCAAGTGTCAGCTTTTGTACCTGCAAGTCTTGTGCAGTGAATTCTTGACTGCTGACCTGCACCAACACCAATAGCCTGTCCGTCATAAGCATAGCAAACTGAGTTTGACTGTGTATATTTAAGAGTAATAAGAGAAATTATAAGGTCGCGCTTTGCTTCTTCTGGAAATTCTTTGTTTTTAGTAACCATATTAGAAAGAAGTTCTTCATCAATTCTGAAATTATTTCTACCCTGTTCAAATGTGATACCAAATACCTGTTTCTTTTCTTGAACTGCAGGAACATAATCAGCATCAATTTTTACAATGTTATAGTTACCATTTCTTTTGCCTTTGAGAATTTCGAGTGCTTCATCTGAATAACCAGGAGCAATAATACCATCAGAAACTTCACGAGCAACAAGCTTTGCAGTTGTTGCATCACATTCGTCACTGAGAGCAATCCAGTCACCGAATGAAGACATTCTGTCAGTACCACGAGCACGAGCGTAAGCACAAGCAAGTGGAGAATCATCAAGACCTTCAATATCGTCAACAAAGCAAGCCTTTTTGAGTGTATCTGGAAGTTTTACACCAACTGCAGCTGATGTTGGGCTAACATGCTTGAATGATGTTGCAGCAGGCATGCCGAGAATGTCTTTGATTTCTTTTACAAGCTGCCATGAGTTAAATGCATCAAGGAAATTGATGAAACCAGGTCTACCATTAAGAATTTCAATTGGAAGGTCTGAGCCGTCTTCCATAAAAATCTTTGATGGTTTTTGGTTAGGGTTACAACCATATTTAAGTTCAAATTCTTTCATTTCAAATCTCCTTATACATTTTTATTAACAATTCTAGTCTCAACTTCATTTGTTTCTAAATCAATATATCTAACAAAAAGTGAAACTTTATTATCCTCGTTAAGGTTTTTCCAAATGATATCAGTCATTGTATCAATGTCAACATCAGGAAGCTCAAGAGTTTTTGGCTCACCCTCGAAGCTTGGAAGTGGGTCACCATCGCATTTGTATGTATGAATGAACTTTGCACGACCTGCCAAAGGATTTGAATAAGCGTATGTATATCTCTGGCAAGATGAACCATCGCCATCAGCAGACTTAAGAATTGACATAGCATAATTCATTTCACCATTTTCGTGATGGATGATACCTGAAATACGAGGTGTGTAGTTAGGTGCATCATCTTCGAATTCACGAGTACGAAGTGCCTGTTCAAATGTCATCTGCTTATCCATAAGGTCATAGATTGTGTCGGTCTGGTCGCCATTTGTAACAATTGTTTTGTTGCCAAGAACTCTTACAGGATAATAGATAATAAGATGTGGGTCAGTCATTTTTGACTCATCAAAAGCCTTTGTTCTCATTGCATCACCTTCTGCAACAAAAACTCTGTTACGGCTATTTACGCTTCTACCCATTATGAAATAAGCTGTGATAGCTTTTTTGCTATCAGCACTTTTGCCTATGATAATTCCTCTACCATGATAAGCGAGAGAATTAAGCTCATTTTCAAGTGACTTGATTTCCATTTGAATATCCTCCGTTTATTTAATATATGTTTTACCGTTTTCAATAACAATTTTATCATCACAGAACAATTGAACTGCTTTTGGAAGGATTTTCCATTCAACCTGTTCCATAATTCTTTTCTGTAATGTTTCAGGTGTGTCATTATCTAAAACATCAACTGATTTTTGCAAAATAATTGGACCTGCATCACATTCTGCAGTTACAAAATGAACAGTTGCCCCCGAAACTTTTACGCCTTTTTTCAAGGCTTCTTCGTGAACATGCAAACCATAAAAGCCTTTTCCGCAGAAAGATGGGATAAGAGCAGGATGCACATTAATCATTTTATTTTGAAAAGTATCACAGACATTTTCATCAAGAATTGTCATAAATCCAGCATAAACTATTAAGTCTGCTTGTTCTTCAATAAGCAAATCCCTCATAGCACAGCTATATGATGCAATATCTGCATAATCTTTTCTTATAAGTGTTCTTGTTTTAATTCCGTTATTTTCAGCACGGGTAAGAGCATAAGCATCGGCTTTTGAAGCGATTACACAAGTAATTTTTCCGTTGCCAAGTTCTCCCCTTTTTTCAGCATCAATAAGTGCTTGAAGGTTTGTACCACCACCGGATACAAGAACTACAATTCTTTTAGTCATTATAAAAGCACCTTCTCGTCGCCTTCGATAATTTCACCAATTACATAAGCATCGATGCTGTTGTCTTTAAGGATTGAGAGAGAAAGTTCAACTTCACTAGCTGGAACTACGATACTCATACCAACACCCATGTTATAAGTGTTATACATATCACGCTCAGGAATGTTTCCCCACTTTGCAATAACATCAAAGATAGGAAGAACTTTCACGGCAGATTTGTCAATCTTTGCACAAAGTCCATCAGGAATTGAGCGTGGAATATTTTCGTAGAATCCACCACCTGTAATATGAGAAATACCCTTTACATTAACTTTTTCGAGAAGAGCAAGAACTGGTTTAACATAAATCTTTGTAGGAACAAGCAATGCTTCTGCAATAGTCTTGCCACCTAATTCTTCACGTGGAACATAAAGTTCAGGGTTATTATTATCAATATCAAAAACCTTGCGGCATAAGCTGAATCCATTTGAGTGAATACCTGTTGATGGAAGAGCAATAACTACATCACCTGCTGCCATCTTACTGTTATCAATCATTTTGGGCTTATCAACTACACCTACTGCAAAACCTGCAAGGTCATAGTCTTCTTCAGGCATCAAACCAGGATGTTCAGCAGTTTCACCACCGATAAGAGCACAACCTGATTGAACACAACCTTCAGCAACACCACCTACGATTTCAGCAATCTTTTCAGGAACATTCTTGCCACATGCAATATAGTCAAGGAAATATAATGGCTTTGCACCAACACAGATAATATCATTAACGCACATAGCAACTGCGTCAATACCGATTGTATCGTGTTTATCCATAAGGATAGCAAGTTTAACCTTTGTGCCACAACCGTCAGTACCAGAAACAGAAATAGGATGTTCCATGTCAGCAACGCAACTTAAATCGAAGCAACCACCAAAACCACCTACATCATCAACAGAACCCTCATTTCGAGTTCTTGCAACGTGTTTTTTCATAAGTTCTACTGATTTATAACCAGCAGTAATATCTACGCCTGCAGCTGCATAGCTAGCAGAGAATGAATTTTTATGTTCCATTTTTTTATTCTCCTGTAAGTTTTTTATTCTTTTCCGTTCCAACAATATGTACAAATTTGGTCAGACGGAAGTCCAATCGCCTTAATTATTCCGTCAATTGACTGGAATTCAAGGGATGTAAAATGAAGTTTTTCACAAATTGCGTTGCGCAAGTTTTTACCACGCTCTGTAGTTGAATCAATATATTCATCAATATATTTTAAACCATCTTCACCCTCAAGTTCATTTATAGTACTTCTTGCAATAAGTTCCATCTCTGAAGTAGCTCTTGAGAAGTTAAGATATTTACAACCATACATAATTGGTGGACAAGCAGAACGAATATGAACTTCTTTTGCACCATTTTCATAGAGAAACTCAACAGTTTCTCGAAGCTGAGTACCACGAACAATACTATCATCAACAAAGAGCAATTTTTTGTCTTGAATCAAATCATGAACAGGAATCTGCTTCATTTTTGCAACTCTATTGCGCTCACTTTGGTTTGAAGGGGTAAAACTTCTTGCCCAAGTTGGTGTGTATTTAATGAATGGACGAGCAAATTGAATTCCGCTTTCATTGGCATAACCAATTGCATGTGGAGTACCTGAATCTGGCACGCCACTAACATAGTCAATATCTTGTGCTACATCATTTGCTTTATCATTTTCTGCCATAATCTTGCCATTTCGATAACGCATTACTTCAACATTAACACCTTCATAACAAGATGTTGAATATCCATAATACGACCACAGAAATGCGCAGATTTTCATGTTCTTACCTGCTTCGCGAAGTGTTTTTGCATTGTCAGAAGTAAGCTCAATCACTTCACCAGGTCCAAGCTCTTTATAGTCACTATATCCGAGTTTTTTGTATGCAAAATCTTCAAATGAAACGCAATATCCATCGTCTCGTTGACCAATTAAAACAGGGATTCTGCCCAATCTGTCTCGAGCAGCAATAATTCTACCATCATTTGTGAGAATTAGAATTGATGCAGTTCCTTCAATAAGACTTTGCGCATAGGCAATTCCTTCTGCAAAGCTATCCTTTTGGTTTATAATCGCTGCAACAAGCTCAGTTGAGTTAATACCTTCGTTTGTCATTGCACCGAAATGACCACCATTGGTAAACAAATATTCTTCAACGAGTTTTTCTTTGTTATTTACAAGTCCAATGATGCAAATCGCATATAAACCTAATTTTGAACGAACAAGCAATGGTTGTGCATCAGAATCACTGATGCAACCAATTGCCGCTTTACCTTTCATTTGGTTTGAGATATTTTCAAACTTTGTTCTGAATGGTGAGTTTTCGATTTTATGAATTTTTCGTTGTAATCCGACACTTTTGTCAAAGGCAGCCATGCCACCGCGACGAGTACCGAGATGAGAGTGATAGTCAGTGCCAAAAAATACATCTAAAACGGTATCATTTTTACTGACTGCGCCAAAGAAACCACGCATTTAATTTCTCCTTATGCAAAGAAAAGTTCTGAAAGTGTCATTGGGTCAATGTATTTGCCATCTTTATAAACACGCATATTACCTGATGCGATTTCGTCGATAAGCATTACATTACCTTCTGGGTCATAGCCAAACTCAAATTTGATGTCATAAAGCACAAGACCTTTTTCTTTAAGGTCATCAGCAACAATCTGAGTAATGTCCTGAGTCATCTTTTTAATATCTTCATATTGTTTATCTGTCATAACGCCGAGAGCTACAAGAGCATCTTTAATTACAAGTGGGTCACCCTTTGCATCATCTTTAAATGTCATTTCAACATAAGCTGGAAGATCAGCACCATCTTCAATGTAATCACCGTAACGACGAATGAAGCTACCAACAGCCTTATGACGGCAGATTACTTCAAGACCATGACCAAATACTTTAGCTGGAAGAACTTCCATAGTTGTATCTTCAAGGTTAGCACTTACATAGTGAGTTTTAATGCCAGCAGCGTTAACTTTTTCAAAGAAATAAATTGACATACGAAGGTTAACATCACCTACACCATCAATTGTAAGACCAACTGAATTTTCGCCTGGGTCGAACACGCCGTCTTTGCCTGTGCAATCGTCTTTAAACTTAAGAAGACAGTTGCCGTTATCGAGTTTAAATACGTCCTTTGTTTTACCTGTGTAAAGTTTTTCCATGGTTATTACTCCTTTTATAAGAAAAATTGATTATGAATTTAATTTAGACATAACGTCTGCATCTTTTTTAAGAACAACTTCTGCTGCGTCTTTGCGCATTTTATCAAGTTTTGCTGCAAGTTCTTTATCTTCAACAGCAATAATTTGTGCTGCAAGTAAAGCCGCGTTTGCACCACCATTTATGGCAACAGTTGCAACGGGAATACCAGATGGCATTTGAACTGTTGAAAGAAGAGCATCCATACCATCAAGATATTGAGATGCACAAGGAATACCGATAACAGGAAGTGTTGTGTTTGCAGCAACAGCACCTGCAAGGTGAGCTGCCATACCAGCGGCAGCAATAATAGCGCCATAGCCATTAGCTCTTGCGTTAACAGAAAAATCGCGAGCTTGCTCAGGTGTTCTGTGAGCTGAATAAATATTTACTGTATAAGGAATACCTAAATCTTCTAATACAGCAGTTGCCTTTTTGATAATTGGAAGGTCACTATCGCTTCCCATAACAATTCCAACTTTTTTCATAAATACCTCCTAAAAAATCGCAAAAGGGCAGTCCTATACAATCATTTTGTGTTAGGACTGCCCAGACGGTCGGCTTAAGTTTAAACCGTGCTCCATTGTGGTGCTCCACATTATCCGTCAGTCACACGGTAGTTTAATTTTTAACAAAAATATTATAATATATTTTGTTGATTAATGTCAATTAAAGTAGAAAATTCTTATGACGAAAAATTAACAAAAAACAATAACTTTTTTGTGTATTTTTTTATTTTGCTTTGCTTTCACAATAAAGACAACGATAAACTCGATTTTCTTTGTCTCTTAAAGTAAAAATATGTGGTAATTCTTGCTCAACCGTTGTAATACAACGAGGGTTTTTACACCTAATAACATTTTCTATTCTTTCAGGAACATCAATATTCTGTCTTTTAGCAAGTTTTCCATCTTTAATAATATTAACTGTTACTCCTGGGTCAAGATAACCAAGTGCATCCATATTAATATCAATTACTTTATCAATTTTAATGATGTCTTTTCTGCCCATTTTAACACTCTCAGCGTTTTTGATGAGTGCAACTTGACAATCTAGTTCATCAAGACCTAAAAAATTGTAGAGAGTCATTCCGTGACCAGCAGTAATGTGGTCTAAAACGATTCCGTCTTTAATTTGTCCGATAATCATTTACTCTACCTCCAACAATTTCATGATAAGAGCCATTCTAATGAATTTACCATTATTAACCTGTCTAAAATAGCATGCTCTTGGGTCTTTATCAACAGCAACTGAAATTTCATTAACACGTGGAAGTGGATGCATAATGCACAAATCTTCTTTCGCTGTTTCAAGTTTTTGAGGTGTAAGAATATAACTGTCTTTAAGACGAATATAATCCTGCTCATTAAAAAATCTTTCTCTCTGAACTCTTGTCATATAAAGAATATCAAGTTCAGGCATTGCGTCTTCAAGAGATGTTGTTTCAACATATTCAAGGTTTTTAGCTTCAAGTTCAGTTTGTTTAATATACTCTGGAACTTTTAATTCTTCAGGTGAGATAAGAACAAATTTAACATTTTTATAGCGTGACATTGCACCTATAAGAGAATGAACTGTTCTACCGAATTTAAGGTCGCCACAGAAACCGATTGTGATATTATCAAATCTTCCCTTTTCACGCTGAATTGTAAGCAAATCAGTAAGAGTTTGTGTTGGATGATTGTGTCCACCATCACCTGCGTTAATTACAGGAATATCTGTGTTCATTGCCGCAACCATTGGTGCACCCTCTTTTGGATGGCGCATTGCTATAATATCAGCATAGTAGCCAACAGTACGGATTGTATCAGCTACGCTCTCGCCTTTTGCTGATGATGAACTCTGTGCTTCTGAGAATCCAAGAACATTACCACCTAAACTGAACATTGCAGATTCAAAGCTGAGTCTTGTTCTTGTTGATGGTTCAAAGAAAAGAGTTGCAAGAATTTTGCCTTTACACTTTTCGCTATATTTTGCAGGATTGTCAATTATATCATTTGCTACAGTTATAAGTTCATTTATCTCATCAACTGTAAGCTCTTGAATATCAATAAGACTTCTCATAATTATCTTCCTTATTATTTAGCACCATTTACTTCAAGGTACTTTTTAATTCTATCAACATTTTCACGATTAGCTTCGTCTTCTTCAAGATATTCAATAATATCATAAACATCAACTACTGGATATACAGGGAAACCGAACTGTTCTTCGATTTCTTGCATTGCACCTTTATCAGACTGACCTTTTTCTTTACGGTCAACCATAATGAAAGTTGCGATTACTTTTGTATCTTCAAGGTTTTTAAGAATCTCCATAGATTCACGAATAGCAGTTCCTGCAGTGATTACATCTTCAATGATAACAATTTCTTCGCCAGCTTCAGGGATATAACCAACGAATGTGCCACCTTCACCATGGTCTTTTACTTCTTTACGATTAAAAAAGAATGGAACATCAAGACCACTTTTTGAAAGAGCAACAGCTGCTGAAATTGATAAAGAAATACCTTTATAAGCAGGTCCGTAAAGCACAGCTTTCTTTTCGCCAAGTTTATCAAAATAAGCTTTTGCATAAAATTCACCCATTTTGGTAATCTGGTCACCTGTCTTAATCATACCAGCATTTACAAAATAAGGGATTTTTCTGCCGCTTTTAGCTGTAAAATCGCCAAATTTAAGTACACCAGCACTCTCTAAAAATTGTATAAACTCTCTTTTATAAGCTTCCATTTTGAACTCTCCTTATCCTACAAATTCTGCAACACATCTTTTGTATGCAGCAACAGGGTCAGCTGCGGCTGTGATAGGCCTGCCGACTACAATATAGTCAGAACCTGCTTCTTTTGCTTTTTCAGGTGTCATTACACGAACCTGGTCACCAATATCGCCATCAGCAAAACGAATACCAGGTGTTACTGTAACAAAATCTTTACCGCATCTGTTGTGGACTTTATCTGCTTCAAGTGGTGAACAAACAACACCATCAAGACCTGCAGTTTTTGCATTGTAAGCATAGTGCATAACAACTTCATCAATTGGTTCTTTGATGAGTAAATCTCTTTCCATTACTTCTTGACTTGTTGATGTTAACTGTGTAACAGCAATAAGAATTGGTCTTGTTCCATCAGCTCTTGTGAGCCCTTCAAGAGCACCCTCCATCATTGGGATTGCACCACCAGCATGAAGGTTTGTCATATCAACATCAAGATTTGAAAGAACTGCCATTGATTTTTTAACTGTGTTTGGAATATCATGAAGTTTAAGGTCAAGGAAAATCTTGTGACCTCTTGCTTTGATTTCTTTTACAATTGATGGACCTTCTGCATAATAAAGTTCCATACCGATTTTTACAAATGGCTTAACATCTGTGAATTTATCAAGAAAAGCCATTACATCTTCTTTGCTTGAGAAGTCACAAGCAATAATTACGTCTTTACCCATTAGTGTGCGCCTCCTATAATTTCATTTATATCTTTTACATTAAGTTTTGCTAATTCCTTTGGCAAGTCTTCAATAATAGTCTTGCAAGCATAAGGGTCAACTAAGTTTGCAGCGCCAACCTGAACAGCAGTTGCACCTGCCATCATAAGTTCAATTACATCTTTTGCAGTTGAAACACCGCCCATACCGATAATAGGGATTTTAACTGCATCATATACCTGATAAACCATTCTAACTGCAACAGGGAATATTGCAGAGCCTGAAAATCCACCCATTTTATTTGCAATAACAGGTTGACGACGATTGATATCAATTCTCATTCCAAGCAAAGTGTTAATCAAACTAATACCATCAGCACCTGCCGATTCAGCAGCTTTTGCAATTGAAACAATATCAGTTACATTTGGTGAAAGCTTAATGATAATCGGTTTTGTTGTAACTGATTTAACGGCTTTAACAACTTTTTCGACTGCTGCAGGCTCTGTTCCAAAACTCATGCCACCATTGTGAACATTGGGACAGGATACGTTTACTTCAATCCAACCAACTTGTTCACATGCGTTGATTTTTTCACAAGTATAAGCGTACTCTTCAACAGAAAAACCACTCACATTTGCCATTACAGGTTTATTGAAAACTTTTGCAAGCTTAGGTAACTCTTCATCGATAACTTTATCAACGCCCGGATTTTGAAGACCAACTGAATTAATCATACCTGCATTACATTCTGCAATTCTTGGTGTTGGGTTACCAAATCTTGGGTCTTTTGTTGTGCCCTTGAATGAGAATGTACCAAGAATATTTATATCATAAAGGTCTGCGAATTCATAACCAAAACCATAAGTACCACTAGCTGGAATAATGGGGTTATCAATTTCTATCCCGAGAAGATTTATTTTTGTGTTTACCATATTATCTCCTCCCTTGTAAGAACCGGACCGTCTTTGCAGATTCTCTTGTTACCATATTTTGTCTTGCAAGAACAACCCATACATGCACCAAATCCACAACCCATTCTTTCTTCAAAACTATATTGACCACTTGTTGTAGCTGTTGATTCAATAGCTTTGAACATTGGCATTGGACCACAAGTGAAGAAATATGAGTAATCTGTTTCTTTAAGTGCATCTGTAACAAAGCCCTTGATTCCATAAGAGCCATCAACTGTTGTTACTTTCACATCAGCACCAAGTTTTCTGAACTCATCTTCATAGAAAATTTCGTCCTTTTTATTAAAGCCAAGAATAACAGTAACTTTTTTGTTTTCTAAAATGAGTTTTTTACAAAGATTGTACATTGGTGGAACACCAACGCCACCACCGATAAGTACAGGCTTGTCCAAGGCTTTTGTAGTATCAAAACCATTACCAAGACCACAAAGAACATCAAGTTTTTCACCTGAGTTCATTTTGCTCATTGCTTCCGTGCCACTGCCTACAACTTTATAAATGATTGTAATTGAAGTGTCATCATAATCACAGATTGAAATAGGTCTGCGAAGATAAAAACCATCAAGTTTAATATTTATAAACTGACCAGGTGCAGTAATTGAAGTTGTATCACCAATTAACACCATTTCAAAAATACTGTCTGTTAGTTTTTTGTTGGATTTAATTTCATAAAATCCCTGATACATTATTTATCCTCCCAAACAACGTTTCCGTTGCAAAATGTCATTTTACATTTACCGTAAACTTCCATTCCTTCAAATGGAGAGCTCTTGCCCTTCGATAAGAAGTCATCAGGATTTACGATATATTTATCATTCAAATCAAAAACGGTTAAATCAGCTTTTTCTCCGACTTGAATTTTGCTGCCTATATTAAATCTCTTATTTGCATTCGTTGACAACAACTCAACGAGTTTTTCGAGAGCAATAATATTTGGTTTTACAAAAAAAGTGTACATTATTGGAAAAGCTGTTTCGATTCCAACTACACCCATATTACTTTTTTCAAGACCTTTAGATTTTTCTTCAGCACTATGTGGTGCATGGTCAGTTGCAATCATATCAATTGTACCATCAAGAACACCTTGAATTAATGCTTCCTTATCACTTTCATCACGCAGTGGTGGATTCATTTTAAATCTTCCGTGTTCCTGTAGATTTTTGTCCGACAATACAAGATAATGTGGACCAGTTTCACAAGTGATATCAACACCATCTTTTTTAGCCTTTCGGATTAATTCAACACTTTCTTTAGTTGAAATATGACAAACATGATATGAGCAACCTGTTTGTTTAGCAAGCTCGATATCACGCTCAATTTGCTTCCATTCGCTTTCTGAACAAATACCTTTGTGACCATGTTCTTCGGCATATTTACCTTTATGGATATAACCACCGTCGAGTAAATCATTGACTTCACAGTGAGCAACAATCATTTTGTTGTGTTCCTTTGCTATTTTCATAGCATTGAGCATCATTTCTTCACTCTGAACTCCCCTACCATCGTCGGAATATGCCATACACATATCTTTCATTTCTACAAGGTCTGAAAGTTTTTCGCCCATTTGACCAACAGTAATTGATGCATAAGGATAGACATTGATTACAGCATCTTTATTTATAATATCAATTTGTTCTTGCAAATGCTCAACTGAATCAGGTACAGGGTTCAAGTTTGGCATTGAGCAGACAGAAGTATATCCACCACGAGCAGATGCCATTGTTCCTGATTTAATTGTCTCTTTATAAGAAAAACCCGGCTCACGCAGATGCACATGAACATCTGTAAAACCGGGAAATACATAACAATTTTCAAAATCATACACAACATCAGCACAGTCGCATGCTAATGAGTTAGAAATTTCGGCAATTATTCCGTTGTTAATTAAAATGTCTTTTCTAGTAAATTGTGAATCGTAAAAAACTGTTGCATTTTTAATTAACTGTTTCATTTTATCACCTATATAAAAACCGAAATTTCGTTCCATAAAATAATAACATATTTATATGTTGTATGTCAATAAAATCCAAGCACAATATATGTAAAAAAGTGGAGTATTTCTACTCCACTTTTTGTTTAAATTAATAATTCTCTGCTTTAACCATGAAATATGCCTTTGGGTGTGCGCAAACAGGACAGATTTCAGGTGCAGCTTTACCAATGTGAACATGACCACAATTAGAACAAATCCACATCATATCGCCATCACGAGAGAATACGAGACCACCTTCAATATTCTCAAGGAGTTTCTTATATCTTTCTTCATGGTCCTTTTCAATTTTTGCTACCATTTCAAAAAGTGATGCAATATGGTCAAATCCTTCTTCTTTTGCTACTTTTGCAAATTCTGCATACATTTCTGTCCATTCATAGTTTTCACCGGCAGCAGCATCTTTAAGGTTTTCAACTGTTGAAGGTACACCACCGTCGTGAAGAAGTTTAAACCAAATTTTCGCGTGTTCTTTTTCGTTGTTTGCAGTTTCTTCAAAAATTTGTGCTATCTGAACATATCCATCTTTTTTAGCTTTAGATGCATAATAAGTGTATTTATTTCTTGCCTGTGACTCACCTGCAAATGCAGTCATGAGATTAGCTTCTGTTCTTGAACCTTTAAGTTCCATTGAAATCACTCCTTAATTTTTATAATATTATTCTACCATATTTTTCAAAAAATACAACAATAGTAGAAAAAAATTTTAAAATATGCTATAATACTTTTGAGGTGGAAAATATGGGAAGAATATTTATTGAACCAATTGGATACATCGAAAATGATTATAAGGAAAAATTTGGTATTCCGCGACAAAGTGGACTTACTGAAAATGTAGTTTCAAAGATTACTTTTGAAGAAGATTATCAAGACCCGGATTTCTTTAGAGAAATTGAAAAATTCACTCACTTATGGTTAATTTGGTATTTTTCTGAAGTAAATAAAAAAGAAATTAAACCGACTGTAAGACCACCAAAGCTTGGCGGAAATAAGCGCGTAGGCGTTTTTGCGTCTCGCTCACCATTCAGACCAAATAGAATTGGAATATCATGTGTAAAATTAATTCAAACAGAGTTCAACTACAAAGAAGGTAAATCAATATTTGTTTCAGGCGCAGATTTAATGGATGGTACGCCGATTATAGATATCAAACCATATTTGCCATATACAGACAGCAGACCTGATGCATCAAATGGTTTTGCGTTAGATGATATAAATGGTTTACTTGAAGTTAAATGCAGTGATGAGATTTTAAGCAAGATACCATTTGATTTGGTAGATGGACTTTTTGAAACTTTAAGACACGACCCTCGCCCGTCATATCAGAATGATAGTGAACGAGTTTATGGTATGAGTTTTGGCTATATGCAAGTGAAATTTAAAGTTAACGATAAAGAACTTATAATAATAGATATTACATAAAGAAAAAAGCCACGCGTTTTGCGTGGCTTTTTTCTTATAAATTTATCTTTTTATCCTTAAAATAATATTCTTTATCATGGTCGTTGATTTCACGCAATACTCTGCAAGGGTTGCCAACAGCAACAACATTTGCGGGGATATCCTTTGTAACAACACTGCCGGCACCAATTACTGTATTATCACCTATTGTAACACCCGGTAAAACAATTACACCTGCACCAAGCCAACAGTTTTTACCGATATGTACAGGCATATTATACTGATATGCAAGCGGACGAAGTTCTGGCAAAATTGGATGTCCCGCTGTTGCTAATACAACATTAGGACCAAGCATTGTATAATCACCAACATAGATATGAGTGTCATCAACAAGTGTCAAATTAAAATTAGCATAAACACCTTTACCAAAATGCACATGCTTTCCACCCCAATTTGCATGAAGTGGAGGTTCAATATAACAATCCTCACCTATTTCTGCAAACATATCCTTTAACATATTTGCTCGTTTCTCTTGTTCGAGTGGTCTGGTTGCATTGAAATCATACAACTTTTCTACAAAAGTCAGTTGCTCTGCAACTAAATCTTCATCAGCAGAAAGATACAAGTCTCCGCTATGCATTTTCTCACGAATATCCATAATAAACTCCTTATTTAATACTAAAGTTTTCGCAATCAATTATTTTCTTAAACTTTCGATATGTTTTATCTCGTGGTTTTACATTAATATTTTCTAAAACTATATCTTTCGCATGTCTTACAAATACTCCGTATGCATTTATGTTTCTGAAACGATTGCATTCGGGGTATTCTTTTTCTTGCTCAGGAATTTTAAATCTAAAATCGAAGTAATCCTTTCCATCAGAATATTTAATATCAAAATTTTCAAGTTTAACATCTTTGATTTTTTGATTAGGAATACCCATAATCATTGTTGGTATTTCAACATTTTTTGCGGTAACCTTTTTTATGTTGATATTTTGAATTTGGCCTTTGCTGTCAAGTTCAGGCTTTTTATCACCATTTCGGTTGCACAGTCTTATAAACAAAGGGCAAGCCATTGAATCCATTTCAATATTTGAAATATTTATATTGCTTACTCTTGCACCATCACATGATTCTATTGATATTCCGCTCACACCTGCAGGGTAAATATCATTAAGATAAAATTTGCAATTTTCAACTGTAACATCACTTATATCTAATGAAGTTTCTGTTCCTATTTTAAATGCATTAGTGCAAGAAATCACTTCACAATCGTGAACATAGATATTACTCATACCGCGCTTGCTAGCAACATCAAGATTGTTTTTAATTCTTAATCCGTCATCACCTGAAGTTGACACACTCATATTATTTTTAAGCACAATTCCATCATCAGCAGTTGAAACAAAGCAATTCTTGATAACAACATTTGAAGAGCCGCAAATATCAATGCCATCAGTATTTGCAATATGACGATTATTGTCTATTACTATGTTTGAAATGTTAACATCATTAGAAGAATTAACATTTACAGTCCACATTGCAGAATTTTCAAGTATTAGGTTATATAATTTAATACAGTTGCAATTTCTCAAGAATAATAGATATCCATATTTACTCTTGTGTGGAAAACGAATTCTTTTTCTGTATTCTTGTCGCAAGTCCCAAACATCAAGTGTTTTGTCAAACTGTTTAGCTTTTGGTGGTAAATATGGTTTTAGGGAAAAATAATTACCTTCACCACAAATTTTACCAGGACCAACAATAGCGATGTTTTCACATGAGTCAGCAAAAATTAAAGCATTTTCTGTAAAATCATCAGTATTATGCGACGCAATAATTGAAGAATCTTTTCTGATATACAAAATAACATTGCTTTTTAAATAAATAGTTCCGCTTGTATAGTCTCCACCATCAATTACAACAACTCCCCCACCGTTTTTACTGCAATTTTCAATTGCAGAATTTATAGATTGAGCATTGTTTATTGTTGTTTCGTTTGGAATTGCACCAAAATCACGAACAAATACAGCATTATCTAACGGAAGAGTCAAACTTTCATTTATGTATTTTGAAAACGGAATATCTTTATAAAAATCTCCATCAAAAACTTCTGTGAAAACTTCGCCATCATATATTTTAAAATCTTTTTGAAGTTTTGGGAAAAATGAACCCAAATGATTTAACAATCGTGACATAGAATCACCTCTGTTGATATTCTAGCATAAAAATTATTAAAAATAAAGGCAATATCAAGTATTTTTTGACGTTAAGTTCATATTCTATTATGAACTAATATTTATGAGGTGATTTTATGTGTGGTATTGCAGGTGAAGTGTCATTTTCAGGCTCTTTAATAAAGAATAAAGACTCATTTTTAAAAATGCAAAAAGTATTAGAACCCCGTGGCCCTGACCAAAACGGTATATTTATCAAAGATAATGTAGCACTAATACATTCAAGACTTTGTGTTATCGATATAGAAAACGGAATACAACCAATGAGCGCAAAATATGGTGAAAAAGAATGTACACTTGTATATAATGGTGAGTTATACAATACAGATGAAATCAGAAATGAACTAATTGGTCTCGGACACAAATTTTTAGGTCATTCAGATACAGAGGTAATATTAAAATCTTATATTCAATGGGAAGAAAATTGTTTAGAAAGGTTTAATGGTATTTTTGCGTTTGCTATTTGGGATGATTACAAACAACATCTATTTTTTGCTCGTGACAGAATCGGCGTTAAACCATTATTTTATACAATTCAAGATAATTCTTTTATCTTTGGTTCTGAAATCAAGGCGTTGCTTGAACACAAGTATGTTGAAGCTAAAATTGATGAAAATTCAATAGCAGAAATTATGTTTATTGGACCCGGAAGAACACCGGGATGCGGAGTTATTAAAGGAATTAATGAAGTTAAGCCTGCATGCTGTGGATATTACTCAAAAAGTGGAATAAAAATCAGAAAATACTGGACGTTAAAGGACAAAGAGCATAAAGATAATTTTGCTCAAACTGTTGAGAAAGTTCGAGAGCTTGTAAAAGATGCTATTACTAGGCAATTAGTTTCTGATGTACCTGTTGGTACCTTTCTTTCAGGTGGTCTTGATTCAAGTATTATCTCATCAGTTGCAAATTCATATTTTATGAAACAAAACAAGCAGTTAAAAACCTTTTCTGTTACTTATGAAAATAATGATAAATATTTTAAAACTAGTAAATTTCAGCCTAACAGTGATACGGAATATATTAAGAAGATGGTTGACTATCTTGGTTGTGAACACCATTTGATTACTTTAAATAACAAGGACCTTGCTAACGCTTTATATATGGCAGTAGATGCTCGCGATTTACCCGGAATGAGTGATGTTGATTCATCTTTGCTCTTATTTTGTAAAGAGATTAAAAAACATTGCACGGTGGCACTATCAGGTGAATGTGCAGACGAAATATTTGGTGGATATCCTTGGTATCGTGACAAGGATATCAGAGTAATTAATGGTTTCCCTTGGGCACAATCAACTGGGTATAGAAAATCATTTTTAAAAGATGACATAAAAATACCCAATGCTGAAAATTATGTTTATTCTCGATATAAAGATACACTTATAAACACATCAAAAATTGCTGGTTTATCCCCTCTTGAATCAAGAATGAAAGAAATGATGAAATTAAATTTAGATTGGTTTATGCAAACCCTTCTCGATAGAAAAGACAGAATGAGTATGTACAATGCACTTGAAGTTAGAGTTCCTTTCTGTGATTACAGAATTGCTGAATATCTCTATTCTGTACCTTGGGAATATAAAGACTATAAATCATACGAAAAAGGTCTTTTGCGTGAAGCAATGCAAGATATATTACCTAATGAAGTTCTTTGGAGAAAGAAAAGTCCATATCCTAAAACACATAATCCTGAATACTTGAAAATAGTATCTGATATGTTAATGGAAATAATTGAAAATCCAACATCTAAAATTTTTGAATTCATAAAAAAAGAAGAATTGCTCAAACTATTGAATACAGACAGAAACGAGCCGTGGTATGGACAGTTAATGACAACACCACAAACAATTGCATATTTTGTTCAAATTAATTATTGGCTCGAAAAATACAAAATTTCAATAGTTTAGCAGGGGTAAAAATGAAAAATACGGATTTAAAAAAGGTAGCTTTAGTTGGCACGGGCTTTGTTGGAATGAGTTTTGCTTACGCACTTATGAATAGTGGAGAATGTGACCAGCTAGTTCTAATTGATATAAATAAGACAAAAGCTCACGGCGAAGCCATGGATATGAATCATGGATTAGCATTTGCCAAAAGAAATATGTTAATTTTTGATGGTGAATATTGTGATTGTCATGATGCGGATATAGTAGTAATTGCTGCAGGGGTTAATCAAAAAGACGGCGAAGGAAGAATTGCACTTTTACAAAGAAATTATGAGGTATTCAAAACAATTATTGACCCCATTATAAAAAGTGGTTTTGAAGGTATATTTTTAGTTGCAACTAATCCAGTTGATATTATGACGAAGATTACTCTTGACTTATCAGGCTTTGATAAGAAAAAAGTTATTGGAAGTGGCACAACACTAGATACAGCGCGCCTTCGTTATTTACTTGGCGACTATTTCAGCATTGACCCAAGAAATGTGCATGCTTATGTTATTGGTGAACATGGTGACAGCGAGATTATTCCTTGGTCACAAGCTTATATTACAACTAAAAGTGTATTTGATGTTGTAGAACATTCAAAAGGAAAATTTTCTATTGAAGATTTAAATAAAATAAGCAGAAATGTAACCAGCGCAGCGCAAGAGATTATTAAAGCGAAAGGTGCAACTTATTATGGAATTGGTATGTCACTTGTGAGAATTGTCAGGGCAATTTTTGGTGATGAAAAAAGTGCGTTAACTGTTTCGGTAATGCTTAATGGTCACTACGGAATTAATAATGTGTATGCGGGGTTACCTGCAATAATTGGGCGTAATGGCATTGAGGATATTATAGTACTTGATTTAAAAAACGAAGAAAAAGAAAAGTTCATAAAATCATGTTTATTTTTAAAAGAAACAGCTAGTAAAATAAAAGAAGAGCACATCAAATGATGTGCTCTTTTAAATATTTTTGCTATCTAATCTTCTGATTTTCTCCCTAATTTCATCCTTAAAGATAAATCTATAACCATTATCCTCTAACAATTTATCATTTTTCAAAAGTTTTCCAAGACCTTTTACTTTTGCAAGAGTTGGTTCATCAATGACTTCACAACGAATATTAGTTTCTTCTTCAAGTCTTTGTGCTATATCAAAAATCAAAGAACCTCCACCACAAAGGCTAATTCCATGGTCTGCAGCATCAGCTAACAATTCTGGTGGTATATTCTGCATTGCATCATTAATTTCACTGACAAGAAGTGAAACCTGTTCATCTACAAAAGGATAAACTTCATTGGATGTTATTTCAAATGAAATTGGCATTTCATCAAGATTGCTTTTTCCTGATATAAATAAAGCAGTTTCGCAATCACGACTAATTGCAGATGTGATTTTATTTTTAATTTCACGAATTGTATGTGGTCCAACTAAAATATCTCTATCTCTTTTAAGATGTCGTTCAACAGCGCAATCAATATCATAACTACCACGATTAATAGTTCCTGTACCTGCAAGACTACCCATTGAAATGATTGCAAATTCTGTAACCTGATGTCCGATATCAAGCACCATGCGTCCGCCAATTTTTTCAGCGTCAACATTACATCCAAAAGCAGAAGCTAAAATACCTTCAACTAAACAAACGCGACCAGCACCAGCCAACGTTATTGCGTCAAAAAAGGTCTTCTTCTCAAAGCTCGTTGCATTAGAAGATAAACATATCATAACATTAGGCTTATAAACTCTGTTACCGCACACAGCCTCTAAATAAAACCTAAGCATTTTTTCAGCTAAAACAAAGTCGGAAATGACACCGTTTTGGATTACTTGCACTATCTCAATTTCTTCTCCACATCTGCCTAACATATCATCGGCTGCTTTACCAAAAGCAATGGGTTGACGACTATCAACTGAAATGGCAGCAATTGACGGCTCATTAACAACTATACCTTTATTTTCAGCATAAATTTTAATTGATGATGAACCAAAATCAATACCAATTTTCATTCCTTTCACGGTATCACCTCCTGTGTAAATTACATAAATTTATTTCTTCTTGAACTGTTGTTTCAATCTTAAATCTTTTGAGAGAATGGTTTTTCTTAAGCGAATACTTGTTGGTGTAACTTCCATGAGTTCGTCGTCTTTTATAAATTCCATTGATTGTTCAAGACTTAATACGGTATGTGGTATAAGTCTTAAGGCGTCGTCCGAGCCCGAAGCACGAGTGTTTGTCAAGTGTTTTGATTTACATATATTGCAAGTTAAGTCTTCGTTCTTTGAACATTCGCCAACAATCATACCCTCATATACTGGTACACCAGGACCTATAAACAATCTTCCCCTATCCTGTGTATTGAAAAGACCATAAGCTGTGCTTTCGCCTGATTCGTGAGCAACAATTGAACCTCTTTCGCGTGTTTCAATATCGCCTTTATAAGGTTCATAGCCTGCAAAAAGGTTGTTCATTATACCATTACCGTTTGTATCAGTCATAAACTCTGAACGATAGCCAATAAGACCACGCGCAGGGATTTTAAATTCAAGATGAGTTGAACCACCATCACGAGTGCCCATATTTTCAAGTTCACCACGGCGAGAACCAATTTTCATCATAACCGCACCAACATATTCTTCAGGTACTTCAACAATTAAAAGTTCCATTGGCTCTAAAAGTTCACCTTTTTCAAACTTAGTAATAACTTTTGGTCTTGAAACTTGAAATTCATATCCTTGACGTCGCATCGTTTCAATAAGAATTGACAAGTGCAATTCACCACGACCTGAAACCTTGAAAGTATCTGTTGATTCTGTTTCTTCAACGCGCATACTTACATTTGTTTCAACTTCTTTAAAGAGTCGGTCACGAAGGTTTCTTGATGTAACAAATTTCCCTTCTTTACCAGCAAAAGGACTATCGTTAACAATAAAGTTCATTGAAATTGTTGGTTCATCAATTTTGATGAATGGTAATGGCTCGATGCAATCAGGTGAGCAAATTGTTTCACCAATATTAAGTCCTGTAATACCTGAAACGCATATAATATCACCAACAGAAGCAGTTTCAACCTCAACACGCTTCAAACCATCAAACTGGTATAAACGAGAAATCTTAACATTTTCTTGTGTACCATCAGCCTTACATAAAACTACATTGTCATTTCGATTAATTCTACCGCGTTCAACTCTACCAATGCCTATTCTACCTATATAATCATCATAATCAAGGCTAGAAAATAATACTTGTAAAGGAGCATCTACATCACCTTCTGGCGCTTCAATGTTTTCTATGATAGCATCAAATAAAGGTCGCATATCACCACTTCTTGCGTTTTGGTCTGCAGATGCATATCCATCACGACCAGATGCATAAATAACAGGAAATTCTAACTGGTCATCGTTAGCGCCCAATTCAATAAACAAATCAAGCACTTCATCGATTACTTCATCGGGACGAGCACCAGGTCTGTCAATTTTATTTACAACAACGACAACTTTCTTTTCAAGGCCAAGAGCTTTCTTCAAAACAAATCTTGTTTGTGGCATACATCCTTCAAAAGCGTCAACAAGCAACAACACACCATCGACCATCATAAGAATTCGTTCTACTTCGCCACCAAAGTCAGCGTGGCCAGGTGTATCAACAATATTAATTTTAATATCGTTATATTGTACAGATGTATTTTTTGAAAGAATTGTAATTCCGCGTTCTCTTTCAAGGTCATTAGAGTCCATAACTCTGTCTTGTACTTGCTCATTCTGTCTAAAAATACCACTCTGTTTTAAAAGCTCATCAACCAATGTTGTTTTACCATGGTCAACGTGAGCAATAATTGCTATATTTCTTACATCTTCTCTTATTTTCAAATAATTCACCTTCAAAATTTAATTCTGCTATTTATTTTACCACTTATAAAGCTTTTCTGCAAGGTACAAATAACATAAAATACACTTTCATATCTTTACAAAACAGTAAAAATAGTCTAAAATTTATTGTAATCTTATTGGGGTGATTTTATGAGTGCTATAACAAATATTAAGATTATATCTTCTCTTGAAAAGTTGTATTTTAATGATAATATACCTAACACAACACTTAAAAGTTTTTCGATGCTCAAAAATGAGAAGAAATCATTTCAAATTGCCATTGAGAGTAATGATAATATAAATATCAATTTTGATGTAAAAACAAGTTTAAATGGCTTTAAGCTCTATAAGGTAACAGATATAAAATCTGATTTTCCAATGGCAAAAGGTGCAGATAATTATTTTCGCTTTAGCGACAACGGTTATTACCCTGATTTGTTAATACCTATAAACAATGATTTTGAATTAAAAAAAGGCACCAATTCCATTTGGGTTGAAATTGATGCAAATCAAAATTATGTTGGTAATCATTTTTTTTCAATAAATATTGAAGACATTTGTGAAGAATTGACCATTGACATAATAGATGCAGAATTAGATTTTTCTGATTTTGTTTATACAAACTGGTTTCACACAGATTGCTTAATGTCTTATTATGGCATTGAAGTCTTTTCCGATGAATATTGGCGCGTTACTGAAAACTTTTTAAAAACAGCTTGTGATTATGGAATGAATTGTGTTTTAACACCAATATTTACTCCCCCACTTGATACTGAAATTGGAAAAGAAAGACCAACAGTTCAATTAGTTGATGTAACATTAAACAATGGAAAATATTTATTTAATTTTGACAAATTAACAAAATGGATTGATATGTCAAAAAAATGTGGTATTACTCATTTTGAAATGGCTCATTTCTTTACACAATGGGGTGCAAAACACGCACCAAAAATCATGGCAACTGTTGATGGTGAATATAAAAAGATTTTTGGATGGGAAACAAAATCAGTTTCAAAAGAATATAAAAGATTTTTAACGGAGTTTTCTGTTGAATTAAAAAAATATTTTGAAGAAAATAATTTAAAAGACAGAGTTTTGATTCATGTTAGTGATGAGCCAAATTTTGGGATGATTCGCTCTTATTCTAAAGCCTCAAAACTTATCCACAAACTATTTAAAGGCTATAAAATTGTTGATGCCTTGTCAGATGTATGGTTTTATAGATTGGGAATTGTGTCCAACCCAATTCCATCTAATGACCATATTGATAAGTTTCTTAGCAAGAGTAATAATTTGTGGATATATTATTGCAGTGCGCAAATCAAAAAATATGTTTCAAATAGATTCTTTTGTAACGATTCTATAAGAACCCGCGTAATTGGCTATCAAATGTATAAATATGATATTAAAGGCTTTTTACATTGGGGGTATAATTTCTATTACAGCCAACTTTCAAAAGGCTTAATTGACCCATTTACGGTAACAGATGCAGGAAAAGCATTTCCGTCAGGTGATAGCTTTGTTGTTTACCCCGACAAAGACGGAACACCTTTACAATCAATTAGACTGAAAGTGTTTTATGATGCATTACAGGATATGGCTGCGTTAAAAACGCTTGAAAAGTTGACTAATAAAGAAAAATGTCTTAATATTATAGAAGAAAACAAAAAACACTCAATTACATTTTCTGAATATCCACATTCAAATGAGTGGTTGCTGGATACTCGTGATAAAATCAACTTAGAAATCAAAACAAATTTATAATGGTGAAAATATGAAAGCAATATTTAAAGCGATTAAAAATTTCATAATTGAAACCGATAAAATTTTGTTATTATTGTGTATGCTCACCTCTGCATTCGGGTGTACTAGTGTTATGACTGCTACATTGCAGAATGCACCTGATGGTTCAAGATTCAGCCGTGACTTTATTGTTATGGTTGCCGCTGTTGCAGCGGGAGTTATAATAGCAATAATAATTTCATTAATTGACTATGAG
The DNA here is from genome assembly GCA_045655645.1 of Candidatus Fimenecus sp. GTDB lineage: Bacteria > Bacillota > Clostridia > Oscillospirales > Acutalibacteraceae > Fimenecus. The sequence continues at coordinate 25,946 of JAZOPS010000005.1, forward strand.
TTTATAATGAAACTGTGGCCGTTAATTGCGATATTTTGTATCGGTATTATGTTAATTACTCTAAAATTTGGTATCGGTCCTCCTGAAAGACCTGATGCTCGAACTTGGTTAAAACTTGGTGCAACAGGCATCTATTTTCAACCGTCAGAAATAGTTAAAATCGGTTTCATCATTACATTTGGCGTTCATCTTGAAAAAGTAAAAAATAACATAAATAACATTCTTACAGTTTTGTTGTTAGGCATTCATGCGATAATTCCAATTGGACTTGTTATTGTTTCAGGTGACTTGGGTTCTGCACTTGTATTTATGATTATTACTGTAGTTATGCTCTATGTTGCAGGGCTTCATTGGGGTTATTTTCTCGGTGGTGGACTTTTAGTTGTCGCATCATTACCTTTAATTTGGATGTTCTTATTAGGAAATATTCAGAAACAAAGATTTTTGGCACTTGCCTATCCTGAACTTTACCCTGATATTATCTATCAGCAAGAACGCGGCATGGCAGCAATCAAGGGTGGCGGAATTACAGGACAAGGCTTATTTAATGGTATTTACACACAAACTGTAAATGGTATTCCTGAAGGCGAAAACGATATGATATTCACCGTTATTGGTGAAGAACTTGGTTTTGTTGGTTGTGTTGTAGCTTTGTTATTATTGACTGCAATTACAATTAGAATTGCTAGAACAGGCAAACACGATAAAATCGGTGATACAAAAGTTATGTGCTATGGTGTTGCAGGCATGATTGCGGGACAAGTTATTATTAACGTTGGCATGTGTTTGATGTTGCTTCCCGTTATTGGTATCACACTACCCTTCTTTAGTGCCGGTGGTTCTTCAAACCTTTGTATTTATTTCTCAATCGGTCTTATAATGAGTTTCTATCGATATAACCAACAACGAGAAATGATAAATGTTAACTTTTCAAATATTACTAATCCGTTTATGGATATATAAAAAAGAGGTCAAACGACCTCTTTTTTTTACGCCTTTTTAACGGCACCCATATTAGCCATAATCTTTTTAGTTCCAACTTTTTCAAAGGCAATTTCCATAAGAACATCATTGCCCATTGGTTTAAGAGAAACAATCATACCTTTGCCAAAAACTCTGTGCACAACCTGTTCGCCAACCATAAACTTTTCAGTTGATTTTGGCGTTGAATTTGATAATCCAAATCCACGGTTAATTGGTTTACTTGGTTGTGTTGCAACGGGTTTATTAACCGGTTTATGTGGCTTAACAAGGTATTCACAACACTCATCTGGCAATTCTTTTAAGAAGCGTGAAGGTTGATTATATCTTGTTGAGCCAAAAATCATTCTCGAACGGGTATTTAATAAATAAAGAATTTTCTTTGCTCTTGTTATGCCAACATAAGCAAGTCGTCTTTCTTCTTCGATTTCACCAGGCTCATATATTGATTGCATTCCCGGAAATACACCTTCTTCAAGACCAGGTATAAATACAACCGGAAATTCAAGTCCCTTTGATGAGTGTAAAGTCATCATTACAACCGCATCAGTATCAGCATTATAATTATCAATATCCGTCATCAAGGCTACATCTTCAAGGAAGTCAGATAAATCAGAATCAGGATTTTCTTCTTTAAATCTAATCAAGTTTGAATTCAACTCATCAATGTTCTGAACTCTCTCTTCATAATGCTCTTTATCGGCCATTAGAGATGCCTTATAGCCCGTTTCATCAAGTAAAGATAAAAATACTGAAGATGGTGATTCGCGCTCTGCAAGCTCTGAAAAACTCTCGATAAGGTTAACAAACTCAATGAGTTTTTGTGAACTTCTCTTAAGTTTTTCATATTCGTCAGCAGTTTTAAGTACTTGGAATAATGATACACCTAAACCATCAGCAATTTCTTTAGCGGTAGCAATTGTTGTAGCACCTATTCCCCTTTTTGGTGTGTTGATTATGCGCTCAAGACGAACATTATCATCAGGATTTGAAATAACAGAAAGATATGCTAAACAGTCTTTAATTTCCATTCTGTCATAGAATTTATGACCGCCAATAATTCTATATGGAATACCACTTTTTACAAATAATCTTTCAATTGAGCTTGACATTGAATTCATTCTATAAAGAATTGCAAAATCGCTGAATTTAGAACTATCACCATTTTTACTCATTATGCTCATAATTTCATCAGCAATATATTTACTTTCGGCGTATTCATCATTCAATGTATTAATTTTAATTTTTTCACCAGCTCCATTTGAAGTCCAGAGATTCTTGCCTTTTCTCTGTTCATTATGAGCAATAACGGCATTGGCACCATCAAGAATATTCTGTGTTGAACGATAATTCTGCTCCAATCTTATAACTGTCGCATTAGAAAAGTTTTTTTCAAAACTTAAGATATTTTCAATTGTTGCACCACGGAATTTATAAATACTTTGGTCATCATCACCAACAACACAAATATTATTATAACCACCTGATAAAAGTTTTGTTAGCATGAATTGCGCGTGGTTTGTATCCTGATATTCATCGACCAAAACATATTTAAACTTGTTTTGGTAATACTCTCTAATTTGTGGGTTTTCTTCTAACAACTTAACGGTATTAAAGATAATATCGTCAAAATCCATTGCATCAGCATTTTTCAATAATGATTGATATTTCTTGTAGCACTCACCTATTTGCTTTTCGCGATAATTACCACTACTCAAATTAAGATATTCATCAGCAGGTACAAGAGAATCTTTTGCGCGGCTGATTTCACCAAGGATTGATTTATGTGGCAAAAACTTATCGTCGATATTCAAAAGGCGCTGACAATCCTTCATAACGCGTTTACTATCATCAGTATCATAGATTGTAAAATGCTTTGAAAAACCTAAATATTCGGCATTTCTGCGAAGAATACGCACACATATTGAATGGAAAGTGCCTGCCCAGATATCGTTTGCATCTTCACCAATGCGCAAAACAAGTCTTTCTTTCAATTCACTTGCTGCTTTGTTGGTAAATGTAAATGCTAAAATCTCCCAAGGCTTTGGTGCATTAACTGATAAAACATCTTTAATATGCTCATAAACAGATTCATTGCCAGTATAATACTCATTAAGTAAACTGATAGTATTATCATTAAAACGCTTTTCAATCATATTAGAATTATATGCACAACCATATTTCATTAAATTTGCAATACGATTGACAAGTACAGTAGTTTTACCACTACCTGCACCAGCAAGAATTAAAAGCGGTCCGTCAACTGATAAGACCGCTTTTAATTGCATATCATTCATTCTGTTAAATTCTTTTAAAATAATTTTGTTTCTTAATTCACAAATTTGTGATTGCATCATTATTCTCCTATATTAAACAGATTTTCGCCCTTTGAATCTATTGCCACGATTAAAGGAAAATCTTTTAAAGTAAGTTTTTTAACTGATTCACAGCCTAATTCAGCAAAAGCAATAACATGTGCTTCGACAATTGACTTTGACGCAAGAGCACCGGCACCACCAACAGCACAAAAATATATTGCGCCGTTTCTTGTGATTGCATCGCACACTTCAAAGGAACGCGGACCTTTACCAATCATACCCAAAAGGCCCATATCAAGAAGTTTCGGTGCATATTTATCCATTCTACTTGAAGTTGTTGGTCCACAACTGCCAATTGCAAGTTTTTCAGGTGTTGGCGTTGGACCTGCATAATAGATTACAGCGCCATTTATATCAAATGGCGTTGCAGTATTATTGTTAATTTGTTCCATAATTTTTTTGTGAGCGGCATCACGAGCTGTATAAACAGTCCCTGAAAGATAAACTCTGTCACCAACAACTAAATTAGGAATATATTTTTTTAACTCTTGTGTATTAATGGAATATTCCATTTTAATTAGTCCTCATCAATAATAGAATCAGGTTGAATGTTTAAATCAGAATTGAATTCTGTATTTGGCTCATAAGATATAAATGTAAGTCCGCTACCGTCATTCATTCTTTCAACACGGATAGCATCATCAGGTACATCAATGTCAAAATTAATTGAATGAGCTTCAATTCCAGTTAAATCTGTATGTAAGTTAAGAAGTGATGAAGCAGAATTATTAAGCTTGCTACCAAGAGCATAAACGTCTTTATGAAGTTGTTCAAGAGAAGAGTTAAACTTTCTTGAAATTGCGTCAACATCCTTTAAGAGTTGTTCAATCTCATTAGCTTCGCGCTTTACATCTTGAGATGCAATTGCACCAATGTCTTTTGCTTTTGATTTTGCACTATCAACAAGCTCATCTGAATATCTTCTCGCATCAATATAAGCAGCACCAATTTGTTTTTCTGCTCTTTTAAGTTTTTCAGATTTCTCCTCAAAACTATTGATTTTTTCAACAAACTGTTCGTTCTCTTTGAGAGCGATTTCCAATTTGACAGCAAGGTCATTAGCTTCTTTTTCTTTTTCCGCTAATTTTTCACTAACAGCACAAAGATTTTCAATGCGGATTTCAAGCTCATCGATTTTGCGTTTCAACTCAAGTGACTCGTTTCTCTTATTATCAAGTTGTTCTTTAACTTCTGCAGTTTCTAACTGTAATTTTTCAACATAAGCCAAAACATCTGACTTTTTAAAACCGCCAAATATTGAAGTTTTCATAACTGTAATATCGTTGTTCATCACTACAACCTCATATAATAAAAATATTTAATTTATTTTAACAGAAAAATATGATTATGACAACTGATTTGTTAAAATAAAGATAAAAAAATATGGACTTTTGTTGAATATGGTTGTAAAATATTAGTTAGAGGTGATATTTTATGAAGAAAAATACAAAGAAAATCTTAAAAACCATCGGTGTTGCAGGTGTTGCAGCGTCAGCTACATATTTTCTTTTGGGAAATATTTTCTTTTTTTCAACCTTAACAAAACAAGGCCTTAACGGAAGTCTTACAAAAAAAGTTGTAAAATCAAATAAAGGTACAGACGAATATACTCAATATCTTAATAGCGAACTTGATAAAGGTAAAGTCTGGTTTGATAATGCAAAAAAAGAAAAAATTGCTATCCGTTCATCAAGTGATAAGAAAAACCTTCATGCTGACTTTATTTTTGCCGACAAGCAAACAGATATTTGCGCATTAGTTGTACATGGATATACATCGTCACCTAGAAATATGGGCGTTTATGCACAGAAGTACCACGAATTAGGTTATGATGTGTTAATGCCAAGCCTTAATGGTCACGCAGACAGTGAAGCGGGCTATGTCACAATGGGTTGGGAAGACCGACTTGATGTAATTGACTGGATAAATTTCATTGTTGATAATAATCCAAATGTTAAGATTATTATTCATGGTGTTTCAATGGGTGCTGCAACAACAATGATGGCAACTGGAGAAGAATTACCTGAAAATGTAAAAGTAGCTGTTGCTGATTGCGGCTTTACATCAGTATGGGATATTTTCAGCAATAAAATAACAAATAGTTTTAAAATGCATGAGTTCCCTATGCTATATAGTGCAAGTACAGTTAACAAAATTTATTCTGGTTTTGATTTTAAAGAAGCATCATCTATTGAGCAATTAAAAAAATCAAAAACACCAACAATTTTCTTGCATGGTGAAAACGACAAGTTTGTTCCTTATGAAATGCTTGATAAGGTTTATGATGCAGCCGTTTGTGAAAAAGAAAAAGTAACAATTCCAAACGCACCACATGCAAGAAATGCTTGTGCAAACCCTGAACTCTATTGGGATTCAATTTTAAACTTTATAAACAGATACTTATAAAATTGAGACGCACTCTGCTACTAGAGTGCGTCTCTTATTGTTTTAATATTCATTTATGGTATCCAAACACCGTTTGAGTCAAAGTGATATTCATTTCCGTCTATTACTTTAGTACCCGTTACCATATATCCGCTAGCATCAAGATAATACCATTGATTATTCCAGTTTACCCAGTCATTGATAACCATTCTGCCATTTGAATCAAGATAGCACCAACCGACTGAGTCTTTGACCCATTCGCTTACAACCAAATGACCGTTTGAGCCAAGATAGCACCAACCGACACTATCTTTAATCCATTTGTTATATAACCAATGTCCATTTGAATCAAGATAACACCAGCCGACTGAGTCTTTGACCCAATGGCCTTTTGAGTCATACAGACTGTCAATTTCTCCACTCTTGAATTTAAAAATTCTCAATGCATCAGCAAGTTCAACTGTACCACTTATATTGGTATCGGCAGCTAATAAAGCTAAAGCTGAAAGATTAGAAATCTCACCTGTTTTATATTTAAAAATCAACAGTGCATCTGCAATTGTAACAGAATCATCTGCATCAATATCACCTAATATTACATCTGCGTTAACAGTGATTTTACAAGTTGCTGTGAATAAACCCACTTTAGCAGTAATTGTTGCTTCACCTTTCCCAACTGCTGTAACCTTCCCGTTAGAAACTGTTGCAACTGAATTGTTCGAAGATGACCAAGTGACGGTTTTATTATCAGTTGTGTTAGTTGGTTGATAGCTTACTGAAAGGTTAGAACCATCACCATTAAACAATGACAATGATGTTGTGTTAAGTTTAATGCCTGTCATTGGAATATTGTTTTGAGCACTTTTTTCAATATTGATGGTGTAAGTACGCTCATTGCCGTTTTCTGCTTTGACAACAACAGAAATTAAATTACTTCCATCTTTAAGAGTTACATTACCAGCACCCGTAATTTTTGCTTTTGAATTTATCGGAGTAGCAGCTATATTAACAGATGATGTATTAGATGCAACTTTGTATGTATAACCACTTGTCTTTGCAGAATCAAAATTAATCGAATCACCATCAATTGTTAATGATTTTAACCAGTTATTAGGGCTATAATTGTTCGCTTGTGGCAATTCACAAGCTTTTTCAGACATATTCCTATAGATTGGAATAATAAATGTAAAATTATTATCAATAACGCCCTGTTCCTTGTATGTATTTAGTACTCTTGGAGCTTCGTTAGCAGGAGCAGCAATATTTTGCATATATTGATGATAGAAATATGTAGGGTCAGGGTTTGATGTATTAAACTTCTGAAAATATACCGTGTTCTGTTTATGAACGCTATTTATATATTTTGAACCAATCCAATAACTTCCACCAACAATAGATTTGTATTGTGAATTCCAAGGAATCATACACTTATCTTTATCATAACTGTCAAGACCATCACCAGTTTTTGCAAAATACAAGCCATTAGCAATAGGGTCGCTTCCTGAAGAAGCACCAATATTGTAAAAATTATAATACCCTTTGTAGCTGCCGTAATTTCCACTTGTTGAACCGCTTCCAGAATTGCTAACTTCTTGAATTGTGCGAGAAGCAAGATGGTAAGGGCTAACCTTTGAATACACGGCTGCATCTATATATGCTTGAACATACAAAACATCTTGATTGCTATTATTCTTTATTTTAGCATTATTCATAAAAGAATTTTTGATAATGTTTTGAACACCATCAATATTTTGTGTTTTTGAGTCGTAGGAAAGACACTCAAACATAAATACTGTATTTTCATTGAGGAAATTTCTTGGATCCATATAATATGCGACTGTTTCTTTATTTGCTTGATACCAGGTTTTACCATCGTGGGGAATAAATTTGTCTTCTCTATAATTAAAACAGTCTTCAGCGAATGAAAGATATGAATATGGCGCACCTTGAATTAAACTTCGTTCAGTGTAACATTGACCTTTGTTTGTAGTTAAAAACAAGTCGTTCCAATCATATCCTGTATCATAGAAAACAAAATTCCAATTGGGGTGTAGACTCAAAAGGTTTTCAATATATGGTTTATAGATATCTGGAACACTTTCAGGCATAACAAAATCGTCGGTAGTAGGTTTTAATGTAACAAACTGTGAAGCAACATATCCTTTATAAGTAGTGCCATTATAAACAAATTCAATATAACACCAAGTCGGATTAACTTTATCATTATTTATGCTATCTACAGTGTTTAATACGGTTATATCATGCTCAGGCTGAAGCATTATTCCTAACTTATTAGTAGTAATATTTGCACAAGGTGAAGTTCTGACATTAACATCAGTATCATTTATATAACCTGCTTTAGATTCGGCATAAACAAAAAAAGACGCTGAAAGTGAGAAAAAAATTGAAACGGTTAAAAGTAATGAAATTATACTTTTAAAAACATTTTGTTTCATATACTCACTCCCTTGCATCATATATGCTTATTCTACCAAAAAACAGATAAATCGTCAAGTTACATATATTGGCATAAGGTAAAATAAATCTTAATAAAAACTATTGACATTAAAAAAATCTATGCTATAATAACAGTAATCATTACTGTTAACGAGGTGAGATTAATGGCAATAGAAAGAAAGAGCAAGCAAAGAGATGCTATTATCAATGAGCTTTGTTCAAGATATGACCACCCTACTGCTATGGAACTTTATTCGTCAGTTCGCGAAGTTATTCCTAATCTTAGTTTAGGAACACTTTATCGAAATTTATCTCAACTCGAAGAAAGCGGAATGGTTTTGAGAATTCCCGACGGTGCTAATGATCGTTTTGATGGGAATGTTAATCCACATGCTCACTTCAAGTGTATCGCTTGTGGCAAAGTTTATGATTTAATGTCTTTCAAAAGTGATTCAATCACCTTTTCAGATGACATTATTGGCAAAGTTGTAAATTACAGTTTAATGGCGTTTGGCTCATGTAAACATTGTAATAAATTAAATTGATTATTATTTTGGAGGAAAAAATTATGAAAAAATTTGTATGCTCAGTTTGCGGTTATGTACATGAAGGAGATTCAGCACCTGAAAGATGCCCACAGTGTAAAGTGCCTGCTGACAAGTTCAACGAAGTAAAAGAAAACGAAAGAACTTGGGCTGCAGAACACGTTGTAGGCGTTGCAAAAGGTGTTTCAGAAGACATTATTATGGACCTTCGTGCAAACTTTGAAGGCGAATGTTCAGAAGTAGGTATGTATCTTGCAATGGCAAGAGTTGCTCACCGTGAAGGCTACCCAGAAATCGGTCTTTATTGGGAAAAAGCAGCTTGGGAAGAAGCAGAACATGCTGCTAAATTCGCAGAACTTCTTGGTGAAGTTGTAACAGATAGCACAAAGAAAAACCTTGAAATGAGAGTTGATGCTGAAAACGGCGCAACAATGGGTAAATTTGACCTTGCAAAACGTGCAAAAGAACAAGGTCTCGATGCAATTCACGACACAGTTCATGAAATGGCTCGTGACGAGGCAAGACACGGCAAGGCTTTCCAGGGTCTTCTTGAGAGATATTTCGGTTAATCATATAAAAGATTTGAAATTATATAAGGCACGGAGTTTTCTGCTCCGTGCCTTTCTTTTGATTATTTACAAACAAATCTGCCGAACAATAATTAAAGTTTGCTTTCATCAACAGGTTTGATGGTTGCGTTTTTCCCGAAACCTTTCTGAACATAAATTGTTCCCGGTTCGGGTTCGTTCATTTTAAACTCGGCATCATTTCCGTGAATCCACATCTGTATCATTGAAAAAATCGGAAATACCATAGGGATTAATGTTTTGTCGGAAACGGTATTCCATATTTCAGATGAAGAAAAAGTGCAGTTAATGATCGGATTCCAATGGTTATAAATGAGAATTTTTCTGTTCATTGCATCAAGTTCGTTTGCACTGATTGTGTCTCCGATTGACAAATAATCGGTATCTTTTTCAATAAGAGTTTCAAGATTATAATAAAGTCCGAAACCGTTTTTGCCCGAAAAACTTGATGTACCGACAGAAACACTTTTTCCTGCAGGTAAAGTATATGCGCCAACCTGAATATCGCTTTCGCTTATGTTTTCAATATAGACCCAGGCGTGACCGAAAATGAAATATCCGCCGAGAGGAATTGCACAAAAGTGAATAATCGCAACCTCCTCGTCGGGCATCGGCTCGGTTTCGGATACTGTCGGGGGTGTTTCTGTTTTTTCATCAACCGTTATCTCTTCCTGAGCAAAAGAAGCTGTTGAGAAAGAAGAAATCAGCAACATACACAT
>JAZOPS010000006.1:0-7907 GCA_045655645.1 Candidatus Fimenecus sp.
ATTGCAGTTGCAACACCGACAATGTTACCTGTGCCTATTGTAGCAGAAAGCGCAGTACACAATGCGCCGAAAGAAGAAACATCACCTTTTCCACCCTCTTCTTCCTTAACCATCCACTTTAACGCTAATGGCAAGCGAAAAACCTGCAAAAGTTTAAGTCTTGTTGTGAGCAAAAGTCCACCTGCAAGAATAAGCACCATAAGTGGCACGCCCCATACAAAGTCGTCAATTGCAACTAAGATGTCATTAAAATTCATTTTTATTCTCCTTTTCTTTCCGAAAAATAAAGGACCGAGCGCAAAATACACTCAGTCCTGAAAAAATCTAAAAGAAATTTCCGTCCTTTGACCTGAGAGATTAGCATTACGCTTTGCACCTTCGGTATCCACAATTTGTGGAATTCTCCGGAATACCATCAGCAGACAGTCAGTCACCCTTCAATCTGCATCACTTGGCTATTAAATTAACAAAATAGATTTTAATACAAATATATTCTTATGTCAAGACCAAAATCACTGTTATTTTTGCAATTTATGTTTGCCTTGTTCAAAGAATTCTTTTGTATCTTTAACAACGATTCCGGACAATGCGAATAATGCTATCATATTCGGTAATGCCATAACACCGTTGAAAATATTTGCAATAGTCCATACATCCTTTACTGTCATAAATGCGCCTACAAAAACTGCTACAATATAGACATATTTTGAAATCTTAACAGCTTTCTGATTGCCATTTGAAAGATATTCAACGCAAGATTCTGCATAATAGTCCCAACCAATAATAGTTGTAAATGCGAAGAACACCAAAGACATTGAAAGAATAAATGAAACAATATCAGCATTAAAGAATGGCATTCCTTCTGTGAATGCATAACGGGTAACTGAATATCCCTCTAAGCCTGTCTGCCATGCGTCAGTTGTAACAAGCACAAGACCTGTCATAAGACAGATAATATTAGTAATAAATGCACCATTCATTGTTACAAGGCCTTGACGAACAGGTTCTTTTGCTCTTGCTGCAGCGGCTGCGATTGGTGCAGAGCCAAGACCCGCCTCATTTGAGAAAACGCCCTTTGAAATACCATGTTGCATTGCAATGAAAATTGAACCAATTGCACCACCTGTCACTGATGCTGGGTCAAACGCACCTTTTATAACAGTTGCAAGTGCCTGTGGCATTTCTCTGATATTTGCAAGCACAAGAATAAAAGAGAAAACTATATATGTAACTGCCATAAAAGGAACAACGAAAGAAGCTACATTGGCAATTCGCTGAATTCCACCCAAAAGCACCATTGCAACACATGCTGTGAGAACAACCGCAATGATTACTGTTACAACACTTGTTGCTGTAACATCACCCACAAATGGCAAAGACCACATCTTTGTCTTATCAGGACAACAAAAGTCGAGAATAGCAGTTGAAATACTGTTAACCTGAGTAAAAGTGCCAATACCTAAAATTGCAGCACTTGCACCACATATTGCAAAAACTTTAGCAAGCCAGCGCCATTTTTTGCCCATACCCTTTTCAATGTAGCAGAACGGACCACCATAAGTATGACCATCGGGTGCAGTTTCACGATATTTAATAGCCAACATACCCTCGGCATATTTGGTTGCAAGACCTAAAAGACCTGCAATAAAAAGCCAAAACAATGCTCCCGGACCACCAAGACAGATTGCAGTTGCAACACCAACGATGTTACCCGTGCCGATTGTTGCAGATAAAGCTGTACACAACGCGCCAAATGATGATACATTACCCGTTGCGCCCTCTTCTTTAGTGAACATCCATTTAAGCGCCAGATTAAGTCGTCTGACCTGAATACCACGAAGTCTGACTGTAAGCAACATACCACCTGCGACAATTATCACAAGAAGCGGAACGCCCCAAACAAAATTTTCAATTGTTTTTAAAAATTCAGAAAACCCCATATCTTTTGCCACTCTTTTAACAAAATATCAAACCCAATTATATATTATTCGTATTCAATTTTCAACCATTATTTTGCAAAAAAATAAGGGGATTTTTACCTCTTTATTAAGATAAAATATACATCAATGCCATTATTAGCATTTCATCTGCTCCTTCACTTTTCAAAAGCATAATAAGCCCTAGGATTATGGCTTTGTCAGGTTCATCTAAAATATTAATTTTTGCTTTTTCGACAGGTATATTTATGCTTTTTACTTGTTCTTTTGGCTCTTGTTCCTTGAAAAACTCTTTGAAATCAGGATAAGATGTATTCTGAGGAAAATTTGGTGGCATATTTGTAATTTTAGGTTTCACCTGCTGACTGGACTCTTCAAAAAACTGCTTTGGTTTTATATATGGTGTTGAGTCTGTTTCTTCTAGCAATTTTTCAGAATTTTTTCGCATTTCTCTGACTCTTTCAAGGGCTTTTTTCTGCATGCTCTGTATTTCTGAATATGAATAATTACTCATTTCCAAACATCCCCTTTAACAATGGCAATGTATCCATCAATTGCAAAAATTTGATAGCGTCATCTGCTTTTTTACGCCTATCTTCATTAAGCAACGGCTTCAAATCAAGAATTAGCCTTGTTCGACTATCTTCTTTATTCATTTGTCCCATCACTGACATCAATTTACTTATCATATTTTCATCAAAAGGTAATGATGGCATTGTTTTCTTTGGTTGCTCTTTTGGTGTTGTGTTGCCCATCAACGATTCTGCCACATTTTTAAGTTTTGCCATATCTTCTTCGCTTATTGAGGACAAAAGTTCTTGCAAATCAGCCATTCTTACCCTCCGTAAATTTCTTTAACAATTCTTGTGCCTGAGGTGTTGAGAGCATTTGCTCCATGGCGTTTTTATCGCTTAACAACTCTTGCAATTTCTTACTCTGGTCAGGTTTTAACTGTTTCATCAGATAATCTTGCGCATCTTGTCTGTTTTTTTGATTTTTCATATCGTCAACGATTTTATTAAAATTCTCATTACTCATTGAAAACACCACCAATTTGATATATAATATTATTAGATAATATGTTTGTACGCGGGGTGATATGCTTGCGAATCCTTGTTTTTTCTGATTCTCACGGACAATATAAACCAATGAAAAAAGCAATTGAAGCTCAACCAGACGCTGAGGCAATTATATTTTTAGGTGACGGTCACCGTGATTTTGAATATTGTAAACAATTTGTTGGTGACAAGCGTATCTATTCAGTAAAGGGTAACAATGATTTTCATTGCGAATATCCATTAAGGCAAATTTTTACTGAAAACAACGAAAACATCTACATCACTCATGGGCATTATGAATATGTTAAAAGCAGTTTGTCGGGACTTCTTATTAAATCCCGTGAAAACAATTGCAAAATCGCACTTTATGGGCACACCCACCGTCAACAGACCGATTATTGTGACGGGATATACGCTTTCTGTCCGGGGGCTTTATATGACGATGAATACGGTGTAATTGATATCACCGATAAAGGCATAATATGTATTGGAATGAAGGTGAAATAATGATACTTTTTAAAAACGCTAATGTAATTTTAGAAAACGAAGTAAAAAAACTTTCTGTACTTGTTGACGGAAGCAAAATTGTAAAGATAGCAGAAACAATAGACACAGATGCAGAAATCATTGACTGCGATGGTCTTTATCTCTCAGCAGGTTTTATTGATTTGCATGTGCACGGTGGTGGTGGAATTTCTGCTATGTGTTGCGATAGCGATAAACTTTGTCAAATGGCAAAATCACACGCTTTACACGGCACAACAAGTATTCTCCCTACAACTCTTGCAGCACCTGTTAAACAGTTATTAGAAGTCACAGAATACATAAAAAAAGCCAGTGAAACTTGCACTGACTCAAACATTTTAGGTGTTCATTTTGAAGGTCCTTATCTCAACCCTGAAAACAAAGGTGCGCAGAGTGAAGAAAATATTCTTTCACCATTAAAAGACGACCCTACCCCATTGCTTGAATGTTGGGATAAAGTTCGTATTATGGGTGTTGCTCCTGAAATTGACGGTGCATTTGAACTTGGTGAAAAACTTAAAGAAAAAGGAATTGTTGTTTCAGTTGCCCACACAAAAGCAGACTATGACACCACAATTGAAGCTCTTGACCACGGTTTTTCAGACTTTACACATATTTACAATGCATCAACATCTTGTTTCAAGCGTGGAATTTTCCGTGTAGCAGGTGCAGTTGAAGCAGGTCTTGTTGACGACAGATACACTGTACAGGTTATCGCAGATTTACGCCATTTACCATTAGGTGTGCTTAAGCTTATTTATAAGACAAAGGGCGCAGACGGAATGTATCTCATTACTGACGGACTCGAATTCGCAGCAAGCAACCTTAAAGACGGTGAAATCTGTATGCAAGAAAATGGTCTTGAAGTTGTTTTCGAAGACAATGTTATGAAACTTGCCGACAGAAGTTGTCTTGCTGGTAGTGCTGCAACAACTGATATGCTTGTACGAAATATGTACAAGGAAGTTGGTACACCAATTTATGATGCTGTTAAAATGGCATCTTCTACACCTGCAAGGGTAATCGGCATTGACAATGAAAAGGGTTATATCAAAGAAGGCTATGACGCAGATATTCTTCTTTTTGACGATAACATTAATATTCAAAAAGTTATGGTTATGGGTAATTTTGTGGAGGAATAATTATGACAATCTACGATTTAAAAAACAAAGACCTAAAAAAGTATTTCAGAGAATTTGCAAAGACCACTTATGGCAAAGTTGTTTTCTGCCTTGCTTATTCAGTTTTTCTTATAATGTCAATTATAAGTGCAGAAACTGCAATTATTTGTAAAATGTATTGTGGGTCATTTTTCGGTTGTAATAGTAGCCTTGCACTTTATCTCATAATCACTCTGATTTCATTTGTGGTTGGCTCAGCTTATTTCTACCGCGAATTTGATAAATTCTTACAAGTGAAATATAAGGATAAATAAAATTCAAGGGACTGTGAATTTCACAGTCCCCTTTTTTATTAGTCACCAATTCTTTTATAGCCTCTAATAAAGAAGATTTGGAAAAGAATCAAGTATATTAACAGAATTGCTGTTATTGCTAACCACAATATATCGCTTTTTTCATCAACAATTGGACCAAAAAAGATATTACAAACAATCGGCGCAAGTGCCGGAACAAATCCAAGTCCGCACAAAACTGTTGTTACCTTTGAAAATCTTATACCATGCAAAGCAAATGATAAAAACGCCACTACAATTAAACACAAACTAAACATAGCCAATGGTATCATTCCCGATTCGGATTGGAACAGAAAATGTGTCAGCTTTGATGATAATTGTATTTGCATCTTCGTCCCTTGTGAATAAAAAGCTATAAAGTAAATATAACATATCGAAAAAACAGCATTTATTATGAGAGCAAGTTTTTTATTTACTTTTTCCATAAAATCACCTCTTAATTTAATGTTACAAGGCTTTTTTCTGCATAATTATCACCTACTTTCTGTTTCTATAATTGCACAAATGCAAGAAAATGTCAAGCAATGATTTGTTGCTTTAAATATTTTATAAATAAAAAATACCCCTCGGGAAATCCCGAGGGGTTAATTTTATGGTTTATTAAAGCCTTACCGCATTAGTCATTGATGAGTTCAATGATGCACATTTCAGCAGCGTCGCCTCTTCTTGGACCTGTTTTGATAATTCTAGTGTAACCACCATTTTTATCAGCAAACTTTGGTGCAACTTCATCCATCAACTTTTTAGCAACTGCTTCTTTTGTGATGAAAGAATAAACCTGTCTCTTTGAGTGAAGACTGCTATCTTTTGCAATTGTAATCATCTTTTCAGCCATAGCTCTAACTTCTTTAGCTCTGGTTACTGTTGTTTCAATCTGACCGTTCTCGATAAGATATGTTACCATACCTCTGAGCATAGCCTTGCGGTGATCGCTTGTTCTGCCGAGTTTTCTTGTTCCTGGCATTCGAAATCACTCCTTTATTATTCGTCATCCTTACGAAGAGTAAGACCGAGAGAATCAAGCTTTGCTATAACCTCATCAAGAGATTTTCTACCAAGATTTCTAACTCTCATCATGTCTTCTTCTGAACGGTTTGTCAAGTCTTCAACTGTGTTGATGCTTGCACGTTTGAGACAGTTGAAAGAACGAACTGAAAGGTCGAGTTCTTCAATTGTCATTTCAAGAGTCTTGCCCTTGCCGTCATCTGGTTTGTCAATCATTGTCTCTGTTTCTCTTGCTTCATCTGAAAGGTCAACAAAGAGATTGAGATGGTCTGTAAGGATTTTTGCGCCGAGAGAAACGGCCTCTTGCGCTGAAATTGTTCCGTCTGTCCAAGCTTCAAGTGAAAGCTTGTCATAGTCAGTAATCTGACCTACACGAGTATTTTCAACTGTATAGTTTACTTTCAATACAGGTGTGTAAATTGAATCTATTGCGTTTACGCCGATAACTGGTTGCATAAGTTGTTTGTTTCTTTCTGCTGAAACATAACCTCTGCCTCTATCAGCTGTGAGCTCCATCTTAAGTGAAGCACCATCTTCAAGAGTTGCGATGAGGTGTTCAGGATTAAGAATTTCAACGTCTGAATCAACCTTAATGTCACCTGCTGTAACTTCGCATTTGCCACTTGCATCGATATAAATTGTTTTTGGACCGTCACCGTGAATTTTAAGGATTACACCTTTAAGATTCAAGACGATTTCAGTTACGTCTTCTTTCACACCGTCAATGGTTGAGAATTCATGAAGAACACCATCAATTTTTACCGAAGTAATCGCATAACCTGGAAGTGATGACAAAAGAACACGTCTAAGGCTATTGCCGAGTGTTGTACCGTAACCTCTTTCAAGTGGTTCAACGACGAATTTGCCATAAGTTCCGTCAGCAGATAAATCAAGTGCTTCAATGCTGGGCTTCTCAATTCCTATCATTCAAAACCCTCCTAACTGAGTACAGATAGTTCTGCATAGTATAAAATATAAATTTCAAGCCTATTATTTTGAATAAAGCTCGACGATAAGATGTTCTTCAACTGGAACTGCAATTTCTTCTCTTTCTGGAAGTCTTGCAATCTTTGCTGTAAGTTCTTCTGCATTCTTATCAAGCCATGCAGGAACAGGGCGAGATGCGTTTGCTTCAAGAACAGCCTTGATTTTAACGCTGTCTTTGCTTGCATCTTTAACTGATACTACATCACCTGCTTTAAGAAGGTATGATGGAACGTCAACCTTCTTACCGTTTACACGGAAGTGTGCATGAATTGTGAGCTGTCTTGCTTCTGCACGAGATGAAGCCCATCCGAGAAGATAAACAACGTTATCAAGACGGCTTTCACAAATTCTTAAAAGGTTTTCACCGACAATACCCTGACGCTTTTCAGCCATCAAGAAATATTTATAGAACTGTCCTTCCTGAATACCGTAGTAGCGCTTAGCTGTCTGCTTTGCACGAAGCTGCATACCATATTCAGAAACTTTTTTGCGGTTCTGGCCATGCTGTCCAGGAGCGTATGAACGTCTTTCGAGAGCACATTTACCAGTATAGCAACGGTCGCCTTTAAGGAAGAGTTTCTTACCTTCACGACGGCAGAGCTTACAAACCGCACCGGTATATCTTGCCATAATCTGTTACCTCCAAATTTCTGTTATACACGTCTTCTCTTAGGTGGGCGGCAGCCGTTGTGAGGAATTGGAGTTACATCTTTAATCATTGTAACTTCAAGACCTACTGTCTGCAATGCACGGATTGCAGCTTCACGTCCTGAACCTGGGCCCTTAACGTATACTTCTACGGTTTTCATACCGTGGTCAATCGCAACCTTTGCTGCTGTTTCAGCAGCTGTCTGAGCAGCGAATGGTGTTGATTTTCTTGAGCCTCTGAAGCCCATTTCACCTGCGCTTGCCCATGATACT
>JAZOPS010000007.1:0-4119 GCA_045655645.1 Candidatus Fimenecus sp.
AACCTGTGTGCCAAAAATGTTCTTTCTTCCCTGTGCAGACCACTGGTCAACGTAGTCAGCCATAGGTGAAGATGGAGTGATTGGGTAAATACCAGCTACTTCTGTGAACGCATAAGATACGTGAGCAGCAGCAGTATTACCGTCCATAGTTTTCTTTTGACGAACTATGGGTGTCTTGTTTTCTGCCATTTTTTATTTCCTCCTTAATGGAATTAGATATAGAATTAAGTATGCCTATTCATACATTATAAATGATAACACTTTTCGATTAAAAAGTAAAGTGATTTATCTCTAAAAAATGACGAACTTTGATAAAATTTTAACCATTTTTTGTGTATTTTGGAAGATGTGGAAAAGGCTCACTTTTTGGTCTATTTGACAAAAGGTATATTTTGTTATAAAATACATACTGATATTTTATAAATATCTCTATATTTTTTATAAGGACGGTTTTGTCACATGGGCACGGACCCTGGGAGTATTATTATTAAAATAGTCACTCTTTTCGCATTGATTTTTGTCAATGCATTCTTCTCAATGTCAGAAATGGCAATTGTTACTCTTAACGATAACAAAATAGACAAACAAGCTAGTGAGGGTAACAAAAAAGCAAAACAAATTCAAAAACTTACAGAAAACACAAGTTCTTTTCTTTCAACAATTCAGATTGGCGTTACATTGGCAGGGTTTTTGACATCTGCTACTGCTGCACAGTCATTTGCTGAAATGCTCTCTAATGCAATTGCTAAAACAAGCATTGTGAATGTAATTCCTGTTGGTGTAATCAGCGGATTTTCAACAGTTGTAATCACACTTGTTATGTCATATTTCTCACTTGTTTTAGGTGAACTTGTACCAAAGAAAATTGCTATGAATAAGCCTGAAAAAATGGCATTTATGGCAGCACCAATTCTTGTTTTCGTCGCTAAAATTACAAGACCAATCGTTAAATTCCTTGCATTTTCAACTAATGGTGTGTTAAGACTTATTGGTATTGACCCACATGCCGATGAAGAAGTTGTTACAGAAGAAGAAATTCGAATGATGGTTGATGTTGGTGGCGAAAAAGGTGTTATCGAAGATGCTCAAATCGAAATGATTAACAACATTTTTGAGTTTGACGATATTGATGTTGCCGACATTATGACTCACCGTACTGATATGGTTTGCATTGACGATGACGAGCCACTCAGCGAAGCAGTTAAACTCTCAATCGAAAACGGATTTTCAAGAATTCCTGTTTATGAAGAAGACCCTGACGATATTATCGGTATTGTTTATATTAAAGACTTTCTTAAATATGTTGGAACAAATCTTCCAAAGACAAAAACAGTTAAAGATATGATGCGTCCTGCATATTATGTGCCAGAAACAAAGCGTTGCGGTGAGCTCTTTACTGAAATGACAGAAAAAAGAGTTCAGATGGCAGTTGTTATTGACGAATACGGTGGCACAGCGGGTATTGTTACTCTTGAAGACTTGCTCGAATCAATTGTTGGTAACATTCAAGACGAATATGACCAAGAAGACGAAGAAATCTCAATCATTAACGACACAGTTTTCGAGGTTGATGGTATAACAGACATCGAAGAAGTTGAAGAGCATATTGGCAAAACATTCCCCGATGGTGATTATGACACAATCGGTGGTTATATTATCAGTGTGCTCGGCTTTCTCCCTCAGGATGGCGAAATGAATGAAGTCACGTTTGAAAATGTGAAATTTACAGTTTTAAATGTTGAAGAACGCCGTATCGGTAAGGTCAAAGTTGAAATTCTTCCAATAGAAGAAAAAGAGAAGGAAGAAGAAAGACGATTCTTCGGCAGAAAAGAAGATTAAAATAAAATGTAGGGGCGATTCACGAATCGCCCTTTTCTTTAAGGATATATATTATGCAAAAAATCAACTACCAAAAACAACTTGATATAATTATCGAAAATTTAGGGGATAAAGTGCCAACACTTCTTCTCCATTCTTGTTGTGCCCCTTGCAGTAGTTATTGCATTGAGTATTTGTCACAGTATTTTAATATAACGGTGCTTTATTATAACCCAAATATTTACCCCGAAGTAGAATATGAAAAGCGCAAAGCAGAGCAAAAACGATTAATAGGGGAAATGGATACAAAATATCCTGTAAAAATGCTTGATTGCGACTTTGAGAGTGAAAAGTTTTATGAGATGGCTAAGGGGCTTGAAAATTGCCGTGAATGTGGTGAAAGATGCTTTAAATGTTATCGTTTAAGACTTGAAAAGACTGCAGATGAAGCGGTGGAAAACAGCTTTGATTATTTCACAACAACCCTTACAATAAGCCCACTCAAAGACGCACAGAAAATCAATGAAATCGGAATTGAGTTGGCAAAAGAATATAATGCTCAATGGCTACCGTCAGACTTTAAGAAAAAAGAAGGATATAAACGCTCAATAGAATTGAGCAAAGAATATAATTTATATAGACAAGATTATTGTGGATGTGTATTTTCGCAAAATAAAACGGAGTAGAAAATCTACTCCGTTATTTTTGTGGTTATGGGGTTTATGCGTCTTGCTGTTTTGCCATTTCTGCGCGTTTTTCGAGAAGTGCGTTGTGATAATCTTCTTTTGTTTTGCCTGTGAGTTTATAGAAGAAGAATGGAACACCTGCAAGGAACATCATAATACCGTGCATAATTGTATAGAAGAACAAGAGTGTAACCTTTGTGTCAAGGCTCTGCACTGGTGTTGGCATAAGGTCTGTTGGCTGGATATAGCCGATAATTGAACCATCACCATAGAGAAGAAGCGGAGCAACTGTACTTGCAATTGTACCACTGATAAGTGTGCCAATACCAATAACAAATGGGAATGATGCGTCAAGGCGTTTGCCTGTTTTAAGCTCGATTGTTTCAAGAACATCTGCTTGGAACATTGAAGGAAGAAGGTTAGATGCACCGAATTGAAGACCGATAAGGAACAAGAAAATGATGAATACAACCTGTAAAATTCCGTTACCAGTTGTGAAATAGAGATAACCGATACCGAATGCTGCACAGTTAGCGCAGAGTGAATAGATACCACTTGCGATATAAAGCTGACGAGCATCAAATTTCTTAAGAAGGAAGTTGATAACGAGCATACCAACTGCAGTACCAATACCAACAGGAAGAACAAAGAGAATTTTCTTTGAGATGTCACCAAGAACTGCTGCTGCGATAAATGCTTCCATATATGTAGCAATACCACGGAAACTCTTTAAGAATTCAGAAACGATAATTGTCCAAGCATATTTGTTTGTGACAATATCTTTAAAGCCCATAAGTGGATTCTTCTTTTCAGCAGTATAAACTGTTCTTTCACGAACAACTTTCATACCAAGAAGAACTGTGATAATACCAACAACACCGCAAAGGGCTGCTGAAATTATGTATTGAAGACCTTCAACACTTCGGATACTTGTGCCTGTAACCATTTCAATAAGCTGAGTGTTGTCTTTGTGCCAGATAGCACCAATAACAAGCAAAATAACAACTGGTGCAGAGTTACCAACAGCACTTGAAATACTGCGGAATGAAAGAACTTGGTCGCGTTCTTTAAGGTTTGGTGTCATAACATTGGCAACCATATTGATTGAGTTACCAAATGTGCCTAAAATACTCCAAAGAACTGCAAGTGTGATGATATAAATGAAAAGAACTGTGCCTGAAAGTCCTGGTGGTGCCCAGAAAGAAAGCATCATAACAATTGTCATTGGAATTATAGCAAGCATAGTAAGTGGTCTAAATTTACCGCCTTTGCCCATCTTTCTTCCGTCAATATACATAACGATAAAGAAATTAAGCACAAATGGAATAATACCTGTCAACAAATTGAAAAGCGCTGTTTGCTCTTCTGGTAAACGAAGAACGTTAACGAGATATGCGTTACGGTTACCACCGACCATACCTGTCATTGTTGTGTAAAAGAAAACACCCATCAAGTAAAGAATAAATTCATTTGTCTTTACGTGCTTTTGCTCATTCTGAGCTTGAATTGTATTAGTGTTGCTCATAAAAACCTTCCTTCAAAATAAAGTCATATCATTATAACACATATATAAAAAATAAAATAGACTGCTAATTTCACGAAAAAATTAACAGTC
>JAZOPS010000008.1:0-26587 GCA_045655645.1 Candidatus Fimenecus sp.
TACTGCACCTGCTGCAGCTGCTGTTGTTTCAGAAGCCATGATTGAACCAACGAATACACCGTGATTCCAGTCTCTTGACTGATATACGAGTGGAGCAAGTTTTGCACGACGGCCACCGAATACGAAAGCAGAGATTGGAACACCTGCTGGGTTTTCGAATTCAGAGCTGATGCATGGGCAGTTTACAGCTGGAGCTGTGAAACGGCTGTTTGGATGAGCAAGGTTTTTGCCTTCTGCTTTCCATTCAACACCATTTGTTTCAATACCTGTCCATTCAACTGCATTTACAGGTGGGTTCTTGTCAAGACCTTCCCACCAAACTGTATTGTCATCAAGGTTACGAGCAACGTTTGTGAAAATTGTGCCCTTCTTTGTTGATGCAAGAGCATTTGGGTTTGACTTAACGTTTGTACCAGGAGCAACACCGAAGAAGCCGTTTTCTGGGTTGATAGCATAAAGTCTGCCGTCTGCGCCTTTTCTAATCCAAGAAATATCGTCACCTACACACCATACTTTATAGCCCTTTGCCTGATATCCTTCTGGTGGAATAAGCATAGCAAGGTTTGTTTTACCACATGCTGATGGGAAAGCAGCACAGATGTACTTAACTTCGCCCTGTGGATTTTCGATACCAAGAATGAGCATGTGTTCAGCCTGCCAACCTTCGTTTTTACCCTGATATGAAGCAATACGAAGAGCAAAGCATTTTTTACCGAGGAGAACGTTTCCGCCGTAACCTGAGTTAACTGAAATGATTGTGTTATCTTCTGGGAACTGGCAAATCCATCTCTTTTCAGCGTCGATGTCGCAACGGCAGTGGAGACCACGAACCCAGTCATTGCTTTCATCGCCGAAAGCGTCCATAACTGCTTTGCCAACACGAGTC
The DNA here is from genome assembly GCA_045655645.1 of Candidatus Fimenecus sp. GTDB lineage: Bacteria > Bacillota > Clostridia > Oscillospirales > Acutalibacteraceae > Fimenecus. The sequence goes on from JAZOPS010000008.1 coordinate 887, forward strand.
ATAATTACCATGTTAAGAACAACATAGATTGAGTCTGTAAGTTCGATACCAACTTTTGCAAGTGGTGAACCAACAGGGCCCATTGAATAAGGGATAACATACATTGTTCTACCCTTGTAGCTATCTTTTGCAATATCATAAAGCATAGCGTATGCTTTTTCTGGGTCCATCCAGTGGTTTGTTGGACCTGCATCTTCTTCATTCTTTGAGCAGATAAGAGTTCTGTCTTCAACACGAGCAACGTCGTTAACTGCTGTCTTGTGATAGTAGCAGTCAGGAAGAAGTTCTTCATTGAGTTTTACAAGTTCGCCTGATGCACAAGCTTCTGCACGAAGAGCCTCGATTTGTTCTTCGCTACCGTCAATCCAAACAATATTGTCAGGCTTAACGAGCTCAACTTGTTTGTCAATCCATTCAAGGATTGTCTTGTTCTTTGTAAGTGCCATAATTCCTTACTCCTTTATTAAAATTTCTTTTCGAAAAAAATACCAAACTTCCCAATTTAATTTTGGTATATTTATTATATCTTAAACTGGAAAATTATTCAATAGGTAAAATGTTAATAATTTGTCAATTTACCATATAGTTTTTATATATTTATACAGTTTTTATTCTTCATAAGCCGAAGAAATGTCTGCAGTAGCTTTTCCGTTAAGCGCCATTGTAGCTTTTTGACCCTTTAAGAATTCAAAGTAACCTTGTGAGCCAACCATTGCGGCATTATCACCACAGAGAGATAAATCAGGCAAATAAAGTGTCCATCCCTTTTCTTTTGCAAGTGCTTCCATACGGCTACGAAGAACCGAGTTTGCAGAAACACCACCTGCTAAAACTAATGTTTTTTCATTATGCATTTCCATTGCTTTTTCTGTGTTTTCGCAAAGACAATTTGCAACTGCGTTGATAAATGAAGCTCCCACATCAGCAGGACTCACATCTTCACCCTTTTGCTCTGCATTGTGAACAAGATTGATTACATTTGTTTTAAGTCCTGAAAAACTGAAATCCAAAGGACTGCCATCAACTCTCGGTTTTGGGAATTTATATTTTGTATTATCCCCATCTTTTGAAATTTTATCCAAGTTCACACCACCAGGATATGGAAGACCCAATGTGCGAGCGGCTTTATCCATCGCCTCACCTGCTGCATCATCACGAGTACGACCAACAACTTCAAAATCAGTATAATCGTTTACTTTACAAAGCAATGTGTTGCCACCTGACACCACAAGGCACATAAAAGGTGGTTTTAAATCTTTATGGGTGATATAGTTTGCTGCGATATGTGAACGAAGATGATGCACAGGCACTAATGGTTTGCCACTTGCTAATGCTAACCCTTTTGCATAGTTAACACCAACGAGCAAAGCGCCAATAAGACCGGGTGCATAAGTAACACCTATAGCATCAATATCGTCCAAAGAACATTTTGCATCTGTGAGTGCCTTTTGGACAACCCAAGAGATATTCTCGGTATGTAATCTTGATGCAACTTCAGGCACAACGCCACCAAATATCTTATGTTTTTCAATTTGAGTTGATACTACATTTGACAAAACAACTCTGCCGTCTTCAACAACGGCTGCTGCAGTTTCGTCGCATGAGCTTTCAATTGCTAAAATTTTCATAGTTATTCCTCTAAATAGTAAGTATATATTAAAGCGTCTTCCGTTGGTTTTGAGTAAAAATTCTTTCTCTCACCGATTTTTTTAAATCCACATTTTTCATAGAGTGCAATTGCATTTTTGTTGGATTTTCTCACTTCAAGAGTTACAAAAAGTGCATCCTCAAATTGGCTTTGTGTAATTAAGTGATTAACTAATCTCTTGCCATAACCTTTGCCACGAGCGTTAGAGTTTACGGCTACATTTGTGATATAAACCTCACCACAAATATTATTAGCGCCGATATAGCCTTGCACTCTGCCGTCATATTCAATCACATAAAACCTTGCAGTTTCATTTGTGAGCTCATCTTTTAAAGATTCTTCACTCCAAGGCTCTGCAAAACATTCTTTTTCAAGTTCTGCGATAAACGAAATATGCTCTTCACCCATCTGACAGATTGTTGCAATCTCATTGATTTTTTCAAGGATTTGTGGTAATGACTTTTCAATCTGTTTTGCACATTCTTCATATTTTTCAATGCTCTGACCATAGGGGTCGGGCACATTCAAGGTCATAATCTTTGACGAGTCGCAATATTTTGAAATTACAGCACTGTGACTCTCAGTCATACACACAAACAAGTCTGTTTCGACTATGTGTTGTGGATTGAGTTTTCGAGCTCGGTGTAGAGATATATTTATTCCCCTATTCATCGCCACAAGAGCAGAATTCACGCTGATTTCGTCACCGGGGAATACAGAAACCCCTGCACTACCAACTTCAATGTCTATTATGTTTTTGTCAGCAAGATATTTTTTAAAAAGTCCTTCTGCCAAGGGACTTCTGCAAGTGTTACCACTGCATATAAACATTATTTTTTTCATAGTTATCCCTTAGCCTGATACCAAGTTTTGCCTGTGTTAACATCGGCACGAAGACGCACTTTCATCTGGCAAGCATTTTCCATTTCTTCAGAGAGAATTTTTGCTGCTTTTTCTATTTCGTTTTCAGGTGCTTCAACAATCAATTCGTCGTGGACTTGAAGAATAAGTTTTGCTTGCATATTCTCGGCTTTAAGTCTGTTATAAACTTTAACCATTGCGATTTTGATAATATCAGCTGCTGTACCTTGAATTGGCATATTTCTTGCCACTCTTTCACCAAATGCACGAAGCATTCCGTTTGATGAAGAAAGTTCAGGAAGATATCTTCTTCTCTCCCAAAGAGTTGAAACATAACCTTTTTCTTTTGCATCTGCCACAACAGTTTCCATATATTTATCAACGCCTGAATAAAGGCGAAGATAGCCTTTGATATATTCGTCAGCTTCTTTTCTTGTTACGCCGATATCCTTTGCAAGTGAAAAAGCGCCGATACCATAAACAATACCGAAATTAACGGCTTTTGCACGGCTACGCATCAAAGGTGTTACCATTTCAATTGGCATATTGAAAACTTGTGATGCTGTAACTGTGTGAATATCTGTTTCATCATTGAATGCTTTGAGCATTTCTTCATCGTCTGCAATGTGTGCGAGCACACGAAGTTCAATCTGTGAATAGTCGGCATCAGCTAAAAGACAACCGTCTTTTGCAACGAAAAACTTTCTCATTTCGCGACCAATTTCTTTTCTCACAGGAATATTTTGAAGATTTGGTTCAGTTGATGAAATTCGACCTGTTCGGGTTTCTGTCTGAATAAACGAAGAATGAATTCTGCCGTCTTCACCTATTACTTTGAGAAGTCCTTCGCAATAAGTTGAATAGAGCTTTGAAAGAGTTCTGAACCAAAGAATTTTCTCGATTATTGGATTCTCATTCTGCAAACTTTCAAGCACATCTGCATTGGTTGAATATCCGCTCTTGGTCTTTTTCTTTGCAGGGAGTCCCATTTTTTCAAAGAGAATTACACCCAACTGTTTTGGCGAGTTGATATTAAACTCTTCACCCGCTAAATCATAGATTTCTTGCTGAATTGTTTTAAGCTCTGCACTTATTTTCTGTGTAAATTCTGCAATACCCTTACGGTCAACCATAAAGCCTAAATGCTCCATAGAAGCCAAAACTTCTGCAAGTGGCATTTCAACATTATAGAGCAAATATTCTTGATTATTGCTTTCAATTTGTGTTTTAAGCACCAATGAAACAGATTTTATTACTGCACAATCTTGTGCAAGAGTCAATTCACTATTTACCTTTGGGATTGGCGCTTTGTATTCTTCGCAAAGTCGCAATGGACTATATCCATTTGCTGATGGATTGAGAATATACCCCGCCAAAGATGTGTCAAGAGCCATTCCTTTAATCTCAATTTTGTTAAGGAATGCAAATCTGTATAAAAGTTTTGAATTGTCGGTATACTTTTTGATTTCTTCGTCTTCTAAAATAGCCTTTACAAAATCAAAATAGCCTAAATGCATTGGTTCAAGGTGATAAACGGTGCTATCACACAAGAAACAAAATTGTGGGTTATCCAAATCTTTATAATCAACTGTTAAATATGCACACTTTTCTGCTTTGATTTTGTTTAAAAGGTCGTCCGTCGAAAAGTCTGCAGAAAAGCCTAATTCTTTCACTTTTTCGTCTTTCTTCTCGACCACAGTTGGTGCAGAAAAGTCGAGTTTTTCAATGATTTTGAACATTTCAAGGTCGGCAAGCATTGCTCTTGCCTTTTCTTCGTCTGCAGAAGATGGCACAAAATCAGCGAGTGCACAACCGATTGGCGCATTATCAATAATCCTGCCGAGAGTGTAGCTCAAAAATGCTTTTTCTTTATCTGTAACAAGTTTGTTTTTAAGATTTTCTTTGATTTCGAGAGTATCGATATTATCATAAATATTTTGAATTGAGCCGAACTTCTGAATTAAATCTCCCGCTGTTTTCTGGCCAACACCAGCAACACCAGGAATACAGTCAGATGTATCCCCTTGAAGTGCTTTTATGTCAATCATCTGTAATGGCTCAACACCATATTCTTCTAAAAGTCTTTTTGGAGTATAAATTTCAGTTGTTGTTTTGCCCATTTTTGTATGTGGCAACAAAACAGTAACATTATCACGGATAAGTTGGAATGAGTCACGGTCACCTGTTGCGATAAAGCACTCGTCACCATCTTTACACAATCCTGCAACTGTGCCTAAAATATCGTCTGCTTCATAGCCCTCAAGAGTTACGATTTTATAACCCAAAGTTGTTAAAAGTTCTTTAAGTACAGGTAACTGCTGTGCGAGTTCTGGTGGCATACCATGACGATTAGCCTTATATCCATCATACATTTTGTGACGAAATGTTGGCGCTTTAAGGTCAAAGGCGATGGCCACGCCATCGGGATTTACCTCATCACGAAGTTTCATTAAAATAGTCATAAAGCCGTAAATGCCATTGGTAAATCTGCCATCTTTGGTTGACAAAGCACGAATACCATAAAAGGCTCTGTTTAAAATACTGTTACCGTCTATTGCTAAAATTTTCATAACGCAACTCCAAAATCATAGTTATAGATAGTATAACATATTTTAACAATAAATACCATATAAAATTTGCTATTGACATTATTTGTTTGTGGTGTTAAAATTTTTACAACTTAATAATTAACCAACAAACCGATGAGAAAGAGTAGTAATTGATTTTAACTTGTTCTAAGAGAGCCGTTGATGGTGAGAATACGGTAATAAGAATTTCAATGAATGGACTTTTGAGGGCAAGTCGAAAGCGAATGTGAGTAGATACGACGGAGGGCAACCGTTATAGTGCTATGTGTATAATAGTACACAGTGAGTGCGTATCTTTGATGCGAATTTGGGTGGTACCGCAGATTATTTTCAGTCTGTCCCATTTTTTGTGGGATGGATTTTTTTATTTTTAAGGAGGAACAATTATGATTCTCAACAATGTTGATTTTGAAACTTATTTCAACAATTACCCTGATAAGGATGGTTATTTTGGCAAATACGGCGGAGTTTATATTGACGATAAATTAAAGAATGCTATGGCAGAGATAACAGAGGCATATTTCTCAATTTGTCAGTCAAGAAAATTCATTGCAGAGCTTCGCAGAATCAGAAAAGAATTTCAAGGAAGACCAACACCTGTTACACATCTTGAAAGACTTTCAGATGCTCTTGGTGGTAAAGTTCAACTCTATGCAAAGCGTGAAGACTTGAACCATTCAGGTGCTCATAAGCTCAATCACTGTATGGGCGAAGCACTTCTTGCAAAATATATGGGCAAGAAAAAGATTATTGCAGAAACAGGTGCAGGTCAGCACGGTGTTGCTCTTGCTACTGCTGCTGCATATTTCGGTCTTGAATGTGATATTTATATGGGCTCTGTTGACATTAAGAAACAAGCTCCAAATGTAGCAAGAATGAAAATTCTCGGTGCAAATGTTGTTGAAGTTACTCATGGTCTTCAAACTCTTAAAGAAGCAGTTGACGCTGCATTTGATGCATATAGCAAAGAATATAAAGACTGTATTTATTGCATCGGCTCAGTTTTAGGCCCTCACCCATTCCCAATGATGGTTCGTGATTTCCAAAGCGTTGTTGGTATTGAGGCAAGAGAACAGTTTATTGAAATGACAGGTCACCTTCCAAACGCTATTGTTGCTTGTGTTGGTGGTGGTTCTAATGCAGCAGGACTTTTCGCTGGTTTCCTTAACGACCCTGTTGATATTTATGGTATCGAGCCACTTGGCCGTGGTCCAAAAATGGGTGACCACGCAGCGAGTCTTAAATACGGTACAGAAGGAATTATGCACGGCTTTAACAGCATTATGCTTAAAGACGAAAACGGCGAGCCTGCTCCTGTTTATTCAGTTGCAAGTGGTCTTGATTATCCATCTTCAGGTCCTGAACACGCATTCTTGCAGGAACTCGGCAGAGTTAAGTACGATGTAATTGACGACGAAGAAACAATCGACGCATTCTTCAAACTTTCTCGTATGGAAGGTATTATCCCTGCTATCGAAAGTTCACACGCAGTTGCTTTCGGTATGAAACTTGCAAAGCAGATGGAACATGGTTCAATTCTTATCAACCTTTCAGGTCGTGGCGATAAAGACATGGACTATATAATTGAAAATTACGGAATTAGATAAATTCGCACTAACATACCAACTCCCCACAATATAATGTGGGGAGTTTTGTGTTACAAATTAAAATTTGTTAACCATATTGTTAAAAACAAACTATTTCAAATCATCTGTTGCGGGGTTATCGATTAATTGCCCTTTTTCTGTAAATCTTGAGCCGTGGCAGGGGCAATCCCAAGTGCGCTCAGCGCTATTCCATTTGAGAGCACAACCCAAATGTGGACAACGCTTGGTTGATGGTGCAATAAGCCCTAAAACTGACTCACCAATATTAAGTGGCAACTGTGGTGTTAGCATACTTCTCTGTGGCGAGAAAAGGTCGGCATAATCATTTTTCTTTCCGCTGATTATGTCACTTAAAATTTCTGCTGCCACCATTGAGGTTGTCATTCCCCATTTGTTAAAACCTGTTGCCACATAAATATTCGGTGTGTTTTTTGAGTATTCACCGATATAGGCAATATCATCAAGAGTCATACAATCCTGAGTTGCCCAATGATATTTTTCGTGATTTTCAGGATAATAAGTCTTTGCAAAGCGGCGCAACTCGTTATAACTGCCACCCTGTTTACCTGTGCGATGGTCACCCCCACCAATTAAGAGCAAATCCCCTGCATTACGAAAAGACATTCCTGTTTTGGCTTCATCAACATACATTCCACCAAGATTATTATTTCTGTCGATTGTGATTACATAGGACCTGTGTTGATACATTTTAACAAAATATGCACCGTGCTTATTCATAAAGGGGAAATGTGTTGCAACAATAAAAATTTCAGCTTTAATATTACCCCTATTTGTTATTGCAACATTATCACGAATTTCAATAACCTTTGTATTTTCATAAATATTCAAGTCTTTGACAATATGAGAAACGAATTTCAGCGGATTAAACTGTGCCTGATTTTTGAAACGGATTGCACCCGCTATTCCAATTGGCACGGGTAGTTTGTATTCAATTTGTGTTTTATAACCGATATTCTGTAATGCAATCAATTCTTTCTCAACTTTTTTATAACTATCGACACAATAGACGATATTGTCTTTTTCTTCAAAATCACATTCAATATCTTCGCAGAGTTTTGCATATTTTTTCACGGCATTTTCATTGACTTGGAGATATTTCAGTGCATTTTCAACGCCAAACTTTTTTGTGATTTTATCATATATAAACCCGTGTTGAGATGTGATTTTTGCCGTTGTGTTTTTGGTAATACCACTACAAATTTTATCGGCTTCAACTAAAGTGCAGTCTATTCCCCTATTTTTCAATTCATAGGCACAAAGAATTCCTGCCAAGCCCCCACCAATTATTAAAACATCGGTTTTTGTTTTCCCTTGTAAAGTATCAAATGACGGAATATCAGATGTTGCAGACCATAATGATAACATAAAAAATCACCCGTTATATCTTTACCAATTTTTTGGAGGATAAACGGGTGTTTCTTTTATTTTATGAGTCTATTGGTTGTGAAATTTCGAACACCTAAATCATATAATTCCTTATAGATTTTAGGATTATCAACTGTCCAAGATGCAAGTTTAATATTCAGCTCTTGTGCTTTTTTAAGCATTTCTATATCATATTTTTTGCAATTAAAAGCAATCGCATAATTATTTACAGTTGCAAGCCTTATGACTTTTTCAGTAATTTCGTGAGTTAAATACCATAATTCAATGTTTTCATCAAGATTACGGATTTTTTCTAAAATAGCAATATCAAAAGAAATGATAATTGCAGTTTCTCGCATCGCTTCGTATTTATCAAGCGAAAGCAGAATTTTGTCAAGGCACTCATAGTTGCCCTCTTTGACTTCAATCTGTGGAATAATTTTATATTCGTTACAAATTTCGAGATAGTCATCAAGAGTTATCAATTTTTGTTCGGGATATTTTTCAGCATTATTACCACCATCAACCACAAACTTTGATATTTCGTCATAAGTCATATCCCAAATTTTGCCTTCACCATTTGTCATTTGCTTAATATCAAGATTATGATTTACAACCCAAACATTATCTTTCGTCAACTGAATATCACACTCTGCAGCAAAGAAATCCGCTTTACTCGCTTCAATAAAAGCTGCTGGAGAATTTTCAGGTGCTACTGCAGAAAATCCGCGATGAGCAACCAAATTCACATTTTCAGTAGGTAATCCCTCGTCTTTGAGTGACAAAACTTTGGGTGGTTGCTTTGATGAAACAACAAGTACACCGACAATACCGATTGCAATAACAAGGATTATTGATATGATTTTCTTTTTCATTATTTCACCTCAATGCCAATTGTTATAATTTCAAATGGTTTGTATTCGATTGTATCGGTTTCATCAATTACATCTTCAAGGAAGTTAAGAAGTTTAACCTTGCCACCAAGTTCGATTTTACCACGACGACCATTCTGCTCTGAAAGACGAATTACAATCATTTTGCCGTTTTCACTCATCTTCATTGCTTGCATGTAAAGTTCACCAAATGAATTTTCGCAAGTCAAATCAGCTTTAGTAAGTGGAATGTTATACTCAAAAGCTATATTATTGATTTCTGCTTTCACAAAGTCATCACCGTGTGGATAAATCATATAAGAGAATTCATGATGACCAATATCACTTGTCACATCAGGACGGATTGTTGCACGAAGAAGACTCAAACTCATTGAGTTTTCTAAAAGTCCCACGCCATATTTTGAATCGTTAATAAGAGCAATACCACCATCGGTTTCTGCCATATCAACCCATTTGTGATGGCAAACTTCAAATCGTGCTTGTTGCCAAGTTGTATTGCGGTGAGTTTCTCTTTCAACAAAGCCTGCACTAGTGTCACAAATTGCTTTACGGGTGAGCACATTGCAATCAAACTGTGCCTTTGCAAGCACATGTTTTTCGTGCCAGTCAACCACATTTTCAACTTCAATACCGCGAGACTGACGGAAAACACGGATAATTCTCTTCCAAGTGCTCTTTTCTGTGCCAAGAATACACTCAAAAGACGCTACTTCTGAATTCTTTTCGATTGTTTTGAGTGGTGAAATAATTTTCACTTCTACTTCACGGTCTTTATAGTTAGGCAAGATATCCCAAGCGTCATAAACGCCGGGGTTATCTTTATAGAATTTGAGTTTATTGAACTCGCCATTTGTCCATTCACGGTCAAGGTCTTTATCATAAAGAGACTTGATGCTTCCGTCATAATTAAACTCAATTTCATAGAATGGTGTAACGATTTTTTTGCCGATTTCAACCCATTCACCTGCATAAGTGCGCCAAGGAATATCACCACAAGACAAAGGGGGAAGATTTGGAATCACCCAATTACCCTGTTTGCCAAAACGCACACTCTTGCCGTTTTCGTCAGGGATAAATGTGAGATGCTTTCTTGGGAAATTGAGCGAATTGAAATATTTTTCACCTGTACCGATAATCTTTTCAAGTCTTGCTTCAATATCTTCATAATCATCCATTGCATCGCGATAAACAGGAGCTATATGGCTACCCGGCAAAATATCGTGGAACTGATTTATGAGCAATTTTTTATAGATTTCACGAAGTTCGGTATAAGGATAAGCCACACCTCTTAAATGACGAAGAGTTGAAATCATTTCTGCTTCACGAAGCATAAATTCAAGTTTACGGTTATATCTCTTCATCTTTGATTTTGTGGTGAATGTGCCACGGTGCATTTCGAGATATAATTCGCCGTCCCACTTAGAGAGATTTTCGTTATCTTTGAGATTTTTCTCTAAAAACTCTGCACCACTTATATGCTCGGTTTTTGGCATAATTGAAAGTTTATCGAAACGATGCATAATCTCAATCATTTCTTCTGTGCAACCGCTACCGCCGTCACCATAACCAAACATTGACATTGTTTGTCCGCCAAGATTTTTATCTTGATATGCTTCCCAGTTTTCTTGAATCTGTGAAGGCATATTCCATGTTATAAAGTGAGTTGGTGGCACGCAAGCATAAACTTCACTGCCGTCAATACCTTTCCAGATAAAATTGTTATGTGGAAAACGATTTGTGTCATTCCAAGTTGACATTTTGTTGGATACAAAATAGTCAACACCACTTTTTTTGAGAATCTGTGGCAAAATCCAAGAATTGCCGAAGACATCGGGCAACCAACAGTTATTGATGGTCTTGCCGAATTTTTCACGGAAATAGTGCTGACCATACATACATTGACGAATTAAACTCTCTGCAGTTGGAATGTTGCAGTCAGGCTCAACATACATAGCACCGACAGGCTCAAATTGTCCCCTTGCGATTTTGTCTTTTAATTCTTCGAACACATCAGGATAATACTTTTCAAGCATTTCGTAAGTGTAAGCCTGAGTATGAGTGTATTTGAAATCGGGATATCTGTCCATCAAGCGCAACTGAATGAGAATTGTTCTCAAGTTCTTTTGGACTGAGTGAATTCGACGCCAATAATATGCAATATCAAGGTGTGAATGCGCAATCAAAGCCACATCACCATTGCCCTTATAGTCGTCATTAGCATAAATCACATCGTCAACATATTGCTTTGCTTTTGCAACATCTTCATTCTGCAAATCATCAAAATCAATAAAGTTGAGTGCATTATTAATTTCACGATTTAAAAATGCTCGGTAATCTTCATTGAACAAATCGCTTTTTGCAATGTCGAGCAAAAGTTCAAGGTCATAGACCAAATCAAGAACTGTGTGATTGATAGTTGCTAAATATGCCCCTTCAAAAATCTGACGGCAACCACGAACTGATAATGATTCTGGGTTTCTCTCGTCGTCGGGTTTTGAACGGTTATAACCTTCCATTTCAAAGTGAAGATAATCACTATCAATATAAGGTGTCAACAAAATTCTGTCACGGTTAGGGTCAACACCACCCACATATTTACCATTGACTTTAACGATAATTTCAGCAGCTGTTTTAAGTGAAAACCAAAGCTCTTTGCCACGAAGTTTTTCAGGGATTACCACATCTGCATCAAAAAATGCTGTGCCATCGGGTGTGAAATACATATCACCTTTGCGAAGATTTCTCCAACCATCAGGATAATAGTCATATTGCATTTCTGACACCTGACGAGCGTCACGGACTTTAAGGTTTTCTATCTCAAATTTCTGGTCATATATGTATCTTTTTAACCAACCAAAGCGTAAATCCGTCCATTCTTCAGGACGCATACTTCTTCTAACAACTTTAATATGTGCCATTTTCAGCGTCCCCCTTTAATCTTTATCCCAGAAGAATGGTTTTTTCTTCTGAGCTACTACTTTTACGCTTTCACCCATATCGCGCATAACTTCGCTTTCAATCCAAGCAAGGCAACGGTCAACGATTAAGCATTTTGAACATTCACCTTGCAAAAGCACGGTGAGAATTCCGTCTTCATAAGAAACGAAATCGATTTCGCCACCATCACCCTGAAGTTTTGGCTTGATAATTAGATTTATATATCTTTCCATAAATTAGCCCTCAATTTCTTTTTTGAGAATTGCTCTTATATTTTCAAGTTTCTCTGTTGCGATTTGTTTTGTTTCACCGCACATTGAATAATAAACTTTGAGTTTTGGCTCTGTGCCTGATGGACGAATTGCAATCCAACTGCCGTCTGTGAATGTGTATTTAAGTACGTTTTCTTTTGGCAAGTCTTGGATGCCCTTTGAATAGTCAAGCACATTCTTGATATTATTAAAAAGAGAGTTGCCATTTTCACGCATATTTGTCATTATGCTCTGAATTTTCTCTGCACCATCTTTGCCTTTGAGCACAAAAGTATCAAGAGCATCAAGATAGAAACCGAATTTTGCATAAATTTCATTAAGAGCATCAACAAGTGTTCTGCCGTTATTCTTGTGATATGCTGCCATCTGACAAATGAGCATTGATGAAACAACCGCGTCTTTGTCGCGAGCATGAGTGCCTACAAGATAACCATAAGACTCTTCATAGCCGATAACAAATTCTTTGTCACCGTTGATTTCATAACGACCTATCTGGTCACCGATATATTTAAAACCTGTGAGAGTATCAACAATATTAAGTCCATAACTTCTTGCGATATCTGCACCAACTTCACTTGTAACAATTGTTTTTACAAGTGTTGATTTTTCGTTTAGAGTGTCTTTTCTGTTTGAAAGCACAAAATCAACAAGCAAAGCACCAATTTGGTTACCTGTCATAAGTACATATTCACCATTATGTAAAACCGCTGTGCCAACACGGTCACAGTCAGGGTCTGTGCCCAAAACCAAATCTGCATTTTCAGTCTTTGCTTGTTCGATAGCAATAGTCAAAGCATCTTTTTCTTCTGGGTTTGGTGAACGGACCGTGCTAAAATTACCATCGGGTAATTCTTGACTTTTTACGATTGAAACATTCATTCCTTGGAGTGCTTTTCTTACAGGAATGTTACCTGTTCCGTGAAGAGCAGTATAAACGATTTTAAGGTCAGATTTTTCTTCGTAAATTGATTGTTTTTTTACTTCGTCAAGGAATTTTTCTAAGACTTCTTCACCGATTACTGTAATTTTTCCACTTTCAACACCATCATTAAAATCCATAATTTCAACTGATTTTAAATCTGTAATCGCATTTACAAATTCAATGACCTGACTTGCAAACTGTGGCACAAGTTGACAACCTTTTTCGTCATAAATTTTATAACCGTTATATTCTTTAGGGTTGTGGCTTGCTGTGAGTACAATACCACCATTGCAACCCAAATATTTTGCAGTAAAAGACAAAACAGGTGTTGGCATAAGGCTATCATATATGTAAACCTTTATTCCGTTTGCAGCCAGAACTCCTGCCGCAACTTGTGAGAAATATTTTGAATTATTTCGTGAATCATAAGCTATCGCAACACTAATTTCACTTTGAAAACGACTCTTGAGATAATCAGCATATCCCTTTGTTGCCTTTGCAATTGTGTATCTGTTCATTCGGTTTGGACCTGCGCCCATGATGCCACGAAGTCCACCTGTGCCGAATTCTAAATCTTTATAAAATCTATCTTCAATTTCTTTTTCATCGGTGAGAGAGAGAAGTTCTTTTTTGGTTTCTTCGTCAAAACTGCACCAATATTCAAATTTTTCTTTAATGGTCATATTTTCACGCTCCGTTTAAGCATAATTATATACAATAATAGTACACCAAATAAAATTTGGTGTCAATCAAATTCAACACACAAATTAGTTATTGTGCATTAAATTCTTTCTATCTTTTATTGATTATTACCATTTCTTTTTTGTTTTTAAATTGTTATAATTTATAATAGGTAAATTTTATCTAATCTATTAACGGTGGTGTTTGAAGATGAAACAAAAAAAAACATATAAAAAACCGTTTAAACGATACATTTTCTTGAGCATTTTATGTCTTTTAGCATTGATTGTGCTTGTTATTTCACCAATGCTAATGACAAGGATTATGGACTTTCAAAACCAAACAATGCTTGAAGAAATTTCTAAAAAGAATGCAGAATCCATTGGTTTTAAATTTCAAGAACAAGCATCTTTCGTTGTAAGTGTTGCCAACAGTATTCCAGAAAGTTTAAGAACAAATCCAAAAGCTGCTGTTAGCAGTATTGACAATATTCCAACAAACATTGCATATAAACGAGTTGGTGTTGCTCTTTTAGATGGTACTTGCTATACTTCTGACGGCAAAAGCACCACTTTACCACATACCGAGCACCTTAAAGAATGTGTTGAAAAAGGCACACTCACCGTTCGTCGAATGAGTACCGACGAGAGTATTGACGGCGACACAGTATTTATTATGCATTACCCTTTATATGCTGATGGTAAGACCAATTCAGTTCTGTTTTTCTCGTTTACTACTGAAGAAATCAAACAGAATTTTGTTTCAGATTCTTTTGGAAACACTGAGTTCTTCTATGTTGTTGATGCAGAAGGCAACAACATTATCAGTACTCATAGCATAAAAGAATATCAAAATATAGAAAATGTTTTTAAAGCAGTACCGGTGGATGAAAGATATCAGGGCTCACGAATTGTTGACATTAAAGAGGACATGAAAAATGGTGAAGCGGGCGTATTGATGTCTTCACAGGGTAGTCAATTCTATCTCTATTATGCTCCACTCAATTTCAATGGTTGGTATTTATTCTCAGTTGTACCTGCTATGAGCGTAAACGCAAGTAGAAACATGGTTCTTTCAATTCTTGTTGTTATCTGTTTCTTCTTGATTTCACTCTTTGCAATGCTTATTTACATTATTGTTTCTACCGAAAGAAGAAAACAAGCAGACCTTGATAAAATACTTTATAAAGACAGTCTTACAGGTGGCGCATCCTACGCTAAATTCTGCGTTGATGTTAAAAAACAACTTGTAAAAGGCAAAAAAGCCGCTTATATTGTTATGGACCTTGATAATTTCAAACTGATTAATGATTATTACAGTTATGAGCAAGGCAACAGCACAATCAATTTTGTTCATGAAACATGGAAAAGCGTTTTAAGAGAAAATGAATTTGTGGGAAGAATTGCCGCTGACCGTTTCGCAATTTATATGCAATACAACAACGAAACTGAACTTCGCAATCGTCTTGAAGATTTCTGTCAAAAATGCACAGTTCAAAATAGTGGTGTAATGTCTGATTATATTCTCACACCAAGCATCGGCGTTTATCTCATTGAAGAGAAAAACACAAATATTCAGCAAATGCAGAATAGCGCTGTTATGGCAAAATCACTTGTTAAAGGTGACAGCGACACTCTTATTTCTTTCTATAACGATAGTCTTAAAAAGAAACTCACTCAGAAAAAGATTTTTGCAGACGAGCTTATTCACGCCATTGAAAATCAAGAATTATCAGTTGTTTTCCAGCCACAATTTAGCACAGAAAATGATAAACTCTGTGGTGCAGAAACTCTTATTCGTTGGTTTAAGCCTGATGGCACAGCGGTTTCTCCTGCTGAATTTGTTCCACTTGCAGAAGAGCGTGGTCTTGTTAAAGAACTTGATAAATTTGCATTTGAACAAGCTTGCATAATGCAAACCAAAATGAAAGACAAAGGCTTGGGTCCAATTGATATTTCTGTCAATGTGTCACAGCAATCTCTTTACGATTCAAAAATAATTGAAAAATATCTTGAAATCGTTAAAAAGACTGGTGCAGATGTTTCTCAGATTCAACTTGAAATTACAGAAACCACATTGTTTGAAAACAACAAGAGTTTTGTAAAAATGCTTCGTAAACTTCACAAGTCAGGTTTCAAAATCCTTATGGATGACTTCGGCACAGGATATTCTTCTTTAATGCTTCTCAAATCATTGCCTGTTGATTTCTTGAAGCTTGATAAGACTTTTATTGATGACTATGCTCATCCCCGTGGTAGAAGTATTATCGAATGCATTATTACAATGGCAAAACAACTTGGCATGACACTTATTGCAGAGGGTGTTGAAACTGAAGAGCAATATGAATATGTTAAATCTCAGGGTTGTCACATTGTTCAGGGCTATTATTTGAGCCGTCCAATAAGTTTTGATGACCTTTGTAATATGATTATTCGTGATTCACGAAACTAAACCATTTCAATAAACTCGTGTCCAATTCGACGAATTTTTAAATCTATATCGACTTCGAAAATGCTATCTCGCATTACGGAGTCGATATTTTTTTCGTTTTCTCTATAAAAGGATGGTTTTAAAATATATAAAAGTCTAGCCAAGCCACAAGCGTCACTCTCATATTCTTCATACAACCTTTTTCGCGTCTGGGTAATTGCTTTTTGAAGATTTTGCTCAGCAGATGTCTTGATTTCTGCCATATCTTCTTTTGTCATTTTCTTTGAAACGCCACCGCTGATTTCAGCAATATCTGCACTAATTTTTACTTTGATTTTAAAAGTTGGTTTTCCGTTTTCAAAACTCAATGTGCGATATGTCTTTGAATCCACCACATTTAGTGACACTTTTTCACCGTTATCTCTATGAAATGAAACGGCTGTATTATAGACTTTATCGGACAAAAAATTTAAATAAAGAGTTTCTTCTTTTGACATATATTCACGGTAACGAGTGTTATTAAAAATTGCTGTACCGATTATTTCAACACTCTGTTTGCCCTCTTTTTCTGTTACATCTAAAAGTGGCATGGCAAAATCTTTTGAACCCGAATTATATCGGTTTATAAGTTCATAAAGTTCTGCACCGAAAATTCGTGCATCATATTCATTTGCACCAATTCCGATTTCAATGCTTCTTGCACTAACATATTCTTCGCCGTTCTTCGCTTCAAGAATATATGATGCTCTGTCTTTTGCGGCAGCGATATAAACGGACGCACTATTTTCAACATCACGGACAAAAAAATCTATAACATCATCCATTTTTTCTTCGGTTATGCTTTTGCCAATAATGATAATTCTGTTTTGAGAATACAAAGGGATTTTGCCCTCAATTTCTGTTACACTTTTGATAGTTGTATAAATTGTG
Organism: Candidatus Fimenecus sp.; assembly: GCA_045655645.1. Classification (GTDB taxonomy): domain Bacteria; phylum Bacillota; class Clostridia; order Oscillospirales; family Acutalibacteraceae; genus Fimenecus. The sequence continues at coordinate 18,042 of JAZOPS010000008.1, forward strand.
TCACCTGTCACCTTATAAGTTTTTATGGGTGGCTGTGACGCACCATCTGCTGATGTGGCAGACTGAGCATTGGTGTCAATTGTCTGCAATGTGACAGTATATGAATTATCTTTTTCAATATCTATGCCAATCCCTTGAATAACAAGTCGGTTTCTTATATCTTTTTTATAAATTTCTTTTTCATTAAAAGAAAAAACTGAAGCTATTATAACTAAAAAAATTAGGATTGATTTTCGCACCCTTTTCTCCCCTTTCTTTTTATAATCAAAAGAATTAACGGAATTGCAAATGCAGTTATTCCTGTAATAACAATTTTAAATACCGAGTTATCAACAAATGAAAAACGCTTAAATTCACTCGCTATCAACAGATTTGCGATTATGGTTATTGTACCGATGCCAATAATAAAGGATTTTCTTTGTATCTTGCAAAAGGCTCTGTGCAAAATGTCTGACTGAAGATAGATAAGAAGTCCTGCTTTAATGAATGCGCAGAGAATCCATACACTAGTAAATATTGCATCAAGACGGTCAAACATAGCAAATTCGGCAAGGCTTGCGAGAGTGTGAAAAGGGAAAAGTTGTGTGCCTGCAAAATTACCCATAACTGTTGTTGCAAAGAAAAACATTGTCGCCATTAAAAATGTTTGTAAAATCAGCCACCAGAAAAACCCTTTTTTCACATTACCCGCAACTTTTGGTAAACAAATTGCAATTATTGCATATTCAACAGTTTGCCCTACCGAATCCACAGCAGTTTTAATAACAGGTGTCACTCCGTTATAAAATACGGGTGTAAGATTTAACAAATCAACCTTTTGGACAAGTGTAGCCATAATAAAAATAAGTGCAGGAATTACAAGCACGGCAGAAAGCACAGCACTTCGTCCCAAAGCTTCAAAGCCGAGATAAGCACCATAAGAGCAAAGCAGAATTGCAAAAACCAACAAAAAATTCACATCAGTTTCAGGAAAGACAACTGTCCCTGCAAAGACATCAAGTCTTGCTATTGTCACAACTGTAAAATAGAAGAATACAAACACATAGCAAAACGAAACAATTTTTGAATTTGCAAGGCTTAAAATGTCAGTTGTATTATGCTTTTTGTAAATTAAATACAGGGGTATCATTATAACAATTCCCAATGTTATTCTAAAAACAGGTTGCACAAGCATATCTGAAAGGCGCACATCTTTCGTATATGATGACAGATATGTGACCGTTGTCAACGCACGACTTATAAACAGCATTGCAAAAAACTGAAATGCACTGATTTTCTCTTTTGTCTGCATATTATTTCTCCAACTTTTGAATAAGCATTTTCTTTTTACCCATCTTTCTCCAACTCTGTCTCACAACAAGGTCACGCCATGCACCGATTTTTGTAGGTGACAAAGGTGAAGTGAACGGTACACCATAAGGATTAATTGCGGCAGCGTTTACAAGCACAGCGGCAAATCCCATCATAATTCCATAAAGCCCACCAAGACCACCGATTATAATAAATGCAAAGCGCAAAACCGCAACAGATTCATAAAGCGTTGATACAACAAACGAACTGACTGCGGTAAGTCCTACAACAATAAGCATTGGTGCAGAAATTATGCCCGCAGTAACTGCCGAGTCACCAATAACCAAAGCACCAACAATTGAAATGGCGTGGCCCACAGATTTTGGCATTCGAAGCCCTGCTTCACGGACTATCTCATAAACCAAATGAATAAAAAACGCTTCAAACATAATGGGCAAGGGTGTTCGACTTTCTTGTCCTGTTATTCCGAAAATCATTGTTTCGGGTATGATTTCCTGATGGAATGTACAAACTGCAACATATAATCCCGGCAAAAACGCACTCAATAAAAATGATGCAATTTTGAGAATGCGGATAAATGTTGCATAATAAGGTCTTTTGAGATAATCATCAAGAGAGTGGAAATGTTCTATGAAAAGATATGGCACAATAAGTGCATTGGGCGTTCCGTCAACGATAATACAGATTTTACCCTCACTGATTTTTGCAGTCAGTACATCGGGTCTTTCAGTAAACCCCACACCGCTGAAAATTGACGGATATTTGCCATCTAAAAAAGTCTGCAAATAGCCTGAACCTAATACTGTGTCAATTTTACTGTTTTTCAATCTATTTATCACATTGTCAAGCATTTTTCTGTCAACTCTGTCGGACATATAACAAACACAGGCTCGCGTTTTTGTGGTGTCACCCACTTCAACAATCTGAGTTTTGAAAACAGGGTTTCGCACTCGGCGACGAATCATTGTCACATTGTCTTTAAAGCTTTCTACAAATGCTTCTCTCGAGCCACGCTCTTGCATTTCGGTTGAAGGCTCAAGCACTGCTCGTTTAGGGAAACCTTGCACACCAAACATTATGGCGAATTGTGCATCTTCTGTGAGCATTATAATGCTGCCATAAATTGCTTCACGAATGGCTTCGTCAAGGTCATTTGTAATGGATTTATCAATGCTTGCAGAAACTCGGTCAGCGGCAGAATGTATTAGCTTGTCTCCTTTTTCGTCTTTGAAATCTGCTTCGATTATTGGCAGAATGACCTGCTGGGTGGCAAGCAGACTATCACACATTCCATCTACCATAATAAAGATTATTTCTTTGCCCTGTGCGTTATATTTTCTGTATTTCACATCAAAGGCGTCACCGAATTGTTGCTTTATATATGCAATGTTTTTTTGCAAATCTTTATCTATATTTTTCTTTTCACTTTTTGAGCTGTTTTGAGTTACAGTTATTTCGTCAACTTTTTTTGAAAACCAATTCTCATTCATAAAAATCACCATTCTTATCATTTACCATTGTTTACAGAATATTACTTCTGTTTACGGTAAAGATAAAAATGGTGATTTTATGTTTATTACTTTAATTAGAATGGTTATTCTCTATATTGTTGCCATTGCTGGTGTGAGAATAATGGGAAAAAGACAAATCGGTGAACTTCAACCCACGGAACTTGTTATAACTTTATTACTTTCAGAAATAATTGCTATACCTATTCAAGAGACGAACACACCCCTTATAAATACTCTTATCGCAGTTTTTTTGTTAATCGGATTTGAAATTCTTGCATCTATATTCAATATGAAAAGCGTTAAGTTTCGCACACTCATTCAAGGTCATCCCTTGATTGTAATTGATGATGGAGTTATAAATCAAAAACTTATTAAACAACTTCGTTTTACTGTTGATGATATTTTAGAAGCACTCAGACAAAAAGATGTTTTTGATATTTCACAAGTACAATATGCCATTATTGAAACAAATGGACAAATGAGCGTACTTTTAAAACCCGAAAGTGAACCTGTTGTCCGTAGTGATTTGAACCTTAACCCGCCAGCAACCAAATTACAATGCCTTGTGGTAGCTGATGGAGAAATAGTTTCACAAGATTTTAACATTTGTCAAATAGATGAAAAGAAACTTAACAAAATTATAAAAAAAGAAAAAATAAAACTTAACGATATTTTATTAATGACAATAGACAAGAATGGTAACAAAAACATCATTAAAAAGGAGAACCAATGAAAAGAATTATAATAGCCCTTGTTGCAATAGGTTCAGCATTTGCAATTTCATTTGTTGGATTTTTTATGGTGCAAAAAACTTGTGACAGATTAGAAACAGAACTTGTTGAAATTTGCGAAACTGCACAACAACAAGACGCAGACGAAGCTTTAAAGAAAACCGAAGAATTGATTGTTCTTTGGGATGAAATTCACGGAGTTATTGAGTCATTTGTGGACCACGACGAAACAGACAAGTTAGAAGAAACAATAAGAAATCTCCCCACATTTGCCCACGAAGGCAATATGGAGAGACTTTATCAACAAGCTGATTTGGCTATCGACGAATTAAGTCAGATAGTCCGTGGTGAAAAACCAATTATCAGTAATATCTTTTAATGTTTATATTTTATATGCTTTTTCGGTTGGAACTGCAAATACAAATCCATTTGCAGGAGATGTTAATCCAAATTCTTTATTAACATCTTCCATAATCTGCGCACTTACTTTAAGTGGAGCTAAAATACAAAGCATTTCGCGTTCTTCATCCACATTGGTGTCAGGAAGTTCTGCAAATTGCTCTATGTCTGCTAATCTTCCTTTGATAACTGTTCCACCTGTTGCGCCTGCTTTTCTTGCAACCTGCATAACATCATCAGAATAACCTTCGTTTACTGATATAATAATCAAATTATTATGATGTTCATTTTTCATATTCTCAGTTCCTTTTTCTAAATTCTTATCATTATCAAAATGCAAAATTTCTGTCAGAATTCTGCCTGCTGCAGACAAATCAAGAACTATCATCAATCCGCCAAACTTTGAATGGCTTTCAAAAGCTGTTCCAAAATTCACCATCAAATCTTTGACGCTGTTTTCTGCCCCAAGACTTACAACAATATCTTTGTCGTTTGTACCCAGACCAAAAATATCCATCATTTCGGTGGGTGCCGTGCCAAAACCTACAGTTTGAAAATTCACTCTTATATCCATCTTTTTTAATTCTTTAATTAATTTATTACCCTTGTCACGCTCAACAATGGACAAGAGCATCATGACTTTTTTGCTCATTTATTCGTCCTCCTGTGAGAAGAATATAATATCGTCTTTAATCATGCTGATTTCAATATGAAGTCGTTTAATCTTTCTTGCTCGCTTGCTTCTTTCGTGCAAACCGAGAATCTGGATAGTAATGAGTGGTGCCATTGCAATCAACGCTACAATACCGAATGCATCAGTCATCACATTACCACCGATTGCTTCACAGGCACCCATTGCAAATGGAAGCATAAATGTTGATGTCATTGGTCCACTTGCAACTCCACCTGAGTCAAACGCGATACCTGTATAGATATGTGGCACAAAAAAGCTGATAATCAATGATATTAAATATCCTACAATTAAAAATGGAATTATCGGTATTCCTATAAGAACTCTCAACATTGAAATACCAACCGAAACTGAAACACCAATTGAGAGTGCAATAGCAACGGATTTTTGTGAAATTGCACCCTTTGTGATTTCGCTAACCTGTCTTTTAAGAGAATGAACCGCAGGCTCGGCAGAAACCACAAAATATCCCATAAGCATACCTATTGGAACAAGCAAAATGTTCCAGTCGCTTTCTGCGATTTTTGCCCCGATAAGACGACCTGCAGGCATAAATCCAACATTTGCACCTGTTAAAAAGAGAACAAGACCGATATATGTATATACAAAACCAACAGACATTCTGAAAATATTATGAATAGTATATCTTCTTGTAATCACTTGAAAAATAACAAAAAGTAACACTAACGGAACAAATGCTATTGCAACTTCTTTTGCATAAATTGGCAAAGCGTGAGTGAACTGTTTAAATGCTTCAGTTGTTGTGAGAACATCAGCAATTTCATAAATTGTTGTGGTAGCTTTTGGTTTGAAAAAAATACTTAATAAAAGCACAGACAAAATAGGTCCTATACTACATAAAGCAACGAGACCGAAACTGTGTTCACCCGTAAGTTTGCCTTTTTTACTTGATGCAAGACCTGCACCCAAAGCCATTATAAATGGAACAGTAATTGGTCCTGTTGTAACACCACCTGAGTCAAAAGCTGTAGGAATAAACTCGTCGGGTGCAAGGAAAGATAACCCGATAATTAAAATATAGAATATCCAAAGAAGTCTTCTTAATGGAATATCTTTTCTATTTCTGATAAGAGTAATACTTAGAAAGATACCGACACCAACACCAACACAATTAATTAACATTGAGTTAGGGATTGTCGGAACTTGTTCGGCAAGTACTTGTAAATCTGGTTCAGAAACCGTAATCAAAAATCCAAGAACAAAACAGATTGCAAGTGGAATAATAATTTTGGTTCTTTTATTAAGTGATTTACCAATACCATCACCTAATGGTTCCATTGACATTCCCGAACCAACTGTAAAGAAACTCATTCCCAAAATCAACATAATTGTTCCAAACAAGAACAACACAAGAACACCTGTGGCAAGGGACACGCAGGTGACAGAAAGAACTAAAACTATAATCGCAATTGGTAAAACCGAAACAAGCGACTCTTTGATTGATGCGAAAATATGCGCCATTAGCAATACTCCCATAATATGTTTGCAAATTGAAATAATTCAACTTTATTTAATCTATATATTAAATTATATCATATTTATTCAGTCTAATCAAATAATTATTTGTTAATAAAAAAACTGTCAGTCATGTTTATAACCGACAGTTTCTTTTTATTTAATTAACTTTTCGACATCTCTAAGTTTTATGCGTTTTGAAATAATAAAGGTTTTTCGTTTTTGCTTGCCTTTATCTGTGTTATATTTGCCGTTTTCTTTTTCTTCGGTTGAGAAAACACCATAAGAAGATGTGACGATTGTGCCATCTTCAAGCACCACATTACCGCAATATCCTGTGTCCGCATTAGCTACAATTGACGGTGTCGTCTGTTGTGGTAGATATGTATGAGCAATTTTTATTCTATATTGACCCTCTGTACCATTTTTAAGGTCATCATAAGTTCCTACCCAAGCAATCCAACCTTCAGAATACCATTTCTTTTCACCGCCAAGTTTTCGCATTTGCTTAACTCGTTTACGGTCACGCTCAATTGAACGGAATGTGATAAAAAGTCGTCCGTCATCAGTATATTCTGCTTTGTGGCGCTCGCCATTGAGTGCATAAGCTGCTTCAACAGGTTTTGACCAAGTTTCACCCTCATCATTTGAGAAAAAGAGAAGACTAGTACAAGTCTTTTTATTACAACGAGCAATTAAACAAAGTTCGTCACCTTTGCCACATTCTGAACGGATACATTCGACCTCGCAAACACCTGCATAAGTTTCTATATCACGATATTCAGCTAAATATGGTTCAGGTTTAGACCAAGTATAATCACCATTCTCGTCAAAAGTGAGAATAGTTTTATAATTTATAAATCTATGGTCATGGAAAATGCCCATCCATTTATCTACAAACTCACCATCTTCTTTAAGGCGAGTAAGTGATGCCATCGCAACAATTGGGATTAAAGGCATTTCGCTGTCATTATCCCAAAATCTTTTAAATTCTGTCCAAGTTTTACCCTCATCAAGAGAAATTGAACTATTAAATCCCCCAGGAGTTGACATTCCGGGCCATTTTGAGTTTGCAGAAATTAAAATCAGTTTTTCGTCACCGTTTTTAAACTCTAAACGATAAACGGTTGGTGTTTCAAGGGATTTTTCCCAAGAAACTGGTGGGTTTTCGAGTGTCTTGTTATATGTTATTCCGTCGTCATCGCTAATTTTTGATAAAATCGCACCCTTACCATGTCCCTTGGGATAGAATGTAAGAATATCTCCATTTTTTAAAAGCACAGAATCAGGGTGACCAAGATATGCTGCACTATCATCAATTACCGAATATTCAAACAAATACCCCAGATTATCTGGGGTATTTTCTGGTTTGACACTTAAATCCACCATGGGAATATTGTAATATCCTGTTTTTTTAGGAAAAGGTCTTTTCTTAAACAACATAATTATTTGTTCCAGTTCTTAAGACGCTCACTTGCAAGATAAGCAGCACCAAGCATACCTGCTTTGTTTCCAAGTTGTGCTTTTTCGATTTTTACATGCTTATAGTTTGGTTCAAGCTGTGCATTAACCTTATGACGAATATGACCAAGAAGCAAATCTTCTGACATAATTCCACCACCAAGCACGATAAGTGATGGATTGAAGATGTAGCAAAGGTTACGAAGTCCCAACGCGATTTCATCTTCCCATTTATCCATCTCATCAATAATAATAGGATTTTTAAGATTTTCTTCCTTAAAAATCTCTCTGCCATTCATCTTTTTACCCATACGGTCTGAAACTGATTTTGTAAACACACGACAAGCAGCATAAGCTTCATAACAACCAATTCTGCCACAAGTACAAGGTCTGCCGTCTTTATGAGTTGCCATATGACCAAATTCACCTGCTGCAAACTTTGAGCCACGATAAACATCACCGTTGATATAAATACAACCGCCAACGCCTGTGCCGTAAGTAAGACAAAGGAAATCTTTTTGACCTTTTGCTGCGCCGAACTGTGCTTCACCGATTGCTGCACAGTTAACATCATTATCTACTGCAACAGGAACATTGAATATTTTTTCAAATGTGCCACGAAGGTCTGAATGGTTATAATTAGGAATGTTGCCAACGCCGTCATGGATAACGCCATTTTCAAAATCAACCTGACCTGCAGTTGAAATGCCTATTGCGTCATACTGACCTTCATATTCTCTAAGCTTTGCTTCCATGGCATACATTACCATATTGTCAGTATCTTCATATTCATTTGTTGGAAATTCTTCTGAGAAAAGAACTTCAAAATTTTCATCAACCATACCAAATTTAATGGCTGTTCCACCAACATCAAAAGTTATAATTTTCATAATTATCGTCTCCTTGTTACATGTTTGCATTTACAAGTTATATAGATAACCTAATTATATAGTATTTTTTTCTCTT
>JAZOPS010000009.1:0-21573 GCA_045655645.1 Candidatus Fimenecus sp.
TCTTTGACAATAACAAAATGAAAAAATCTCTAATTATTATTGTATGTCAAAATATTACGCTCTTTTTTGTACAAAATGTTAATTTTTCAAAATTGACTTGTATATTTTATTAAAATAGTATAGAATATGTACATTAATGTAAAAAAGTGTACCTGTTTGTTATTGCTTTTTTATTTAATCTTAAAATAAAGATATGTAAAGGTGGTTTTTCCTATGGAAAACAACAACAAATCTCAAGCTGAGATTTATCGTGAAGAGCGTAAAGCCAGACTCGCGAAAGAAGCAGAGAAAAAGGCTAAGAAATCTCCACAACTCTCAAAAACAAAGAAAATTGTAGGCAAGGTTATTGCTATTGTTCTTGCAGTTGCAATTGGCATTGGTGCTTTTGGCGGAATTCTCAATTTCTTTGGTGTTCCTCAAAAAGTTATCAAAATCAATGTTAAAGACACAGCTTGCAAATTCACAGTTGCTGAGTTCAACTTCTTCTATTTCAATGTTTGGAACAATCTTTGCTCAACAGCTCAACAATATTCATATTACGGCATGGATATGGGCTACGACTATACAAAGTCACCTGCAAAGCAAGAATTGACAAAAGACACAGCTGAATCAATTGGTCTTGATTTCGATGCAATCGGCGTTGAAGATGCAACTTGGGCAGACGCTATCAGATATCTTGCAACAAACCAACTTGTTGAAATCAAATATTTTGCTGCTATGGCCGAAAAAGAAGGTCTCAAACTTTCAGAAGATGAGACAAAAGAAATCGATTCAGAAATCGATTCATATCGTAAAACTGCAAAAGAAAATGACTTCTCTCTTGACAGATGGTTCCGCACACAATTAGGTAACGGTATCGACGAAAAAGTTGTTCGTCAGGTTTATGAAGAACAGATGCTTGCTCAGAAGTATTTTGAAAAGTTTGAAGCAGATACACTTGCAGCAATCACAGAAGCTCAGATTAACGACAAATATAATGCTGATAAAGACAACTTTGACCTTGTTGATGTAAGATACTATTCTTTCTCAACAAAAGCTCCTTCTCTTGCTGATGATGCAACTAAGGAAGAAAAAGAAGCAGCAACAAAGAAAGCACAGGATGCAACAAAAGCTCAAGCTGACGCATTCCTTGCAGCTGTTAAAGATGAAGCAACATTTATCACAGAAGCTAAGAGAGCAATTTTAACTGCTGACAACAAGAGCACAAAAGACCCTGACGAAGTTACCGATTACAGCAAAGCTACATACGCTGAACTTGCACAGTTCGGTGAAGACGCTGCAAAATGGGTTTATGACGATGCTCGTAAGGTTGGCGATAAAACAGTAGTTGACCTTGGCAATGGTACTTATGCAGTTATCTATATGGTTGCTCTTCCTTATAAAGATATGAGCACACACTCACACGCTGTTCGTCATATTCTTGTTCAGTTCCCTCAGGATGAAGAAGGCAACACAAAGAAGCTCACAGAAAAAGAAAAAACAACATATAAAGCAAAAGCTCAGGCTATTCTTGATGAATATCTCAAGAACCCAACAGAAGAAAACTTTGCAGCTCTTGCTAAATCTAAATCAGAAGACCCTGGTTCAAAAGACAATGGTGGTCTTTATGAAGATTTGAACACAAGCACAAGCTTCGTTCAGCCTTTCAAAGATTGGTATCTTGATGCAAGCCGTAAAGTTGGCGACACAGGTATCATTGAAACAGATTATGGTTACCATGTAATGTACTATTCAAAAGCAACAGGTGTTACTTGGACTGAAAATGTTAAATCAATGATTCTTAGCGAAGCATCAGAAAAGCTTTATGAAGAAAATATTAATGTTCTTCTTGACTCAATCAACGCTGACTCTCTCACAATTAAATGGGCTATGAATGGTGAAACAAAGCATATTGAAAAGATTCTTGCTTATTCAGCAACAAACTCTTCAAGCTCATCAGGCTCATCAGCATCAGCAACAGTTAAATAAAAAATTAAATCCCCGCAAATGCGGGGATTTTTTAAATTTATTTTGAAAACTTTTGTGACATTTTTGCAGTTTTGTCACTACCTTATGAAACCGGTTATTCGGAGAGAAAGGAGGATGTGTCTTGTCTCACAACAAAAAGAAAAATATTGACCAACTGCTAGAAGAATATTGTCGACAATATAAAGAGTTGTTATATAAATATGCATATTTAAGAACAGGACACGACAAGACTGCAGCAGAAGACTGTGTTCAAGATGCTTTTATGGTAATCTATCGCAAGATGAAAAAAGGCGAAGAGTTTTCACAACCAAAAGCATTCTTATACAGAACTGTTGATAATCTCATAAAAGAGCATCTTCGCAATGTCAAAAAACAACAAAAAATCAACGAAGAGCTGCTCACCGCTTCTACTGAACAAGAGTTTAATATATTTGAACATCTAGACCCAAGAACAGAAGCAGAAATTATTAACGCTGCGTTAAGTGAAATGAACGATACTGAAAGAATTATTTATAAGCGCAGGTACATAGAAAACAAAAATGTGCGTGAAATTGCAGAAGAATATAAAATTTCAGTTACTGCAGTCACTACAAGGCTTTATAGGATAAGGCAAAAGGTTGAAGAAAAGGTTCAACAAGAATTAAAAGAAAGGGGGATTTTTAATGACTAACTCAAAAGTTTATGAACTTATCAATGAAAACAATTTTAAATCTATGCTCACAAATGAACTCTATGCACTTATCGACGAAGAGTTGGCAAAAGGTGACGAAATGGATTGTGAACTCATCGATGAATTGGTTTTAGCAATCGAATCTTTAGAGCAAGTAGAAGATGAAAAATCAGGCATTTTATTCCCCGTGATTTTCGGCGATGCATCAGGTTTTTCGAAACGCGTTATAAATAAAGTTAATAATCGAAACCGACTTATGCAACTTACTGCTTGGGCTGCAGTGATTGCAATCTTGTGTTCTGGCACAAACGAATTGCTTATAAGAAGTGAAAACACTACTCTTGTCACCGAACTTTCAAAAATGGTTCAGAAAGTTGGTCAATTCTTAACAGGCACTTTAGATAATTATGATAACGAAGAAGAAACAACAACCACGCCTCCTCACCTTCCAGAATTCACAACAAATCCAAGTAAAAATGTCATAGAGCACAATAATAACAAACCTACAGTTACTGAGCCTGAAATAGTTAGTATTGGTCTTATTACTTATGGCAATTTTAAGACATCTTATTTATGGAAAGAAGAGCTTAACCTTACCGGACTTAAGGTTGTTGCAGTTTATTCAGACGATACTGAAAAAATTATCCCTGCAAGTGATTGTGAAATTTCAGGGTTTAATTCTCTTAAACTTGGTGAGCAGTTGATTACTGTGAAATACAAAGGATTTTCTGCATATTTCAAAGTAATTGTTTCAAGAACCCAACAGAATGACGAAGCCACAAGAACAATTACCAATGTTGAGTGTGATATGACAGGCAAGGACATTATTGTACCAAAGGGCACAGAAAACCCTGCCGTATATAAAAATGTGAAATATCGCTATGTTTATTCTGATGGTACATTCTCACCTTGGACATCTTGCGAAGATACAACACTTATTAGCGAATATAACAACGAGCTTTTAGACGAAACACAAACAGTCATCTATCGTGCACCTAACGGAATGGAATTCTCAATCAATGTTGTTGTGTATGATAACACTATTTCTGAAGAAAAAACCGTTACAAAGCTCGAAATACAAAAAATGCCACAGACTATAAAGCGTTATGCAAATAATTATGACCAGTATTATATGTATGTTGATGATGAATGTGATTTTTCACAGTTTGAAATCAAGGTTTATTATAGCGACAGAACAACAAAAATCAAAACCCTTGCAAATGGTGAAATCAAAGCATTCGGCACAATGTCAACTGAAAGACCATCATCATATAGCGGTTACACCATAACTTTTGCTTATGGTGATGTTACAACTACATTTAAATATGAAGTAATTATCAAACCTGAAATTCATACTTATACTTTTGAAGAGGGTATCTGGGAATGTTATTACATAAATGATGCTCCTGAAGAATATGGTGCAAAAAGTATTGTAAAAGCGAAAATGAACGACAGTAATAAAGAGATTTATCTTGATGTCGAAGTCAAAGGTTATGACCCCAATAAACTTGGCTATATTGAGTTACAGGTTTATTATGAAGGTAAATATCTTGGCGACTATATCGGTGGTTTCATTTATGGTGACACAGGTTATGCCGTATTAGGAAGACCAATTACCCAACAGCTTACATCAGCAGATTTTAGTTTTAGACCTTATGTTATTGCTGCAAAATGTGTTGGTAATGGCAAGTTTGAAACTTATGGTGATATTAAATACCAACTTACCAACACTCCACACTACGCCCCGAACCAATACTTTGAAAGTAGCACATCAGGCGAATTGAAAGCTATGGGTATTACAAGGTATGGAAGTCAATGTGTTGACTGGGCAACAGTTAATTACAAAATAAGTGCTGATGAATCTATCACAGAATTCGGCACTCACGAAGCTAAGGTTTATCTTTATAATGTTTCAACAATTGACAATGGTTGGTCTTATCAACGAGAAGGCATTGCAGAAGACCTTTCATACACAGTTACAATTAAAGAGAATCCCAGCTTTTATCAGGTTGAAGCACCAAGAAATCTTAAAATAAACATTCAGGATATTTATTCTGAATTCTATGACAAGTTGCATGTGTATGCAATTTATGCAGATGGTAGAAAAGAAGAAGTTTTTGATTATGATATTACAAGATATTTGCCATCAAGACCAACGACATCAGGTCGTCTGGCATTATATGTTGATTACCCTACCGGAAACCAAGGTACTTATGTATATCTGTATGTCTATAGTGAAGGTTATGAAGACTCTTTCTACATTACTGCACAAGACTATTTGCGCAAAACTTGTGACAACTATTATTCAGTGGGTACAGAAAGACCTTCAATACTTGTAAATTTCGCGTCTGCTGAACAATCACAAATACAGCAATTCGCAATTTACCCTAACGATAATATTAAACCTGACGCAATAGAAATTGTTGGTTGGGACACATCAACACCGGGTGAAAAAGAAGCAACCATTATCTATCACAGTCCTGTTGGCGATTTGAAGACAACTTATAAATATGTGGTAATTCCTGAATATCTGGAAGAATCTTGTTCAATTGTTTTCAATGATGAAGACTATGCTTATGATTGTCGTTATGGTCTTATTGATGGCACTTATAAGGTTATTCACACCGACAAGGTAGGCAGAACTTATGAAATCACTGATTATACTGTGACTTATCCAACTAATGTTATGGGGTATGGTGTTCCAACAATTTCTTATTGGAATCCACACCCATTGGCTAATGCTGATAGTTCTAATCCTCATCAGGAAAGATATACTCCTAAAATGAAAATCGCAGGTGCTTGTGAAAATATTCAGGTAGTAAGACTTCAAAATGGAAATATCAAGATTTCAGTTGATTGTCCATATTCTCCTGAATTTGGCACAATGCTTTTCAAATTCGGATACCCCGCAGAGAAGGGTCAATATGGAACAATAATAAAATATATTGAAACTTCAACACCTGAAGTAATTATTTCACCTGATATGTTGCGCCCCGACCTAAATATTGCATACTTTTATGTTAACGCATACATTGTAGATGACAAAACAGGCGAAATATATGGAACATATTCAGAAAGAATAGATTTTCCTCTTAATTAAAAAAGACCACCTTGTTCAGTTGAACAGGGTGGTTTTTTGTGCATATTTTTATTTTTTACTTTTTATAATTTTTCTTGCAGCAACAATTCCTGCTGTTGCAACAATTCCTGCGACTGCGCCTTTGATAAGTGGCATTGCTGCATCAAAGCTGTTTGGTGCATAAGTATATGCATTATAACGAATTTTCTTTTCTACCTTGAAATCTGGCAAATCTTTAATCTCGATTGTTGTTGTTTCAAAGTTTTTCACATCATCTTCTTGAAAATCGAAAATACGGACTCCCCTTTTATCTGCTGGGCCATAAACATTGAATCCGCAACCTTGGGTATAACCCATTTTCATACCCTTGTATTCGCCCATAAATGAGTTGTTATGGTCGTGACCGAAGAACATTGCAAACACATCGCCGTTCTCATTAAGAGCGTCAAATTCGCCTGTGTTCACTTCAGGTGTTGCAGGAGTTTCCCACACGAATGAACGGTCATTGATTACACAACATTCAGGGTTCAAACCAAAGAATTTACCTGCGTGGTCACGATAACCGGTTGCCACTCCTTTTTTCTTTGGAACTTCCATAAGCAGATTCCACATTTCAGGCACAGGAATATGCTGAAACATAATTGTTGGCACATAGTCTCCATACTTTTCTTTAAGTTCATCACGAAGTCCTTTATACCATTCAATTTGACCAACTGACACAGGACTGCAACGACCATTAAGGCTCATTGAAAGGCTATCAATCAAAAGCACATTGAGTTTTGGTGCCCCGTCTTCACCCATAACGAGAAGATTATGGTTGCAATAACCGTCAATATTGTCATCTGCATTGAAAGCAAGGCAATTTTCGTGTTGTTTATAGAGTTCTAACTGTTGCTTTTTATTTGCTGCACATTGGTCATCGTGGTTACCAAATACAAATGTAAAAGGCACACCCATTTCGTCAAGTGGCTTTAAAAGATTATCAATGGCAATCTTGGGATTTGCTTTTCTGTCACCAATATTAAAGGTAATACCATAGCCTTTTAACTGGTCGCCACTGAACACAACCAAATCAGGTTTTGCCTTTTTCACAGCGCAACGAATGAAATTCACAGTATCAGGCGAAGTCCAGCTTGTGTCTTGTGTATCAGCAATCTGCATTATTCTAAATTTTCCGTTATTGAATTTAAGTTCCATTTTTATCACCGAAAACATTATAACAAAAACAAGTAATGTATTCAAGAAAAATAAAATTAAACCAAAGAAGAAATAACACAAGACTAAAAGCCTTGGTGACATACAGTTCGCTTTGCGAACCGATTACATACCAATTCCTTTGGATTGAATAAAAAAAGACAAGTTTCTGTCGAAACTTGTCTTTTTATGGCTGGGGAATAGGCGACCGTCTGCTTCGGCGTTCGCCTTGCATACTTCACACTCGACATAAATGTCTCGTGCTTTTTGGCTAAAAACGATTCACTGAATCGTTTTCTTAACGCCAAAACCCTACGGGTTCGAATCCCTAACTATAAAAAAAATAGTCACCACAAAAGTGATGACTATTTTTTATGGCTGGGGAATAGGGATTCGAACCCCAACAAACAGAGTCAGAGTCTGTCGTGCTACCGTTACACTATTCCCCAACGAGCAAAAGCAATTATATATCAACAAATTCAAATTGTCAAGGGTTTTTGAATAAAAAAATTAAGTCTTTTAATTTTCTTAATTAAAGATAGTTTTATTTTTTTGCAAGACAATCTGTCAAAGGCGAAGCTGTATAAGAATACTGCGAGCCGAATGACAGGCAGTATTGCAGAAAAAGAAACTATCTATCCGTTCATTTCCAAGAGAGTCTGTTCAATTCCATCTGCTATCGCTTTAGCATAGGCATTAAGTTTTTCGTCAAAGTCTTTGTTATCTTCATCACTTGTGATAAATCCCACTTCTAAAAGACATGATGGCATTTTGGTGTTGCGATTTATATAATAATTCATATTTTCGCCTTTGCGATAGCCGAAATTTATTCCCCTATCTGCTGAAAAACCAACAACGCGCATATTTTCCATTAAATTCTCGGCAAGCAACATATCGTCGGTGGGTTGACTTGAATGAATCCATGTTTCAATACCCTTGCCATCACCTGTGCTACTGTTTCTGTGAATAGCAATAAAAAGTGACGCTCTTGCCTTGTTTGCGATTTTACATCGGTCAGACAAAGAAACGCCACTGTCGTTTTCACGGGTCATTACAACAGTATATCCCCTATCTGTGAGTATATCTCGCACAAGAAGAGAAAGACGCAGATTATCGTCTTTTTCTTTTCTATCTTTTCCCAATGCGCCCGGGTCGTCACCACCGTGTCCCGGGTCAATGCAAACTGTTTTTTCGTCAGGCACAAAGTTTAGCTGACTAAGTTTATATACCGCTTCGTCACCGCCAACCAACAAGAGTGCCAACACGGAACAAAGTGTCAACGAAAACAGTGCAATTATTGGAAAAATAAAGGTTTTTCTGTTGTTTTTTCTACCGTTTATCATATTATAATTTTAATTATAAAGCCTTGAAACGCTCTTTGATTTCCCCTGCTCTTCCACAAGTCATTCTTCCTTCAGGGCAAGCACTCACGAAACAGCTTGGACCATAAAATTTAAACACTTTTGGCTCTGCTTTGCGAAGAATTTTAAGTGCTTCAACGGCATATTCTTGAATCTCCCACTGAGCACGAGTGCAAGAACGAAGTCTCATAAAGAGCATTAACTGTCTTGCATTCATTGTTGTTACAATATCAAGTGTATTACCTGAAAGTTGATAATATACCAACAATTCTTCAGCCACACCCATTTCTTTAAGGCGTTTATACTCTTTATCTGTATCAACAAATGCTTGTTTATATTTTTCTAAAAGTTCTGGTTTATCTTTGAGAACTGGTGGAACAATATAACTTAATCTATCTGTTTTAATAAGTTCAGGAATTTCGATTGACTGAATTCTGTGACGAGCAAAGTGAGTTATGCAAGAAAGTGAAACATTGTTAAAACGGAAAGTATAATTTGCACACTCAAGCGCTCTTGGTCTTTTGCATTTTGCAACTGCTTCAACGATTTTCTCTGTAATCGCATCATCTTTGATAATTTCTTCTGCCTGTTCTGTTGAACAATTCTTATCAAAAATCAATGCATTTCTTGCGATAAGTTTTGCAGCATTTGGTGTTGCACCAAGAAGCTCAACAGGTGTCTTTGTGTGCTCAGGCTGGACTTTCACAAATGACAAATCAGGACCGTCTTCTTTGATTTCTTTTTCTTTGAAACTTGACATAATACCAGGTGCTTTAATCTTTGCCTGTTCTAAAAGTTCAAGTCCCAACGCTTTAATTTCAGGATATTTTGCGCCACGACCATAAATCATAGCGTCAAGCATGTGCAAAAATTCTCTACCGTTTACTGAACAGAAGAAATTGCTATAAAGACAATATGGAAGCACAAAACGAGCATCTTCACGAAGAACACCATTTTCACAAAGCTCATCATAGAGAGCAAACATTTTGCTCATGTGCTCTTTATAACTCTTTGTGATTTCTTCATTATTAAACTCAGGCACATAGAAACCTGCGTCGCTGAAATTAACATATCGTCTTGACTTAACTGTATATGATGCAAGTCTGAATTCGATAATAAACTGTTCAACAACAGCAGTAACATTTTGGAATGCAAGTTGAAAATATGTGTGTTCAACTGTGCTTGTGTGACCCGATGCTGTAACCTTGCCGATAAGGTTAGCATTTTTCTCTTTATCCTGAGATTTATCCCAAATAGAAAGCGCTGTACCTTCTTGAGTTGAAACACGACCTGCCGCAGCAGTAACCTTTTCGTCAGTATCGGTCATACCAATAATCAATGCGGTGCTTTTGTTATAATCGTAACTCATTGTCAATCCCCCAACTTTCTTGTTTGATTTCTATTTTTCATTGTAACACAAAAAAACACAAAAGGCAAGAACGCAAAGTTGTAATATAAAAGATAGATTGGAGATTGTTGGAGCGAAAAATTATAGGGAACGACGCCCTCGTCGTTCCCTATAATACAAATTCAAAATTACACATTACTTAAAATTCTATTTCTGCGGTAATCATATAATGGTCAGATGCGAAAGAGTTGCCAACCTTTTCGTTTTGCACATTATATGACTTAATTTTCATTGTGTCATCAGCAAAAATAAAATCTATTGGCGCATCTTCTTTGTTACCTGTCCAACCGTGGAATGTTGCTATTTTGTCACCATTCGTAACAACTGTATTTGCACTCACAAAACCATTTGCGTTGAGAATTTTAACTGCTTCACCATCAACACTTTGGTTAAAGTCACCTGTTATTACTGTTTTTGCATCAGGATAGCTCTTCTTTAACTCTTGTGATTTATTGAGAATAAGATTACCACCAAGATTTTGCGCTTCTGTACTCACATGGTCAAGATGAGTGTTCATGTGAATATATTTGAATCCCGTTGCCTTATTTTCAAGCACGGCATAAGAACAAATTCTGTAACAAGCTGCACCATCAAATTTTGATTCTGTATCTGGTGTATTTGAAATCCAAAAAGTGCCGTTATCTAAAAGATTATATTTTTCTTTAAGATAGAAAATACCACTCATTTCAGATGTTTTTTCTTCTGAATCACCGCCACGTTTTAAGCCATAATATTCATATTGCGGCAAAAGTTTTTTGAAATGCTCAACCCAGAATGTATTGATTTCTTGAACACCAAATGAGTCAGGCAAAGTGTTATTCATCTGTTGTGCAAAAAGATGCGCACGACGAGTTGTGTATGTACCCTTTATTAAGTTGCCCCAAGGTGCTGCTGTATTATAGCTTGCAATTAAAAGTTCGCTACTATTTTCAATTCTTTCCTCTGCAGATTTAATTTCAACATTAGGAGTCATTGGATAAACTGCTAAAAACCCACCAATTGCTACTGCGGCTGCAACTGCAACACTACCTAACCCTATTAAAGAATTCTTTACTTTTTTATTCATGAAAACATCCCCTTTTCTTAAATTTAACATATTTTTTTGTTTTGGTCAAATATTAAAAAATATTGTAAAATCAATAATCTTGTGGTATTATGATATTTAGTGAAATTATAATCATTTAACGGAGATTAAATTTATGAACATAGTAATTGTTGGTGACGGCAAAGTCGGTGCAACACTTGTTGAATATCTCTCACTTGAAAATCACAATGTAGTTGTTATTGACCGCAACCAGAAAGTTGTTGAACAAATGGTAAACAACTTTGATGTTATGGGTATTTGTGGCAACGGTGCAAGTTATGACATTCAGGTTGAAGCAGGCGTCGGGGATGCAGATGTTTTCATCGCTGCAACATCTTCTGATGAGCTTAATATTCTCTCTTGTCTTGTTGCAAAGAAAATCGGCGCAGAGCATACAATTGCTCGTGTGCGCAACCCTGAATATTTAAAACAGTTACCATTCTTTAAAGACGAATTAGGTCTTAGTATGGTAATCAATCCTGAACTTGACGCTGCTACTGAAATTGCAAAGGTGTTGAGATTCCCCAACGCTATCAATATTGAATCATTCTATCGTGGAAAAGTTGACCTTGCAGAGTTAAAGCTTGAAGAAGGCAATCCGCTTTGCAACATGAAACTTATGGACATCTTCAACACATTCAAATACAGAGTTTTGATTTGTGCAGTTCAACGCAAAAACGAAGTGATTATCCCCCGTGGTGACTTTACTCTTCAAAAAGGTGATAAAATTCACATTACTGCGCCCCGCGGCGTACTTGTGAAATTCATGAAAAACCTTGGAATTTATAAACACAGCACCAAGAACATTATGATTATCGGTGGTGGCAAGATGGGTTATTATCTTGCTCGTCAGTTGTCAGAAACCGGTGGATATAATGTTAAGATTCTTGAAATCGACCCTGACCGTTGTGAGCATCTTTGCGAAAATCTTCCAAATGTGGATGTTGTCTTTGGTGACGGCACAGATAAAAGTATTCTTATGGAACAAGGGCTCAAACATCAGGACGCTTTCGTTGCTCTTACAAGAATCGATGAAGAAAATATCATAGCTGCTATGTATGCTTCTGCTCTTGGAATTCGAAAAGCCGTTGCAAAAGTAAACCATGTATCCTATGATGTGCTTGAAAGTATTGGCGTTGACAGTGCTTTCTCATCAAAAGCTATTGCAGCTAACAGGATTATCGGTTATGTGCGTGCCCTTGAAAACTCGGGTGAATCAAGCGTTCAGACTCTTTATAAATTAGTCGGTGGTCAGGTTGAAGCTCTTGAGTTCATAATCAATGATGACTTTAAGGGCATTGATATTCCACTTAAAGACCTTGATATTAACAAAGATACACTTATTGCCGCAATTGTTCGTAATCATCAGGTTATGTTCCCAAGTGGTAATGATGCGATTGAACTTGGTGACAGCGTTATTGTTGTTTCAAAGAGTCAACAGCTGAGAAGTATTAACGAAATTTTTGAATAAGGTAATTTTATGAATTATAGAATGGTATTTAAAACCGTTGGCAGACTTTTGCAAGTTGAAGCGCTTCTTATGTTTTTGCCAATGATGGTTTCACTTTATTACAAAGAAAAAGTTGAATATTCTTTTTTGCTTGCAATCGGATTATTGATTGTAACAAGTTTATTTATGACTTTACCTAAGTTAAAAGACAAACATGTTTATGCTCGTGAAGGTTTGGTTATTGTTTCTCTTTCGTGGATTTTAATGTCAATCTTCGGTGCTTTGCCATATTTCGTATCAGGCTCAATCCCGTCACCTGTAGATGCTTTTTTTGAAACAGTTTCGGGCTTTAGCACAACAGGTGCAACAATATTGACCGACATTGAAGCATTGCCAAAATCACTTTTGTTCTGGCGCTCATTTACTCACTGGATTGGTGGTATGGGAATCATCGTGTTTGTTCTTGCTTTCTTGCCACAGAAAGATATGCAATCAATGCACATTCTTCGTGCAGAAGTTCCGGGACCAACTGTTGGTAAAATCGTTTCCAAGACTGCTGTAACAGCGCGAATTCTCTATATTATCTATACAGTTTTTACAATTGCCGAGATAATTGCATTGCTTTGTTGCGATATGCCGTTATTTGATAGCGTTACAACAGCTTTTTCAACAGCAGGTACAGGTGGATTTGGAATCAAAAACACAAGCATTGCCGCATATAATAATGTAGGTATTGAAATGGTAATTACCGTGTTTATGGCACTTTTTGGTGTTAACTTCAATCTTTTCTATCTTTTGCTCATCAGACAATTCAAGAGAGCGTTCAAGAGTGAAGAATTGTGGACTTATCTCATTATTATATTTGTTTGTTTTGCAGTTATCACAGTTGATATTTATCCAATCGTTGATTCTTTGGGTACAGCTCTTCGTCAGTCAATCTTCCAAGTGGTTTCAGTTATTACCACAACAGGATTTGTAACTGCCGACTTTAACAAATGGCCTGTACTTTCACAGATGATAATTATCGTATTGATGTTCCTTGGTGCTTGTTCCGGTTCAACGGGTGGTGGTCTCAAAGTTGGAAGAATGCTTATTCTTGCGAAATCTGTTTTCAGAGAACTCCGCAGAGCAATTAACCCAAACAGAGTAAAAGCAATTAAACTTGACGGTGCTGTTATTGATAAGAATGTTGTCAGCACAAACACAACATATTTCCTCATTTATATTTTTGTAATCGGTGTTTCAGTTTTGCTTTTATCTTTCAACCACTTTGATTTTTCAACAACACTTACAGCGGTTGTTACTTGTATCAGCAATTTGGGGCCAGGACTTTCAAGAGTTGGTCCTATTGAGAATTTCAGTGCGTTTTCTAATTTCTCAAAAATCATTCTCTGTGCCGATATGCTTATCGGTCGTCTTGAAATATTCCCGATGATTATTCTCTTTATGCCTGCAACATGGCGCAAAAGTGTATAAATATTTGTAAGAAGGTTTTTTAATGTTACTTAAAAGAGTTTATGCAAAAGTAAATCTCGACAACATAAAAAAGAATATAGACGCTATCAGAGCGCATTTGCCAGAGAACACCGATATTACAGGTATTGTTAAAGCAGATGCTTATGGTCACGGAGCAACAAAAGTTACTGAATTTCTTTGTGAATTGGGTGTAAATCGTTTTGGTGTTGCCACAATGCAAGAAGCACTTGACCTTAGAAATGATGGCGTGACTGCACCAATTCTCATTCTTGGTGAAACTTTCAGAGAAGAATTCCATGTTGCTGTCAATAACAATATTGATTGCACCGTTTCTGATTATGAAACTGCAAAGTTTTTTGCAGTAACTGCAAAAGAAATGGGTAAAACAGCAACTGTTCACATTAAAATCGATACAGGTATGGGACGAATCGGTTTTCAAGCAAATGAGCAAAGTTATGAAGACATAAAGAAAATTTTTGCACTCGATGGACTGTCTGTTGCGGGAATTTTCACTCATTTTGCTTGTGCTGATAACCCCGATAAAACATCTGCGGAAAATCAAAGAGAAAAGTATCTTAAACTTACAGACAGACTAATTGCAGACGGATATATTTTCAGACGACACATGTATAATAGTGCTGCTGTTATGGAATTGGACGGATATGTTGGTGACAGTGTCCGTTGTGGAATTATGATGTATGGTCTTTATCCGTCAGAAGAAATGAGCCGTGATTTTGTGCTTTATCCAGCAATGGAATTAAAGAGTAGTATTTCTTTTGTAAAAGATGTTAACGCAGGTTTCACAGTTAGTTATGGTTCAACATTTGTTGCAGACAAGGATATGAAAGTTGCAACTGTACCTGTTGGATATGCCGATGGTTACCCACGATACCTTTCAAATAAAGGTGAAGTAATTGTTAACGGTATTCGTTGTAAAATAATTGGCAAAATCTGTATGGACCAATTTATGATTGATGCTTCGAATGTGCCCGACCTTAAAGTTGGCGATGAAGTAACACTTATGGGCGTTGACGGCAACGAAATGATTACAGTTGAAGATTTGTCAGATTCAGAATATCGTTTCAACTATGAATTCTGTTGTCTTCTCAATAAAAGAGTCCCCCGTGTTTATATCAAAAACGGAGAACTGATTAAATAAATATTAAAAGGACTAAACCAAATGGTTTAGTCCTTGTTTTTTACATCTGGAAAAGTCCGTAAGTAAGGCCTGACATAATGAATCCTGCAATAAGAACACCAAGTGCAATAATTGGAAGTGCTCTTTTAAAACGAATGTCAAGAAGTGCTGCCATCAATGCACCTGTCCAACCACCTGTGCCTGGTAATGGAATTGCAACGAATAAAAGCAAGCCCCATGCCTCATATTTCATAATCTTTTCTTTGTTTTTTTCGCCCTTTGCCTCAAGCTTTTCAACTATCTTTGCAAAGAATTTGAAATTTCTCAAGAAATCAAAAATCTTTCTGATGAAAAGAATGATAAATGGAATTGGCAACATATTACCAAGATAACAAATCAAAAATGCCTTGATAAATGGAATTTCCATAAGTCTTGCTGCTATCATACCACCACGGCATTCAAGCACAGGACAAAGCGAAATAACAAACGCAACCAACTCTTCAGGAACTTTATCCTGCAAGAAAGTCATAATTGCTTCTACTATTTGTTCAACCATTTGCAACCTCCATCTTTTCGAGATATTCGTTTGCTTTTCTCAAAAGGAATTTATCATTAGGAAATTTAAGCGAATTCATTGCTTTTTCAAAGCCTAACCACAAATATTCTTCAATTTCTTCACGCTGAATAATTGTATTTGTATCGTCAGTTGTTGCAAGGAATATAATAACTTTTTTCTCAATTCTGCCTTGAATTGAATACTCTGATTTATATCTAAAATCAGGCATAAAGCGAATTCTGATTCCTGCTTCTTCAAGCACTTCGCGATAAGCTGTTTCGTGTTCGTTTTCGCCACGTTCCATGTGCCCTTTTGGGAAACCCCAGTTTGCACTTCGTCTGTTTTTAATAAGCAAGAAACGAACCTGACCGTTAATAATTCTATAAACGATTGCACCACAAGAACATTCATAAAGACAAGATATTTCTCGTCTTTGTGTGCCATAAGCAAATTCGATAGCGTCTTCAATTTCGTGAATGATATATCGTTTGCTTTTTGGTGCTACAACAAGCACAATTCCTTTGTCATTTTTAATTGTTGCAATCACTCGTCCTTCAAAAATTCGAACTTTGTGATTGACGCCCATAACAAATGCGCCCTTGACAGGAGAGCGAGGGTCAAGACCACTCTCAACAGTACCATAATTCAATTTAAAGGTTATATTTCTTTCACTGTCAAAGGAGTTCATTGGATGAGTCACTCTCACCCTTACATATTTACCTAACATATGTATCTTCTCCCGAATAATTGTTGACAAATTCATGCCAACCGACTGTAACTGGTTATAATTATACATAAATTATATTTATCTTGCAAGAGATAAGTGAAAAAAATATATTTTTCCATCTTTTATTCCCTATTATTTTAAGAAAATATATTGTGATTTTTTATTGATTGTTGTAAAATAAAGGGGATAAAATAATAATTTAAGGAAGTGAAAATTTTGGCTGATAATCGTTTCAAAAATGACGAATTTGAAGATATTTTCAGTAATTCCAGCAATGCTGACGAATACGAAGATATTTATAGTTCTTCTAACTTTGAAGACATTTCATCTTTTTCATCTGAACAAGACGAAATTCATGAAGAAGACTATGTCAGTGATGATTTCACAGTAAAATATAATAGTGCCGTTCAAAATCGCCGTCGTCAAGAAATTCAATATGACGACATAAGTGATGTTTATAGCAGAATGGCACCTGAATCTCGTCGTGAACAAAAGAAAAAGAGCAAAGAAAGTCACCCTGTAAGAAATACTTTTCTTGTATTTTTATGCATTATTCTTGTTTTAGTTTCTTGTGTTGGTTTTTATGGCTATAACACCGTTGACAAACTTCTTTCTTCTTTTGATAGCACAGAAAAAATTGTTGATAATGAATATATTTCAGAGTCACTTCTTTATAGTGATGACGAGCAAATTAACATTCTTTTAGTTGGTATTGATGCTAGAGAAGGTGAAACTGAATCTCGCTCAGACACAATGATGCTCGTTACATTAGATAATAAAAATGGCGAAATCAAACTCACATCCTTCCTTCGTGACTCTTATGTTTCAATTGCTGGTCGCGACAGAAAAGAAAAGCTCAATGCCGCTTATCTTCGTGGCGGAATACAGACACTTGTTGATACCCTTGAAATGAATTTTAAAGTGAGTATTCCATATTATGTAGTTGTGGATTTTGAAATTTTCACAACTATCGTTGATGAACTAGGTGGCATAAATGTTGATGTAACCGAAAAAGAAAGTTACTATACATATCATTCTGGTAGCGTTAATGTTCCTGTTCGAATTGAAGCCGGTGAAGACATTCTTCTCAACGGCGAACAAGCTCTTTGGTATTCTAGAATTCGTAAACTTGACTCTGACTTTATGAGAACAGAAAGACAGAGAAAAGTTATTACCGCTATTATTGAAAAAACATTACAACAAGATATTCCCGCAATAATTGAATTGGCAGAAACAATTATTCCGTTGGTAAAAACAAATCTCAGTTCAAAAGAAATAATGAGCATTGGTGTTAAAGCACTTTTGAAACAAGCATACTCATATCCAATTGTTCAACAGCCGATTCCTGCTGACAACACTTGGTCAAGCAAAAGCATTTCTGGTATTGGTTCTTGTCTTGTAATGGATTTTGATAAAAACATTAAGATTATGCAAAATTTCCTTTCTGAAAAACAAGTTGAAGAAGTGGAAACATCAACAGAAAAGAAATAATACCGTTGGGGGTACTATATATGAAAAAGGCAAAGATGTCACTTGTATCTGAATTTACAAGTGCAAAAATTGACGAAAGAATTTATGGCTCATTCATTGAGCATTTAGGCAGAGCTGTTTATGGCGGTATTTATGAACCCGACCATCCAACTGCTGATGAAGACGGTTTCCGTCAAGATGTTATTGAAAAGGTTAAAAAACTTAATGTTCCGATTGTTCGTTATCCAGGTGGCAACTTTGTTTCAGGCTATAACTGGGAAGATGGCGTTGGTCCTGTTGAATTGAGACCTCGCAAACTTGAACTTGCTTGGGGCGTGACAGAGCCCAACCTTTTTGGTACAAATGAATTTGCTAAATGGTGTAAAAAAGCGAATTCTCAACCAATGATGGCTGTAAACCTTGGACTTCGTGGTCCTGAAGAAGCAAGAAATCTTGTTGAATACTGTAACCATAAGAGTGGCAGTTATTGGAGTGACCTTCGTCGTTCACACGGATATGAAGACCCTCATAACATTAAACTTTGGTGTCTTGGTAACGAAATGGATGGTGACTGGCAAATCGGTCACAAAACTGCAGTTGAATATGGTCGAACAGCAGCCGAAGCATCAAAGGTTATGAAATGGACTGACCCATCAATTGAAACTGTGCTTTGTGGTAGCGCATCTCGCGATATGGATACATTTGGTGAATGGGAAGCAACTACGCTTGACTTAGCTTATGATAAAGTTGACTATCTTTCACTTCACATCTATTTCGGCAATCACGAAAATGATACACCATCATTCCTTGCAAAGAACTTGAAAATGGATGAGTTTATCCGTTCAGTAATTTGCATTTGTGACTATATCAAAGCAAAAAAACGCTCAAAGCACACCGTTAACCTTTCATTTGATGAGTGGAATGTGTGGTATCATTCAAATGGTGCACCTTTTGAAAAATGGAGCACTGCACCCCATCAGCTTGAAGATATCTACAACTTTGAAGATGCTCTTTTAGTTGCACTTATGCTTATGACTCTCTTAAAACATGCTGACAGAGTTAAAATTGGTTGTCTTGCACAGCTTGTTAATGTTATTGCACCAATTATGACTGAAAACGGGGGAAAATGTTGGGAACAGACAATTTTCTACCCATTTATGCATCTTTCAAATTTTGGTCGTGGCTACACTCTTGATTCAAGAGTTGTTTCGCCTAAACACGATACAAAAGAGTTCACAGATGTTCCTGATATCGAGTCAATCGCAACCATGAGCGAAGACAAAGAAAGTCTTACAATCTTTGCAGTTAACAGAAATATGGAAGAAGACATTCTCTTTGATGTTTCTCTTCTTGATTTTGAAAACTTCCAGGTTATTGATTGTATTGAAATGAGTGGATATGGCATCAAAGAAGAAAACAGTGCAATCCACACTCCTGTTAAACCATTCAAAGCAGAAAATCCTGCTTTTGACGGCAAAGAGCTTTCAATAAAACTTAAACCACTTTCTTGGAATGTTATTAGACTTGCAAAAAAGAAATAAATGTAGTAGAATAATATGGTATTATTTTGACCTTACGAAAAGAGTGATTTTATGGCATCAAAATGTCCTAACTGTGGGCACACATTAAAACTTTGGAATGTTAAAGCAGAATGTCCAAAA
This sequence comes from Candidatus Fimenecus sp., assembly GCA_045655645.1. Classification (GTDB taxonomy): domain Bacteria; phylum Bacillota; class Clostridia; order Oscillospirales; family Acutalibacteraceae; genus Fimenecus. The sequence goes on from JAZOPS010000009.1 coordinate 19,243, forward strand.
TGTGGCGCAAATATTCCAAACTTCCAATGGGAAGAAAGACTTGAGAAAGACTCTGACTTTGCTGAACACGCATTTGCAAAATTGCACTATAAAACAGCAAACTTCAAAAGCGCAGCAGCAGGTTCAAAACTTCGCATCATTCGTCTTATTATGACATTTGCACCACTTATTGCACTTGTTCTTCCACTTTACAAATTCACAATTACAATGCCTTTCTATACAGATACAAAAACTGTGTCTTTCTTGACATTTGTTCTTGATTATCTTCTCAAAACAGATATTGGCAGCGTTTTGAAACTTGCAGGTGGCGAAGTTCTTGGTCAAGCAGCACTTATGGTTGTTGTTGCTTGCGCACTTCTTCTCGTTGCAGTTGTATGTGGCGTTCTCAATTTCTTCGTTTTACTTATTGCGGGCATTAAACTCAAATATATGTTCAACATTATTCTCAATGTGATAAGCACACTTTCTTGGGGCGTTGCAGCAGTATTCTTTGCACAGTTTACAACAGCTTGTGAAACTCTTGGTGGTGGAATCGTTACAGATTGCAGTCTTGGTTTTGGTTTCATTGTTGGATGTGTTCTTTTCCTTGTTAACTTTACACTTAATGTTATCGTTGGCAACAGCCTTAAAAAGCAGATGCAAGAGCAACCATCAATGGAAGAATTCATTGAAAATGAAATTGCTGAGCTTCGTGCACCAAAAGCAGAATAAAATCACTTACATATAAACTGAACCCCCTTTCATATAATTGAAAGGGGTATTTTTTATGAGATTTTTTGTTTTTAAACGACAGACATTATTGCTTATTCTTTTTGGTATAATTGTTTTGATTGGTGGTTTAATTTTGTTTACAGGATATATCGTTTCCGCTTCATCACCCACAAAGCAATTACCAATTTATGCCGTCGCAACTGACGAAAAGAAAATTGCAATCACTTTTGATGCAGCATGGACTAATCAAGACACCGAAGAATTGATTGAAATACTGGCAAAACATAATGCAAAAGCCACATTTTTTGTGGTTGGTGATTGGGCAAAGAGTTTCCCTGAAAGTGTGAAAGCCTTTTATGATGCAGGGCACACAATAGCAAACCACTCTGATACTCACAAGGCTTTTTCAAAATGCTCACGAAAAGAAATCAAAGAAGAAATCGAAAACTGTAACGAGAAACTTGAAGGGATTATCGGCGAAAAAATCACACTTTTAAGAGCACCATCTGGGGACTATACAAATCAGAGTATGGATGTTGCAAAATCACTTGGAATGCATACAATTCAATGGAATTGTGACTCTCTTGACTATCAAAAACTGTCGGTTGATGAGATTGTTAACAGGGTTTTAAGCCGTGTCACAAACGGCTCAATTGTGCTTTTTCATAACGGAGTGGAAAACACCGCCCCTGCCCTTGATAAAATCCTTACAGAGTTAGAAAATCAAGGCTATTCATTTGTATCAGTCAATGATTTAATCTATAAAGACAACTACTACCTCGACCACACAGGCAGGCAACATAAAAACACATAAATAAAGAGACGAGGTTTTGCCTCGTCTCTTTTTGTGTGAATATTAAGTTTATATTATCTAAAGCGTCAACACTTAAAACAATAAAAATCTTTTAGCTAATTGATTCGATGTTGAGAAAGAATCTTACTCACACCTTGCTTACCTTGCAAATGCGATTTCTTTCGTTAAGAGCGTTTGTAATCTTTTTAATTAATGCCTTAATATCAGCATCATCTCCGTCAACAATTTGAGTGCTTAACTTAATGACATTTCGAGTATTCGCAAGGTGTTTTTTTATGATATTAGCATTTTTCAAAAATCGAACCACAAGTCTTACATCGAAGATTATAAGTCAACTCTTTCGAATACCAATGCTCAAACCCACATTTAGGACAAGCCCTTTTGTAAATGTCGCCTTTGTGTCTGTTGTAATAAATCTTTCGATCAACAAATCGAAGTGTGTGTGTCCCAAGTTTTTCGTCGCAAATCCGAGACCACTTAACAAATTCGTCATTATGTCCATTGCAACAGTTAGGACAAGTGTGAAGGAGTTCGTGATAAATATCATCTCGTATATTACTTAAAACAACAACATCATCAATATATTTTACGACACCATTATGTATAACAATGTCATAAACCATATTCCCATCAACATTCTTACAATAACAACCAGCACTAATAACATTAAGTTTTTGAAAAGTAATGCTATTGATATGTTCTTTTGCTACTGGTATGCCAACTGCAAGCATCTTGTCAATGCATTCGTGCATCATTGCAGATAAAATATCATTTACATTCATTACATAATCTCCTTCCCTTGTTTC
>JAZOPS010000010.1:0-12475 GCA_045655645.1 Candidatus Fimenecus sp.
GCATTGGCGTCGTCATCGTGAGCGCTGTAATGGTTCACTTTTCTGGCAGTATAATGACTGTTGGCAGGCACCTTCATGGGCAAGTGTCGACTATACAGGTAAGTGGAAGGCTCTCCAATATTCTGCCAGACATTTCTTTGAACCACTTTGTGTTTCTGTTGAAGAAACAGATAAGGACTATAAAGTCTACATTCTCAACGATACATTGAAAGAACATAATGTAAAGGTAAGTGTATGTCTTTCAACTCTTGACGGCAAGGTTTTATATGAAAACACTAATACGGCAGATTTAATGGTTAGGGTCGGCGCTAATTCAAGAGTTATGTTCGAAAAGGGCAATATAACAGGTGATAAGAAGAATATGTTCTTATCAGTTAAACTTTATGAAAACGGAAAAGTAGTTTCAGAAAGAACAAAGATTTTTGTTCCTGACCGTGATTTAAAACTTAAAGCAAATACAATTAAAAAATCTGTTTCTTATGAAAACGGTGAAATCGTTGTTAAACTTGTTTCTCCTGTATTCTGCCGTAGTGTTATGGTTGATATTGAAGATTTTAGAGAGCCATTTTCTGATAACTATTTCGATTTGCTTCCAAACGAAGAAAAAATTATAACAGTTAAAGCGGATAAAGAATACGCAGTAACAGTAAAATCTCTTGCAGATATTCCTGTGAAAGGTTCAAAACTCAAAACAAATCTTTTCAGAGCAAAGTTCTTTGTTGAGCCTGAAAATCTTGCAAACTGGTTTTACTATACAGTAAATTAAAGTTGATTTTTTACCGTCAAAATAATATAATATAACCCGAAAGGATTGATATTATGAAAAGATTTATATTAGTTTCGCTTGCGTTGATAATGGCTTTATCCTTCGCAGCTTGTAATAATAAAGAACCATCAACACCACAAGAAACAGTGGCGATTGATGGCGAAATGTTAAAAGCAGATTGGCAAAGTGGAAAAATAGTTTTTCCAAATGGAAACTCTGTTCAACTCCCTTGCAAAGTCAGTGATTTTATGGAACAAAGCGGATTGAAAATCGGCAATGAAAGTGTTCTTGGCGATAAGGTTTTAGCACCAAGAGAAACCGTAACACTTAATATTGTTGGCGAAGGTGTTAGTTTTAAAGTTACAGTAAGAAACACAAGTTCAAAACCGGAGTTGCCTTATAAAGATGCAAATGTGGTTGCTTATAGCTTTAATAACACTACTGAAGGCAACAGACAAATTAAGTTTGCTGGCACTTTGACACCAGGGGCTACTCGTGATGCAGTTGAAGATGCATTAGGCCGTCCAAAAGGACAAAAGAAAGACGATACTTTATATTACTATGTTGGCAAGAATGAAAAGGATAGAAATGTTAAATTAACGGTTTCATTTAATTCTGATGATATAGTAAATTCTGTGGCATACCAAATTGTTTACAACTAAAAAATACGGTAAGGTATTTAGCCTTACCGTATTTTTAATTTTATTCACCTATGCAAAAATCATCTTGAACTGATTTAATTGTAACATTAACAATTTTACCAATTTCAACATCACCAACAACTTTAACTGGTGTGTAATTTGCAGTATATCCTAAATACATTCCGTCATCTTGGCGGGTTTCAATAAGCACAGAGAGTGTTTTGCCGATTTGAGCATTTAAAAAATCTTGGCGGATTTTTTCTGCAACAATTGATAATTCTTTCACTCTTTGAGCCTTGACAGATTTCTCAATTTGACCGTCCATTCTGTCAGCAACAGTACCACTTCTGCGAGAGTAGGGGAAAATGTGAATTTTCTCAAATCCAACTTTCTCTGCAAAAAACTTTGTTGTTTCAAAATCTTCTTGGGTTTCTTTTGGAAAACCGACCATAATATCAGTTGTAAGCGTGCAGTCTTTAAAATTTACCCTGAGTTTTTGGCAAAGTGCAAAATATTCATCACTTGTATAATGACGATTCATATTCTTAAGAGTTTTGTCACAACCACTTTGTAATGAAATATGAAACTGAGGACATAATTTTTCGCATTTAGCGAGCTTTCCAATCAATTCATCTGTAATATGGTCAGGCTCAAGTGAACCTAAACGAATTCTCTCGATTTTTTCGTTTTCACTCACTGCAAAAACTGCGTCAGCAAGGTCTAAATCACTGCCACGACCATAAGCCGAGAGATTTATTCCAACAAGCACGATTTCGCGATAACCGTTCTCTGCTAATGCGTTAACTTCCGCTTTGACACTATCAATATCCTTACAACGAACACGACCGCGAGCCTTTGGGATAATACAATATGAGCAAAATCTGTCGCAACCGTCTTCAATTTTTAAAGTTGCTCTTGTGCGTTCTTCAAAATCGCTTATACCACTTGAAACAAGTGCTTCACCACTTTGGTGTTGCTCTAAATGTATAACTCTGCAAGATGCAGAAAAATATTCGTTAAGAGAAGATACCAATAATTTGTTATTTTTATTACCCAAAACAATGTCTGCTTCTATAAGTTGCTCTGCCATTTCAGGAAAAGACTGTGGCATACATCCCGTGAGTACAATTGTGCTTTGGGGATATTTCTTTTTATAATGACGAACACATTGTCTAGTTTTTCTGTCACTTTCACTTGTAACTGTGCAAGAGTTTATGACGAATACAGAAGCTTCTGTTTCATCGTCAGTAATCTCATATCCATTTTTCTTTAATTGTTCTCGCATTTCTTGGGTTTCATATTGATTAACCTTGCACCCAAGAGTGTGAAAAAACACTTTCATATTATCACCAAAAGACATTATAACATATATTTTATATTTTTCATATAACAATTTGTCCCATTCATATATTTTTGTGTGGAGGGATAATAATGAAGAAAATAATATCAGTTTTATTGTGCTTTTTAATGATAATGCCATTATCAGTAACAGCTTTTGCTCAGAATAATACATTAACAGACTCTTTAACGGCAAAGTCGGTTGTGTTGATGGAAATGTCAAGTGGAGAGATTTTGCTCTCAAAAAATCCCGATGAAAAACTGCCACCTGCGTCCATTACAAAAATTATGACTATGCTACTTGTTATGGAAGCATTGGATGGTGGCAAAATCAAACTGGACGACATAGTCACAACAAGCAAAAATGCGTCTTCAAAAGGTGGCTCACAAATCTGGCTTAAAGAAGGCGAGCAGATGACAGTTAATGAAATGCTCAAAGCAACGGCAATAGGTAGTGCCAACGATGCGTGTACTGCTTTAGGTGAGCATGTCGCTGGTGGTGAAACGGAATTTGTTGCAATGATGAATCAAAGAGCAAAAGAACTTGGAATGAATAATACTAATTTTGAAAATCCGTCAGGACTTGATGATACTGCCGAAAATCATTATTCAACAGCCCGTGATGTTGCAATTATGAGTTGCGAACTTATGAAGCACGAGAAAATCAAAGAATATACAACAGTCTGGATGGATTCTTTAAGAAATGGTGAAACAGAACTTGTAAACACTAACAGATTAGTCCGTTTTTATGAGGGTACAACAGGGGTGAAAACGGGAACAACAAGCAAAGCGGGATATTGTGTCAGTGCATCTGCCAAGCGTGACGGAATGGAACTTGTAGCAGTAGTTCTTGGTAGTGATAACAGTACAGAGCGTTTTGAAGATGCTAAAAAACTTCTTAATTGGGGCTTTGCAAATTATACAGTATACCAACCTATGGTAGATACATCTCTAATTACAAATGTGAATGTGCTTTATGGTAAAGAAAATATAATCGCACCTGTTACCAAAGATATTAAACCAATACTCATAAAAAAGGGTACAGAAGACAAGATAACTCAACGAGTTGACATCTGTCTTGATGTTGAAGCACCCGTTGAAAAAGGGCAAAAACTTGGAACAGTATATTTTGAAACGGATGGCGAAACAATAACTTCTTGCCCCATTATAAGTGAGAATTATGTCGAACAAAGAAATTGGTTCTTTGTATTCTGCGCCTTATGGTCAAGTTTTGCAAAAAAATAATATAAAATTACTAAATATCTATTGAAAAATATCATTGTTTAGGGTAAAATATTATAAAACCAATGGCAAAGCGAGGACTAATTTAAAATGGCATTAAAGCTTAATGACAAATATGTGAAGAACTTTATCAGTGCAGAAGAACTTAATGCAATGGCTCCAGCTGTTGAAGATGCACATGAAAAAATCGTTAATAAATCAGGTGAAGGCTCAGACTTTTTAGGCTGGGTTGACCTTCCTGTAAATTATGATAAAGAAGAGTTTGACAGAATTAAAAAAGCAGCAGATAAAATCAAGAGCGATTCAAAAGCACTTGTTGTTATCGGTATCGGTGGCTCATATCTTGGCGCTCGTGCTGCAATTGAATTCTGCACATCTCAAAACTATAACTTGGTGTCAAAAGACACACCAAACATCTATTTCAGCGGTAACTCAATCAGCGGTAACTCACTTTCTGAACTTGTTGACCTTGTAAAAGATGTTGATTTCTCAATCAATGTTATCTCAAAATCAGGTACAACAACTGAACCTGCTATTGCATTCCGTATTTTCCGTGAACTTCTTATCGAAAAATATGGCGAAGAAGAAGCAGCAAAGAGAATTTATGTTACAACTGATAAAGAAAAAGGAACACTCAAAGAGTTCTCTGATAAAGCAGGCTATGAAACATTCGTGGTGCCTGATGATGTTGGTGGCAGATATTCAGTTCTTACTGCAGTTGGTCTTCTTCCAATTGCCGTTGCAGGAATTGATATCCAAAAAATGATGCAGGGTGCAGCTGATGCTCGTGAAGCTTATAGCGTTTGCGATATGGAAAAGAATGATTGCTATAAATATGCAGCAATCCGTAACATTCTTTTAGGAAAAGGCAAAGCAGTTGAACTTATGGTTGCTTATGAACCTGATTTCACAATGATGAATGAATGGTTCAAACAGCTCTTTGGCGAAAGCGAAGGCAAAGACGGCAAGGGTATTTTCCCTGCAAGTGTTGTTTGTTCAACAGACCTTCACTCAATGGGCCAATATATTCAAGACGGCGTGAGAATGCTCTTTGAAACATCTGTTATGTTTACAAAGCCCAAGAGAGAAGTTAGCATCAAAGAAGACGAAGTTAATGCTGATGGTCTTAACTTCCTTGCAGGCAAGACAATGGACTTTGTTAACCGTAAGGCTTATGAAGGCACATTGCTCGCTCATGTTGATGGTGGCGTGCCAAACATCTGTATCGAAGTGCCAGAGATGAACGAATATGAATTCGGTTATCTTGTATACTTCTTTGAAAAGGCTTGTGCAATTTCAGGCTATGTTCTTGGTGTTAACCCATTCAACCAGCCAGGTGTTGAGAGCTACAAAAAGAATATGTTTGCTCTTCTTGGTAAACCAGGCTACGAAGCACAACAAGCAGAACTTTTAGCACGTCTTGGCTAATTTAAATTCAGAAACGACCATCTTTTAGGGGATGGATAATAAATATATAGGAGGAGATAATATGATTTCTCTTATTATCGGTAAAAAAGGAACAGGAAAAACAAAAGTACTCGTTGAGCATGTTAATGATGCAGTTCACGTATCCAGCGGTAATGTTGTATGCGTTGAAAAAGAAACAAAGCTTACATACGATGTAAACTATCGTGCAAGTCTTGTTGCAACAGATACTTTTTCAATCAACGGTTATGACGCATTCTACGGCTTCTTGAGCGGTATTTGTGCAGGTGACCACGATATTACAGATATCTTTGTTGACGCAACATACAGAATTGCAGAAGACAAAGAAAGAACAGGCGAAGCTCTTGCTAACTTCCTTAAAAAAGTTGACGAACTTTCAAAAATTTCTGATACAAAGTTCACATTCACAATTTCAAGCGATATGGAAGAACTTCCAGAAGCAATGTTTGAATATTGCACAAAAATCAACTAATTACATTTAGGACACGGCGAGGTTAATTCCTCGCCGTTTTTCTGCGTTTTTACTAAAATATTTTAATTTTTATTGTTGACAAAAACGAAATATACATATATAATAATTCGGGTGAATAAGTAACAGTTATTCACAGCGAAAGGTGAATGCAATGCAAATTCAACTTGAACAGATATTTAATCTTGAAGGCTCTAAGAAAGAATTCGACTTTTCTTTTGAACCTGAATACTCTTTTTCTGATGATATTTCACTTGACGCGCCGGGTATTGCGGTTAGTGGTAAAATCGAGAATAACACCGGAATTGTGTCGTTGTCAGGAAAAGCTAAGTTTTCAGCAACCGTGGTTTGCAGTCGATGTGCCGAAGACTTCAAGAAAGATTTCGAAATTGAATTAGAGCATTTACTTGCAAAAAGCCTTGAAAATGACGAAAATGACGACTATATAATAGTTGAAAATTCGTTGTTGGATTTAGATTCACTTGTTTGTGAAGATATCATTTTTTCATTGCCAATCAGTTTCTTGTGTGATGAAGATTGCAAAGGGCTTTGCGTAAAATGTGGTAAAAATCTTAACGAAGGCAAATGTGATTGCAAAAAAGATGTTGACCCACGAATGGCAGCTTTATTACAGTTGCTTGATGATTAGTTAATTATTATTGAAAATATTAAATGGAGGTTCCTCAAAATGGCAGTACCTAAGAGAAGAGTTTCTAAAACAAGAAGAGATAAAAGACGTTCAAACGTATGGAAGATGACAGCTCCTGAGCTTGTTAAGTGCCCAAATTGTGGCGGTTACAAAAGACCACACAGAGTTTGCGGTGAATGCGGACAGTATAAGGGTAGACAAGTTGTTGCTCTTAAAGAAGAAGCTTAATTTTCTTTATTGATTAAAAGCAAGGCGGAAAGAACATTTTTCTCTCCGCCTTTTAGTCTTGCTTAAAATTAAAGGTGGTGATACTATGTCAGTAAAAATCAACAAGGTTAAACCCTTATCAAAATGTGATTTAAAAGGTATTAAAGCAGGGGATGAACTTTTAAAAATCAATGGCAACGAGATTTTAGATGTCCTTGACTATGATTTTTATATGGCAGAGGGTAATGTCACTTTAACCTTTAAATGTGCAGATTCAGGTTTTAAGGTTGTTAAGGCAAATGCTCACAATTGTGGGCTTGAATTTGAAACATATTTGATGGATAAACAACAACATTGCAAGAATAAATGCGTTTTCTGTTTTATCGACCAGTTACCAAAAGGATTGCGTGAAAGCCTTTATTTTAAAGACGATGATAGCCGACTTTCATTTCTTTTCGGCAATTATATAACGCTTACAAACATTTCAGAGCATGAAATTGAGCGTATCATCAAAATGCACATAAGTCCTGTGAATATTTCAGTTCACACAATGAATCCTGACCTTCGTGTGCAGATGATGAAAAACAAAAATGCAGGCAAAAGCCTTGAAATCATTAAAAGACTTGCAGATGCAGGCATCACAATGAACACTCAACTTGTGTTGTGCCCAGGCATTAATGATGGCGACGAGTTGCGTTATAGCATCGAGCAACTTTCTGCATTATATCCATCGGTTCAAAGCATCGCAGCAGTACCTGTGGGACTCACAAAATTTCGTGATGGTCTCCCAAAACTTGAACCTTACAACAAACAAACAGCAGGGGAAACAATCGACATTATCGAAGAGTATTCTCAAAAATTCCGTAAAGAATTTGGTGTGGGGCTTTGCTATCCTGCTGACGAGTTTTTCATTAAAGCAGAAAGAGAATTGCCGAGCGCAGATTGTTATGACGATTATCCACAACTTGACAATGGCGTTGGATTAGTCCGCTCATTCTGTGACGATTTTCTTGACGAATTAGATTATATTTCAGAAAATCCAACTAACAAAAAAGTAACCTTGGCAACAGGCGTGGATTTTTATCCATATTTAGCAGAACTTTGTAAAAAAGCCGAAGAAAAATATGGCGTAGAAATCAAAGTTCAAAAAATAATCAATAACTTTTTCGGCGAAACTATAACAGTTTCAGGTCTGATAACAGGCGTTGACTTGTATGAACAACTTAAAAGTATTGACTTGGGTGAATTCTTGTTATTACCAAGCAGTATGATAAGTGACTATACAAATCATACCGAAAATAAAAACAAATTCCTTGACGATATGACCGTTGAAGAATTAGAAAACAAATTGAATGTGAAAATAATGTTGACTAGCGGTGGCGGTGGTCAACTTTTAAGAGATATTTTGGGGGTGAAATAATGGCAAAACCCGTTATTGCAATCGTTGGTCGTCCCAATGTTGGCAAAAGCACACTTTTTAATAAATTGATTGGTAAAAGACTCTCAATTGTTGACGATACACCGGGCGTTACTCGTGACAGAATCTATGGTGATTGCGAATGGCTTGGTCGTCAGATGTTGCTTATTGATACAGGTGGTATTGAGCCATATTCAGACGATATAATTCTTTCTCAAATGCGCCGTCAGGCACAACTTGCCATTGATAGTGCAGATGTAATTATCTTCGTAACTGATGTGCGTACAGGTGTTGTGGCAACTGACGAAGAAGTTGCAACAATGCTTATTAAGAGCAATAAACCCATTATTTTATGTGTTAATAAGTCGGACTCTTTGGGTGAACCACCCGCAGAGTTTTATGAGTTCTATAATTTGGGCCTTGGTGACCCAATTCAGGTTTCTGCAGCTCACGGTCACGGCACAGGTGACTTGCTTGATAAGGTGCTTGAATATTTACCTGAAGATGCAGGCACTGAAGACGAAAGTGAAACTGTAAAAGTTGCTGTTATCGGCAAACCAAATGCAGGTAAATCTTCACTTATCAACAAAATTGCAGGTGAAGAAAGAGTTATCGTTTCAAATATTGCAGGTACAACAAGGGATGCAACTGACACATATATCGACAATGAACACGGCTCATTTATGTTTATTGATACTGCAGGACTTCGTCGCAAGAGTAAAGTTGAAGACCAGATTGAAAAATATTCTGTAATTCGTGCTCAAATGGCAGTTGAAAGAGCAGATGTCTGCGTTATTATGATTGATGCCGTTGAAGGCTTCACAGAGCAGGACTCAAAGGTAGCAGGTATTGCTCACGAATTGGGCAAGGCTTGTATTATTGCAGTTAATAAGTGGGACTTAGTCGAAAAAGACGGTCAAACAATGGATAAATATCGCAAAAAACTTATGAATGATTTCTCATTTATGAGTTATGCACCAATTATCTTTATTTCTGCTAAAACAGGACAAAGACTTGATAGACTTTTCGAGCTTATTAAATTCGTTGATACACAGAATGCAATGCGTATTTCAACAGGTAAACTCAATGATGTGCTTGCAGGAGCAACTGCTCGTGTTCAACCACCATCAGATAAGGGTAAGAGACTCAAGATTTATTATATGACTCAGGCGTCAACACGACCACCAACATTCGTGTGCTTTGTCAATAATAAAGACTTGTTCCATTACAGTTATCAAAGATACATTGATAACCAAATTCGCGAAGTTTTCGGTCTCGAAGGCACGCCAACCCGTTTCGTAGTCCGCGAACGCGACAAGAACAACAAAAAATAATTCGCAATTCGTAATGCGTAATTCAAAATAATAGGGGCGATTCAAAATCGCCCTTTTTCTATGCCTAAACAGTTGAAAAAACTGCAAATATTTGCTAAAATGTTAGTTTAGATAATTCTATTTGTTTTGCAAAGGGGAATAAATATGAAAAAAGTGATAATGAAAGCAATTTCAATAATGATGGTTTTCACATTGCTTGTAACTGCGTTTCCATCAATATACATAAATGCATCTGCAGCAACATATAGTGGCACATGTGGTGATAATGTAACTTGGGAATTTAATGAAGATTCAGGTGTATTAACAATTTCTGGCACAGGCGCTATGAATAGCTTTTTGTCATCACCTTGGAGTAGTCATGTAAATAATATTAAAAAGGTTGTTATTAATGATGGCGTAACAACAATTAACAACAGTGCCTTCAATGATTGCACAAACCTTACAAGTGTAACAATACCAAATAGTGTAACAACAATTGGTTTTAATGCGTTTTTTGATTGCGTAAGTCTTGTAGATGTAACTATTCCAGACAGTGTAACATCGATTGGCAATAATGCATTTTATAATTGCTCAAAATTAAAAAGTATAACAATCTCAGATGGTGTAACAACAATTGGAAAATATACCTTTTATGGCTGTAGAAGTTTAGAAAGTATAACAATTCCTGACAGTGTAACAACAATTGGTGATTACGCATTTGAATATTGTGCAAGCCTTTCTAGTGTAACAATCCCTGATAGTGTAACAACAATTGGTAGAGACGCATTTTCTTATTGTGACAGCCTTACAAGTGTAACAATTGGTGACAGTGTAACAACAATTGGTGCGGCTACATTTTCTTTTTGTTCAAATTTGCAAAGCATAGCAATCCCTAATGGGGTAACAACAATTCAGGGCAGTACCTTTTTTGCTTGCACAAACCTTACAAGTGTAACAATCCCCGATAGTGTAACGACAATTGGTTATTCTGCATTTCATAGTTGCTATAATCTTACAAATGTAACAATCCCTGACAGTGTAACAACAATTGTTGATTCTGCATTTGAGTATTGTAAAAACCTTACAAATATAACAATCCCTGATAGTGTAACAACAATTGGTAATTCTGTATTTGAGGACTGTACAAACCTTACAAGAGTAACAATCTCCGACAGCGTAACAGCAATTGGTAATTATTTATTTAGATATTGCAACAAACTTACAATTGTTAATTACACAGGTTCAAAATGTCAATGGGATAAAATCTCTATAGGGTCAAAAAATGATGTTTTAACAAATGCAACTATCAATTATGCATTAGGTGAGCATTCATATAGTGAAGATTTCACAATAGACATTCAGCCAACTTGTACAACTGAAGGTAGCAAATCAAGACGTTGTGTATCTTGTGATGCAAAAGATGTAACAGCAATTTCTGCGTTATCTGAAACAGGTAGTCATACTTACGGCAAATGGACAGTTAATTCTATGCCGTCTAATGGTGTTGAGGGCTCACAATCACGCACTTGCTCAGTATGTGGTGATGTTGAAACAAAGGTTATTCCTGCACTTTCTCACAATATTTCAACTGAATGGACAATTGATAAAGAAGCAACTTGTACCGAAGAGGGTAGCAAGTCACATCATTGTTCACTTTGTGGTGAAAAATTTGATATAACAGTTATTGAAAAGATTGAACATCCATACGGTGAATGGATTGTTGAAACTGCACCAACCTGCGAATTGCAAGGCTTAAAATATCATTCTTGTTCAATTTGTGGCAACATAGAAACAGACACAATTTCTGCATTGGGTCACGATGTTTCAACTGAATGGACAATCGACAAAGAGGCAAAATGTGAAACAGAAGGTAGCAAATCGCATCATTGTTTAGTTTGCGGAGATAAATTTGATGTTACTGTAATTCCTGTTGCAGACCACGATTATTGTGAAACTACTTATACTGTTAATCCAAGCTGCACACAGCCAGGTAGCGGATATCATTCATGTAATGATTGTGGATATTTTGAGTTTGTAACCATTGACCCTACTCATAATTACAGTGAGTGGCAGGTAACAATTGACCCTGTGTTTGAGCACGAAGGTCAAAAACAACGAGTTTGTACTCTTTGTGGTAACATTGAAACTGAATCAATACCTGCATTAAATGCTGTTTTAGGTGACTTAAATGGTGATGGCGCAATTGATTCAGATGATTGTAATATGATTTTAGCCATCGCTACTCTTACATATGCACCAACAGAAGAAGAGCTAGCAAAAGCAGATATAAATCAGGACGGAACAGTTGATGCTTTCGATGTAATCTATCTGGATTTATATCTTAATGAAATGTTAACTGTAACAGTAACTACTAATACACAAATGGTTGCAGCACTTCCAAAACGAGAAGATGAAAATTAATTGTTAACAAACTGAAAATTATATGTAAAAAGGGGCTTTTTTAAGTCCCTTTTTTCTTGCCATTTATAATGTAATATGTTATAATTAATCGATTATATAGTGAGGTAGTATGTCATGGTGATTTTAGGCATCGACCCGGGCTATGCAATAGTGGGTTGGGGAGTAATCGATTACACAGCAAATCGCTTTCAGGTGTTAGCTTACGGTGCAGTTACAACCGAAGCAAAAACACCTTTTAATGAGCGTCTTGAAACTGTGTATGACGGAATACAAGACATAATAAATAAATATAAACCCGACGCGTTGGCTATTGAAAAGCTCTTCTATAATACCAACGCAAAAACGGTTATTGATGTTGCACAGGCAAGGGGAGTTATCAACCTTGCGGCACAGAAAAATGGTCTGGAAATTTTTGAGTACACACCATTACAAGTTAAACAGAGTGTGGTTGGTTATGGTAGAGCCGAGAAAAAACAAGTGCAGGAAATGACAAGAGTTATCTTGAAACTTGAAAAAATCCCAAAGCCCGACGATACTGCCGACGCTCTCGCAATGGCAATTTGCCA
>JAZOPS010000011.1:0-6580 GCA_045655645.1 Candidatus Fimenecus sp.
GACGGCGTATGGGCTCTTGCAGCAGATTACGAAGGCGAAGCAGACGACGCTTACGCAGCTCTTATCTCAGCTCTTGGTTACTACTATGTTGGTGAAGACGAAAACACATGGAATCTCTATGCTGATTCAGCACTTGAATACGCTGATAATGACCGTCCAAACAACCAGAACAACCAGGCTAAGGTTAACACAGCTAACGCAGCTCTCGCAGCAGCTATCGCAAACTTCGAAACAGCTGAAGTAGAAGATCCAACACTTGATTGGACAAATACAGGATTTGAATACGCTGACACAGTTGTTGTTGATAAAGAAACATTTATTGACCCAATAAACACAGAATATGAAGCATTCACAGGTATGATTTATGGTATCGATACACTCGACCAGAACGAAACAATGGAAATTCTTGGTTCACTTGGAGATGCACTTATGGCATCAACAGGTGACGAAACACACATCGAAATCATTGCAAACGAAGCAGGTCAAGAATCAACAGATGCAATCATTTTGATTAAAGATGCAGACGGCAATATTCTTGAAACATATGTATTCGTTTACTTCGGTGATATCGATGGTGACGCAATGATTTCAACAAACGATGCTTTCATCGCTGAATATTATGAAGGTACATATGAAGGTATCAACACATATGCACAGTATGTAGCAGCTGATATTGACGGTGACGGAATGCCATCAGCAAACGATGCTTACATAATGGAATATTATGAAGGCACATACGAAGGCGTTGACTATCAGTATAACCTTGGTCAAAACGCTATGAATAACACATACGAATGGATTTATTAATTCGTAAATAATTAGTTTAAAAGTTACCTGAGGATTCAGGTTCTCAGGTAACTTGAATAAAATAGTAAAAGGAGACAAACTACTATGATAAAAAAGATTAGTGCAATTGTTCTTGCTCTTGTGCTTTGCCTTTCTGTAGTTGTTATGCCTGCATCAGCTTATGAACTTGGTGCAAGTTCAGAAATTGCTTATGTTGTTGAATTAGATAAGGATTCTTATTCAGCTGGTGAAACAGTAACAATTAAGGTTTTTCTTTATGGTAAATCAGGGCTTGAATTTGGTACTGGTGCTATCATTGTTGGTTGTAATACAGCAGTGTTTGACCAAGCTGAAAACGATAAAGCAGATGTTCAAGCAAGTGCTGTTGGTAGTGAACTCAATGAGTCATACTATAAGGCAGCAAATGGTTCAACATGGGCATGGCAGACAAATACAACAGTTTATAATAACATTGTTGCAGGCAATACAGCAGCAGAAAATGCAATGTTTGACCAGTACATGAAGTACACAATCGCAAGAAATACTTCAGGTACTCACGACAATGCAGGTTCAAACAAAAATGGTCTTCCAGCAGATGAAATCAATGCAGATGCAGAAAATGGAATTCCATTTGTATCATTCCAACTCAAACTTAAAGATGATATTGCAGATGGAACAGTAATTAATGTTGGTGTTCCAACAGGTGCAATGCCTAAAAACTACTGCTATATGAACTATTATAAGGATCCAGGTAACTTAACAACAGTTGTTAAAACAACACAGGCTACATCTGAAATTGTTAATAGCACAACAGCAACAATTGGCAAAGCAACAGCTACTTACACAGTAACTTATGTGGATGGCAGTACAGAGCTTGGTAAATTTACTGTTGAAGATGGTGCAGCAACACCTACAATTGCTAACCCAACAAAAGCAGGCTATACATTCAAGGGCTGGTCACCAGCACTTGCTGACACTGTAACAGGTGACGTAACTTATGTTGCACAATGGGAAGAAGACCTTAATGTTGCAGAATTGAGACAGCAGATTAAGTTTACAAAGACTTTTAATAGTGAAACAAAAGAATATGATGATACAATCGCATTCAGAGTAATCGCTGACATTACAAACTTCGAAGCAATCTTTGGTAGTGCTGCAGGTGCAGACGATACAACTGAAGGTATGGCTGACAATACTTATATTACAGAAGCTGGCTTCCTTTACAACAAGGGTGCTGCAATTGATGAAACAGCAGCTAAAGCTCAGATTCAGAGCGGCTCAGGTGCATATACTCAACAGAAACAAGCATATATCTCATCAAAAGCAATCGCAGACAAGTATGTTATGGCTTGCGTAGTTTACGACGTTCCTGTAGCAGAAATTGGCGATACTCTTTCTGTTGTTGCATACGTTAAGTATATGCAGAACGGTGTTGAAAAGATTGCTATGTGCACAGCATACGAAGGCACTTTCGAAAAATTATATAATCAGTATAAGACTGCATAAAAAATAGCGGGATTTTACGAAAAAAATTATTATGAAGAATTATATAAAATCGAAAGGAGCTAATTCAGTTATGATACGCGAATATTTAACACCTGATTTCGACGTAACAGTTTACGAAATCGAAGATGTAATTACAGTTTCAGTCGGTGAAGGAGAGCTCGACGGTGGTGCCATTGAAGGCGACGGTTGGTTCAACTAATCCGCAACTGAAATCATAAATAAAGAATAATCTTTTCCCCCAAGGGTTTGTCCCTTGGGGGTTTTGTTTTTGCAGAAGAAAATGACAAAAAATATTAAAAATTGATTACATTATGAGTTATAATATTGCAAAAATATTTTTGAAAACTTATAATAAAACTGAAAGATGCTTATAAGGGGGCGACAAAGTGGAACTTGAATATATAATGCGATATGTACTCTGCATTCTCGCAATTGCAGTTATAATTAATTGCGTCTGGTCACTTGTGCGCCTGCGCCCTGATAAAAAAGTTTATGCCTTGCTTGTTGATATGGCAAACGACACTCAATATCCCATAACCTGCTATGAAACATCGGTTGGCAGAAGCCGTTGGTGTGATGTTGTGTTCACAAATTCAACTGTTTCCCGTTCTCATGCTGTTGTTGCTCTTCGAAAAGATGGTTTTTATGTTTTCGACACCGAATCAAAGTCAGGTGTTTATGTAAATAACGAAAAAATTGTGAAAAAGCAGAAGCTTCAAGATGGTGACATTATCGCATTTGGAACAGCTTTTATGAAATTCTATATGGGAAGCGAAGCTGACAACGACATCAAGCACAAAAAAGAAGAGAAATCACTTTGTCCAAGACTTGTGAATATTATGGATGACACCGAATTTGATTTAGATGGTGATTATATAACCATTGGTCGTGAAGAAGGTAGCAATATTGAAATTTCAGCTAGATATGTTTCTCGCCGTCAAGCAGAAATATTCAAAGAGAATAACCGTTGGTATATTGAAGACTATGGTAGTGTTGTAAAAACCACCGTAAATGGTGAACAAATCTATTCGCCAACTCAGCTTTGTGATGGTGATGTTATAAAAATCGGTGATTTCGCCTTTTTATTTGAAGAATAATTGAAAGAATATCGAAAGTAGGTGATGATATAAATATTTTAAAAGGGAAAAATGTAAACCTTGCATTAATGCTTTTTGTGGTTACTCTTTTTGAAGTGACTTGCCTTTTTACGCTTTTATCAAAGGCTGAAGAGCAATATAAAATGAATATCATCATCACAATGGGTATTTATATATTAGTTCAATTCGCCTATTTCTTCGGTGCAAAAATTATCTTGAAACGAAAAGGTTTTGAAGTTGAATTAATAGCGTTTTTGCTCACATCCATAGGGCTTTCAATTACAGCAAGCGCTTATCCAACGCTTGCCGTGAAACAACTTATAGCAGTGCTTATTGGTATTTGTGGCTTCATTTTTGTTCAATGGCTTTTGCGCGACATTGACAGAATAATGTTTTTGCGAATACCTATTGCGATTTGTGCTGTTGGACTTCTCGCATTCACACTTGTATTTGCACAAATCACAAATGGTGCAAAAAACTGGCTCTATATTGGCGGACTTTCAATTCAACCCTCAGAGTTGGTAAAAGTAGCATTCATTATTGTTGGTGCTGCAACTCTTGAAAGACTACAATCCAACCGAAGCCTTACAAAATTTATTATTTTTGCACTTGGTTGTGTGGGATGCCTTTTCTTAATGTACGATTTTGGCACGGCTCTCATTTTCTTCTTTACATTTATTGTGATTTCGTTTATGCGCTCAGGCGATATTCGTACGCTCGCACTTGTTTGCACAGGCGCATTTATGGGTGGACTTCTTGTGCTTATGTTCAAACCCTATGTTGCAAACAGATTTGCGTCATACGGTCATGTGTGGGAATACTTTGATACATCGGGATTCCAGCAAACACGAACAATGATTTATTCAACAAGTGGTGGACTTTTTGGCGTTGGACTTGGTAACGGAAAACTCCGCGATATTTATGCTGCCACAGAAGACCTTGTTTTTGGTGTTGTTTGCGAAGAATTCGGTATGATTATGGCTGGGGCAATTTTGCTTTC
The DNA here is from genome assembly GCA_045655645.1 of Candidatus Fimenecus sp. Classification (GTDB taxonomy): domain Bacteria; phylum Bacillota; class Clostridia; order Oscillospirales; family Acutalibacteraceae; genus Fimenecus. The sequence continues at coordinate 4,390 of JAZOPS010000011.1, forward strand.
TTATGTGGCGCTTCTCGTTTATTCAATCCGTCACTCAAAATATGCCCGTTCATCATTCTATGCAATTGTTGCTTGTGCAGCTGCGGCGCTCATGCTCTTTCAGGCGTCACTCAATGTGTTTGGCGTAAATGACATTTTACCAATGACGGGCGTAACATTACCATTTATTAGCCGTGGTGGTTCAAGTATAATGTGTTGTTGGATGTTGATGGCACTTATTAAGTCAGTTGACCGAAGCACTTACAGATTTGGGGGTGTTCGTCAATGAAATCCATCGGAAGAAGAGCGTTGACTCTCTATGCACTCATACTTTTATTCCTTGCAGGTTGTGGATTACTCTATTTTAATCTTGTTACCAATGCAAATGATTGGGCAATGAACAGAGCAAATAAACATCTCTATTCAGATGGTGCACTTTCAACTGCAGGTGATATTCTTGATGCAAATGGCAATATTCTTGTTACTACCGAAAATGGTAAAAGAGTTTATAGTGATAACAAAAATCTGCGAATGGCGTTGCTGCATACTGTCGGTGACACATCAGGATATATTTCAAATGGTGTTCAGACTGCATTCAAAGACGAACTAACAGGATATACCCTTTTAGATGGAGTTTATAACCTAAAAAGATACGGAAAAGGCAACGATATTAAACTTACGCTCAACTCAAAGGTCTGTGAAACTGCTTATAGAGCTTTGGGCAACAAAAAAGGCACAATCGGTGTTATGAATTATAAAACCGGTGAGATAATTTGTGTTGTTTCAACTCCGACCTATGATATAAATAACAAACCTACTGATATTGACACGGACACAACGGGAAAATATGAGGGAATTTATTTAAACAGATTCTTCTCTGGTGTATATACCCCCGGCTCAACCTTTAAGGTGCTTACAGCAATATGTGCAATTGAAAATATCCCCGATATTGATGACAGAACCTTTGAATGTAAGGGGAAAATATTAATTGGCGAGGGTTATGTTATCTGCAATGGTACTCACGGGAAAATCAATTTTGAAAAAGCCCTTAACAAGTCTTGTAACTGTGCATTTGCAGAAATAGCAGACGAATTGGGCCAAGAAAAACTCATGGCAACTGCAGAGCGAATAGGATTCAATGCAAATATGCCTGATATAAGCGGAAAAATCCATTGTTCAAAGAGTAGAATTGACCTTACAGAGTCAAGTGCATTGGATATTGGTTGGGCAGGTATCGGGCAATACACTACCCTTATAAATCCTTGTCACATGTTGACTGTAATGGGTGCAATTGCCAATGGTGGCATTGCACAGATGCCATATCTTGTAAGCACAATTACAAGTCCCGAAGGTAAAATAGTTTTCTCTGCAAAAGAGAGTACCGCAGGTGAATTTTTCACTGCAGATGTAGCAAAAAAAGCCGATGAAATGCTTCGTTCAAATGTTAAAAACAGATACAGCGACAGTTATTTCCCTCAGATGAGTTTTTGCGGAAAAACAGGCACAGCAGAGATTAGTGATGATAAAAATGTGAAACCAAACACCCTATTTGTCGGTTACTCGCAACTTGATAATATGCCTTTTGCAATTATCGTTATCCTTGAAGATACAACATCGAGCTTATATGAAGCTGTGCCAGTAGCATCAAAGGTAATGAAAGCGGTTAAAAGTGAATATGTGAAATAGTAAAGGCTACAAAAAGTAGCCTTTATTTTTATGTACTTTTAACAACCTAATTTTATTGACTTTAACTAGTTAAAGATGTAAAATAGTAGTGTGTATTCTTATATACTGAGGTAGTATATAAAAATCGAAAATAAAGGGTGATTTTAATGAAGAAAACTAAATCATTATTGTCAATTTTATTATCAATAATGATGATTGTAGCAATGATTCCATTCCACGGAATAACAGTATTTGCTGCAGATGAGACAGGGCCAGAATTTGTATACAAAATAGACGAATCGCAAATTACAGATGCGAACGGAACTATGTATTTTTCTGGAGCAAGTTTGAGAATTCGTTTCAAAGTGGATGACGAAAAGAATTATTTGAGTCATACATTTGAATGGGACCAAGAAACTATCATTACAGGATATGAAGTAAATCCTGCTGTGACAAGATTCGATTTGGATATTCCAACAACAATAGGCAAAATAGATGATGTTTCTTTAACTCTTGAAGAAATAAAAAATCTTGGAATTATTGGTTT
>JAZOPS010000012.1:0-20495 GCA_045655645.1 Candidatus Fimenecus sp.
AGTTGGTCGCAAGTGTGTGAAGCACTTGCACCTGACTTCCCAGATTTGAACCACAAACAGATAGAAGAAAAGGTAAGAAGTTACATAAGACGATGCGACAGATATAAGAGTGATGCACCCATATTGGTGTTCTCTGACCCACATTGTCCGTTTGACCACCCAAACTTTCCTTACTTCTTGCAAGAAACAGCAAAGAAACACAAGGTCGGTCAAGTGATTTGTTTAGGTGATTTGGTTGATAACCATGCTATAAGCCGTCACGGAGCAGAACCTTGTGCTTTGGGGGCATATAGTGAGTTAGACCTTGCTATCCAAAGACTTAAAATCTATTCTGCACTATTTCCTAATGTAGATTATGTTATAGGCAATCACGATGAAAGAATCAAAAGACAGGCAGCAAGTGTAGGTATTGGCTCACGATTCCTAAAAGACTTACACGATGTTTTAGAGTTGCCTGATGGTTGGGAATGTAAAGGCTCTGAATTTATACAAGATGGAGTTATGTACTCTCACGGTGTGAATTGGGGTGGCAAGAATGGTGCAATCAACAAAGCACTTACAGAACGAATGAGTTGTGCAATAGGACACTCACATAGTTTTGGTGGTGTTCAGTATTCTGCAAATAGCAGAGATACAGTATTTGGCATAAATGTAGGCTGTGGTGTTAATCGTGATGCTTATGCTTTTGCTTATGGTAAATACTCAAAGCAAAGGGAAACACTTGGTTGTGGAATTGTTTTTGATAATCAAAGTGCAATATTCATACCTATGGGAAAAGAGTTTTTATAACAAAAATAAAAGCACACCTGAAATATGGTGTGCTTAATTTGTTTTTGACTACCCTTTTGACTACCCTTTTTAACACTTTTCCACCGATTTCCACCGATTTCCACAGAAATTAAAACTCGAAAAATGGCAAAGAAAAAAGCCTTGAAACCCTTATAAATCAAGGTATTTCAAGACTTTTTCACTTGGTTGCGGAGGAAGGACTTGAACCAACGACCTTCGGGTTATGAGAGTAACGATAAAATGCTTAAACTCGTTGATACACAAGGGTTTATCGAATGTTGCTGACTACCCCTTGACTACCCTTTTGCAAAAAAGCATCCAATTTATTCACTTGTGTTTCTTTGTGTTGGTTAGACAAATGAGTGTATATTGACAACGTTGTTTTAATATCGGCATGACCTAATTGTTCTTTTGCAGTTAGTGCATCAATACCTGCTTCATACATAATAGTACAGAATGTATGTCTTAATTCGTGTGGTGTAAATGGTGTAATTACCATCGGTATTTTTATTGGCGAAAACTTGTTAGGTGCTTTACCATTAAAACCATACTCAATATTCATATCGTGCATATAACTTTGATATAATCTACGCCAACTATCATCTGTCATCATTTGACCCTTTGCATTAGTTAGAACAAATATTGGTGAAACTCTTGGTAATGTTTTTAAGTAATCAATCAGCATTTGTGGAACTGAAACAACTCTGGACTTGCCATTTTTAGGTGGCTTAAAATCCATTGACTTAAAGTTAAATGACTTCTCAACACGAATCTTATTGTTTGTAAAGTCAATGTCACTCCATTTCAAGGCAGTAGCTTCACCTCGTCTTAACCCTGATAACATCATAAGCATAGCAGATGGCTTTGCTCGATGTTCAAATTCCATAACTCGCTGTCTTTCAATTTCTGTTAAGGCTCTGCGTTGTGATGTTACTGCACCTTGTGGTGCTTTCAATTTGTTTGCAGGGTTATAATCAATAACTCTATTGTCAATAGCAAAATCAAAAATAGCATTGATTACTTGAACATATCCACGTATAGTCTTTTTAGCCATAGGTTGCCCTGTATAAGGGTTTTTAGCAGAGATAGAGAAAAGTATCGTCTGCAACTCAAAAGGCTTTATTTGAGTGATTTGAGCGTTACCAAGAGCCTCTATCCAAACATTCGCTCTTGATACCAATGTTTTATTTCGGTCCTCTGATACTTCGTGTTTCTTTGATGTCAACCAATAGTTCGCCCAAGTCTTGAAAGAATCGTTGGATGACGATATATCCACACCTTTTCTCAAAGACACCTTTAATTCTTCTGCCTTTATGTTTGCTTCTTTTTGTGTTTTCCCATACACATATTTATATTGTTTGTTTCCGTCTTTCATGCCAATATATATTTTGACCATATATCTGCCGTCTGCTCTTTGTGCATTATTTTTCTTACCCATTATTTCCAACTCCCTTCTTGTGTCCGTTTTTTAGGACATTGTGTAAAATTTGTATTGACAAAATGTAAACGTTGCTCTAAAATAAATTATAGACGAACAAATGTTCGGTATATAAGGGGGTATTTTATGAACAACTATGATGAAATTCTACTTGAAATGATTAACGAAGATACAATAGATATAGTATTGAAAGTTCTTATTGACTATCTATCGCAGCTTGAATCATCTTGATGAGAAATTCTTTTTTCTCGTCAGGAACTTTATGGAACAAATCTAATACAAGTTGTTCTTTGTCTGATATTGTTTTGTTTGTAGTTGCAGAAACTTTATTTCTTGGCTCTACCAAATCTGTCATTTTTACACCAAAATATTCTGCCGTCATCTGCAACTTATCCATTCTTGGGTAGGTTCTTTTCTTTATCCAATCTGTGATACTGCTTTGAGATACACCTAAATGTTTAGCCAAGTCTTTCTGCATTACATCTTTCTTTTCAAGGTAGTACAATAAATTACTTGCGAAAATTTCTTTGTTTCCTAAATTACTCATCTTTTTCACTCCTTTTCTTATTATAATAAGGTAAAACCTTAAAAATGTCAAGCAATAAAGTTTAGCCAATATGCACAAATTTCCCGTTTTTTATTGTAAAGAATTTATAAACTTAAACTTTTTAGGAAAATTCTGTTGACAATATGGTTTTACCATATTAAAATATTGTTTGAAAGGTGGTGAGAAAAAATGCAACTCACATTAAAATCTTGTAGAATAAATGTAAAAGCAACCGCAAAAGAAGCTGCTAAATACGTTGGTGTTACAGAAGATACAATTTATAATTGGGAAAGTGGTAAACGTTGTCCAAAGGCTGACCAAATGCAGAAACTTTTAAAGTTTTTCGCAGAAAAAGGTTTTCCTGTTAGCCTTGACAACATTAATTTTTTGCCCTAACACTATGGTTTTACCATATTAACAAGAGAGGTGAAAACAATGTATTCTAAAAAACTCTATTCAACTTGGGATGACCTTCCCGTTTTAATCAGTTTGGAACAAGCGTCTGCATTGTTAGGTGTGGGTGTTGATTGTGTTAGAAAATATTGCATAGCAAATGAATTACCTGCTGTTCAAATTGGCAGACAATGGCACATTGACAAACAAAAACTTATGCAAAAATTTGGTTATATGTAGGGAGAGAAAACAAAATGACAAAATTAGAAAAAGCAAAACAAATTATTAAAGAAAACTTTGATGATGCACGTTTAGGAATTTACGATTCAAGAAATTGGGCTGGTGACCCAATGGATAATATTTATGATGATGACGAATTGCAAATTGACATTTGTTATTACTATTCGTATTTTGAGGTTTTCGGACTAAGCGAAACGGAATTTCAAGAATTAAGAAAATTTTATAATTCGTTGGGGTGTTGATATGGCAACAATGAAATTAACACAGAAAAACTACTATTCTGAACAGGCTAACAAAGAGTTTATGTCCGTTTCACAATTTAAGGATTTCTGCAAATGTGAAGCTATGGCTATGGCTAAAATCAACGGTACATATCAGCAAACGAAATCAAAAGCCTTGATTTTAGGTTCACTCTTTGATGAGTTGCTCACAGGCACAGAAAAGTCATTAGGCCAATTTATTGCCGAAAACAAGGACGAGTTGTTTAAGAAAGATGGCAAACCTTATGCAGATGTTGCACAAACTTATGAAACTGCCGACAAGGTTAAACAACAACCTTTAATGATGAAATTCTTAACTGGACAGAATCAAAAGATTATGACAGGCACAATCGCAGGTGTTCCATTCAAAATTAAAATGGACGTATTCAGTAAAGGCAATTTCATTACTGACCTTAAATATATGGCAAGTCTGCGTTCCCCTAACCTGTTTGAATCAATGGTTAAATATTGGGGATATGACATTCAAGGTGCAGTATATCAAGAAATCGTGTATCAAAACACAAAAAAAGAATTACCTTTCTATTTGAATATTGCAACCAAAGAAACAATACCACATTTAGATTTGTGTGAGATTAAGCAATACGATTTAGATGATGCACTTGACAATGTAAAAAAGTTAGCACCAAGATTTCAAGCAATAAAGGATGGCTTGATTGAACCTGAACGATGCGAAGAATACGATTGTCCGTATTGCACATCAACTCGCATTATCACAGAGCCTATCGACAGTAATTTGCTTGGTATGGCAAGAAAAATCGAAGAATAATTTTTTTTAATAATTCAATATGGTTTAACCATATTAAGAAAGGAGCAATAAGGTATGGCAGTAGCACTTATTTATGCACCGTCAGGTGGTGGTAAGACAACCAACAGTACATTAGTGAAGGGAGGTTATGTTGGAATTGAAAACGGAAAACTCAAACAGTACAAGGAAAAAGGAAAAGTAAAGTTGCTTTGTTCTGATAACTCGTCAATCGTGTTGAGTAACTTTAACAGACCTAACCTTGACATTGAAGCAACTTGGAATTGGCTTGACAAGGACAAGTTAGGCAAACCACAAGAATGTTTTAACTCACAGTTCCGTAAAGCAGTTGAGAGCAATGCCTATGACACCATTATTGTCGATAACGTTACAAGCATTTTCAACAATGCAATTATCGAACTTGATGATAGTGGCAAGTTCAAAGATATGCGACAAGCATACAGTTTGATTTACAACGGGTTACGCAGGCTTGTTTGGGAAGCAGCACAGGCTAAAACAAATGTGATTTTCACTTGTTGGCATAACGCAGAAGATTACCCTGCACCTGACGGAACAATGGCAAGAAGAATTACACCTAAATTGCCAATGAAAATTATGGACGATTTCGTTGGTATGTGTAACATCTGTGCTTATGTTAATACGGCAGAAAAAGATGGCAAAAAGGCTTGGTACTACATTCTTGAAGGTAGTCCTAATATGTACGCCAAAGACCAACTGTTCGTGAGAAAGTCTTGTATGCCCGAAGATATTTTTACAGGAGGAAACAAGTAATGCTTGATTTTATTTTAGGCATTGTAACAACGATAGTTGTTGAAATCATTTTATTAGCAGTTTATACACACAAACAAATTTATGGAGGTAAAAAATAAATGAATGGTCTGTGAAGCGTATATATGCACACATCACCATCAAACAAAGTTTACATAGGAATTACTTCGCAAGACCCTCAAAAACGTTGGGGTAAAGGATGTAACTACAAAAAGCACAAATACTTTTATTCTGCAATTCAAAAGTACGGTTGGGAAAACATAAAACACGAAATCTTGTTTAGCAACCTTACCGAAACTGAAGCAAAGAAAAAAGAGATTGAGCTTATAGCAAAGTATGAAAGCACCGACAAAAACTTTGGCTACAATCTAACACAAGGTGGCGATGGTGTTAAGGGGTATATCCCCACCGAAGAAACAAAAGAAAAAATCAAAAACACTCTTAAAAGAATGTATGAGGACCCCGAATTTAGAGAAAGACAACGTCTTACAAAACCGAGAGGTGAAAAACATCATTATTACGGAAAGTGTTTGAGTGCAGAACACAGAGAAAGGTTAAAAGCATCTCATCTTGGTAAAAAACGAGGACCCCATACACAAGAAACAATAAAAAAGATTTCAAATGCAAATTTAGGGAAAAAGAAGCCACACGTTGGTGTTCCACGTTCCCCAGAGTGCAGAGAAAAAATTAAAAAAGCAAATAATAAAGCAGTTTTGCAATTTGCAAAAGATGGCTCTTTTATTAAGGAATACCATTCGGGAAAAGAAGCGTCTTTGCAAACAGGCACGGCAGCACAAGGAATATCTCGATGTTGCAAAGGCGAAAGAAAAACTGCAAACGGCTTTGTATGGAAATTTAAGAATAATTATTTTGGAGGATTTTAATTATGATTCAATGGACTTTCGATTCTACTCAATACGAAGAAAACACAGGCTTTAAACCTATCCCTATCGGTGAACACCGAGTAAGAATCGCATCAGCAGAAGAAACAACAAGTAGTGGTGGCAACCCAATGATTAAGTTGGTTCTTGATGTTTCAGGTTATAACTCAACAATTTGGCACTATGTGGTCTTTATGGCTGATAATCAGAAACTTACAAATCAGAAACTTGGTGAGATTTTCAACTCATTCGGTATTCAACCGGGTAACTTAAACACAGTTTCTTGGATTGGCAAGGTTGGTGCTGCAAAGGTTAAGCACGATACATACAACGGTGAAACAAATGCAAAAATTGCATATTTCATTGCAAAAGACAGACAGGATAAACTCCCTGCTTGGCAAGAGCCATCAAATAAAGCGGAAGTAACAGGTCAAGCAAGTGGTGTGCCAAGTGGTTTCACTCCTGTTCCTGACAACAGTAACTTACCGTGGAATTAAGAGATTATCAACAGAGTGTATTTGATAATTCCACAAAGGCTTTTCTAAATGGTGCAAAGGGTATCTGTTGCGTGTTGCCATGTCGAAGCGGAAAGTCCTACATTATGGCACGAATGATTAAGGGTGCTAAAGGTAATGTTCTTGTATTGGCTCATCGTCACACACTTATCAATCAACACAAAGAGTTGTTAGATAGGTTAGGTGTTTTAACTGATAAGGTGCGAGTTGAGTCAGTATTCACCGAATCAAGTAGATTGGGTAAATATTCACCGAGTGGTGTGGACTTAATCATTATTGATGAGGCCCACTTATCAGAGGCTAAATCATACAGAAAGGTTTGTGAATATTATAACTGTCGCAGAGTATTGTTTACTGCAACTCCATCAAGATTGGACGGAAAACCATTAACACTTGCAGATGCCTTAATAACCGGGATAACTGCTAACGAGCTTATTCAAATGGGTGCAATTAGTGATTATGACTATTATGCACCCGATTTGAACCTCGATACCGATAGCGTTGACATGGTTGCAGGTGAATACAACAACGGACAGTTAAGTGAGTTGATGTGTCAAAGTGCAATTTATGGTGATGTTCTTAAATATTATCGTCAGTTAGGCGAGGACCGACAAGCAATCGCATATTGCACATCTGTAAAACATAGTGAGCAGACGGCAAAAATGTTCAATGACAACGGAATATCTGCTATAAGCATTGATGGTTCAATGTCGCAGAAAGAACGAAACAAACGAATGGAATTGTTCAAAAGTGGCAAGGTGCAGATTCTTTGTAACTGCAATCTCATATCAGAAGGTGTCACTTTACCCAATGCAAGTGTGGCTCTGCTTTTAAGACCAACAATGAGTTTGCCACTTTTCATCCAACAGGCTTGTAGAGTTCTAACCCCTGTTGAAGGTAAAAAAGCCGTGATTATTGACTATGTAAACAATGTGCAAAGACACGGCTTACCTACCGACAACCACGAATGGAGTTTGTCGCAGACAGTTGAAAAGAGAAAGCAACACAACGATGACGGCACATTGTCTATAAGGCAATGTAGTGAGTGTTTTAGATGCTTTAAAACTGCCCCTAAATGCCCTTACTGTGGTTATGCCTATGAGATAAAAGGCAGAGAGTTAAAAGCCGTTCAAGACGTGGAATTAAAGAAAATACAAGCAGTTGAAAAGGAAGAACAGGAAAAGCAAAGGAAATATGCACGAATGGAAGTAGGACAATGCCGAACCATAGCCGACTTGCAGAAAATCGCAAAGGAACGTGGGTACAAACAAGCATGGGTTTGGCAGATGGCAAAAGTGAAACACATAACGAGGTGATTGTATGGAAGATTATTTTCAGTTTTCAGTTTTTAATGTAGAAAAACAACCATTAAAGATAGACAAGCCTGTAAGACTTATTGAGTTGTTCGCAGGTATAGGTAGTCAAGCAAAAGCTCTTGAAAGACTTGGAGTTGACTTTGAGCATTACAGAGTCTGCGAGTTTGATAAATATGCAATTAAATCTTACAATGCAATTCATGGTACAAACTTTGAAACAAGTGATGTTACCAAACTAAAGGGGGTGGATTTAGGGATAACGGATACCGATAAATTTTGCTACATTTTAACGTATTCGTTTCCTTGAATTCATGCCAAGACCTTTCACTTGCAGGAAAGCAAAAAGGTATGGCAAAGGGTGAAAACACTCGTTCAGGTCTGCTATGGGAAGTTGAAAGACTCTTGAATGAATGTTCTGAACTGCCACAAGTGTTGCTTATGGAAAATGTTACACAGGTACACGGCAAAAAGAATGTAGAGCATTTCAACGAGTGGATAAAGTTCCTTGAAAGCAAAGGGTACAGAAACTATTGGAAAGACCTTAACGCAAAGAACTTTGGAATACCACAGAACAGAAATCGCACATTTATGGTGTCCGTGTTAGGTGACTACACATACGAATTTCCAAAGGAATTTCCGTTGGAATTAAGGCTAAAAGACATGCTTGAAGATAGTGTGGATGAGAAGTTTTATCTTGGTGAAAAAACATTAAATTTCTTTATCGAAAACACTAAAAAGCAAGAGAAGGCTGGGAATGGGTTCAGGTTCTCACCCACAGACGGGAATGTATGTGCAAAAACCATTACAACAAGAGCAGGGCAAAGAATGGATGACAATTTCATCGAAGTACCACAAGAACGATTCTTCAAACAAGCACTTGAAACTCTTGAAGAAAACAATTGCTCTGTCGGTGATACAGTTGATGCTTTTAATAAGAGGGTAAATACAAGTGGCATTTCCCCTACTATTACAACTCGACCAGAAGGCTTTAAGACGGCAATTCTACCTGTGGTTGAACTACAAACAGAGAACGATGCGTTGAGAAAACTATGCCAACAGTTGCTCTCTTGTAACGATGCTACTATTGATGAACACAGGGATGAAACAGAAGCCTTTTTAGAAGGTTATTGGCAACCATTAGCCTATGACGAACAAAATGGCTACATCAGAAAAGACGGAACCGTTGGAACTTTAACAACAGATGGCTCGTCACCTAAACATAATAATAGAGTTGTTGAACCTGTAAGATTGGGTGGTCTTTATGACGATGAAAAAGGCAAACATCAAGCAGGTAGTATATGGGATAAAGAAGCCCTTTCCCCTACTATTGACACTATGCAAGGTGGACATAGACAACCATTGGTTGTGGATGAACCACAAATCATAAGAGAAGAACCACTTGAAAGAGAAGGTTGGCACAACTACGCAAAAGAGGTGCTTTCTGTACAAGGTGTATGCAGAACATTATCAACACAATCAAACAACTTGGCTACAAAAGTGAAAGAACCTTGCTCGTTGCGAATCCGTAAACTCACACCAAAAGAATGCTGGAGATTGATGGGATTTGATGATGCAGACTTTGAGAAAGCAGCACAATTAAACAGTAATGCACAGTTATACAAACAAGCAGGTAATTCCATTGTAGTTGATGTGTTGTGTTACATATTTGGGCAGATGTTTATATGAATAATTTCGTGTTTGAAAAGTACAAAGAGTTCTACGAAAAAAATGGATACATTCCTAAAATGTTCAACCCATATAACACAACAGAAATTACCGATATTGCACCTACAGTTACTACTCAATGTGGTAGCACAACGAGTAGTAGCGTGGTGTTGATTATGGAAAGTGAGGAAACAAAATGAAATATCAAATAATCAGACATTGGAACGGCTCGAAAGGATATGGAAAAACTTTTGATTCCATTGAAGATGCAAGAGAATATCTACGAACTAACGAAAAAGTACAAATGGATAAAATTGATGGTTTTAGTTTTAGCATTGAGGTGGTAGCAAAATGACAAAAGAACAAGCAATTAAGTATTTACAGAATGTACTTGATAAATGGGTAGCTTTTAATCAGGAACACAAACTTTTTGTTGTTGCTTTAAAAGTGCTATTACAGGAGGTGCAGAAATGACGAGAAAAAGATTTGTTAAGTTGTTAATGTCACACGGCATAACAAGAAACGAAGCTCACAAAACAGCAAATCGTTACAATGCTCGAAACTTTTCATATAAACGAGCATATAGAAACTTTTTGCTTGTTCACGGCTTTAAACAAGGATTCAAAAAAGTAAGCGAAGCCTTTAAGATTGCAAGTTCTTCTATTAGACAAGCAAGTGCATCGTTTGACGAATTAATGGAGGCATATAAATGACCTACTACGCACATTCAGTTTTTAAGTACAACACAGATGTTGAGAAATACGAAATGTCTTTAATTCCCGGCACTTACATTAACCCAAACGGAAATGTTGACCAAAGCCAAAGTGAAAAAGAGATTATGAGCAAATGTTTCAAGTTCATTGATATGTGCGACAGTTTGGTTTTTAGTTCAGTTGACGGAGTAATTGGCAAAGGTGTAGCAGACGAAATCACATACGCCTTTATGAGAGAAAAGCCGATTTACTACATCTTTGGGAACAAGCTCAACAAGATTAAAAACATTGTTATAAAGCCTATTGAGAATAGCAAGTCAAGAAGAATTTATGCAACGTTTGATTATGAGGTGGTTGAGTGATGGAAAGAGATTGGACGGGCAATAGCAAATCAATTTATATAACACTTGGAGCAAGTAATCATACAGACAAAGAACGAGAGCAAAACGATTACTATGCAACAGAACCTAAAGCATTAGAGTTATTGCTTGAAAAAGAACAGTTTTGCCCTTATGTGTGGGAGTGTGCTTGTGGTCAGGGACACTTATCAGAGGTACTTAAAAATCGTGGCTACAAAGTAAAAAGTAGTGATTTGGTTAATAGGGGTTATAGCGACACAGAGATTATAGATTTCTTGAAAGTTAGCAAAGAAGATATAAAAAACGACTATTCAAGAGATATAATCACCAACCCACCTTACAAGTATGCAAAAGAGTTTGTTAATCACGCACTTGATATATCTATGGATAACACAAAAATTGCTATGTTCCTAAAGGTGCAGTTTTTGGAAGGCAAAGCAAGGCGAGAACTTTTTGACAAGCATCCACCAAAGGTTATTTATGTTGCATCAAGCAGACTACTGTGTGCAAAAAATGGTGAGTTTGAAAAAATGCGACAAGGTGGTGGTTCTGCCGTAGCTTACGCTTGGTTTATATGGGAAAAAGGTTTTAATGGTGAACCTGTGGTGAGGTGGTTTAATTGAGCAAATCAGAACACCTTATCCAAGACGAAATCCGTTTGGAGTTGTCAAAACAAGGCATAGTCTTACGATTAAATTCAGGCAAGTTTTGGCAAGGCAAGAGAGTCTGGAGTAATGAATTTAATCAATATGTATTGATAAATTTAAGACCCATTCAAGGTTGTCCCGAAGGCACAAGTGACTTGCTATTCTTGGGTGAAAACAACAATGTAGCCTTCATTGAATGTAAAGACGATAAAGGCACATTACGAAAAGAACAAGAAAAGTTCATTAACATTATGCACCAATACGGAATTAAAGCAGGTGTTGCTCGTAACGTAAATGACGCACTAAAAATTGTAAAGGATGATTAAAAATGAAAAAGTTGTTATGTGTAGCAATAGCAACATTATTGTTATCAATAACAATGACTATTCAAACTGAATCAGTTGCCGAGCCAATCTCGGTAACTGAAACTACAACAGTAACAGAAACCACAACTACGATTGAAACTACCACAGAACCACGAACAAAAACAATGACAGTAATTGCTACTGCTTATTGCCCTTGTATTAAATGTTGTGGCAAGAGTGATGGTATTACTGCATCAGGTGTTAAGGCAAAAGCAAATCATACTATTGCGGTTGATAGAAAAATTATACCATTAGGCACAACCGTTATTATCAATGGCAAAGAATATGTTGCCGAAGATACAGGCGGTGCTATCAAGGGTAATAAGATTGACATTTACTTTGATAGCCACGAACAAGCTCTGGAATGGGGCAGACAGATTATTGAAATTGAGGTGTTGTTATGAAAGAGGCAATTTCAATATACATATCAATAGTTTTATTCGCAATGGTGAGCGTGTGGCTCATAAAAAGCATATTTGATTTGATAGGGGTGTTTTTATGAATAACTTAATAGGACAAACATTCAATCGTCTTACAGTTCTTGAAAGAGTAGAAGGGGGCAAAAAGGGTTGTAGATGGCTTTGCAAGTGTAGTTGTGGCAATGAAAAAATCGTTTATGGTCATTATTTAAAGAATGGTCATGTAAAAAGTTGTGGTTGCTTAAAACAAAAAAATGGTACAAAACCTCCACAAATAATGATAAATGCAACGGATGACGGATTTCTTGCTCTGCGAATAGGCATTATAAATCAAGCCTGTAACGATTGGCGTAATGGCAGTAGACAATACAGAGCGACAATAGAAAAGTTTTTGTTATCAGATTGGGGTCAGTTCATATCAGGTGACATGGGCGAAGCAATTATTAAAAACTTAAAGGAAGGAAGATAATCGGTATGAAAGCAACAATTTATATTGACGGTGAACACAATACAGTTGAAGTGAAAGACAAAATCAAGTCTGTTCTTCCTGATGCAAATTATATGATTTTTGACCCTGCCGAGAGTAAGGATAAGGTTACAAATTATGAACGAATTAAGAATATGAGTGTTGATGAAATGGCAGAACTTATTTCAAAAGGTGAATGTTATTGTTGCAAACAAACCACAGACCAATTTTGTGGAGAAATGACTTGCAAACAAGGTGTTAAACAATGGCTTGAAAGCGAGGTTGAAACAAAATGACAGATATTAAAGAACTTGTTCAGGAATTAGAATACGCAAATTATCATTGTACAAGCAATAAAGGTAAAAAAGCAATCAATGATGCTATTGAAACTATCAACCGACTCCAAGCAGACTATGACGGCTTGAACGAAAGATTTAATGATTTGCTTGATGAGGTTGTTTTCACACCTAACAGAATTAAACACACCAAAGCCGATGCAATCAAAGAGTTTGCAGAGAGGTTGAAAGAAAAACAACAGACTTTCACAGGTGATGAATATTTTTACAAATTCATTTACCTAATTGAAATCGACAACCTTGTAAAAGAAATGGTGGGTGAAGGTTGATGCACGATTTAGAAATTAAAATTCTCGTAACACTATTATCAGTAGTATCAATTATCCTTGCAGACCATTGGTTGCAAAAAATAATTTCAGCAATGTTGATTGTAATATGCACGATAATACTTTTTAAATGTTAAAACAAAGGAGTGACAACAATGCAGAATGAATGGATAAGTGTTAAAGACAGATTACCTAACAGAAGTGGACAGTATTTGTGTGCAAGTGGTTCACAGTATATAAAAACTGCTTGGTTTTCTAAAAATTTATACAAGGTAGATAAATACGAGTTTGCAGACAAAAAAGGCAAAAGTGGTTTTTATAACTATGATAGTGAATGGGGTTATTATGAACCTGATGTTGACTATTGGTTACCAATACCTAAATTACCGAAAGGGGAATAAATATGCAGAATGAATTGAAACCTTGTCCGTTTTGTGGGGGGAAGGCAAATTTAAAAGAGAAATATATTCACGGTGTTGCTAATCGTAAAAATTATTGGGTTGTATGCACAAACTGTCAAATAAGAATACAAGATAGAAACAGCGTTGAAAAGGCAATAGAACAATGGAACAGGAGAGTTGACAATGCAGAATGATATGAGAGATAGGCTTATAGGTTTACTTGTAGATGCAAAAAGAGAGGGAAGTGAGCCATATCAAGCAGACCATCTTATTGAAAATGGTGTGATTGTACCACCTTGTAAAGTGGGCGATACGATATATGATATAAGCGAATTTTATGACGGAACAAATTCCCCTGAAATGTATGAATATAAAGTCAATCATATTGACTATATTGGGAACGGGAGAATGGAAATTGAGTTTATAACATATCCAGACAAGTGCTGGGGCAAAGTCCTCTTTTTCAACCGTAAAATAGCCGAACAAAAGTTAAAGGAAATGAGGGTTGAGAATGGCTAAATGTAACAAATGTCTGCATAAATATGTCTGTGAAATGAGAACTTGTGCAGAGTGTGTTGGTGGTTATTGTGATGAATGCCAACTTTATGATTATAGCAACGGAAAGCCTGACATTGAGAATTGCGAAGACTTTATAAACGAAGAAAAACCTTTTAATGTGGTGAGATGTGGCAAGTGCATTTGGTACAACGAAGAAAAATTCATCTGCACCAATCCACATTGCACTAAAAGTTTTTATGGTTGCAGAGTTAATGAAAACCATTTTTGCAGTTATGGGGAAAGGAAGAATGATGATGGCTAAACGAATTAAAGCTACACCAATTAAAAGCAAGACACTTTGTGAGAATTGTCAGGGTGACAATTACCATAACCGTTCAAAAATTAAAGATGGTGAGCCTTGCAAAAACTTTAAAAGAAAAGTTTGCTATATGAAAATCACCGAAAACTCACTTGCTTTCTTTGATAAGAACGGCAATATGACTTTTTGGATGAACAAATGAAAGGAACTGATGTTATGAAATGTTTCACAAAAAGACCAACGGCAAAACAAGACAAACTTATTAAAGAAGAATGTCGCAAAGAATTTTATAAATTGCTTGACCAATATAATCGTGAATCTGCTGTGCAGGTGTTACATATTCTGCACTTTGATTTCGGTTTCGGTGAGCAAAGACTTTACAGATTTGTTGATAAGTTAAATGAAATGCAGAAACAACAGAAAGAAACCTATTTGTTAGAAGATTCTGATACTGCTTGGATATGTGAAAAGCAGTTGAAAGATGCAGGTTTTGATGTTGATAAAATTTTGAAAAAGAGGTAATGAATTATGAAAAAAATAATCGCAATCGTACTTTGCCTTGTGGCAATCGTAACAATGTTTTCTGCTTGTTCAGAGGCAGAAAAAGTAAACTACAACGTAAGCAAACAAGCACAGTATTTTGAATGTTTGAGAAAAATCACGGTTTACAATGCAAGAACTGACACAATAATTCTTGAAACGGAAGGCTATATGGATATTTCAAACAACACTACAAGCGAATTGGTTGTTACTTGTAAAGTAGGTGCTAACGAGTATAAGAAGAATTATGTGTACTTGAACGAGTGGACTATATATGTTGTAGAGGACATCACAGGTACATATACAGACCCTTATCATTACAAGATGTACTTCCACACAGAAATCTTGCCTGATGTTGAAATAAAACCTTAAATGGAGGTGTTTGCAAATGAAAAGCAAATTTAATTTGTTTATTGGAATTGTACTTTTTATGCTTGGCTCTGTTTTACTTTGTAAACAAGATGCAATTTGTGTTATAGATTTTCTTTTAGGATTTGTTAATTTAGCAATATTCTGTAGTGCTAACAAAAAGAGGTGATTACTGTGGATAGAGTATCAAAACACGCTAAAATATGTGAACAACTTAACAAAACTTATGAGCAGAAAAATCACGATTACGGGAATTCTTTCGGTGAAACCTATAAGAAACTCGGTATCATTTCTGCCGTTACAAGAATTTCTGATAAGTATAATCGCATCTGCTCTCTTGCTACTAAATCGGCAGATGAACGCAAGGTTAAAGACGAGAGCATTAAAGATACCTTGCTTGACCTTGCTAATTATTGCATTATGACAGTTATTGAGATGGAGGATGCTACCGATGAAACTTAAAGAGTTAATGTATTGGCAAATTAGGGCAATTAGGTTAAAGCCTGTGCTTAAAGAATACAATAAAGCAGAAAAGCACAAAAAGAGAGCCGATGAACTTTATAAAAAATATTGTGAAATCTATTATGCTAACGAGCGAGGTGACACCAATGAAACCACAAATAACTAAAAAAACCATTCTCGACATTCAACCCGGTGACATTATCCGTGTGGAGTATGGTGCATACGATAACTACTGCAACTTTGTGTTTATTGAGTGTAACCCATATCCTAAAAATTGCACTCGCATTACTGTTCGTTACGTTGGCAGTACAGAGCCATTTGATATTTACGATTTGTCACCTATTGACAAAATTACATTCGATGTTATTGGGAAGGAGGCCGTAACTTATGACACTACACACAAAAATTAACAACGATGATGGGGAAATCCTATTAGCTTTTTGCGAAGAAAAACACGTTTCCGTGTCTGCTTTGCTTAAATCTCTTGTAGTGGATTTTCTCGATACAAGTGACAAAGAACACGTTGCATACATAATCAATGAAGCCAAGAAAATAAAACCGGGCAGACCGAAAATATATTATTAGGGGGTGAGAAAATGCCGTGCTTTGATAAATATGAAGATTATTGCAAAACATTATTCATTCGCTTTAAGTGTAAAAGATGTGGTTTTGAAGAATTTGAAACATTGGAAGATTGCGACCAAAGAACAGGTGATAGAGGAAACTTTTTGCGACAATTATCTTTACCCAAAGGTTGGTATGATGATGATTACAGAAATGTTGCTTTATGTCCTAACTGTCGCAAGGCGTTTGATGAATTTATGAAGGGTGGTGTGGCAAAATGACATACGAACAAGCATTAAATAAACTTGATGAAACTGTTATTAAAGACCGTAAACTTAAAGGGGTTTTATCAAAAGCACTTGATAAGCAGATACCGAAAAAAACAATATTTTGGGATGGTTGTCCACGAATTTATTTGTGTGGCAGTTGCCGTTATTGTATTGCAGGTGGAAATGACCCCAATGTGCCAATCATAACAGTTACTCTCAACCCATACTGTCCAAACTGTGGTCAGTTAATAGATTGGAGTGGTGTGGAATGAACCTATACGCCTATATACTCGGTTTGATTTTAATTGTAATTGCAAATATAGGACTTGTGAGTGCAGGGGTTCATATAACGGATTGGCAATATTGGGTTATTTCAATTTCATTTATACTCGGTTCTTTTTTCATAAACCAATCAAACAAAATTAAATTTAGGAGGTGAAATAAAAATATATGATTGACATATCACAAATTAAATCACGAATTTCTTGTGTGGAGTTTGCTCAACGAAATAACATCCCTATCCGTTATTCGGGTGATAGAACTGTTTCACCTTTCCGTTCAAGTGCTAAAAATAAAACATCCTTTTGGTGTTTCGATGACCATTGGACGGACTTTGGTTCAGGTCAATCAGGTGATGTTATCGACTTTGCTGCATACTTATTATATAACGGTGACAAAGGCAAAGCCATTCGTGAACTTGCAAAGCTCACAGGTGTTGAAATATCATCCCCTGCTTCACAAGAATGGGTGAACTACACACAGAATCTTTGCCAAGAAATTCAATATTATCACGAACAACTTACCGATGATGACCGAACATATCTGCACAAGCGTGGCATCACAGACGAAACTATCAATCGTGTTAAACTCGGCAGAACCTCAAATGGCAGACTATCATTCCCCTATTGGAAAAATGGCTACATCTGTTATTATGCTACTCGCAGTATGCCCGGTGGTGCTTACCCTGACTCAAAATACAGAAAAATGCCTATTGACGATTATAATGACCACACAATATGGGGTTTACATACCATTGACCGTGACCCTAATCGCAATTTATTAGTTATTGCCGAAGGTGCGTTTGATGCTCTGTCATTTGACCAAGAAAATTATGCAGTTATCTCGGCTATCACAGGATTTTTCTCTAAAGACCAATTACCTACTGCTCTCGGTATCGCAAAGTCATTCAAGCAAGTGTTCCTCGTTTATGATAATGACCTTGACACCAAAGCAGGTGAAAAGTTTACCGAGAAAATGGCAAAGATTTTGACCGAAAATCGCATACCATGCTTGATAGGTACTGTACCATTCTCACATAAATATAAGGATGTATCAGACTACTATGCCGATGGTAACTCACTTGCCGAGCTTATATCAAATGCCGTTGATGGTATCACCTTTCTTGCAGAGAAAATTACTGACCCACAAGAATTTGAAACCTTTGCACGTAGAGTATGCCGATATATGTCTGCTCCACAGGTTGATGTGTTCTTCGGTAAATTATCCACAGATTTACCCACAGAATTTCTTAAAACACTCCAAAAAGAGTGTAAGAAAGCACCACCTGATGACCTTATAGCGAAAGAAATAATCTCGCAACACAAATTGTTGTACAACCCTAAAATTTCTTTCTTTGAGTATAATGGCAAGTGTTGGGATATGAAGGATGATACCCAAATTGAGCAGTATATCTCTCAATCTCTTGGTATCTACTCCACAGGGCCTCGTTTGTCATCAATTCTGCGAGTTATTAAGTCTGCAACCGTTACAGACAAATTATTCAATATGAACTCGGTTATAAACTTTATCAATGGTACTCTCGAACTTACCGAAACCGAACCATATTATCATTTCCGTGAACACTCTGATGCAGACTTGTGTACTTACTGCCTTGACTATCCATATATGCCTGATGCAGTATCACACGAATGGCTCTCATTTATCGACACAGTTACAGACAATGATGGTCGCAGAGCATCATTCTTACAGGAATTTGCGGGGTATATCTTATTCCCGGACAACAGACTCCATAAAGCAGCCGTCCTTGTTGGTTCGGGTGCGAATGGTAAGTCGGTTTATTTTAACACTCTCGGTAACATATTCGGCTTTCAAAATGTGCAACACATTGAAGCATCAGAACTCGCAGATAAGTTCCAACTTATTAACTTGCAATCTGCTATGCTCGATATATCAGAAGAAGTTAAGAACGATATTACCCATAGTGAAGCTATGATTAAAAAAATTGTTTCAGGTGACACACTTTCTGCTTGTCATAAGGGTAAACCATTTATTAACTTTAAAGCGAGAACCAAACTGATTTTATCTCTCAATAATTACCCGAAATTCTCTGACAAATCAGACGGTATCACTCGCCGTTTATCATTCGTTGAGTTTCCCCTTAAATTTGTGGAAGTTCCCAAAGAACCCCATGAGCGACTTATTGACAGAACCCTTGAAACTACTTTTGCCGAAAATTCGCATTTATCGGGTATCTTTAATTGGGTGCTTGATGGGTATATCATGGTTCGTAGATGTGGTTACCTGACCGAAACTTATGAGCATCAAACTGTGCTGAACGAATTTAAAGAAGATTCTGACCCAACTATTACTTTTGTTAAGGAATTTGAGCTTGAATATCGCATATCTTATTCAAGCCTTTATGACAAATATAAGTATTGGTGCGAAGATAATGGCTATCGTCCTGAACCTTCTCGTTCTGCACTCCGTTCTATCGGTAAACACATAAAAACATTCCGCAAGGATATTGTTAAGGTCATGTCTAATGGTAATCGTTGGATTGAACCTGCTACCGAAACAGAACTAAAGAACTAAAGCAGAACTAAAGAAAATTCCTTTAGTTCTGCCCCTGAACCCTTGATATTACTTATTTTTTTACTCTTTAAGAACTAAAGAACTAAAAAAATAAAAATTAATAGCATTAAAATTTTTAATGGTTTTTATATGCAAAATTTTATATATATAAAGAACTTTTAAAGCACTCGCTTTAGTTCTGAAAATGCCACAAACCCTTATGTATCAAGGCTTCAAGACAGAACTAAACATTTTTTTCTTTAGTTCTGTAACATAATTTTATTAAAATGAGGTGATTTTTATGAAAAATGATGATAAATCTCTAATGCCAACGGGTGATTCTAAAAAAGGTGGACTTTATCAGGTTGCTAATAAAACAGAATCTGCTCAAAAAATATCTGCTATTTTAGAGAAATCCAATGTGCTTTTGTTTGAGAGCCTTGACCGTCCAAGAACAAATATTCACGATATTGATGAGCTTGTGCAATCTACTAAAGAATATTTTACTTTCTGTCAAGAGCAAGGCATTATGCCTTCGTTCCGTAGGCTTTCTAATTGGTATGGGTATTCTTTTAATCAGCTTTACAGAAACATTAATAAGCAAACCCCTGAAGGTATTTACCTTGACCAGATTAAGGATGCTATTAAAGACAACTTGGAACAAGCTGCACTTGTTAATGCAGTTAATAATATCTCTGCTATGTTTATTCTGAAATCGCAGTATGATTATGTTGAAACAACTAAACACATTATCGAGCCGTCAGATACTTTGCTTGGTCAACCTAAATCTATTGACGAGATTAAGACTTATATTGATGCAGATATTATTGAAGAATAGGTATTTGACAGAAAATTGCATATATGATATGATAGACACTCGAAAGGGTGTCTATTTTTGATGGGAAAGGGCATATAGTAAAAGTTTTGCCGATACACTACATTAAAAAAGACGAGAAAAAACGAGAAAAAACGAGAAAATGAGAGAAAATGAGAGAAAATGGGAGTTTTGACAAAAATTTGCATATAGCACCCTGATTTTGACCAAAAAACGCATATATAGAGCAGATGGCTACCC
>JAZOPS010000013.1:0-13881 GCA_045655645.1 Candidatus Fimenecus sp.
GAACGACATGGCTACGATCCGACTTTGTTCTTGTGTAAATCCGTAAGTTTCAATAAGGGATTTAAGACCTTGTGCTTCTTCAACAGGATTTAAGTCTTCACGCTGTAAATTCTCGATAAGAGCAAATACGCTTGCTTCTTCATCGGTCATTTCACGAATAGTTACAGGAACTTCTGTAAGACCTGCCATACGCGCTGCACGCCATCTGCGTTCACCAGCTACAAGCTGATAACTACCGTCTGACATTGGACGAACAAGCAACGGTTGGATAATTCCGTTTTGCTCAATGCTCTTTGCGAGTTCTTCAAGAGCTTTTTCGTTAAATATCTTTCTTGGCTGTTCACGGTTAGGCTCAATCTCGCTAATCGGGAGAGTTACAGCAGTATTGTTGCTCTCTGTTGCGGAATTATCAAGGAAGAGCGCGTCTAAACCTGTGCCCAATCCACCTTTTTTCGCCATATCTTCACCTCATCACTTCTGTTGTGATAAGAATTCATCTGCAAAAGCGTCATAAGCCAATGCGCCTTTTGAATGCTTATCATAATACATAATTGGCTCACCAAATGATGGAGCCTCTGAAAGTCTGACATTTCTTGGAATTGTTGTTTTATAGACTTTATTTGGGAAGAATTTTTTAATCTCCGTCACAACTTGTTGTGTAAGATTAAGTCTTCCGTCATACATTGTCTGCAAAACACCTTCAAGTTCAATGTGTGGATTATAAAGTCTTTTTACCTGGCGGACAGTTGCCATAAGCTGTGCAAGACCTTCAAGAGCATAGAATTCACATTGAACAGGCACTAAGAATGTGTCTGACGCTGTTAATGCGTTGATTGTAATAAGACCGAGAGAAGGGGGACAGTCAAAGAAAATATAATCATACTTGTCCCAAAGTTGAGCAACCGCAATTTTAAGTCTTGCTTCTCTCTTCTCAATCTCAATCAATTCAACTTCTGCACCGGCAAGATTCAAATCAGCAGGAATAACATCAACATTTTTAAACTGTGTCTTTACAACTGCATCGTTTGCATTTATATCTTTAACAAGCACATCATAAGATGAATTTGTGATTTTTCTTTTGTTTATACCAAATCCACTTGTTGAATTGCCCTGTGGGTCAATGTCTGCAAGTAAAACTCTGTATCCCTTTGCGCCAACTGCGGCTGCAAGGCTCACGGCAGTAGTAGTTTTACCTACACCACCTTTTTGGTTAATAATTGAAACAACTTTTGCCAAAAAATCCCACTCCGAAATGATAAAAAGGTGATATTTCACACCCTAATACCCGATTTTATACAAGTATAACATACTTATTATAAAAATAAAAGAATTATTTTTAAATTTATATGGCAAATTTTAGCAACAAAATGTGTTATATTTGCATAAAAACCATGTTATGTTTCACGTGAAACAATAGGGTAAAAGCAAAAGACTCCCTTTCGGGAGCCTTTCGCTGTGGATGTGGGGTGTGAAAGAGAAGGATATGGGTGGCTTTCGCCACTATATAAAATCACCTGAGTTATCGGGGGATAACGGGTGGTTTTACCGTTTTATGTAGCAATATCTCTTACTACATCATCAATTTTAGGAATTCGCACTATGTATTCTACATATTCATCAGTTTCTGTCTTTACTGAATCCGCATCAATTCCTGCTCGTCTTATATTATCAACTGCATTATTCAATGTGTTGATAAATATGCGAATATCTTTAAAACCACGAAGCATTTGTTTCTTTGGTGCTTCGTTTTTGCGAATCATCTGCTCAATCAGTTGTTCACTCTCGCTAACGGTTAAATGTCTGTCAATAATTATTGATAACGCGCGAGCCCTTTGCATCTCGTCAGTTAAAGATAATAACGCTCTTGCGTGACGCTCTGAAAGACCTGCTCGGCTTATCTGATAACGCATTTCGTCGCTAAGTTTTAATAATCTTAATTTATTTGATATTGTTGATTGCGCCTTGCCTAACTTTTTGCAGAGTTCTTCTTGACCCATGTGATAATCACTGACAAGAACTGCTAACGCTTCTGCTTCTTCAAAATAATCAAGGTCCTGTCTTTGAAGGTTTTCAAGCACTGCAAAAATTGCAGAATCTGTTTCGGAAATATCACTGACAACACATGGCACTTTTGTCAATCCTGTAAGTCTTGCTGCGCGAAGTCTTCTTTCACCTGCAACAAGTTCATATTTTCCGTTTTCAAGTGCTCTGACTATGAGTGGTTGCAAAATTCCGTTTGCGCGGATACTTTGTGCCAACCCTTCAAGTTCGTCATAATCAAATCTTTTTCTTGGCTGATTTGGATTTGGGAGAATATCGCCTTGTGGAATAGAAAGTATCTGACTTTCTGTTCTGATTTTATTTTGTTTTTTGAGCATAAATAAAAACCTCCGCAGTGCTTGTCCTTGACATAAGAATAACACTGTGAAGGTCTGTTTGTAAAGAAAATCCGTTCGTCCAAAAGCCTTATGCATCAACGGTTTTCGTCATTATTTTAAAGGTTTTTTAGCAATTTGTGCAGAAGGTCTTGGATATTTTGTCGGAGTTTGCGAATTCTTTTTAATTGTTATAATTCTGCGAGGCATATTTTCGACTAAATCAAACACAATATCCTCATTTATTTTTCCACCGAGAATGCCGATTGCTTTTCTTGCTGCTTCCATTTCTTCATTACTTTCGGCAGATTTCATTGAAACAAAGCTACCGCCTTGCTTTACAAAAGGTAAGCAATATTCAGAAAGGACGGGGAGAGCTGCAACTGCTCTTGCTGTTGCAAAATCAAATTGTTCTCTGTATTTTGAAAGTTGTGCTGCTTCTTCGGCTCTCATGTGAAGAGTTTCACCGTTAACACCACATTCGTTAAGAACATTTTCAATAAATCCTAACTTTTTCTTTGTACTGTCAAGAAAAGTCATATTTATATCAGGTCTTGCCAGTTTCAACACAAGTCCTGGGAATCCTGCACCTGTGCCAACATCAATAATTTTTGCATTTTCAGGAATATTAACATATTTGAAAATAGCAAGGCAGTCTGCAAAATGCTTAACTGTTACATCGTCAGGTTCTTTGATTGCAGTGAGATTAAAACTTTTATTTGTTTCAATAAGCAACTCTGCAAACTTATCAAGACGAGTAAATACGCCTTCATTGATTTCTATTTCAAAAGGTTTAATTGTTTCGTAAAATAACTCTTTATTTAACATTATATCTGTTCCTTTTTAAGATAAATAAGCAATACTGAAATGTCCGATGGTGAAACACCACTTATACGAGATGCTTGACCAACACTTTCAGGACGAACTTTTTTAAGTTTTTCTCTCGCTTCAAGGCGAAGAGAATAAACATCGTCATAATCTATATCTGCAGGGATTTTCTTGACTTCGAGTCTTCTCATTTCGTCAACCTTTGCCTGTTGACGCTTGATATATCCCTCATATTTCAAATCAATTTCAACTTGCTCAAAAATATCCGGTGTAAGCTCTGGTCGAGTTTTGTCGAATGGTGTCAAACACTCATAGTCAAGCTGTGGACGCTTAATAAGTTCAGCAAGTCTTATACCTGTCTTCATTGGCGCTGTTTCACGTGAAACAAGCACTTCATTGATTTCATCCGATGGTGCAATAGTAATACTTTCAACTCTTTCTCGCTCTTGCTTTATAAGTTCAAGTTTATTTAAGAATTTATCATATCTTTCTTGTGAGATAAGTCCGATTTCATAACCATAGTGCATAAGACGGATGTCAGCATTATCCTGACGAAGTAAAAGTCTGTATTCACTACGGGATGTCATCATTCTGTATGGGTCAGAGCAACCCTTTGTCACAAGGTCATCAATAAGTGTACCAATATATGAGCTTGCACGGTCAAGGATAAATGGCTCTTTACCTTGAATTTTTCTAACTGCATTCACGCCTGCAACAAGTCCCTGTGCCGCAGCTTCTTCATATCCTGATGAGCCGTTAAACTGACCTGCACCAAATAAACCATCTATTTCGTTAAATTCAAGAGATGCTTTAAGTGCCAATGGGTCAACACAGTCATATTCAATTGCATACGCAGTTCTCATAACCTCAACATTTTCAAGACCTTTGATACTTCTAAGGAATTTTAACTGAACATCTTCAGGAAGAGAAGATGACATACCTTGAAGATATAATTCTTCTGTATCAAGTCCACATGGCTCAATAAACAACTGATGACGCTCTTTTTCTTCAAAGCGGACAATTTTATCTTCAATACTTGGACAATATCTTGGGCCAACACCCTCAATTTTACCAGAATAAAGGGGAGAGAGATGAATATTTTCAAGAATTATCCTCTTTGTTTCTTCGTTTGTATATGTAATGTGACAAACTGATTTGTTCTCTGGAAGTTCGGTTGTTGCAAAAGAGAATGGAACAATCTGCTCGTCACCCTCTTGAATTTCTAATTCAGAAAAATCAACACTGCGTCTATTAACTCGTGAAGGAGTACCTGTTTTAAATCTACGAAGTGGAATATCCATTTTATAAAGTGCTTCTGAAAGACGAGTTGCGGCAAACATACCGTCAGGGCCACTTTCATAAGAAATATCACCAATATAAATTCTTCCACCCAAAAATGTACCCGTTGCAAGAATAACTGCTTTAGCAGAATATATTGCTTCCAGTTGAGTTTTGAGATAGAAAATCCCATCCTTTTTATAAAGGTCAACAATTTCAGCTTGCTTCATATCAAGGTTTTCTTGTTTTTCAAGGGTATGTTTCATATATTTGGAATATTCGCGTCTGTCAATCTGTGCACGCAAAGAATGAACCGCAGGGCCTTTGCCTCGATTCAACATTCTTGTCTGTATGGATGTTTTGTCAGCAGCAATACCCATTTCACCACCAAGAGCGTCAATTTCACGAACAAGATGTCCTTTTGATGTTCCACCAATTGACGGGTTGCAAGGCATATTACCAACCCAATCCATATTAATTGTAAAAATAACTGTTTTTGCACCAAGTCTAGCAGAAGCCAAAGCCGCTTCAATACCTGCGTGACCTGCGCCAATAACAGCTATATCATATTCCTTTGCAAAATATTCCATAATATCATTCCTTGAAAAAAATCGGCGATAAGTATTCCTACCACCGCCGATTATCAATTAGTCTGTAATTGTTGGGATTTCAACTTTTCCGTAAAGAGTGCCACCATCAATATCGCTTTTTGGTGCTCTGTCTGGAGAAATCTCTGGTTTATATGCTTCTTTTTTCTCGTGTCTGCCACCACGGTTATAGCCACCGTTTCTGCCACGAGAATGATTTTTTGCGCCTTCAACAGGAGTAATAACAACTCTTCTGTCAAGGTCTGAACCAATTGAGTGAGAAGTTGCACCTTGCACATCTTGAACTGCTGTGTGAATGATTCTTCTCTCATAAGGGTTCATTGGTTCAAGAGAAATATTTCTTCCTTGACGAACAGCTTTAATTGCTGTTTTTCTTGCAAGGATTTTAAGAGTTTCTTCTCTCTTTGCACGGTAGTTACCAACATTGATTGAAACTCTCTTATAACTCTGGTTGCCCTTATTTGCCATCATTCTTGCAAGATACTGAATAGCATCAAGAGTTTCGCCGCGTTTACCGATAATGATACCATAATCATCACCGCAATCAAGTTCAAAATAAATCTCTTCTTCATTTGACATTTCTTTGATATTGCATTCTGTCATGCCAAGACCGAGAACAATTGACTTGATATATTCAACTGTTTCACCATAGAGATTTGTTTCGTTTAAAGGAAGAGTTGTTTCTTCTTTCTTTTCTACTTTAACTTCCTTAACTTCTTCTTTTTTCTCTGGTTTTTTATTTTCGTTTTTAACGACTTTTTTGTCGTGTTTTTTGTTGTTTTTGTTATTTGGTTTCTTTTCTGGTTTTGGGTCTGCTACTTCAATTGAAATCTTAACTTTTGCAGGGTTACCACCAAAAAGACCAAGGATTTTCTTAACAGGAGTCTGCAAAACTTCAACTGAAAAATCGTCAAAGTCAGTAAGGCCCAATTCGAGCATAGCTGCAGCTCTTGCTTCGTCAACCGTATTACCGGTTCCGATTGCTTCTTTAATCATATTTACACCTCAGTTTTGTCATCATCCAATGTGTCTGCAACATTTTTAAGTATTCTTTCTCTTGCGCGACGATTGATTGTTTCGTCAACCATTGCTTTAGCAAGCATCTTTTTAGGTGTGAACACTTTATTTGTAATAAGCATCTGAATAAATGAAAGTGCACTTGACATAATGATATAAACGCCAACGCTTGCAGGGAACAAGAATGAGAAATAAACACTCATTGCAGGTGACATAAGTGACATGCAACCCATTGATGGGTTATTTGCCATTTCAGGATTTGTCTTCTTCTGACGAAGCCATGTATAAACACCCATAGCAAGTGAAGTTACACCTGTGAAAATAGGGATAAGCCATAACATATCAAGGCCCATCTTTGTATCAGGTGTTCTTGAAAGGTCAATTCCAAAAAGTTGGAAATTATCGATAAATTCATTGATTTTTGTTACTGTTTCAACTGGAATAGCTGATAAATCGAGTTCGTCGAAACGAGTAATTGCAGTAAGTTCAAGTCTTAATTCCTGTTTTTCATAAGCTGTCAAATCAGAAAGTTTCAATACTTCAGCTTTAAGTATTTCTATTGTTTCCTTTGGAATTTTAAGAACATAAGATAAAAGTCTGTAGTTTACTGCGAAAACGCCCATCATAACAGGGAACTGAATAAGAAGACCTGAACAACCACCAGTCATAGCTGAATAGCCTTCTTTTGAATAAAGCTCTTGTGTAGCTTCATTGATTTTCTGCTGATTACCAGCATATTTTTCTTTAATTCTTTTAAGTTTTGGTTGCATTCTTTGGGATTTAACCATACCCTTTTGCTGCTTAATCGAGGACGGGAGTAAAATAAGCTTAACGCAGAGCGTCATAAGCAACAATGATAAAACGTAATTATTACTTAAATCATAAAAAAAGCCGATAATGTAACCAAATGGTACTGAAAAAACATTATAAATAAATTCGTACATTTTGTCCTCCGAAAATTATTGGACTCACTTTTTTTGTTTTTTCTCGGGAACAGGGTCATACCCGCCGGGAAAAAGGGGATTACATCTTAAAAGTCTCAATACAGCAAGAAAAGAGCCTTTTAAGACTCCGTGCATTTCAACTGCTTGTATTGCATATTGCGAACAGGTTGGATAATAACGACATTTTGGCCCGAACAAAGGTGATATTTTTCTTTGATAAAACTTAATTGATTTAATTATAAATTGTTTCATCAATTACACCTGCTTCCTTTAATTGTGAAAGCATTAATTGTGCTATCTGTGTGCTTTTTTGATATTTTGTTCTTGACCTTGCAACAAATACGAAATCATAATTACCGTTTATTCTATCTTCAATATCACGATAAGCTGCACGAATAACTCGTCTTGAACGATTTCTTTCAACTGCGTTGCCAATCTTTTTTGAAGTAGTTATCCCGATACGACAAATTCCCGCACGGTTTTTCATTACATAAGAAACCAGTGCAGGAGCCTGAATTGATTTACCTTTGCCGTACAGTCTGCGAAAATCGCAATTTTCTTTTAATGTTACTGTCCGTTTCACTTTTTAAAAACCTTCATTGACAAATTAATATGTCAATTGCTTTCTGCCCTTAGCTCTTCTACGAGCAAGTACCTTTCTGCCATTTCTGTCAGACATTCTCTTACGGAAGCCATGTTCCATCTTGCGATGACGCTTTTTAGGCTGATAAGTTCTCTTCATTGTTTGCTCCTCCGTTTCATTTAATAGTCACACATGTAAAAATATCTGCGGATAGACATTATATAAAAATTTTGTCAACTTGTCAACTTTAAAAAATTATAGCAAAAAAGTCAATATATTTGGGTCTTATAATAAAAAAATAAAGTTTTCAACAATATCTTGTGTTTTATGTTGAAAACTCTGCTATAAAATTTTTATTTTTATTTTTTTATTTTTGAAAAGTTGCACTATTTATATATATATAATATATGTATATTTATTTAATTTTTCCTTTAAAATTCATTGAAATTCGTTTTAAAGTGTGCTAAAATTGATTATGTGTGATAGTGGGCAAGTACACTTATATTCACCAAAAACGCAAAATAACGCGGTTTTTATTGAAATTACAGCATTTTACCTGTTTTTATAAAAATAATTGAAAGGAAGATGAAAGTGAACTCATATTCAGAATTTTGGCAAGCTGTCTGTGGTTATTGTAAAGAAAATATGAATTCAATTGCATATAATATGTGGATTGAACCCTTAAAGCTTATAAAACTTGAATCCGAAAGAGTTATTATTGCAGCACCTGGATTTAAAATTGACTTGATTATGGATAAATATCGTCAGCTTATTGAAGACGGTTTTTATAATGTATTAGGTTTCAATGTTGAAATTGAACTTATTCCTTTTGAAAATGTTCCAAATGAAAAAGGCGAAGATAACAAATCTTCATTTGACGGTGCAAGTTATTCAAATATTGAAAACGCAAAACTCACCTTCAACAATTTCGTTGTTGGTCCATCAAATAAATTTGCTTATACAGCATCAATGAGAGTTGCAGAAACTCCGGGTTCTGTTTTTAATCCACTTTTCATTTATGGAAATTCAGGACTTGGCAAAACTCACCTTCTTAATGCGATTATAGAAAAAATCAAGAGTAATAATCCTGATGCAAATATTGTTTATACAACAAGTGAAAATCTCACTAATGAACTTTATTTTGCATTGCAGACAAAAACAACTCACGATTTACATAATAAATACAGAACTTGCGATGCATTGCTTATTGACGATATTCAATTTATTGCAGGTAAAGCACAAACAGAAGAAGAAATTTTCCATACTTTTGACACATTAATTAAAGCAGGAAAACAAATTGTTTTGACATCGGACAAGCCACCAAGTGCTATTCCAAAAATTGAAGACAGACTTAAAACAAGATTTGAAAGTGGTCTTCTTTGTGATATTCAACCACCTGATTTTGAAACAAGAGTTGCAATCATTAAAGATAAGGCAAATGGACTTCGTTTTGAATTACCAAATGATGTTTGTGGTTTTATTGCAGAAAATATTAAAAGTAATGTTCGTCAGATGGGCTCAGCAGTTAAAAATATTTATGCTTATTGTTCATTTAACGATGTTTCACCTACTATTGAAGTTGCAAAAGAAGTACTTAAAGATATTCTTATCACAAGTCAGCCAATCGGAGTTGTAATTGATAATATTCTTGAAAAAGTATCTTTTACATTTGGTGTTACAGCTGAACAACTTAAAAGTGAGCGTCGTGATGCAAATATTAACAATGCAAGACAAGCAGCGATGTACATAATCAGAGAAATTACTGATTTATCTCAAGATGAAGTTGGTAAAGTCTTTGGCAGAAACCATTCAACTGTTAACTCTTCACTTAAAAATGTTCAGAATAAAATCAATTCTGATTCAAAATATAAGAACTTAATTAACGAAATAATTAAGAATATTAATGACTAAGATTTCGACACTTTTCAAAGTTTCAACAATCAAGTTTTCAACAAGTTAGTTTATAACTTTTGTTTTGACAATCAATTAAAGACTTTTCAAAGCAGAAAAAAATCCTGTTAAGCCCTGTAAATAAAGAAAAAACACAGTTTTCGACAGTTTAAACCGACTCTACTACTAATACTATTCTTTTTATTATTTTTTATTCTTTTAAAGGAGAATGTTTATGAAATTTATTTGTTCCTCACAAATTCTCAGCGAAGCTTGTATGAATGTTCAAAGAGCAACATCAACAAAGTCATCAAACCTTCCAACAATTGAAGGTATCTTAATAAAAGCAGAAAATGACAGAATTATGCTCACAGGTTATGACCTTGAAGTTGGAATTATCACATCTGTTGCAGGTCGAGTTGAACAAACTGGTAGCATTATTCTCAATGCAAAGATTCTTTGCGATATTTTGAGAAATGTTCCTGATGACCTCGTATCAATTGAATGTGATGACCGTCTTATTTGCAAAATTAAGAGCGGTGACTCAGAATTTTCAATTATGGGCTTCTCAGAAGCTGATTATCCTGAACTTCCATCAGTATCAGGTGGTTTTCCAATTGTTGTAGGTGGCGAAATTCTTAAAGATATGGTTAAAAAGACTATTTTCGCTGCTGCAGAAAATGATTCAAAGGTTATTCACACAGGTATTCGTTTTGAAGTTACAGGTGGTAATATTCGTCTTGTTTCAGTTGACGGTTACAAACTCGCAATCAGAAATGAAAAAATTGATTATAATGGCGAAGAAAAAATCTTTGTTGTTCCAAAGAAAACACTTAATGAAGTTATAAAACTTATCGGGGATAATTGTGAAACAATTTCAATGGTTGTTGCTTCTCGTCATATTCTTTTTGAATGTGGTAATTATGTAATTATTTCTCGTCTTCTTGAAGGTGAATTTTTAAGTTATAAAGCAGCAATTCCAACAACAGCAAAAACAGAAGTTAAAGTTAATACAAGAAATCTTATCAGCAGTATTGAAAGAACATCACTTATCATTACTGAAAGAATTAAGAGTTATGTAAGATGTATTTTTGATACAGAATCAATCAGAATTTCAAGTACAACTGCACTTGGTACTGCAAACGATAGAATTCTTGCAGATATTCAGGGTGAAAGAGTTGAAATTGGTTTTAATAATAAATATCTTCTTGATGCTCTTAAAGTTTGTGATTCAGATGAAATCACACTTCGCCTTAATGGTGCAACTTCACCAATTATTATGGTACCAGAAGATGATGGTTCACTCATCTATGAAAGAAGTTTCTTGTTTATGGTACTTCCTGTAAGGATGAACTGATATGAAAAAAATTTCAGCGAGAATTAAACAAAAAGAGCACAGACAAATTCAAATAGATAGCGATTTCATCAGACTTGATGCATTGTTAAAGCTTGTTAATGCAGTTATGACAGGTGGCCATGCAAAAATTGTCATTCAAGAAGGCGATGTTAAAGTTAACGGTGAAACTTGCACTGCTCGCGGTAAAAAAATTCATTCCGGTGAAAAGGTTGAATTTGACGGCGTTGTTTATGAGGTTATCTGATGCATGTTAATGAGATAAAAATTGAAAATTTCCGTAATATTGATTTTATGGGGATTTTTCCGCACAAAGAAATAAATGTTATATATGGTCAAAATGGACAAGGTAAAACAAATCTTTTAGAGGCAATCTGGCTTTTTACAGGATGTAAAAGTTTTAGAAATTCAAAAGATAGTGAGCTTATTCAATTTGACAGTGAAAATTCAAAGATTTCAATGAGCTTTGAAACTGCTCTTCGTGAAAATAACGCGTCAATTTTTATTGAAAAAAAGCGAATGGCAAGTCTTAACGGTGTAAATCTTGGGTCACCAAGAGAATTGATTGGCAAATATTATGCCGTTGTGTTTTCACCAATACATTTATCTCTTATTAAAGACGGACCAATAAACAGAAGAAAATTTATTGATACAGCAATCAGTCAGACAGATAATGTGTATGCAAAAAAACTTACATATTTTAACCATCTGATAACACAAAAAAATGCGTTGCTT
Organism: Candidatus Fimenecus sp.; assembly: GCA_045655645.1. Lineage (GTDB taxonomy): Bacteria > Bacillota > Clostridia > Oscillospirales > Acutalibacteraceae > Fimenecus. The sequence goes on from JAZOPS010000013.1 coordinate 11,613, forward strand.
AAAAACGCGGCAGAAAATTCTTCACTTTTAGATACTCTTGATATTTGGGATGAAAAAATTGCACTTGCAGGTGCAGATGTAATTGTTGACAGAATTAATTACATTAAAAAATTGCAAGTAAAAGCAAGTGAAATTTATAATGGCATTTCAGGTGAAAAAGAAGAACTCACAATTAAATATTTAAGTAATGTGAGATATGAAAGTGAAGATAGACAAGACATTGCGAGAATATATTTTGAAAGTATGTTAAAGCATCGTCCAAATGATTTGTATCTTAAAAATACTACAAGCGGACCTCACAGAGATGATATTGACATTTCAATAAATGGTATTTCTGCGAGAAAATTCGGCTCACAGGGTCAACAAAGAAGTGCTTCCCTTGCACTTAAACTTGGTGAAGCAGAAATTATTAAAGATTTAAAAGGCGAGCACCCAATAATTTTGCTTGACGATGTTATGAGTGAGCTTGATAGTACAAGACAAAACTATATTCTTAATAAAATGACAGGAAAACAGGTTTTCATTACTTGTTGCGAAAAAGAGACTATTTCTCGTCTTCACGCAGGTAAAGTATTTAAAATAGAAAACGGAAAAGCGGTGGACTGATGTATTTGAGTATTGGTCAGGATACAGTTATTCTGGACAAAGATATTTTAGGCATCTTTGACCTTGATAATACAACTGTTATGAAATCAACAAGAGAATATATAAACACGGCTTCTAAAAAAGGTGAATGTATAACTGTGTCTTTTGAAGAATTACCAAAATCCTTTGTAGTTACAACAAAAGATAATGACAGAAAAGTTTATATCTCACCATTTAACACATCAACAATATTTAAAAGATTAAAGGCAAATATTTAAAAGTCAAAGTTTTGACGGAGGAAAAAAATGAGCGACCAAATTAAAAACATTGAAGAACAAGAAGTTATGGACACGGTCGTAACTGAAACATACGACGCGTCTGCTATTCAGGTTCTTGAAGGACTTGAAGCAGTTAGAAAACGCCCCGGTATGTATATCGGTTCAACAGGCCCTAAAGGACTTCACCACTTGGTTTATGAAATCGTTGACAACTCAATCGACGAAGCACTTGCAGGTTATTGTACTCACATTGCAGTTGAGATTTTACCTGATAATATTATTACAGTACGCGATAATGGTCGTGGTATTCCTGTTGGTATCAATGAACAACAAGGACTTCCTGCAGTTACTGTTGTTTTGACAGTTCTCCACGCAGGTGGTAAGTTCGGCGGAAGCGGTTATAAAGTTTCAGGTGGTTTGCATGGTGTTGGTTCATCAGTTGTAAACGCTCTTTCTGAATGGTTTGAAGTAGAAGTTAGTCAGAATGGCCATATTCATCATCAGAGATTTGAAAGAGGTAACATTGTAACAGACCTTAAAGTCATTGGTGATACAGACGAAACAGGTACATTTATCAAATTTAAGGCTGACCCTGAAATTTTCACAGAAACAACTGTTTATGAATATGAAGTTTTACAAAGAAGACTTCGTGAACAAGCATTCCTCAATGCTGGTCTTTCAATTACACTCACAGATAAACGCGACGAAGAAAATATCGTAACAGAAGAATTCTGCTATGAAGGTGGTATTAAATCATTCGTTGATTATATCAACACAAGCCGTGGTCTTACACCTGTAACAGATGATATTATGCATTTCACAACTGTTAATGGTGACAGAAGTGCAGAAGTTTCAATTTCATATAACGATGGTTATAATGAAATCATTTTGAGTTTCGCTAACGGTGTTAGAACAATCGACGGTGGTACTCACGAAAACGGTTTCAAAACAGCACTTACTCGTGTATTCAATGAATACGGCAGAAAGTTCAAACTCTTAAAGGATAACGATAAAAACCTTTCAGGTGATGATGTCCGTGAAGGTCTTACAGCAGTTATCAGTGTAAAACTTACAGAAGCAGAGTTTGAAGGACAAACAAAAGGTAAGCTTGGTAATACTGAAATGCAGACAATCGTGTCAAAGATGATGTATGAAAAGCTTATGACATATTTTGAAGAAAATCCACAGGCTGCAAAGGCAATTTTCAATAAAGCACTCGATGCATCTCGCGCTCGAGAAGCTGCAAGAAAAGCAAGAGACAGTGCAAGAAGAAAATCTGCACTTGAAGGAAATTCACTTACTGGTAAGCTTGCAGACTGTATTGATAAAAACCCTGAAAATACAGAAATTTTCATCGTCGAAGGTGACTCTGCGGGTGGCTCTGCTAAGGAAGGCAGAGATAATAG
>JAZOPS010000014.1:0-13893 GCA_045655645.1 Candidatus Fimenecus sp.
GAACGGACCTTTCTCCAAATATTTGTGCTGTTTTTACAGAAGAAAAACACCGAAGACAAGGAATTGCGGGACATTTACTTAATATGGCAGTTGAAGACTTGAAATTAGCAGGTATTTCCCCTGTATATTTAGTTACTGACCACACAGGTTTTTATGAAAGATACGGTTGGGATTTTTTCTGTATGGTGCAATGTGACGACGAGAACGATATGTCAAGAATGTATATCCATAAATAACGAAAGCAGGAATTCCCCACTTTGATAACTGCCACACAGGCAACAATCGCTGAAATGAAATAATTAAATTTCATTTCGGAATAAAAGCCAATAAATAAAAAATCCCCATCGTGCAATCGGTGGGGATTTTTGTGTTAATCAGTTCTTTATTATCAAATAAAATTGTTGATTTTTGTCTTATGAGTGCTATAATTATTTTAATAAAGTTTTGTTAAACTTAAAAAGGATGATTAAAGTGAAAAGTGAAAGAAAAATTGCCATAGAAAAAAGAGAAGCAACTCTCAAAACATTGACACAAATTGATGATAATCTCTGGACAATGGTATATAAAAGTTCATACGGACTTGATGGCATTTTGAAAAAGGGTTCAAAAGGTATTATGGATTCTGTCAATCATCTTCAAAATGAGGTTAAAATGAATGGCGTTGCTCCTAATCCCGATAAAGATGGTTTTGCTTGTTCAACCTTTAATGCGCAAAATCCTGATGGAGATTATATTTTCGGCAGAAATTTTGACTATAAGGCTGCACCTTGTCTTGTTTGTTGGACTGCACCTGAAAATGGTTACAAAGCCGTTTCTGTAGTTGACACCACATTCTTTGTTCATGGCACAAAATATTTTCCAATGGCAAAGGCAAAAAATCATCTTCGTGCTATGGCTGCACCATATACATCAATGGACGGTATAAACGAAAAAGGCTTTTCTGTTGCGGTGCTTGAAATCAAGTCAAAAGCGACAAAACAAAACACAGGCAAAACACCTATTATTACAACTGTTGCAATTCGTGCTGTGCTTGATAAATGTGCAACTGTTGACGAAGCAATTGAACTTTTTGCTTCTTATGATATGCACGATTTACTTGGAATAAACTATCACTATCAACTTGCAGATGCTAATGGCACAAGTGCAATTATTGAATATGTTGATAATAAAATGGTTGTTATCCGTCAGGACGAAAACAAAAAGAACCTTATCGTTACAAACTATTTTCTCACCGAGGGTGGAGATAATCACGATGGTCGTGGTTATGACCGTTATGAGCTCATTGAAACAACTCTTAACGAGAAAAACGGCGTAATTAATGAAGACGACGCAATGAATTTGCTCTCTAAGGTTGCACTTAATTATCAACATAAAACATTAAAGCATATGGTTATCGCTCTTTGGAGTGCAGTTTATAACTGTACTGAAAAATCAATGCTTCTTTGCGCAGGAATGGATTACACTAAAAAATATAAATTCTATGTTGACAAACCAGGCGAAATAATCAAACTTTAATAACAAAAGCTCTGAAACAATTAAGTTCCAGAGCTTTTAATTTTTGTTAAGCGTTTGTAATTATGTAACGATAAAAATCTACTGCGGGAGCAAGGCAAGATAAATCTATATTCTCGTTTATTCCGTGAATACCCTCCAACTGCTCATCACTAATACTGAATGGAGCAAAACGCAAACAATTTTCGCTGACACGCCACATAAAACGACTATCACTTGCAGCGGTCATTATGTATGGTGTGGTTTTTACATCAGGAAAAACATTTGTTACCGCTTTATCAACAAGCTTATATGCATCACTGTTGTGGTCAGAAATTGGAGAATCAACACCTGGGTCAAGAACAACAGTTTCAATGTCGAATTTTTCTGCAAGCTTCTTGATAGCCTCAATGCTGGATTTACCACCCTGATGATGTGAATATCTCATATTTGCAATTACCCATGCTTCTTGTGGTAAAACATTAGTGCCTTCAGAGCCTGATGACATTGTAAATGCTACTGTAGTACGAAGCATAGCTCCTGCAGCACCTGAAACCATTGGCATAACCTTTACAAGCAAAGGTTTGAAAAGTCGTGAGTTTTTAAGCACGAATTTCAATGGTCCACTCATAGCCCCAGAAAGACTTTCAAAAGTGGCGTGAATAACTGGTGCCATTTTTGTTTCAAAAAGGTTTTTCTTTTCAACAGCGGTTACAAATTTCGCAAGACGAACAATTGGTGTGTTTTTAGGTGGAATAGAAGCGTGTCCCCCTCTTGAATGTGCTATGAACTTTAAGTCAGCACAGCCTTTTTCACCTAAACCAATTACTGCAAATTTACCTTTTGCACCTGCAATCGGCTCATCAAGAATATATCCACCCTCATCAAGAACCATAAAGAAACGCAACCCGCGTTTTTCAAGCACTTTTGAAATAGTATCTGCACCTTCACCGGCACATTCTTCCGTACAAGCAGACAAAAAGTAAATGTCGCGTTCAGGTACAAATCCCTCTCTAACTAATTCTTCTGCAGCTTGCATCATTGCCCACAGACCGCCTTTTGTATCAAGAGTGCCGCGTCCCCATAGTTTTCCATCTGCAATTTCACCACCAAATGGGTTATGACTCCAATCACCTGTTGCCTCGACAACATCGTGATGATTCATTAACATAACAGGCTCTTTGTCGGTTTTGCCTTGCCAACGCATTAAAAAACTACCATCAAAATCTTCAAAAGTACAAACTTCAAAAAGGTTGGGAAATGTTTCACGAAGTACATTATGAAATTTGTAAAACTTTGTTTTATCAGCCTGATTAAATGTTGAAATAGTTTCAACTTGAATTAAACGGGCAAGACCATTAGCGTAATCATTTGTGCGAGAATCTAACATAATAATCCCTCTTTATAAACTATAAGCAAACAGAATATGCAAATATTATAACTCTTTGAAATTAATAGTCAAGGTTAGATTTTTTTGTGTGCTTTTGTAAAATACAAAACCAAGTCCCCATCGAGAAATCGGTGGGGATTTTTGTGTTCAATATTGAGATTATCTTAAAATTGTGATATACTTTTCTTATTATCAAAAAGGCAAGTGAGATTATGGATAAAATTCAAATCAAAAAAGATAGTAAAATTTTATTTATCGGTGACAGTATAACTGACCCAAAATTCAACTTTCGTATGATGAAAGACATCAAGGGAAGAAACATTTATGCTTTGCAGCTTAAAAAGAGATTTAAAAAGTATAGCAAAGACATAAAGGTTGATATTAAGGGTATTGCAAGCAACCGTACATACCATGTTTATGACCGACTTACAAAAGATTGCATAAACTTAAAGCCTGATGTAATTATTATGCTTATTGGTGTTAATGACGCTTGGGAAAACTATGTGCCAGAAGATTATCCACCACTTCTTCGTCCAATTGAGCCACATATCCGTGAGGTTTACAGAAGAATTGAAATGGAATTACCTGACACACAGATTCTTGGCATAACACCATTTATGATTGATGCAGTTGAAGCCAAATTCCCATTTCACGAAAAGCTTGATGAATATCGTGAAATACTTAAAAATGCAGCACTTGAGCACGGCGCGTTAGTACTTGATATGCAAGAAGTTTTTTATGAAGCACAAAAGACAATTGCACCAAAAGACCTTGCCATTGATGGAATACACCCAACAAATCTTGGTCACAAAGTTATGGCAGATGCCATTGAAAAAATGATTGAATTTGAATAAATATATTATCCCCATCTCGAAGGAGACACATAATGACAACATTTTTACACGCACACATCGAAGTACCTGTTTTTTCATTTAACGGTATTTTCGATATTCTTCTTGACGCCGTTCTTGATACTTTTAAGACTCTACCCTTTTTATTTATTGCTTTTTTAGTAATCGAATTTCTTGAACACAGAGCGCAAGATAAAATCAAGCATATTTTCACCCGTGCAGGCATTGCGGGACCACTTATTGGTACTGTTTCAGGTTGTGTGCCACAATGTGGATTTTCTGTAATGAGTGCAAATCTTTATTCAAGTGGAATTATTACTCTTGGTACTCTTATTGCAGTTTTTCTTGCCACATCTGACGAAGCAATTATTCTTCTTGCCACTGCTCATAATGGTGCATTTGAGATTTTCAAACTGCTTGTTACAAAAATAATTATTGCTCTTATTTGTGGTTACATTATTTATTTCATTGAGAAGAAGCACCACCACTCACACCATCACCACTCTCACGACCTTTGTGAGCACGACCATTGTGGTTGTGAAGAAAATGGTGGAGTGTTGCGCCCTGCTTTAATACACACAGTTAAAGTATTTGGATTCTTGCTTTTATTTACCGTTATAATCGACCTTTTCGTGGCTTTTATAGGCACGGATACATTCTCTCACCTTTTGCTTTCAGAATCTATTTTTCAGCCATTTCTCGCAGCCATTATAGGATTTATCCCCAACTGTGCATCGTCTATCTTGCTCACACAACTTTATATTGGTGGCACTCTTAGTTTCGGCTCACTTATTGCAGGACTTTGTACAAATGCCGGTGCAGGTTTGCTTATTTTATTCCGTAACAAGAAAAAAATTAAAGAAAATCTTAAAATTTTAGGTATTCTTTATCTCTGTTCAGTTGTCCCCGGAATCATTTTACACTTATTTTTATAAAAAGTGGTTTACTTTCGAGTTTTAATGTGTTAAAATGTTAATGTACAAATCCATGGAGGTTTTATACATTATGAAAAAGACATTTAAAAATGAAAATACAGATTTTCTTGTAAAGTGCATTATGCAACTTAAAAATGAAGAAGAATGTTACAATTTCTTTGAAGACCTTTGCACATTAACTGAGTTTCATTCAATGGCTCAACGCTGTGTTGTTGCAAAAATGCTCACAGAAAAGAAAGTTTATAACGATATTGTTGCTGAAACAGGTGCATCAACTGCAACAATCAGCCGTGTAAACAGAAGCCTTCAATATGGCGCTGATGGTTACGATATTGTTTTTGGAAGACTACAAAAATGAGTTATGATATTTTTTCGTCGGTCTATGATATTTTGACTGACAATGTGGATTATCAACAAATCACAGACAGAATATGCTCTCTGTTATCTCAGAACGGGATAAACGGGGGGCTTTTGCTTGATTTAGGTTGTGGCACGGGCACACTCTCATTTATGCTTGAAGAAAAGGGTTATGAGATTATCGGCGTTGACCCAAGTGAAGATATGCTAGCTGTAGCCAATGAAAAAAAATATGAGCTCGACTCCCCCGCTATCTTTCTTTGTCAAAGTGGCGAAAATCTTGATTTATATGGCACAATTGATTGTGCCGTTTCAAGTCTTGACGCAATTAACCACATTGATAGTCTTGAAAAAGTTCGAGAAACTTTCAAAAGAATTTCTCTTTTTATGAATATGGGTGGTGTTTTTGTTTTTGATATGAACACCCCATATAAACACAAGAAAATTCTTGGCAACAATGTTTTCTTCTATGATATGGATGAGGTTTATTGCATCTGGCACAATAGTTATGATGACAAAAACTTCAAAACTGACATTGAACTTGATTTCTTCATCAAAAACGAAGATGACGATAACTATCAAAGATACAATGAAGCATTTTCAGAGTATTCCTATGACATCTGCACTATTATTGAAATGCTCAATGATTGCGGATTTGAGCTTTTGGGATGCTATGATGAATACACGGACAACGAAGTGACTTATGACTCACAAAGGGTTACTTTCGTAGTAAAAAAGACTAAAACAATTTTTAAGGATGAATTAAAATGAACGAACTTGTTAGAATGATTTCAGAAGACGGCACACTCTATGTATTAGCCGTTGATTCAACTGAAATGGTTCAGGAGATGCAGAACATTCACAACACTTCAAAAGTGTGTTCAGCAGCCCTTGGCAGACTTATAACAGCATCTGGTATGATGGGTGTGCTTCTCAAAGGCGACAAAGATACTCTTACCATTAAAATGAACGGTAGTGGACCTGCATCCCCTGTTGTTGCAGTTGCAAACTCTAAAGGTCAGGTAAAGGGTTATATTGGTGACAGAAATGTTCAGTTGCCATTGAATGCAAAGGGCAAACTTGATGTTTCGGGCGCTATCGGTAAAGACGGTTTCTTGACTGTCATCAAAGATTTGGGACTCAAAGAGCCATATTGTGCACAAATTCCAGTAGTTTCTGGCGAAGTTGCAGAAGATATTACTGCCTATTACTTCACAAGCGAACAAACACCAACAGTTTGTGCTCTCGGTGTGCTTGTTGACCCAGAAACTGAAAATGTGCTTTTAGCAGGTGGATTTTTAATTCAGCTTCTTCCAACAGCGGACGAAAACACAATTTCACTTGTTGAAAAGGGATTAGAAGACATTAAACCTGTTACAACAATGCTCGCAGAAGGTCTTACACCTGAACAGATTTGTGAAAAGGTGCTTCCTGAATTCAATATGCAATTTCTTGACAGACAAGAGATTTCTTATAAATGTGATTGCAGTGTAGAAAGAGTTACAAAGGCCCTTATAGGTGCAGGTGAAGATGGACTTCGCGAAATGGCAGAAGACGAAAATACAGAAGTTGTTTGCCATTTCTGTAATACAAAATATAATTTTTCAAGAGAGAAAATTTTAAAACTTTTGAAAGAAGCAACAAAATAAAGTTAAATTCGCCTAACGGCGAAGTAATTTAGCATAAAAAAAGAACCATCGAAAAATCGATGGTTCATTTTTTTATAACTTTAAATTAGTCAGCAATTGGAGCTGAAACTGGGCAGCTATCTGCACAAGCACCACAATCGATGCATGTATCAGCGTCGATTACATAGATGCCGTCTCCTTCAGAAATAGCTTCAACTGGGCAATCAGCTGCGCAAGCGCCGCATGAAATGCAATCATCAGTAATTTTGTATGCCATGTGTATGTACCTCCCTTTATTGTTTATGTTTACATTGTAACACATAATTTTTAAAAATCAAGTACTAAATTATTCTATTCCTTTAAGTGCTTCTAATTCTTCTTTTGAAACATTGATTCTTGCGTCTTTAAGAATTTTCACTTGATGTCTGTGAATTACAAGTGGTGCTGCTTCAGGACGACGGTCTAACGTCACTTTGAGCATTCCAGTAATCAAGTTGTTTTCAATTACCTTGCCTTTTCCGTCAGGTGTGTCAACAATTGCACCCACCTTTGGTGTTACTCTTAAAAGATGCTCATAAGTGTCCTGTTCATATTTTAAACAACACATAAGTCTGCCACAAGTACCACTGATTTTTGTTGGGTTAAGTGACAAACCTTGTTCTTTTGCCATCTTAATTGAAACAGGTTGGAAGTCATTTAAAAATGTATTACAGCAGAAAGGTCTGCCACAGATACCAAATCCACCAACCATACGAGATTCATCACGGACACCAATCTGACGAAGTTCAATTCTTGTTCTGAAAGCAGATGCTAAATCTTTTACAAGTTCACGGAAATCCACTCTTCCATCAGCTGTGAAATAGAAAAGCAATTTACTTCTATCGAAAGTATATTCAACATCAACAAGATTCATTTCTAATCCATGTGCTTCAATTTTGCCTTCACAGATTTTAAATGCTTCTTTCTCTTTTTCTTTGTTCTCTGCAAGAGTTTTCACATCTTCTTCTGTTGCTGCACGGATAACCTTTTTAAGTGGTTTGGTAATATCGTCTTCATTTGTCTTGTGATTTGCCTTTGCAACAAGTCCACATTCCATACCGCGAACTGTTTCAACTATGGCATAATCACCTTTTTCGAATTTTTTACCATCGGCATCAAAATCATAGATTTTGCCGCCATCTTTAAATCTGATTCCAACAGTTTCAACCATAAATTTTCTCCTATATTAAACCTATCTTCCGATAGCCTCTTTAAATTCATAACACATTCTCACAAGTAAAAGATTGTTATTGCAGTTTCGGTCAACTGACTCAATCAACTTGTCGCAAACAGATACAAGTTGCAACAAACTTTTTGATGTGAGAGCCATACACAAAGCACTCACCTGTTCAGGAAAATGCATTTCTCTTGTGTAGCCACTCTTTTTAACAAGAGCGTCGCGGAACACTTCTGAAAGAAGCATTATAACTGATTTTGCGAACTGATTGTTTTTTTGAAAAACTGCAGTTGCTTCCATAAGTTTCAATTCGTCAACACTTAATAATGCATCAACAAAATCTTTAACTGCACTTTCTTCTTTTTCGCTTATTTTAATTTCATCACTTAAAATTGAATAAGTCTGAACACGGGACAAAACAGTTTCAAGCATTGTGCTTCTTGAAGCTGTGACAATAATGAAGAACACATAAGTTGGTGGTTCTTCAAGAATTTTTAAAAGAGCATTTTGTGCTTGCTCATTCATATTTTGTCCGTTTTTTAGAATATATATCTTTTTATCGCTCTCATTTGGAACAATAAAAGCATTACTACGGATTTCACGGACAGCATCAACAGTAAAATTCTTACTTTTACCTTTAATTCCATCTGTTTCAAAAATATCAGGGTGCCCATCTTTTTCTGCTTTTAAACAGTCGGGGCATTTAAGACAGGGCTTATTCTCCCCACGACACACAAGGCAATTTGCAATATAGCGAGCAAAGTCGACACCGTCTTGCTCGTTTTCACATTCCAGCAAAACACCATGGGGAAAGTTACCCTGACTCACAGACTGTGCAACTGTTTCATAAAGCATATTCATTTTTTCTAACTTTGAATCTGTCATATCTTATAAAACTGCTCCACATCAAGAACGAAAATTGTTGCTCCACCAACGGTTACTTCAACAGGCATTGAAGAAAGCATTGATTCACCGATATATGTAGTATTAACAGGGGTGATTTGTTTGCGCTGTTTGCTGTATTCACCAATAATGTTAATCACTTCATCGACTTTATTATTTTCAACACCTAAGAGAAGAGTAACATTCCCTGCTCTTAAAAATCCACCCGTTGTGGAAAGTCGTGTTGCTGAATAACCTGCTTTTGTAACACCATTCATTACGGCATTAGCATCATCATTATTGATAATAGCAACTATAAGTTTCAAACTAATCACTCCTTTATTGTTACTGTAATAATTGAGCTAAAGCAATCATTACAGGCATTGTTAAAATTGAAAGCACGCTGACAAAAGATGTAACCTTTGATGCAAGCGCTGTATCCCTGTCAAACTTTGCTGCAAACATAACTGTATTACTTGCCGTTGGTGCAGATGCACTAAGCACACAAGCAACCAACAATGTGCCACCGAAACCAAAAAGTTTTAACGCACCAATTGTAATCAGTGGCATTAAAATGATTTTTAAAGCAGCTGAACCGAAAATTCTTTTATCAGAAAATAGAGTTTTCCAATCTGCCGATGCTAAATATGTTCCGAACATAACCATTGCAAGTGGTGTATTAAGGTCTGCAAGGTATGAAACAGGTTGGTAAATCACATCGGGTAATTTTATTTGTAAAAGGAAAAGTGGAAGTCCTAAACAAACACCAATCACACCTGGATTAATGATAAGTTTTTTAAGGTTGAATCCACCTTTTTCTTCTTTTTTCTGCATTACACTCACGCCATGTGTGAATGAGAGAATATTGAATGGCACTAAAATAACTGAGCAATAGAACACGCCTTCGTCACCTAAAACCGCTTGCGCCAAGGGTAATGCCATATAACCCACGTTGCCATAACAAGACGCATATTTAAAGATACACGCTGTGTCCTTATCCCCTTTATTAAAGAAGAGTTTTGCAAACACCATTCCTAAAACATGAAAGAAAATTCCACCTAAAAGGGCAAATAACAAGCCTTTTAAAGCGTCTTTATTATAATCCATTCCCACAAAGGAACGAATGATAATTGCAGGGGCTACGATATAGAACAACAAATCAGTTGTCATTCGTGATGCCTTTTCTGTGTAAACACCGATTTTGTGGCACACAAAGCCCACCATTGCAATTAAAAAGAGTATGACAACTTGTGTGAAAGATGTCAAAACATTATTTAAAAACAACTGCATAAAATATTACTCCGAAAGAAAATTATCGTCAGTTTCCATAATGTCTGGTTCACTCTTCACTTCTTCACCGAGAAGTTCCAAAGCATCGTTTTCTTTTGCATATTTCATAGCATTAATAATATAAGCAAAAGCAAAAATTGCAAAGCCCAAGTCACAAAGACTGAATGGATATTCATCAGGAAGTGCTTTACCATTTGCTGTGAGCACCATTAAAAGTCTTGGCAAATTTGCAACTGTGCAGAAGAAGATGCTTACAAAACCTGATGCAAAAGCTGTTCTCATTGCTTTGCTGTTTGCAAGGCCTGATGAAATTCTTGCAAAATTGAGAAGGAAAATCATCATAAATGCAAGCATAAAGAGTTCGAGCATTAAATCAGAAACATTTACATAAGCTATTTTTCTCACAAATCTTAACACTATTCTGCTCATTGCCCAGAAAAGTGGTGTGATTGCCATAAACTTATACTGCGCATAAGTTGTTCTGCCGTCAATATATGAAATACCGAAAATGAGCATATAAATTGCTGCAAAAATTCCCAATACTGTCTCAATCAATAATGGTGCTTGACCTTGGTCCATTGTGCCCATAAATGAAAGTCCAACTGCTGTGAAACCTTTTGCATTAAGAAGAAATGTTGAAAGTGATGAAACAACATCCAACACAATACCCACTGCAAAAACAATTGAGCCAACCGCCATAAGCATATCTTTTCTGAAAGGTGACTTTGATGCTGGTACATTTTTTGCCAATGTTGTGAGAACATAAGGCACAACAACTGCGAGACCACAAAGTGCATACATCACATATACTGACCAGTCTTTGACTCTGTAAAAACCTGTATCACTCTCAATAATGTTGAGAAGCTGGTACATTCTGAAAACCACACCAACTGCCATAAGACCAAATACAACATAGAGAGATGCTAACGGATTTATTTTTTCATATTTTCCTGTAATTTTCATTATACTTCTTACCTTTCCTCAATCGGAATGTATTCTTTCTGAATGCTATCTGTTCTGAGAATTCTGTCTTCCATTGGCACATAAGCGCGTGGAATTGTAACATTCTTATAAGCAGGACGGATAATTCTGCCACCTGTTGTAAGCTCTTCAATTCTGTGAGCTGACCAACCTGCCATTCTTGCTGTCATAAAGAGTGGTGTGAAAAGTTCTTGTGGAATACCGAGCATATCATAAACGAGTCCTGAATAAAGGTCCACATTAGCACAGATTTTCTTTTTATTACCACGACCTGCAAAAAGTTCAGGTGTAAGTGTTTCAACAAGATTCAAGAGTTTAAACTCATCTTCTCTGCCGTGGATTTTTGAGAATTTTTCAGCATAGCGACGAAGAATAACCGCTCTTGGGTCAGAAAGAGTATAAACAGCGTGACCCATACCATAAACAAGTCCTGAATGGTCGTTTGCTTCTTTGCTCATAATCTTTGCAAGATAATCTGCAACCTGACCTTCATTTGTAATATCTGAAATATTTGCTTTCATATTCTCAATCATAGTGTGAACTTTAATATTAGCACCACCATGACGAGGTCCTTTAAGTGAGCCGATACCCGCCGCAATCGCCGCATAAGTATCTGTGCCACTTGATGTAACACAACGAGTTGTAAATGTTGAGTTATTACCACCACCGTGCTCTGCATGGATAATCATACAGATATCAAGCAATTTTGCTTCTTCATCTGTAAATTGCTTGTTAGTACGGATTGAACGAAGAATACTTTCAGCAGTACCCAACTCTCTCTTGTTTTGATGGAAATACATGCTCTTTTTGTCATATACACGACGCTTAACCTGATAAGCAGCAGTCATAATAACCGGCATCTGTGCGATAAGCTGAATGCACTGACGAAGCACATTTTCAGGTGATGTGTCATCAGGATTTGGGTCATAAGAATAAAGCGCCAAAACACTTCGAGCTGCTTTATTCATAACATCAGGTGATGGGGCTTTCATAATCATATCTTCGATAAAGTCTTCAGGAAGCTCACGACACTCTGCCAACAAGTCTTTAAACCAAGCAAGTTGTTCTTTTGTTGGGAGCGCACCAAAGAGAAGAAGCCAAACAACTTCTTCATAACCGAAACGATTTTCTTTTTCGCAGTTTTCAACAATATCTGACATATTGATTCCGCGATAAACAAGTTTACCATTTTTAGGTACTCTTTCACCGTCATCTATGTAATAACCTTCAACAGCGCAAACTCTTGTAAGACCTGCGAGCACACCTGTACCGTCATAGTTACGAAGTCCTCTTTTAACTTCGAATCGGTTGTAATAATCTGGGTTGATTTGGTAATTTTTACGAAGTTCTTCGCATAATGTTGAAAGAGCTTCATTGGAGATACTTGAAATATATTCTGACATTAAAATTTTACCTCCTTGTAGAAAATTTCGATATGTATCCATAGTAATATAATTATACAGTATATATTTTATAACAAATAAGGAATAAAGTCAACAAAAAGGGAGCGATAAAACAATGAAAAGTTATTCTGTAATCTGCTTTTTTCTGCTACTTGCTATGATTGTGTGCCCGTTAGCGTCGGTTGAAAAAGCAAAACAAGTTTTTCTGGGCGAATCCGAGGTTGAGTCAAGTGAATTAAACAACGACGATGCTAATCCTATCCAAACAACTTCTACCGTTAAAGTTATGAATGCCAACAGCAAAAATATTACTGAATTAACTCTTGAAGACTATCTTCTTGGTGTGGTTGCTGAAGAAATGAGTGCATCATATCACGAAGAGGCAATCAAAGCACAGGTTATTGCAGCGCATACCCTTTTAGAGCATTCAAAACTGAATAAAAATGAAACTTTGGGCGAAGCAGATATATCCGACAACCCCGCTACTCATCAAGGTTTTTTTACTGTGGACGAGCAAAAAGCAAAATGGGGCGAAAATTACGATGAATATGTGAGCAAAATAAAAAAATGTATTGAAGAAGTGAAAAATCTCACAATTCAATACAACAACAAACCTATTACTGCCGTTTTTTATGCCATTAGTAACGGGCAAACAGAAAACGCAACAGATGTTTGGGGTGGTAATTACCCATATTTAATTTCAGTTTCAAGCGAGGGCGACAAACTTTCGCCTGGTTACCTAACGGAAGTATCTTTTTCTAGTGAAGAATTCAAAAAAATCATTACAGAGCAAGGCGCAACGCTCTCTGATGACCCTAAAAATTGGATTGGTGAAATCAATCGTACCGATACGGGAATGGTCAAAGAAATCACTATCGGTGATAAGACTTTCAAGGGCACGGATATAAGAAAATTTTTCTCACTGAGAAGTAGCACCTTTGAATGCGAGTTCAAAGACGATTCCTTTATTTTCAAAGTCAAAGGATATGGTCATGGCGTTGGAATGAGCCAATATGGTGCAAATTGCCTTGCACAAGAGGGTAAAACATACGAAGAAATTCTTTCACACTACTACCCCAACACTCAATTAGCATAAAAAAATATCCCCACCGATTTTGGTGGGGATTTTGTGTTTAGTTAGAATTACTGTTCTACTGGATAAACGCTAACCTTTTTTCTGTCTTTGCCCATTCTTTCGAACTTAACTTTACCGTCGATAAGTGCGAAGAGAGAGTCGTCTGAACCACGGCCTACGTTGTTGCCTGGGTGGATGTGAGTGCCACGCTGTTTAACGAGGATGTTACCAGCGAGAACGAACTGTCCGTCAGCTCTTTTAACGCCAAGACGTTTTGATTCTGAGTCACGGCCGTTCTTTGTAGAACCCATACCTTTTTTATGAGCAAATAACTGAATGTTGATTTTAAGCATCAAAAACACCTCTTTCAAGTTTCAAGTTGTTGGGATACTGA
>JAZOPS010000015.1:0-38292 GCA_045655645.1 Candidatus Fimenecus sp.
AACATTTTTTGTTAAATTAAAATTGTTTTTAGTTTTCTTTCATGTTCTTTGCAAAAATAAAATCCGATAACTTTTTTTGAATTGTACGTTGTATCATTTTAAAAATTTCTATCAGATTCTATTTTAATAAAATTTACTGAATTTCTTTAATTTTTGTTAAATCTAATGTATAATAAATAAACAACAAACATATTTATTTGAATTATCAAAAAACAACTAAAAAACCGTTGAACCAAAACTATTGAATTCAACTGAATAATCAAACTCATTATTTTTTTAATTTAAGTACAATAGGATATTACATATCCAAATTATTTAAAGTTGATAAATTAGAACTTATAAATATTAAATCATCAAAATTGTTTTACATGTTTGTGAAACAGTTTCACAGGAGATGCCATGAAAAAAATAAATTATATAGGACTTCCCGTAATCATTAAAGACTTTTTAGTTTATCTTGATGTTATTAAAAACAAATCTGTATTAACTATCGAAGAGTATTCTTCAGATTTAAGGCTTTTCTTTAAATTTATCAAACAATACAGAGGTTTAGTCCCCCCTACTATCGACTTTGAAGAAATAGATATTTTAGATATAGACGAAGCTTTTGTAAAAACAATAACATTAAATGATGCTTACGCCTTTCTTTCATATTGTAAAAATGAAAGAGATAATCAAGAAGCAGCAAGAGCAAGAAAAGTTTCATGTTTGCGAACATTCTTTAAATATCTTGATAAGCAAAAAAATATTATAGAAAACAATCCTATGGAAGTTCTCGATTCACCAAGGTTAAAAAAATCTCTCCCCAAGTATTTGACACTTGAAGAGAGCATAAAACTATTAAAATCTGTTGATGGCAAGCATAAAGAAAGAGACTATTGTATTCTTGTATTTTTCTTAAATTGCGGCTTGCGTTTATCAGAATTGGTTAGCCTTAACTATAATGATATTCGTGATGACCACACTTTAAGAGTTACAGGTAAAGGTAATAAAGAAAGAACAATTTATCTTAATGATGCTTGTCTTGATGCATTTGCTCAATATATGGCTGTAAGACCTGTTGATGGTGTTCCTACTAGTGATAGAAATGCTTTGTTTTTAAGCAGCAGAAATAAGCGCATAAGCCCTAAAACAGTTCAGCATATAGTTTATGATTGTCTTGAAAAATGCGGTCTTGAAGGCTATTCTGTCCATAAATTAAGACACACAGCAGCAACACTTATGTATCAGCACGGTAATGTTGATGTTCTTATTTTAAAAGACATTCTTGGCCATGAAAATTTGGGTACAACAGAAATATACACTCATATTGTTGACGAGCAACTCAAAAAAGCATCCGAATCAAATCCATTGGCAAACATCAAACTCAAAGATTAATTTTATCAATAAACACAACAATCAATAAACTGTTAAATAATGCGCAAATACAATTGATTATTACCAGAATAAAATATCTTAACAAATACAGCTTGACAGAAATATCGTCAGCTGTATTTTTATTTGTTATTGTATTATAGTTTTTAGCCGACATATATATACTTTCATTTGATGCAAATAAAAGTGATGTTGTGGCAATTGCCGTGTACGGAAATATAAACAGCAAACAAAACAGCACGCCTTTTAGTTCATATTCGTTATACATATACCCACCTAAAAAGCCAGTAACAATACACCTTATAGATATTGGAACAATCGTTAATGGTGCACCTATGAAACTCGTTCCAATAACCATTGCAAAAGCAAAATAAATCAATTCTGTCTTAATAAAAAACAATAAAATTTTTAATAATTCTTTTGACTCAAATAGTGAAATTTTATTTTCTATTATCTGACAAAATGACGCATCATTAAAACCATTAAATATAAAACTACCAAACAAAACAGATGAAATTGAGACAAGCAAAAGAATAACCTTATACTTCTCGCTGAATATATCAGTAAAATTAATTTTCTTTTTAGCTTTTACTTTTCGATATGGTCTTTTAATTCTTATTACTTTTGACATTTAATCATTCCTTATTTTCGTCTTTTTGTATTTGCACCAAAAATGCCACCAAGTGCTGAAAAAACAAATATCAAGATATACAGAACACCTGTTTTACCTTCTATATGTCCGCTAGAAAATGCCAATAACGCAAAAGTTATAAACAAAGAAAATAAGACAGCTGAAGTCAAACCGGAGATAATGCCTTTTAACTTACATCTAAATGTTGAGATAAAACCATTTGTTAAGGCACCAACAAGAATTACACCCATTAAATACCACGAAAGATTTTCAGGTAATTTCTGTGACTTATTTATAATAAAAGAAAAGAAAACTGAAAGTAGAAATGATATTGCAACACCAACTACGGATGATATTGCAACCCCAATAAGATTTTCAATAATTTCTGGATATTCTTTTCTTTTAGCAAGTTTTTTACGCATAAAAAAATCCCTCACATTCAATAAAGAATATGAGGGGTTGTTGATTTTTATGTTAAATTATTCTCCGTCTTTTTTAGACTTTTTGTCTTTTTTCTCAGCCATTGCAGCTCTTGCAGCTTCACGCTCAGCCTGAATCTTTTCGTTAGCTGTGTGGTTTGTCTGAATAGCATATTTCATGAACTTAATCTTATTTCTATCAGAACCTGTTTCAATAACAATTGAATCTTCTTTAACAGCAACAACCTTACCGCAGATACCACCAATTGTTGTGATTTCATCACCGATTTGTGTGTTCTCACGGATTTCTTGTTCTCTCTTTTGCTGTTTTTTCTGTGGTCTGATTGTGAAGAAATACATAGCTGCAAAAAGAGCAACCATCATGATAATCATTGTACCTGAGCCACTATTTGCTGCAGCATCGCCTTCAGCAGCTGGTGCCATCATTAAAAGTGAAAAAAAGTTTGACATTTCAATATCCTCCAAAATGTTTCATAATAACTTTATTATTATACATAAACTAAATAAATTTTGCAATATATTTTCTAAATTTTACTAAATTATATTCTAGTGTCTAATCTATCAACATATTTAGTATAGAATTCTTCAAAAGTATCATTATCAAGAGCTTCACGAATTTTTGTCATCAAATTGTTATAGAAATACAAATTGTGCATAACACAAAGTCGCATTGCAAGAATCTCTTGTGCTTTGAACAAATGACGAATATAGGCTCTTGAATGCCTCTGACAAGTTGGACAATTACAAGTTGGGTCAATTGGTAATTCGTCTTTTTCATACTTCTTATTATTTATGTTGATAATACCAGCATCTGTAAAGAGATGTCCATGACGAGCGTTTCTGCTTGGCATAACACAGTCAAAAAGGTCAACTCCCCTTCTA
This sequence comes from Candidatus Fimenecus sp., assembly GCA_045655645.1. GTDB lineage: Bacteria > Bacillota > Clostridia > Oscillospirales > Acutalibacteraceae > Fimenecus. The sequence continues at coordinate 3,328 of JAZOPS010000015.1, forward strand.
ACTGCTTCTAAAATGTTACCCGGTGTGCCAACGCCCATAAGGTATCTAATTTTATCAGCAGGCATATAAGGTTCAACGGCTGAAATAATGCGATACATATCTTCTTTTGGTTCACCAACTGCAAGGCCACCAATCGCATATCCATCAAGGTCAAGTTTTGCAATTTCTTTCATGTGTTCAACTCTCAAATCGTCAAATGTACAACCTTGATTTATACCAAAAAGCAACTGGTTTTTATTAATTGTGTCTGGCAATGAGTTAAGGCGTTCCATTTCAGCTTTACATCGAATGAGCCATCTTGTTGTTCTTTCACAGGATTGCTTTGAATATTCATATTTAGCAGGATTTTCAACGCATTCATCAAAAGCCATGGCTATTGTCGAACCGAGATTTGATTGAATTTGCATACTTTCTTCTGGTCCCATAAAAATCTTACGGCCATCAATATGTGAAGAAAAATATACACCTTCTTCTTTAATTTTTCGGAGTGATGACAGTGAAAACACCTGAAATCCACCGCTATCTGTAAGAATAGGACCACTCCAACCAGTAAACTTATGAAGTCCACCCATTTCTTTAACAAGTGTGTCAGTTGGTCTTAAATGCAAATGATAAGTGTTGCACAATTGAACTTGACAGTTAATATCTTTCAAATCATAAGCAGAAACGCCGCCTTTGATTGCGCCCTGTGTTGCAACATTCATAAAAGCAGGTGTTTGAACAGTGCCATGAACTGTTTGGAGTTCACCGCGTCGTGCATTTCCACATTTTTTAATTAGTTTATACATAAACATCTCCTTATTGTATAAACATACAATCGCCAAAACTAAAGAATCTGTATTTTTCTTTAACTGCAGTATTGTATGCTTCTAAAATTCGGTCTCTATCATATAAAGCAGATACAAGCATAATCAATGTACTTTCAGGTAAATGAAAATTTGTAAGAAGCGCATCAATACACTTAAACTTATATCCTGGATAAATGAATATATTGGTCCAATCATCAAATTCTTTCATTTCACCTTGACTATTCATAACACTTTCAAGTGTTCTGCAACAAGTTGTTCCAACTGCGACTACCCTTCCACCATTTTTCTTGGTTTCGTTTATTAAATCAGCGGTTTCTTTAGGTATCTGATAGTGTTCTGAATGCATCTCGTGGTCTTCGATATTTTCTGCTTTAACAGGTCTGAAAGTACCAATACCAACATGTAAAGTTACATATCCAATTTTAATGCCTTTTTCTTGAATTTTAGTCATAACTTCATCAGTAAAATGAAGTCCCGCAGTTGGTGCTGCAGCAGAGCCTAATTCTTTTGAATAAACTGTCTGATAGCGTTCTTTGTCTTCAAGTTTTTCAGTAATATAATGAGGCAATGGCATTTCGCCAACTTTATCTAAAACTTCATAGATATTTGAAGCATCATAACTGAATTTTGCAATTCTGTTACCGTTTTCGAGAACTTCTTCAATTTTACAAGTCAAAATTCCCTCACCAAAAGAAAATTCAGTATCAACTTTTGCTCTTTTTCCAGGGCCTGTAATTGTTTCCCAACGGTCGTTACCAAGGTTATTAAGAAGCAAAAATTCAACAACAGCGCCTGTATCTTTTTTCACACCATACATTCTTGCTGGTAAAACTCTTGTATTGTTGAGAATCAAGCAATCTTCTGGGTTTAAATAATCAATAAAATCATAAAAATGCTTATGTTCAATAGTGTTATTTTTTCTTGATAAAACCATCATTTTTGAATGGTCTCGAGGCTCAATTGGTGTCTGAGCTATCAATTCTTTGGGCAAATCGTAGTAAAAGTGTGATTTTTTCATTATGTTTCTCCGTGAAAATATAGAAAATGTTAAAAATGTTTGACACAAGTGCTTTATAATGGTATTATATTAAAGCGATTGAGGCGCAACAAAAATCAGTATCGTTTTTGAAACTCCCAAGAGTTTTTGATGAAACGAAAAAGGGTTTGTTGCCGAAGAAAAACAGGGCTTGGGAAATGTTTTTTCTGGTTGTATTATTAACAGTAATGCAACTGTCATCATTATTTGATGGAGTGCTTTCGTATTATGAAAACCATAATACCTATGTATTTTTATTCAGTAATGATGATGTAATCATTACTGATTTTTTATAACAAAAGATATATTATCATTTTTTGGAGGTAATTTCAAGTGAAAAAGTATAATGTTGGTGTAATTGGCGCAACTGGTATGGTTGGTCAGCGTTTTATGACTCTTCTCGATAACCACCCATGGTTTGAAGTTAAGGTTTTGGCAGCAAGCCCACGTTCAGCTGGCAAGAAGTATTCTGATGCTGTTGGCGCAAAATGGTGTATGGATGTAGAAATTCCAGAAGCAATGAAAGTTATTATTGTTATGGACGCTACTGCAGATATTGAAAAAATTGCATCACAGGTTGATTTTGTATTCTGTGCTGTTGATATGAAGAAAGATGAAATCAAGGCATTAGAAGAAGCTTATGCAAAAGCAGAATGTCCTGTTATTTCAAACAATAGTGCACACAGACATACTTCTGATGTTCCTATGATTGTTCCTGAACTCAACGCAGACCACGCAGCAATTATTCCTGCACAAAGAAAAAGACTTGGCACAAAACGCGGATTTATTGCAGTTAAATCTAACTGCTCACTTCAAAGTTATGTGCCTGCTCTCTTCCCACTTTCAAAGTTTGGAATTAAAGATGTTCTTGTTTGTACATATCAAGCAATTTCAGGTGCAGGCAAAACATTTGACACATGGCCTGAAATGATTGACAATGTTATTCCATTTATCGGTGGTGAAGAAGAAAAGAGTGAAAAAGAACCACTTAAAATCTGGGGTAAAGTTGAAGGCGATGTAATCGTTGATGCTGATGCGCCAAACTTTACAGCACAATGTATCCGTGTTCCAGTATCAAACGGTCACATGGGTGCAGTATTTGTAAGATTTGAGAATAAACCATCAAAAGAAGAAATATTAAATATATGGAAAGAATTTGCTGGTCGTGCACAGGAATTAGACCTTCCACACGCGCCAAAGCAGTTCCTTCACTATTTTGAAGAAGATAATATGCCACAAACAAAACTTCAGCGTGACCTTGAAGGCGGTATGGCAATTTCAATCGGTCGTCTTCGTGAAGACACACAATACGACTACAAATTTGTTTGCCTTTCACATAATACACTTCGTGGTGCAGCTGGTGGCGCAGTTCTTATGGCAGAACTTCTTTGCGCAGAAGGTTATATGGACTAATTTCCAATTAAGGAGAATTTATTATGAGCAACAATCCTATTTTTACAGGTTGTGGTGTTGCAATTGTAACACCTTTCAATGACGATTTAAGTGTTAACTACAAATCACTTGAAAATCTTCTTGAATTTCACATTGCAAATGGAACAGATTCAATTGTAATTTGTGGTACTACTGGTGAAAGTGCAACTCTTACACCAAAAGAACATTCAGATGTTATCAAATTCACTTGTGATGTTGTAAACCACAGAATTCCTGTTATTGCAGGTACAGGTAGTAACGAAACTGCTTATGCAATTGAGCTTTCAAACGACGCTGAAAAAGCAGGTGCAGATGCAATGCTTGTTGTTACACCATATTACAACAAATGCTCACAGCGTGGTCTTGTAAAGCACTATCAGGCTATTGCAGACAACACATCAAAACCAATTATTATTTATAATGTTCCAAGCAGAACTGGGGTTAATGTTCTTCCATCAACTTATGCTGAACTTTGCGAACATAAGAATATTATCGCAACAAAAGAAGCAAGTGGTAACATTTCACAGATTGCAGAAACGATTGCACTTTGTGGCGATAAACTTGATGTTTATTCAGGTAACGATGACCAGATAGTACCTTTAATGTCGCTTGGCGGTAAAGGTGTTATCTCTGTTCTTTCAAATATCTGTCCAAAACTTGCACATGATATTCCAACTCTTTATCTTGAAGGCAAGGTTAAAGAAAGTGCTGAACTTCAGCTTAAATATCTTGACCTTATCAACGCAATGTTTATGGATGTTAACCCAATTCCTGTAAAAGTTGCAATGAGAATGATGGGCTTTGATGTCGGTCCACTTCGTATGCCACTTTGTGAAATGGAAGATGCTAAAACTCAGAAACTTGAGGCTATTCTCAAGAAATATGAATTAATCTGATTTTAATTGGATGTGAAAAAATGACAAGGATTATTTTAAGTGGTGCTTTAGGCAAAATGGGTAAAGCAATTACTGCTTGTGTTGATAACCGTAATGATTGTGAAATCGTTGCAGGCATTGACTTAGCGAACGAGGAATGCTCATTCCCAATTTTTAAATCTTTTTCTGATATCAATGTAGATGCTGATGTGATTATTGACTTTTCACATCCATCAGTACTTGAAGATTTGCTTACATTCGCAAAAGAAAAGAAAATTCCCGCTGTAATTGCTACAACAGGATTAAATGAACAACAAATTGAAGATATTAAAACCGCTTCAAATGATGTTCCCCTTTTCTTCTCTGCAAATATGTCAATCGGTGTGAGTCTTGTTTCAGAACTCGCTAAAAAGGCTGCAAAGGTTCTTCAAGGTAGTTTCGATATTGAAATTGTTGAAGCTCATCACAATCAAAAAATCGATGCACCAAGTGGTACTGCGTTAATGCTTGCAGATTCTATTTCGGAGGCGCTTGAAGAAAAACCAATTTATGAATTTGACCGTCACTCAAAGAGAATGAAGAGAACAAAAAACGAAATCGGTATTCACGCTGTTCGTGGTGGCACAATTGTTGGTGAACATGAAATAATCTTTGCTGGTCCTGATGAAGTTATTAAGATTTCACATTCAGCATATTCAAAGCAATTATTTGCAAATGGTTCAGTTAATGCAGGATTATTTCTTGTAGGCAAAGAACCAGGATTTTACTCAATGAAAGACCTTGTAAACGAATAAGGAGGATTTAAAATGAAAACTATTGATAATATTACAGTTATTGAAAATGTTACACTTATTTCTATTAACGATTCCCCTGCCGATTTCAAAGTTGTTGCTCAGATTTTTGAGATGCTTTCAAGTGCAGAAATTGATGTCGATATGATTTCACAGAATCCACCGCAAGGCAAAACATCTAATCTTTCATTTACAGTTAACGACGATGATTTAGTTAAGGTTTTTGAAACTGCTTCAAAGCTTCGTGAACTTCATCCTGAGCTTAAACTTGCAATAAGCAGTGGTAACACAAAGGTTTCAGTTTTTGGTGAAGGAATGAAAAATTGCCCAGGTGTTGCATCAAAAGTATTCTCAGCAATTGCATCAACTGGTGTAGAAGTAAGAATGATTACAACATCTGAAGTTGATATTTCAGTTCTTGTTTATAGCCACGACGGTGACGCAGTTTATTCAGCGCTTAATTCATAATTAAACAAATATTAAAGGCTTACTGAAATTAATCAGTAAGCCTTTTCTTTATGTTTATTGTTATTAAGCCAAAATTGCCTTATAGAAGACTTTTTTGCCCTTCTTAATGATTACATGTCCTTTTTCAAAATCAGCCTTTGAAAGTGCTTTAAATGGCTCTGTAACCTTTTCATCATCAATAGAAACGCCACCTTGTTCAATAAGTCTTCTGCACTCACCTTTTGACTTTGCAATACCTGCTTTAATCATAATATCTGATACAAGTACGCAATCGTCGTTAAAATCGTCTGCAGAGAGTTCTACTGTTGGCATATTCTCTGTATTGCCCTTGCCTGAGAAAAGTGCTCTAGCGCCTTCTTGAGCCTTTGCAGCCTCTTCTTCACCATGAACAAGCTTTGTAAGCTCAAAAGCAAGAATTTCTTTTGCAGTATTGAGCTGACTGCCTTCCCAAGAATCCATCTTTTCGATTTCTTCCATTGGTAAGAATGTGAGCATTCTGATACATTTAAGAACATCAGCATCGTCAACATTTCTCCAGTACTGATAGAAATCAAATGGTGATGTCTTTTCAGGGTCAAGCCAAACTGCACCTGACTGTGTTTTACCCATCTTCTTGCCTTCTGAGTTAAGAAGAAGTGTAATCGTCATAGCGTGTGCATCTTTGCCGAGCTTTCTACGGATAAGCTCTGTACCACCGAGCATATTGCTCCACTGGTCGTCGCCACCGAACTGCATATTACAACCATATTTTTGGAAGAGCTCATAGAAGTCATAGCTCTGCATAATCATATAGTTGAATTCAAGGAATGAAAGACCTTTTTCCATTCTTTGTTTATAGCATTCTGCAGAAAGCATTCTGTTAACGCTGAAGCAAGCACCAACTTCACGAAGCACATCAATATAGTTAAGGTCTAAAAGCCAGTCAGCATTATTAACCATAAGTGCTTTGCCTTCAGAGAAATCAATAAAACGGCTCATCTGCTTTTTAAAGCAATCACAGTTGTGCTGAATTGTTTCTCTTGTCATCATTTGACGCATATCACTTCGACCTGATGGGTCACCAATCATAGCAGTACCACCACCAATAAGAGCAATTGGTTTGTTGCCTGCCATCTGTAATCTCTTCATAAGACAAAGTGCCATAAAGTGACCAACATGCAAACTATCAGCTGTTGGGTCAAAACCGATATAGAATACAGCTTTACCTTCATTTACAAGATTTTTAATTTCTTCTTCATTTGTTACTTGGGCAATAAGACCACGAGCAACGAGTTCTTCATAAACTTTCATTTTTCTTCTCCTTAAAAAGTTCACTATTAAATCAACAGTAATTATATACTTAATTTAAAATAATTTCAAGTCAATATTTTTTAGCATTTTCAATCATTTCGGCAGCCGCATCAAGTGACAACTGAGTTGACTCAATTCCACCAATAATTCGTGCCAATTCGTGAATTCTGCCGTCATTATCAAGGTTTTCAACTTTTGTATAAGTTTTATTATCACTTTCAGATTTTGAAATTAAGAAATGATTATCAGCAAATGCCGCAATCTGTGCTAAATGAGTAACGCAAAGCACTTGTCTGTTTTTAGAAACCTCTTTGAGCTTAATACCAATCTTTTGTGCTGCACGACCACTAACACCTGTATCAACTTCGTCAAAAATAAGTGTTTGCACATTATCTTTCGACGCTAAAACATTTTTGATTGCAAGCATAATTCGTGATAACTCACCACCGGATGCAATCTTTGAAAGTGGTTTGGGGTCTTCACCCGCATTGGCTGAAATCAAGAAATAAATTTCATCTGCACCTGTTTCATCAAAAGCTTTTCTATTTTGTACAATCTTAAATGAAATTGATGCCATATCAAGAAAAGATAACTCATTCTTAACATTCTCTATAAACAATTCACCAAACTTTTGACGGTTTGCAGACAACTTGTTACTTGATTTTTCCATTATCTCAAACTTTTCATTCAACTCAACTTCAAGTTGTTCTTTGAGTTTGTCAGAGAAAGTAATGTCATCAAGTTGCTTTTGTGCATTTTCAAGAAACTCTAAAATTTGAGTTTCTGTCTGACCATATTTTTTAGAAAGTTTGAATAAAACATCAAGTCTTTCTTCAATAATATCAAGCTCATTTGGGTCAACATCAAGTGAATATAAGAAACTATTCAATTCACTTGCACAGTCCGTAATATTATACGACATTTCTGCAATGCTATCAGAAACATTATTGAGTGTTTCATCAAAAGCAGATGCTTTAATAAGTGAATTTGATGCAGTGTTAAGCATATCTGCCACACCAGAAAAATTGTCGTTGCCATTGATAATTTCAACCGCATTATTTACAAGTGCGAGAAGTTGTTCAGCATTTTGTAATACCTTTTTTCGCTTTTCAAGGTCTTCCCATTCGCCTATTTTTATTCCTGCATCTTCAATTTCTTTAATCTGATATGTTAATAAGTCAATTTTTCTTGCCTTTTCGCTCTCATTAACAATCAAGTTGTCATATCTTCTTTTAAGAGTTTGGTAATCGTTATAAGCAAACAAATATTCTTCAAGAATATCGTTATTTTCTGCAAAACTGTCAATATATATATAATGTAATTCTTCATTAAGAAGATTGTGGTTGTCCATTTGGCCATGAACATTAATAAGCGACTGACCAATTTTTTTAAGCATTGAAACAGTTACACTTGAACCATTAATTTTACATACATTTTTGCCATCAAGTGAAATTTTTCTTGAAATAAGCAAAGATTTATCTTCTTCGCAATCAATTCCAAATTCGTCTAAAATTGAAATAACATCATCATTTATATTTTCAAAAAATGCAGAAACTTCTGCATTATTGCTACCTGTTCTGATAAGTTCACGAGATGTTCTTTCACCAAGGATAGCGTTGATAGCATCAATTATAATTGATTTACCTGCACCAGTTTCACCTGTAAGTACATTAAGACCGTTATCAAAGTCGATAACAGCCTCTTTAATAATCGCAATATCTGATATTTTAAGATTAGAAAGCATAAATATCAGCCTTTCAACATCTGACTTATTGAGTGCATAGCTTCTGTTGCAAAATGAATATCTTTACAAGCAACGAAGATGGTGTCGTCCCCTGCGATTGTTCCAACAATACCAGAGAGATTTAAATTATCAATTGCCATGCAAGCTGCATTTGCAGTGCCAGCATAACATTTAATAACGATAATATTCATAGCAAGTTCAACTGAAAGAGCAGAACGAGTTAGAATTGTTTTAAAATTATCGTCATTATCATTTTTACTGCTTACTGTGTATTTAATCTCGTTCTTACCAAAATGCTCTTTAACAAGTTTTAATTCTTTTATATCGCGAGAAATTGTTGCTTGAGTAACTTTATAGCCATTATCAGCAAGCATTTTAATAATTTCTTCTTGTGTTGAAACTGCATTGTTTTTTATAAAATTTAGAATCAGTTCATGTCTGTTCTTTTTCATTTTCAAACTCCTCTTTGAGTTAATTTGCTATTAAGTATATCGAAAAACTCATCTGATTTAATTCTAATAAATTCTGCATATAATTTAGATTTTGAAACACTGATTTCAGTGTTACTTGACAAAACAACTGTTTTTTCGCCATCTGTTGAAACAGAAATTTCTTGATTAAAATTGTTTGACGACTTAACAGCCAAACAAGATTTGTCATTAAATACTAATGAACGATTTAATGGAGAGTGCGTACAAATTGGTGTAAGCATTATGCATTGAAGATTAGGGTCAATAACAGGACTACCAGCCGACCAGGAATAAGCCGTTGAACCAGTAGGTGTTGAAATTATCACACCATCTGCTCTATAACTATTAATTTTTCTATCGTCACAAAATACATCAAGGTCCATAAGTCTTATATCTTTACCACGAGCAACAACAACATCATTCAAGCAATAACCCATAAATTTGCAATCATCATCTGTTTTAGCAGTTACTTCAAGCAAAAGACGCCTATCAGTTGAAAAATCCCCTGAAATCAATTTTTCAATAAGTTGCAATTCATTTCCTTCAAGACCTGCTAAAAACGCTAAATTACCTGCATTAATGCATAACACAGGTTTCTTATGCAAAGCAGCAGTTTTTGCTGTATGAATAAACGAACCATCGCCGCCAATTGCTATTACAACATCAACAACTGAATATAAGTTTTCTAAAAATTTATCATGATTAATCGAAATTGGGAAATTTTCAAAACTTGATTTTTCAAAGAAATATTCTATATTCAATTTATTGAGACATTCAATTGTATTTACAGTAACTTCAAGAGCTTTTTCTCTTGTAAAGTTTGGCACAATACCAATTTTCAAATTAATCACCACTCAATGTTTGATGAGAACCTTCTGCGATTTCGGTAATTTTTTCGTCATTAACAAAATTCTGTTTATCATTATTTTTTGAAATATAAAGAAGATATTCAATATTACCTTCAGGACCACGAATTGGTGAGAAATCAAGTCCCAAAACTGAAAAACCTGTTTCAAAGGCAAAATTAACAATTTCAGTTATAACTTCAATATGAGTTGAAAGTTCTCGAACAACGCCTTTTTTACCAACCTTTTCGCGCCCTGCTTCAAATTGTGGTTTTATAAGAGCAACGCATTCACCATTATCTCTCAAAAAGCCGTGTAAAACAGGCAAAATCTTCTTTAAAGAAATAAATGAAACATCAATACTTGCAAAATCAATATCATCAGTAACAATTTCTTTTGTTAAGTATCTAAAATTTGTTCTTTCAAGATTTATAACTCGCTCATCAGTTCGCAATTTCCAAGCAAGTTGACCATAACCAACATCGATAGCATAAACCTTGCTTGCACCGCATTGAAGCATGCAATCAGTAAAGCCACCTGTTGATGCACCTATATCCATACAGATACAGTCATCAAGTTTTATGGGAAACATCTTCATTGCCTTTTCAAGCTTATATCCACCACGACTGACAAAAGGCATTTTCTTACCCTTAAATTCAATTTTATCTGTTTCTTTAACTGAATATCCCGCTTTAGTTTCTTTTTGCCCGTTAACAAAAACTTCACCTGACATAATCAATGCAGTTGCTTTTGAACGAGTTTCGGCAAAACCCAATTCAACTAAAACGATATCAAGTCTTTTTTTCTCAGCCATTTGATTTCTCCATTATTTTTGAAACAATGCTTTCAGCATCAAAATTATATTTTTTCATTAAAGAATCAACTGATGCATGAGGAACAAACTCATCATCAACGGCGATATGTTCATAATCACCTTTAAAACCAACAGACAATAACATTTGTGCAAAGGATTGTCCGATACCACCTGATTTTTCTGATTCTTCATAGAAACAAATCTTTTTAAAATCTTTTGCAATTTCAATAACTTCACTTGGAATTGGTTTAATTTTGTTTAAAACAATACAACATGTTTCAATTTTATTTTTTTTCAGAATTTCAGCTGCTTTTAATATTTCAGCAGAAACTCTGCCATAAGACACAAGCAAGATTTTACCATTGCCAAAAACATCAAAATCATTTTCTGTTATTTCAAATGCATCAGGCAAAACCGCTTCACAACCTCTTGGATAACGAATAGCAGTCAAATTTTCTGCATTATTTATTCCATTTTTAAAGTCGTATCTCATTCTCTTATAAGTAAATGGAGAATAGATTGTAATTTCAGGAATACTGTTTAAAAGTGAAACATCTAATAAACCCTGATGAGTAACGCCATCTTCACCAACAAAGCCAGCACGGTCAATTGCTAAAATTGCTTTTTGTTTTTGAAGTGTGCCATCATGAACTAATTGGTCATAAGCACGCTGAACAAAAGATGAATAAAGTGCTACAACAGGCACCATACCACCTTTTGCAAGTCCCGACGCGAATGTAATTGCATGGCTTTCGGCAATACCAACATCATAAAATCTATCTGGATACTTTTCTGAAAAATCTTTAAGTCCAGTACCCAAAGACATTGCTGCAGTAATCGCACAAATATTCTTATTTTTCTCAGCAAGAGAGCACAAATTGTTACCAAATTCAGCAGAAAAGTTTGTACCGCTTGATTTTGGTTCACCGGTTTCAATATCAAATTTTGATATACCATGATAAATACTTGGTGATTTTTCAGCAAAATCATAACCCTTGCCCTTAACCGTGCTTATATGTAAAAGCACAGGTGCATTAACAACTTTAGCACCATCAAGAGCTTCACAGAGTTGTTCTATGTTGTGACCATCAATTGGTCCCATGTATTCAAAGCCAAGTTCTTCAAAGAATGTACTTTTGTACATAAGATTTTTAACTCTTGTTTTAACATATGAAATAACGCTAGCTATTTCATTACCAACAAGAGGTATTTTATTAAGTGCATTTTCAGTTTTCTCTTTTAATCGATAATATTCAGGCTTTGTTCTAATAGCAGCCAAATATCTTGCCATTGAACCTACATTTTCAGAAATAGACATTTCATTATCGTTGAGAATTACAATCAATTTTGTTTCTGAACGGCCTGCGTTGTTGAGTGCTTCATAAGCCATACCACCCGTTAAGGCTCCATCACCAATAACAGCAATAGTATAGTCATCTTTTCCTAAATTCAAATTAGCCGTTGCAATACCTAATGCAGCAGAAATTGATGTGCTTGAATGCCCACTATAAAAAATATCGTGTTCACTCTCTTCAGGTGAAGTAAACCCTGAAACACCATTTTCTGTTCTTAAAGATGAGAACTCGTTGAAACGACCCGTTAATAGCTTATGTGTATATACCTGATGACCCACATCCCAAATAATTTTATCATTCGGTGAGTCAAACATATAATGCAAAGCTATTGACAACTCAACTGCACCTAAATTTGATGACAAATGTCCACCATTTTTAGACACAGTATCAATAAGCACTTGGCGTATTTCAGTCGCAAGAACATCTAAATCTTCAATATTCAGTTTTTTTAAATCACTTGGTGAATTTATATCACTTAAAAACTGAAATTTTTTCAAAGCAATTTCTCCAATCAATATGTTCTATTTGCCATATAAAGGGCAAATTCTTTAAGCACACTTGTATCGCCGTCAATCACACTTAATGAATTAATGGCTTTTTGTGTGTATTCATCAACCATCTCTTTTGCTTTTTCTAAACCATAGAATTTTACGATAGTTGATTTATCATTCTTTTCGTCACTGCCTACTGGCTTTCCAAGTGTTGCTTCGTCACTTGTAATATCGAGAATATCATCCATAATCTGAAAAGCAAGTCCTAAGTTAACGGCATATTCATGAGCAGCGCTATTGATTTCTTCTGACCATTTTGCAGATGTAAGACAGCCCAATTGACAAGATGCAATCAATAGGCAACCAGTTTTTAACTTGTACATTGTCAAAACATCGTCAACTGTTGGTTTTGTTTTTTCAAATTGCAAATCCAAAACTTGTCCGTCAATCATACCATTTGCATATTCTGAAAGATATCTAACAGCATTAATTACATTTTCAGCCGGAAGATTTGTTGCAAGAGTAATTAGTTTAAATGCATAAGTCAGCAAAGCATCTCCTGCTAAAAGTGCATTATCTTCTCCAAAAGCAATATGACAAGATGGCTTACCACGACGCATATCGTCATTATCCATACATGGCAAATCGTCATGAATGAGCGAATATGTGTGTATCATTTCAATTGCACAACCAAAGTCAAGTGCAGCATCAAAATCACCACAACAAGCCTTTGCAAATTCAAGTACTAAAAACGGTCTTATTCGCTTGCCACCATTTTTTACACTATAAGTCATAGCATCAGTAACAACTGATTTATTAAGCAAATTCAGATGATATTCAAGTCTGTCTTCAATCTTTTCAGCTTGATTTTTAATATATTTATTTAAATCAATCATTTTCTGAAACCTCATTAAGAGCAATTATTTTTTGGCGTGCATCTTTCAAAGTTTCGTGACAAAATTCAGAAAGTTTGGCACCCTCTTCATATAATTTTAATGACTCTTCAAGAGAGAGAGTTCCTTCTTCAAGACTTACAACAATTTCCTCAAGTCTTTTTACAGCTTGTTCATAAGTTAAATTCATTTTAACACCTCTATTATTTGAGCCTTTGCAGAACCATTACTGAATTTTATTTCTATTTCATCATCATTTCCAATATCTTCAACTGATGAGATAACACTATTATTTTTCTTAACCATTGAATAGCCACGAGCTAGCACTTTCAACGGACTAAGATTATCGAGAGAAGAACATAAAATACTGAATTTATTTGAAAAATTATCTAATTTTATATTCATAGATTCATTTATTAAACCTACAAGCGAATCAAGGTAATTTTCACAATTATCAATAATTGAAATAGGATTAGTTAAAACATCCGATTCACATAACTTTGCAAAATCACTTTCACAATCAAAAAGTTTTTCATTAATCAGCGAATCAATAGTATTCTTCAAAGACGATATATAAAAAAACTGTTGATTAGCATCGGGCACAGCCAATTCAGCGGCTGCTGATGGTGTTGGCGCTCGCAAATCAGCAACAAAATCACAAATAGTAAAATCAGTTTCATGACCTACACCAGAAATAATTGGAATTTGAGAATTATAAATTGTGTATGCCAGCTTCTCATTGTTGAATTCCCATAAATCTTCTGCAGAGCCGCCACCACGTGCAATAATGATTACATCAACAGCATTTAATCGGTTCATTTCTTCAATAGCTCTGCAAACCTGTTCAGCAGAACCATCACCTTGAACTTTAACGCCTGCAAAAACAACTTCAGATAACGGAAAGCGTCTACCCAGAACATTCAACACATCTTGTACTGCAGCACCTGTTGGTGATGAAACAACTCCAATTCTTGAAGGCATTTTAGGAATCGACTTTTTGTGTTCTTGAGAAAATAAGCCTTCTTTTGCAAGTCTTGCTTTTAACTGTTCAAAAGCAAGACTTAAAGAGCCAATGCCGTCTGGTTGCATATCATCAATATATAACTGATATTGACCGTCGCGCTCATAAATTGAAACTCTGCCACGAATAATAACGGACATACCATTTTCAGGTTTAAATTTCAATCTTGATGCATTACCAGCAAACATAACCGCTTTGATTGAAGCAGAATTATCTTTAATACTCATATAAAGATGGCCACTTCGATAATGGTCAACAAAATTTGAAATTTCACCAGAAACAAACACATTATTTAGGTGTGCATCCTGGTCTATAACAGATTTTGCATAGATATTTAATTGTGAAACAGTAAGAACTAACGGTGTTTGCATAACACTATTCCTTTTTGTCACAAATTGAAGCTAAAATTGCAACCCCACAAGCGTTATCCGATGAATATTGTGGTTCAGCAAAATATGCATTAAATCTTTCTTTAAGTCTATTTCTAATAATTGTATTAGACATTACTCCACCAGAAAAAACTATCGGTAAAGAGCCATAAGTATCAACAATTTCAATAACACTATCTTCAAGAGCGGAATGAATATAATTTAGACAATAAAGAGCAATATCCGCTGGATTTTCGCCATTATCAAACATCTTTTCACATCTATTCTCAACACCAGAAAGGCTAAAACAGCCATCACGGCGAAACACTTTGATTTTTTTATATTCTGCATTACTTTGTAATGCCAATTTTTCAAGTTCGGGTCCACAAGGAAAGTTAAGACCTAACATTACACCAACTCTATCAACAGCTTGACCGGCTTTAAGGTCAAGAGAATCTGATATCAAAGTGGTATTAAAATATTTGCCATCAGGCTCAACTAAAAGTGCCTGTGATGTCCCACCTGACACATGAAAAGCAATGAACCTTTCATTTATCAAATCAAGTTTTTCCGATGAATAAAGTGCCGCAACGATATGACCATCCTGATGAGAAAACTCATACATAGGTACATTTAAAACAGATGCAATTGCCGTTGCTACAGATACACCTGTTAAAAAACATGGCATATATGAATTATCGACATTACAAGGTTTTGTTGAAACACCAACACTCTTGATTACTATCTTTTTGCCATCAAAAGCACTTTCTATGAGTTGAGGTAATTGAACGGTATGATGAAAGACGGCGTCGCTTTGTCTAATTCCCTTTTCACCACTTTTGACGGGTAAGAGTTGTTTAAGATTAACAACAGAGTTGTCTTCATCATTATACAACGCAACTGATGTTGTATAATTACTTGTATCTATTCCAAGATAATAACTCATTTTTCTTCATTCTCTCGCACATATTTACCAAGAATACCATTGATAAATGATGCGTCTTCTTGTGTTGCAAATTTCTTTGCAAGTTCAACAGCTTCATTAATTGAAACTCCTGTTGGAACTGATGGTACATAAAGAATTTCGCAAAGAGCAAGTCTTAAAATAGCAAGAGAAACCTTTGGCAATCTTTCAACGCGCCAACCAACTGAATTTTCATTGATTAATCTATCAATTTCGTCAGAATTTTCGTATGTAAGTTGCGCAACAGAAAAAGCAAAAGTATTTTCTTCAATAAGACGAGCCTCAACTGCGTTTTCAACAATTTCTTGTATTGAAAGTTCATCATTGAAAATCTTTTCAAAAATTAGAGTAAAAGCAAGTTCTCTTTCTTCTTTTCTTGTCATAATAACCTCCAAAATAATAAACGCTCCCCGTCAGAAAACAGGGAGCGTTCTAAATTTTCTGCGGTTCGAATGTATATACATATAATTTGTGTATATTTTATCATTTTATCCGCTAAATTTCAATAGTAAATACAAATATTATTTAAGTTCTATTATGGTAATATTTTCGGCTTTAACTTTAGCTTTTGTAAGAATTATATCCTTAATTTTTATAAGCATTTTATCATCAATTGTTCCTTTTGGCACAATCACCTCAGCTGAATCAAAATCAATTGTTACTAAACACTCTTGAGAAGTTTGTGCAGAAATTAAGTTTTCACAATCAGCTTCAAGTTTTATTAATTCAGATAGATTAGTAAGTTTATCTCGGGAAGACGCTTTTGTGTCTTCATCACTTGCAGAATCGCTAATAATTGTTTGTAAAGATTCTTTTGCACTATCATGGGCTTTTGTGCGATTAAGACGAGCATTTTCAAAATAATTTACTGATATAGAGGTTCCATTCACCAACTGTGCATCACCGAGACTTATATTATCCGTTACTTCCGGTTCTAGATTTTGCAAGCTATCAGGCTTGGTATAATACCAATTCACAAATACGGCAAGTGCCAAAGAGCATGTTAATGTAAATGCTAATATATGCTTTCTGCTGATAATTTTACTTTTCATAAATTTACTCCTTTTCAGATGTTAGTTTTGATATTGAAATTCTTGCTGTGCTTACATTAAGAACTGCACTCACAGTTGAGTATATCTGCTGTTGAACGGACGGATTATCACCACCATCACAGACAACAGCAACTCCTCTAATTTTTGGTTCAAAAGTTTTTATTAGCAATCCCGAATCATTATTATCTTTTTCAATTATCACAAAATTGCTTTTATTATCAAAATTTTCTGAATCTTTATTAGATTTTTTTGTTCCATTTTGATTCTGTGCATACACATATTCTGTGGTTTCAGCAAGTGTTATCATAACCCTTACATCCCCCGCGCCATCTATTGAACTTACAATATCTTCAATTCTAGTTTCAAGATAATCACAATATTCATACGAGTCCATATTCTGCGTTTGTTTCTTATCTTTATCTGTAGAATCATCAACATTAATTTCAGAAATTGCTATTAAAAAAACGCCCATAAAACCAACTAATATAAATATTAATATCTTTTTATCTTTTTTTATAAAGTCATATACTTTTTCTTTTATTAATCCATTTTTCAATTTACACTCACCTCAAATCCAAACTCGTTTTTTAAAATAGCTTCGATTTCGTCGGACTTAGTCGGTGTGTCGGTCTCTACTTCTATTTTTTCTACAACTAAACAATCATCATTAATATATGAATCAATATCAACTGAAATTACTTCAACATCACAATCTTCGCAAATACTTTTAATTGTAGTTATGATAACTTGCTCATAATTTTCTTCAGAAAACTCATTCAATTCAAGATTTTCAAAATCAAAATTCATATTAATACTTTCAATATTTGACAATGGAATTATTGTATAAAACAAAACAAAAACTGATAAAAACGTGTTAATTGCTTTCTTAAAATTAGTGTTAGATAAAAAAACTTGAAAAACACCAGTTATAGCAGTTGCGCCACATAGAGACAAAACCCATTGTTTAATTACATCCATTTTAACCTCTCATTATTAAAATAACACCTGTTGAAATTACCAAAGTAAAAGTAATGAAAAACACAATAATGTTCAGCAAAGAAATAATAGATGTCAAGCTATCTAATATTTCTGTTGTATTATCAATATTCAACATCGATGATACTATTGAGCAAAAATTCAAAACAAAATACCATATAAGCAATTCAATCATTACAGGCAAATTGATAAGTATTATTGAAATGATAATAAAAACACCAAAAGAATTTTTCATTATTAAGAAACTGCTGAATACTGATGAAAGTGCATCCCCCACACCTCCACCAACAATTGGTATAAATGCACCTGAAATAAACCTTATACCTTTAAGCATTACGCTATCTGATGAACTTGCAAGAATACTTTGTGTCGTTAGAAGACCAGTAAAAATCGTTGAGAACAGGGAAAGAATAATAATTAATAATCTCTTTATTGTTTTTATAATTCTTGTTCTATAATTCTCTAACGAAAAAGATGACAAAATATTAAATGATAACAAGCTACTAATAACAGGTACTAACATTTTATCGGCTATTGTTGTAATCACAGCTGACAAAAAGACCGTAAAAGAATTATATGTAAACGCCATTGCTGGATTTCGTGTTGCAATAATTGCAGCACACATAATCGGCAAATATGAATCTACAAAAATACAAGTTGTTTTAACTGCTGCTACTGCATCGTTTAAGATTCTTACGAACGAAACAATAACAATAGATATAATTGTCAACGCAGAAATAAAATGCACTATCTGAATTACTGAATTTGAATTACTAACAAATGATATTATTATTGATGTAATAATTAAAACAACAACAATTAAAATAACTTTTTTAACAATATCGCTGCCTGTTGTAATTACCGTTTTAATTAAAAACTTAACCGCTCGCAATGGTGTAATCTCATATAAATCATTTATCGATACTTCATCAACGCCCAGTTCATCAAGATATTCTTTTGTCCGCTCATCTAAAGACTCCCAAAGTTCGTTAGATTCTTCTTGAAAATCAGTTGCATTGCACTTAAAACTAAAAGATGATAAACACACAAAAGCAACTATAAAAACAAATAAAACTTTTTTCATTTAATTTATTATTTCAACACAAAAAGCGACTAAACTATTCATCATTGGAAAACTCAAGATTATAATAAATAGTTTTGCAGATATTTCAACTACTCTTGAAAGCGTACTCTCATTATTATCTTTTAAAATATCACAAATGAAATCTGCCACAATTGAAATTCCAGCCACTTTTACAAGAGTTTTTATATGCAATTCATCAATTTCAAGAGCAGAAAACATATATACTATACTTGAAATAAATTCGCTTAAACTATCACCAATAGCCAGAAAAATTATGACAATTACTGCTATTCTCATAAAAAAAATAAATTCGTTACTATTATTTTTAAGCAGTAAAGAAAGAAAAATAAAAACAATTGCTATTGCAGATATTTTAATTAAAACCGTCATAAACTAAAAATTGATTCAATTTCTTCGAACACTTCGCTGAGTTGAGGAATTATCATTGCGATTATCACTATTATTCCTGTCAATACTGTAAGTGTAGCAAATTCTTCACGCCCAGTTTTTGATAGCATTTGTTGCAACACCGCAACAATTAGCCCTATTCCTGCAATTTTAAAAAGAAAAGTAATATCCATTGTTTCACCTAAATAATTACAATTGAAAAAATTAGACCCAATCCAACCGTGACAGCAGTCTGACTTTTACATTTTGTTTTTTCCTGAGATTCTAGCAAAGAAAGTTTTTGTTTAAAAAACTCCTTATAAGTTTTGCAGTTTAAAATTTGACCATTGACATCAGATTTTCCAAAACCACCAAAAAAACCTTTTAAAAGCTCGATATCTTCACAATCAAGCAAGCCCATAATGTTTTTATCATTAAATATATCATTACAAACAATATTAAAATCACTAAAATCCGTCATTTTTCTCTTGATTTCATTAAGAAAAAGCAAGTTGCTATAGTTAGAACTGTCAGAAAGTTGAATAATCAAATCTACTAATTTAAGATTTGAATAACTAATTTGAATTTCAATGTTTTCAATCATCAAAACACATTGTCTTATTGATGTTGTATGACTTTTAGTTTGCTTTGTTAAATACAAAGTTATTAGAAAACTTGTTATTAAAACTGTGCTCGCAAAAATAGATCTCATTTTCTTGTCTTTCTATCATATAGATATTTGAAATTACCCCTGGTTTACTTGAATCTGATAATAAAACAACTGTATCAAAGTCTGCTTCGCTAACCAGTAACTTAAATATATTTTTTCTTTTCAACTCTTCCAAATCAGTTGCATGAAGCGATAGAATAAATTTAATTCCAGAATTCATTCCGTCAATAATTTTTAAAACTTCATTAGCACTACTTATCTCATCACAAACAATAAAATCGGGTGAAAGTGTTCGCATTGCGATTGTTATTCCCCTATCCTTTTCAAAACCCGACAAAACATCGGTGTTAGGCCCTGAAAAATCATTATTCGAAATCTCGTTTCTTTCATCAACAATGCAGACTTTATAATGCTTGCCCATTCTTCCCGAAGAAAGTTGATATGCAACATCTTTTAACATAGTTGTTTTACCACAGTTAGGCGGTCCAACAATCATAATGTTTTTCATTCCATTTGACTGAAAATAATCAAATACGCTATCAGAAATATTTAATATATTACGCGGTATTCTTATATTAATTGAATTGATATCTTTAACCGATTTTATATGTTTATCTTCATAAACAGCTGTACCAGAAAGACCAATTCTTGAACCATTTTTAAGAGTAATAAACCCATTTGAAATATTTCCTGTTTGTGTATGCATTGAAAATCCACACATTTTATTAATAGTATCAACTATCTCATTTTCAGTTGGTATGACACAATTTTTTGACACTATATAAGTTGTTTTTGAATTTGATGTTAAAAAACTCGACTCACCATTGCTTACAATCACAATCGGCTTGTTTTTTCTCAACCTTATTTCTTGAATATTCTCAATTGTTGCTTCACTTAATTCTTCAATTATTTTTTTAATTCTTGGTGAAATAAATGAAACTGTATAATTAAAACTATTCATAAAAGTTTTGTCCATAAAATCACCTCGGTAATATTATGATTACTTGTCCCCTATTAGAACAAAACTTTCTTGAAAAGCAAAACTCAATATGATATACTAAACATTAGTAATTTTTGAAAGGTGTTTTTTAATGTTAAAAAATATTAAGAACAGAATTTGTGATAACAAATTCACATTCATATCTGGCGGAATTGCCCTATTCATAATATTACTTGTATATTTTTGTTATGAAATAATCCCTTTCGGTGACAGAACTATATACAGAATGGATTTATATCATCAATATGGTCCACTATTCACCGAACTTTATGATCGTCTTGTATCAGGTGAATCTTTGATATATTCTTGGAACACAGGACTTGGAAGCTCATTTTTAGGTAACTTTTATAACTATTTATCAAGCCCGATTGCATTTATAGTTTTGCTTTTTGGTCATAAAAACACTTTTGAAGCAGTTGCAGCAATGATTGCTATAAAATGTGTTTTAAGTTCTATGTCAATGACAAACTATTTGAAAAAATCACAGAATATGAATTCATTATATGGTTCAGCTTTTGGCGTGTTATATGCTTTTTGTGGCTATTTCATCGCATATTACTGGAATGTTATGTGGATTGATGCTATGTATCTGCTTCCATTCATTATTCTTGGTATTGAACAAATTATTGATAGTGGTAAAACACAAACATATTTCATTTCATTAATTCTTGCCATCTTCTCAAATTACTATATTGGCTTTATGTTGTGCATCTTCTCTTGCATATATTTCATTTACTATTATGTATGTTCATTAGACGAAATCAGCAAGAAAAAGAAAAATTTACCTAAAGGTGAACTTTTTATAGATAAACTGGCAAACTCGTTTTTCTTCCGTAGCGGATTAAAATTTGCCTTTGCATCGCTTGGTGCAGGTTTAGCTTTATCATTTATGCTTGTTCCATTGGCTTTTGTTTTACAGTCATCATCTGCAACAACCGGAAGTGCACCAACAGAACAAGATTTTTATTTTAATATATTTGACTTTATTTCTAATCATATCGCAAGTCTTGAGCCAACAATTAGAAGTAGCGGTGATGATGTTTTACCAAATGTATATTGTGGAATTTTAACTATTATTTTGCTTCCACTTTATATGTTCTCAAACAAAATCTCGGCAACTGAAAAAGCGGCATCTGCAGTTTTACTTGCTGTAATGTATTTCAGTTTTAACTTAAACTATTTTAACTTTTTCTGGCACGGATTACATTTTCCAAACGACTTGCCATATAGACAGTCATTTATGTATTCATTCATTTTGATTGTTATGGCTGCTAAAGTCCTTAAAAATATTTACGAGTTTAATAAGAAACAAATACTTGCAGTTGGTATCGCAATTATTGCATATATTGTTTTAGTTCAAGAAATGCCAACTAATAAAGTAACTGATTCGACAATTTATATAAGCATTGTATTTGTGTTTCTTTTCACAATTGTTCTTGGACTTATTACAAGCAAGAAAAATCAAGCTTTTGCATTGTCAGTTATGCTTGTATGCTCTGTGGCTGCAGAGTCAATTACAGCAAACACAGACCATTATGTTGCCAACCAGACAAAAGAATCATTTTCAAGCGATTATGACGATTTTAAGGCACTTCAAACATCAATTGATGAAACTGATGACAGTTTATTTTATAGAGAAGAAACTACAAAAAACAGAGCTAGAATGGACCCAAGTTGGTATGACTATAACGGCGTATCAATATTCTCGTCAATGGCCTATGAAAAAATTGCTAATTTACAAAAATATATAGGTCTTTATGGCAATAAAATAAACAGTTTTACTTATAATCCACAAACACCAGTTTACAACTCAATGTTTTCATTAAAATATCTCTATGACAAGAGTGATTATCTTGCGGATGGTGAATATTACACAGCAAAAAATAGTAATAACACATTCATAGCATACGAAAATAACTATATGCTTAATATTGCCTACCCTGTCTCACAAGATGTTTTAAATTGGGATGCTTCTGTTGCTGACAACCCTGTAATAGCACAAGAAGATTTATTCCAAACAACAACAGGCATTGAGGGAATATATGAAAAAATAGATGATTTTGAAATTATATATGGCAATATTCTCTCGTTAGACAGAGAGCTTGTTAAAACTGGTTCATTTGTTATGAACAAAATATCTGATGAATTTGATGGTTCGTTAACTATTGAGATAACTGCAAAAGACAACAGAAACATATATATCTATGTATATTCAAGAAATCTTGATACTGTTTCAATACTTTCACAAAGTTATAGCAACACAATGAACGTTATTGATGGATATATTTTAGACCTTGGCAAACATGAAATTGGCGAAACTATCTCAATTGAAATGCCATTAAAAGATGGTGTGACATACGCGAACGTCGATTTTGTTGCATTCAATGTAAATCAAGACAAATTCATTGAAGGACATGAAAAACTCGAAAATGGTCAACTTGAATACACAAAATTTGACGACACAACAATTGAAGGCACTTTTGTTGCGGAAAAGGATGAAATACTTTTCACAACAATCCCTTATGATGTTGGTTGGAATGTCTATATCGACGGAGAAAAAGTCAAGAAAGACGATTTAATTCAAATTTCCGACAGCTTATTAGGAATAAAGACAACTTACGGTGAGCACTCAATTAAATTTGTTTATCAAGCAAAATTCTTAAATGAAACATTAATTATTTCAGGCATTTTCGTTCTTCTTTTATTTATAAGATTCATATTAAAAGAGAAAAAACTTTTAATATATAAAAACAAGAAAGAAACCCTTTGGGAAAGAGCTATAAACGCCAAAACAACACAAGAAGATTTAATAGATGAAGAAATAATTATTGAATTTGATTCTAATGAATAACAAAAAGTCCCTTTCAAAATTGAAAGGGACTTTTTCTATAACACTTTGTTCAAATACATTCCGGTATATGATTTTTTACATTTTGCAACTTTTTCTGGTGTACCACAAACGACAACCTTGCCACCTTTGTCGCCACCTTCTGGTCCTAAGTCAACAATATAATCTGCTGTTTTAATCACATCAAGATTATGTTCAATAACAACAACTGTATTGCCTGACTCAACTATTCTTTGAAGAACTTCAATAAGTTTATGCACATCTGCCGTATGCAAACCTGTTGTTGGTTCATCAAGAATGTAAATTGTTTTACCGGTAGAACGCTTTGAAAGTTCAGTTGCAAGTTTAACTCGTTGCGCCTCACCACCTGAAAGGGTTGTAGCAGACTGTCCGAGTTTTACATAACCTAATCCTACATCATATAAGGTTTGTAATTTTCGCTTAATCTTAGGAATATTTTCAAAAAAGCTGAGTGCTTCTTCTACCGTCATTTCAAGAACATCAAAAATACTTTTGCCTTTATATTTAACTTCAAGTGTTTCGCGGTTATATCTTGCACCATTACACACTTCACAAGGAACATAAACATCTGCCAAAAAATGCATCTCAATCTTAACAATGCCATCGCCCTCGCAGGCTTCACAACGACCACCTTTAACATTAAAAGAAAAGCGACCCGAGTTGTAACCACGAATCTTTGATTCTTGTGTAGATGCAAATAATTCTCGAATGTCAGTGAACACACCTGTATATGTTGCAGGATTTGACCTTGGAGTTCTTCCAATTGGAGATTGATCAATATTAATTACTTTATCTAAGAACTCAATTCCATCCATTGAAAGAAAATCACCAGTTGGTTTTTTAGCATTATTAAGTTCGTTTGCAAGATGTTTATAAAGTATTTCATTTATAAGCGATGATTTTCCTGAACCCGACACACCTGTTACACAATTAATGCACCCAAGCGGAAGACTAACATCAATTTTTTTGAGATTGTTCTCATGAGCACCTTTGATGGTTAACACATTGCCATTGCCACTTCTGCGTTTTTCTGGCACAGGTATTTTTCTTTCGCCAGAAAGATATTTGCCTGTGATAGATTCTTTACAATTTATAATATCATCAACTGTTCCAGCACAAACAACTTCACCACCGTGAACACCTGCACCAGGACCAATATCAACAATATAGTCAGCAGAACGCATTGTATCCTCGTCATGCTCAACAACAATGAGAGTATTACCCAAATCGCGTAGTCTTTCTAATGTGGCAAGAAGTTTATCATTATCTCGTTGGTGCAAGCCAATACTTGGTTCGTCAAGAATATACACAACACCCATAAGCGAAGAGCCTATCTGTGTTGCAAGTCTAATACGCTGACTCTCACCACCCGACAGAGTTCCTGAAGAACGAGAAAGTGTGAGATATTCAAGTCCAACACTTTTCAAAAAATTAAGTCGGCTATTGATTTCTTTTAAAATTGATTTAGAAATAAATTTATCTTTTTCACTTAATTCTAAGTTATTAACAAAGTCAATGGCATCTGTAATTGACATATCACAAAATTCACTTATATTCTTGCCACCAACAGTAACAGATAGAATTTCAGGTTTAAGTCTAGTGCCATTACAATCAGGACATCTGCACGCAGTCATAACCTGCTCAATTTCCCATCTTGCCCAATCGCTCGTTGTCTCTTTATATCTTCTTTCAAGATTATTGATAATGCCCTCAAACTCTGACATATATGTGCCAGAACCATAAAGAGTTGAGCGAGTCATTTTCAATTTATGATTTGTACCATAAAGAATTGCATTTAATCCGTCTTGTGAAATATCTTTTATTGGCGTTTTAAGTGTAAAACCGTATTCGCTACCAATGGCGTTATAATACATTGCCGCAATTGAGCCTTTTTCGGCTTTTCCCCAACCACTTGCGCAGATTGCTCCTTCACTAATAGAAAGATTTTTATTTGGTATTACAAGGTCAGGACTAACCTTCATAAATGTTCCTAAACCCGTACAAGTTGGACAAGCACCATAAGGATTGTTGAAAGAAAACATTCGTGGAGATAATTCATCAACACTAATTCCATGTTCAGGACAAGCATAATTGAGCGAATAAAGATACTCTTTATCGCCAATTACATCAATTATTACATTACCACCTGAATGTTCAGTTGTTGTTTCAATTGAGTCTGCAAGTCTTGTGCGGATTCCATCTTTAACAACAAGTCGGTCGACAATAATTTCGATGGTATGTTTATAGGTTTTGGGAAGTTTCATATCTTCAACAATTTCTGTAACTTCACCATCAATTCGCGCTCTCACAAAACCTGCTTTTAAAGCATTTGCAAGTTCTTTAGCATGCTCACCTTTTTTACCGCGAACAACTGGCGAAAGTATCTGAAACTTTGTGCCTTCAGGCAGACTCATAATACTATCGACAATTTGGTCAACCGTTTGTTGTTTTATTTCTCTACCACAAACAGGACAATGTGGAATACCAATTCGAGCATATAAAAGTCTCAAATAATCATAAATTTCTGTAACAGTTCCCACAGTTGAACGAGGATTTTTTGATGTAGTCTTCTGGTCAATTGAAATAGCGGGAGAAAGCCCTTCAATTGACTCTACATTGGGCTTTTCCATCTGACCCAAGAACATTCTTGCATAAGAAGATAACGACTCTATATAGCGTCTCTGACCCTCTGCATAGATTGTATCAAAAGCCAATGATGATTTACCCGAACCTGAAAGTCCTGTAAAAACTACAAGTTTATCTCTGGGAATTTTAACATCAATATTCTTGAGATTATTCTCTTTTGCGCCTTTAACAATAATTTTATCGTGTATCATTTATTTCTCCGAATTAAGTTTTTCAATTTTATCTCTTAAATATGCTGCATGCTCAAACTCAAGAATTTTTGCTGCAGCTTTCATTTCTTCGGTAAGTCTTATAATAAGTTTCTGCTTTTCATCGCGACTCATTCGTTTCTTACCCGATTTATCCCGACTAGAAATTTCAAGTATTTCACGAACATCTTTGGTGATAGTTTGAGGAATAATTCCGTGTTCTTCGTTATATGCAATTTGTTTATCACGTCTGCGATATGTTTCTTCAATAGCCCTTTCCATTGATTTTGTAACAGTATCAGCATACATAATAACTTGTCCGTTAGCATTTCGAGCGGCACGGCCGATAATCTGCACCAAAGAAGTTTCAGAACGCAAGAATCCTTCTTTATCTGCGTCAAGAATTGCAATAAGTGAAACTTCAGGTATATCAAGACCCTCACGAAGAAGATTTATACCAACAAGCACATCAAACTCACCTAGTCGTAAATCACGAATTAACTCCATACGCTCAATAGTATCAATATCATAATGCATATAACGAACTTTAATGCCGTGTCCCGACAAATAATCAGTCAAGTTCTCTGCCATTTTTTTAGTGAGTGTTGTAACAAGCACACGCTCTTTTTTCTCAATGCGAACATTAATTTCTGATATTAAATCGTCAATTTGACCTTCAGTTCCACGAACTGAAATTTCAGGGTCTAAAAGTCCTGTTGGACGAATAACTTGTTCAGCAGTTTGAACACTTTTTTCATTTTCAAAAGGTCCTGGAGTAGCACTAACAAATATCTTTTGATGTGTTTTGTCATAGAATTCATCAAAAGTAAGCGGTCTGTTGTCGTAAGCAGATGGTAAACGAAAGCCAAAGTTTATAAGGCTTTCTTTTCTTGAACGGTCACCACCATACATACCACGAACTTGTGGCAATGTAACATGGGATTCATCCACAAATAAAACATAATCGTCAGGAAAATAGTCAAGCAATGTAAATGGTGGTTCACCAGGTTTTCTGTCTGACATAATTGCAGAATAATTTTCAATTCCTTTACAAAAACCTGTTTCACGAAGCATTTCCATATCATATTCTGTTCTTTGACGAATTCTTTGAGCTTCAATAAGTTTTCCTTGTTTTTCAAACTCGGCAACTTGTTTTTCCATTTCATCATTTATTTGTTTTAATGCTTCTTCCATTTTTTCAGGAGAAACAACATAGTGTGATGCTGGATAAATAGCAACGTGTGAAACTACATTTTTAACTGCACCAGTAAGTGCATTAATTTCACTAATTCTATCAATTTCATCTCCAAAAAATTCAACACGAATTGCCGTATCATTTGAATAAACAGGGAAAATTTCAACAATATCTCCCCTGACTCTAAATTTATTACGAATAAAGTTAATATCGTTTCGTTCATATTGAATTTCAACAAGTTTCTGTATTAAATCATCTCGACTTTTTTCCATACCTGTACGCAATGAAATAACCATGCTTTGATAATCAATTGGGTCACCAAGGGAATAGATACAAGATACACTCGCAACAATAATTACATCTCGTCTTTCAGACAAAGCAGATGTTGCAGAGTGACGCAACTTATCGATTTCATCATTTATTGCAGAGTCTTTTTCAATATAAGTATCTGTATTAGCTATATATGCCTCGGGCTGATAGTAATCATAATAGGAAACAAAATATTCAACTGCATTTTCAGGAAAAAACTCTTTAAACTCTGAACAAAGTTGTCCTGCAAGAGTTTTATTGTGAGCGAGAACGAGCGTAGGTCTGTTAAGCTTTGCGATAATATTAGCCATTGTAAATGTCTTGCCGGAGCCTGTAACACCCAGCAGAGTTTGTTCTTTATATCCCATATTGACACCATCAACAAGTTTTTCTATCGCTTGTGGTTGGTCACCCGTCGGTTTATAATTACTAACTAATTTAAACATAAAAGACCTCGCGTACATTTGTTCATACTATTATACAACATCTAAAAAACTTTATCAACATTATCATAAAAATTATTGCATAAAAATCATTTAGGAGTGATTTTTATGATGAATTATATTTGGATTTCAATAATATTTTTTTCGATTATTATTTCTCTATTCAACGGAACAATAAATGAAGTTTCAAACAGCATTCTTACAAGTGGTAATACAGCAGTTGAACTTTGTTTTTCGCTATTGGGCACGTTTTGTCTTTGGAATGGTGTTATGAATGTGGCTGAAAAGTCAGGTTTATCACAAATACTTTCAAAAATTATGTCCCCTATACTTTGCAAACTTTTTAAAGGACTCGGTAGAAATAGTGATGCAATTATGCCTATAAGTCTGAATATAACTTCAAATCTTTTAGGATTATCCAATGCAGCGACACCAATTGGAATAGAAGCAATGAAAAAATTATCAAAAGATAATGCAAAAAAAGAAATAGCTAGTAATAATATGGTACTTTTTGTTGTTATGAATTCAGCGGCTTTACGACTTATTCCTACGACTGTTGCTGCCATTCGTTCAAACCATAATTCAATAAATCCTTTAGAAATAATTCTGCCATCAATTATTACTTCGGTTTGTGCTTTAACCGTTGGCATAACAATGGTAAAAATTCTTGAAAGGTTCTTTAAATATGAATAATATTTCTAATTATATTTTACCGATTTTTCTATTGATAATCATTGGATTTGCTTTTTACAAAAAAATTGATGTTTTTGGAGCTTTTGTTGATGGTGCAAAAAAAGGATTTGATATTTTTCTATCAATTCTTCCGTCACTAACAGCATTATTTTTAGCTGTACAGGTGTTAAAGTCATCACAAGGAATAGATATATTAACGAAGTTACTCACACCTATTGCAAACTTAATCAAAATTCCCGCAGAAACGCTTCCGTTATGTATTCTGTCACCAATTTCAGGTGGGGGTTCACTAAGCGTTTTTGAGGCAATTATAAGCGACTATGGGCCTGATTCATACATTGGAAGAGTTGCATCAGTAATGATGGGTTCAACAGAAACTACTTTTTATGCAATAGCTGTTTACTTTGGTGCTGTTGGAGTAAAAAAAATTCGACACACAGCTTTTTGTTCGCTGTGTGCCGATTTAACAAGTTTTATTTTAGCGGGAATAATCGTAAGATTATTTTTTTATTCCTAGTACATACAGATATTTTTTACGAACAAGAAACGCACTTGCAACAACAAAAATGATAAGTATAAATAATAAATATACAGTTATTGTTGACTCAACATTTGTGTCAGGGATTTCGGGATTTTTTATATCTTCTTTATTAGTATTTTCCTGCTCGGTGTCGTTATCATCTACTGCTGGAAGTTTATCAATTGATTTATGCTCTTTTTCACCACAAAGGCATACTCTTTCCATTTCACCTTTGGTGTCAACTGTTGCTTCTTTTGCTACAACCCAGTCACCAAATGTATGAGCTGTTGCATCTACATAATCATCAACATAACTATCACCACATTCGCAAGTATATGTTATATAACCTTTTTCTGTGCAAGTTGGTGTTGTTATAACTGCTTCGTGATTATGCTCTGTAATCTTTCCAAATACTTCTGTGTATGTATCACCACAAGCACAAGTATATGTCATAACACCTGTTGTTGTATGAGTTGCAGGTGTTGTGATTTCTGATGTGTGACTATGACCTAATGCATCAACATAATCATCAACATAGGTATCACCACATTCACAAGTGTAAGTTGTGAATCCTTGTTTTGTACAAGTTGGTGATGTTGTAACTGTTTTGTATTCATGGTCAATAACATCAACATAATCATCAACATAACTGTCACCACATTCACAAATATATATTGTATAACCTTGTGCTGTGCAAATTGGTGGTGTTACAACAGGAGTGTATTCGTGTATGTGATTATAATGAATTGTTGCTTTAGTTAAGTTTTGATTTCTAATACCTATAGAAATATTTTCCCATTGTGCTGCTGTGCCAACATAATATACACTTGTAAGGCTTTCGCAATCTTCAAATGCCAAAATACCGATTGTTTTTACGCTTACAGGGATTGTTACACTTGTAAGGCTTTCGCAACCCAAAAATGCAGAAATACCGATTATATTTACACTGTCACCGATTGTGAAACTTGTAAAGTTGTCACAACCACAAAATGCATAATTACCGATTGTTGTTACATTGTCACCGATTGTTACACTTGTAAGGTTGTCGCAATAATAAAATGCAGAATTACCGATTGATGTTACACTCTCAGGGATTGTGTAATTCGTTCTGGTGTTACCTATTGGATATTGAATAAGTGTTGTTTTATTTTTATTAAATAAAACACCATATTCATCACTTGAATAATATTTATTATTACTATCTACTATAAACTCTGTAAGACTGTCACAACCTCCAAATGCAAAAAGACCGATTGTTTGTACACTTACAGGGATTGTTATAGTTGTAAGGCTGTCGCAACCAGAAAATGCATTCTCACTGATTGTTGTTACACTGTCAGGGATTATTACACTTGTAAGGCTTTCGCAACCAAAAAATACATATTCACCGATTGTTGTTATACTGTCAGGGATTGTTACACTTGTAAGGCTTTCGCAATAATAAAATGCATATTCACCGATTGTTTTTACACTGTCAGGGATTATTACACTTGTAAGACTGGTGCACTCATCAAATGCATAATTATCTATTATTGTTACACTGTCAGGAATTATTACACTTGTAAGGCTGGTGCAACCAGAAAATGCAGAATTACATATTTTTGTTATACTATCAGGGATTGTTACACTTGTAAGGCTTTCGCAACCATAAAATGCATAATTACCGATTGTTGTTACACTGTCAGGAATTGTTGCACTTGTAAGGCTGGTGCACTCATCAAATGCATAATTATCTATTGCTTTTACGCCGTCAGGAATTGTTACACTTGTAAGGCTGCTACAATTTTCAAATGCACCAACACCAATTGTTGTTACACTGTCAGGGATTGTGTAATTTGCTCTTGTGTTACCTATTGGATATTGAATAAGTGTTGTTTTATTTTTATTAAATAATACACCATCATATTCGTTATTTGAATAATATTTATTATTACTGTCTACTGTGATGTTTGTAAGGCTGGTACAATCATAAAATACATAATTACCTATTGCTTTTACACTGTCACCGATTGTTACATTTGTAAGGCTATAGCACCTTTGAAATGCCCAGCCATCAATTGTTGTTACACTGTCAGGTATTGTTATGCTTGTAAGGCTTTTGCACCAACCAAATGCATTATAACCGATTGATGTTACGCTATCAGGAATTATTATATTTTTAAGGCTATCGCAATCAACAAATGCATCTTCACCGATTGTTGTTACACTGTCACCGATTGTTACACTTGTAATACTGTCGCAACCATAAAATGCATAAGTACCGATTGTTGTTACATCATTGTTAATTACAACTTTTTTAATGCCGTCTTCATAATTTTCCCATGGACGATTGTTATATTTGTAATCGTACATATCACCTGTGCCGAAAATGGTTAAAGTATATGTTGATGAATCGTACGTCCAAGTAAGATTATCACCACAAGTGCCTGAATATGTAGCTGCACTTGCTGTGATTGGAACAATGGAAATTACCATTATAATTGCGAGGATAATTGATAAAATTTTATTTTTTTTCATAATAATTTCCCCATTTAGATAAAATATTTAGAATTTTCTAATTAAAGTATATTGCAATTTTAAAAAATTACAATAGAAATTGCAATTTTTTACTAAATATCTCCTACTAAAATAAAAAAGCTCCTTTTGCAAGGAGCCAAAAAATAATTATTATTTTTCTATCAATGAAACGCCGCTCATTTCAGCAGGTATCTCGAGTCCCATAATATCAAGCATTGTTGGAGAAAGGTCACAAAGCTTACCACCTTCTGCTTTAAGTGTGCATTCTTTACCAACAACTACAAGTGGAACTGGATTTGTTGTATGAGCTGTAAATGGTGAACCATCATCTTCATACATCTTATCTGCATTACCATGGTCAGCTGTAATAAGAATTACACCGTCCATTTTCATAGTTGCATCAACAAGCTTACCAACGCATTCGTCAACTGCTTCAACTGCCTTAACTGCAGCGTCAAAGATACCTGTATGACCAACCATATCGCAGTTAGCATAGTTAAGGATTACAACATCATATTTACCGCTTAAAATCTGTTCACAAGCAGCGTCACAAACTTCGTAAGCACTCATTTCAGGCTTTAAGTCAAATGTAGAAATTTTTGGAGAGTCAATAAGAACTCTGTCTTCACCTGGGTAAACCTTTTCTTCGCCACCATTATAGAAGAATGTTACGTGAGCATACTTCTGTGTTTCAGCAATACGAAGTTGAGTTTTGCCAAGCTTTGAAAGGTATTCACCCATTGTATTTGTAAGAGTCTGAGGCTTATATGCAACATTTACATTTGGCATTTCAGCATCGTATTGAGTCATACATACATAATAAAGTGGGAAAAATTCTTTTCTTTGGAATCCTGTGAAATCAGGGTCAACAAAAGTTCTTGTAATTTCTCTTGCACGGTCAGGACGGAAGTTAAAGAAGATAACAGAATCGTTAGCAGAAATTGCCTCTGCACCGTCAACAACTGTTGGCATAACGAATTCGTCAGTAAGGTATTTACCGTCTTCGTCAATTGTTTCATATGACTTTTTAACTGCATCAAGTGCAGAATCAGTTGCAATACCTTCACGGTTAACCATTGCATTGTAAGCCATACCAACTCTATCCCACATATTATCACGGTCCATAGCGTAAAATCTACCCATAACAGTAGCAATTTTACCTACACCGATTTCTGCGAGTTTATCTTCAAGTTCTTTAACAAAGTCAACGCCTGAACTTGGTGGAACATCACGACCATCAAGTAAAGCATGAACATATACTTTATCAAGTCCATTCTTCTTTGCGAGTTCAACAAGCGCGTAGAGATGTGTGTTGTGGCTATGAACACCACCATCTGAAAGAAGACCAATCAAATGAAGCGCAGTGTTGTTCTTCTTACAATTCTCGATTGCACTCATAAATACATCGTTTTCGAAGAAATCACCATCCATAATTGACTTTGTGATTCTTGTTAATTCCTGATAAACAACACGGCCTGCGCCGATATTTGTGTGACCAACTTCTGAGTTGCCCATCTGACCATCTGGAAGACCAACATCCATACCAGATGCACCAATATAAGTCATTGGATTATTTTTAAAAATTTCGTCAAGTCTTGGTGTATTAGCCGCTGTAATTGCGTTGCCGTAATCAGCAGGGTTATATCCAAAACCATCCATAATACATAAAACTACAGGTTTTTTCATTTAATTCACCTTTTATTTTAATTATTTAGATGCAGCAGCAACGATTTTTGAGAAATCAACTGCTTTAAGAGATGCACCACCGATAAGACCACCGTCAACATTTACTTTAGCAACAAGCTCGTCAGCATTTGCAGCGTTCATTGAACCACCATACTGAACTGTAACTGTTTCAGCAACATCTGCACCATAAGCTTCAGCGATAGCTGCACGAACATAGCCGTTACCTTCGTCTGCTTGATCAGCAGTAGCAGTAACACCTGTGCCGATAGCCCAAACTGGTTCATAAGCAATGATTACATCTTTAAGCTGTTCTTTTGTTACATTTGTAAGAGCCATCTTTGTCTGGAACTTAAGAAGTGTTTCTGTGTAACCAAGTTCTCTTTGTTCAAGTGTTTCACCAACGCAGATGATTGCTTTAAGACCTGCATTAAGAGCAGCAAGTGAACGAAGGTTAACTGTCTGGTCTGTTTCACCGAAGTACTGTCTTCTCTCACTGTGACCAATTACAACATATTCAACGCCTGCTTCTTTAAGCATATCTGCTGAAATTTCGCCTGTATAAGCACCTGATGCTTTGAAGTGAACATTTTCAGCACCGATTTTGATGTTTGAACCTTTTGCTGCTTCCACCGCTGCAGGGATATCGATAAATGGTACACAAAGTACAACATCACAATCTGCACCTGCTACAAGTGGTTTCATTTCTTCAATAAGAGCTTTTGCCTGAGATGGTGTATTATTCATTTTCCAGTTACCTGCGATAACTGCTCTGCGAAGTTCTTTTTTCATAATTTATTTACTCCTTATCATAAATTGTGGGAGAACCGCAAAGTTCTCCCATAAAAATATTCAAATTATTTCTCGTTGAGAGCTGCGATACCTGGAAGTTCTTTACCTTCAAGATATTCAAGAGATGCACCGCCACCTGTTGAAATGTGTGACATCTTGTCTGCGAAACCAAGTTTTTGAATAGCAGCAGCTGAGTCACCACCACCAATGATAGAAATAGCATCACTATCTGCAATAGCAGTTGCAACTGCAACTG
>JAZOPS010000016.1:0-17904 GCA_045655645.1 Candidatus Fimenecus sp.
ATGGCTATATGGTAACAAATAAATGGGTTAAAGACTCAAAAGGTTGGTGCTACATTGGTGCTGATGGTTACTGCTTAACAAACAAATGGGTGGCAGATAGCAAAGGCTGGTGCTATCTTGATGGTAACGGCAGAATGGTTATCAATGATTGGGTAAAAGATGGTGGCAAATGGTACTATCTTGACGCTAATGGTTATATGGTAACAGGCACAAAAACAATCGGTGGCAAAACATACAAATTCGCATCTAACGGCGTTTGGATTGCATAAATAAAAGTTTTAGGCGAGGGCTTATGCCCTCGCTTTTATCATTTTATTCTAATTTCTGTGTTTGCTTGTTGTATTTTTATTATAATATATGTTATACTATTTACATATTATGGAAAAGAGGTATTTTTATGGACCCAATTAATGTTGATTTTGGTGGCAACAAAGAAAGAGTAAAAAGCGTTGAACCAAAGGGTAGCACACTCAAAAGAGTAATCATCAGTCTTTTGATTACTTTGGTTTTAGGTGCAGGTGCTTATTATTTAATGCTTCCTGCTCTCAATGTTAAAGCATTTGAACTCTATCTTTATTTAGCAGTTGTAATTTTTATCTATATCGGTATATTCGGTATAGTATCAAAAGCATATTTCCGTCCAGAATATATGGAATATGCAAAAAATAAGGTTAAAATTCCGATTGCTTTGATTTTAGTGATTGCAGTAATTGTTGGTATCGGTTATCTCACAGGTATTGAGTTCTTCCGTGCAAAAGATTATGCAGAGCTTATTGAAGTTAAAGAGGGTAACTTTGCAGAAGAAATCGCAGAAATTGATTTCTCATCAGTACCTCGTCTTGATAAAGACTCATCAAATATGATTGCAACTCGTGCGCTTGGTGAACTTTCGGACTATGTTTCACAGTTCGTTGTAAATTCATATTATTCAACACAGATTAACTATAAAGGAACACCTGTTCGTGTTCAGTCACTTGACTATGGCGATGTTTTCAAATGGCTCAAGAATACAAAAGACGGTATTCCTGCATATATTATCGTTGATATGACAACACAAAAAGCAGAAACAGTTAGACTTGAAGAGGGTATGAAATATTCACCTGCAGAGCATTTTAATGAATACCTTATCCGTCATGTCCGTTTTAAATATCCATCACTTATTTTGAGTGAACCATCATTTGAAATCGACGAAACAGGAAGACCGTTCTGGGTTGTTCCTGTTCTTGATAAAACAATCGGTCTCTTTGGTGGTACAGATGTAATCGGTGCAGTTATTGTTGACTCAATCAATGGTGACACAACTCTTCTCTCAACAAGTCTTGACGGAACAACCAAGCTTCCTACTGACAAGTTTGTAACAGATAAAGAATTCCAATGGCTCGACAGAATTTATTCTGCAACCATCGTAAATCAGCAGTATAATTTCTACGGTAAATATAACAATGGTTTCTGGAACTCAATTATCGGTCAGGAAAATGTTAAAATCACAAGTCAGGGTTATAACTACTTGGCACTTAACGATGACGTTTATATGTACACAGGTGTAACATCAATAAGCTCTGACCAATCAATTATCGGTTTTGTTCTTATTAATCAGAGAACAAAAGAAGCAAATTATTATCAGGTTTCAGGTGCTCTTGAAAACACAGCACAGACATCTGCACAGGGTAAAGTTCAGCAATATGGTTACCGTGCAACATTCCCAATTCTTCTTAATGTGAGCGGTGAGCCAACATACTTTATGGCTCTCAAGGATTCAAGTGAACTTGTTAAGATGTATGCAATGGTAAATGTTAAGCAGTCAACAGTTGTTGGTGTTGGAACAAGCCTTGCAGAATGTACAGAAAACTATGCTGCCGAACTTAAAAAGAATGGCGTTAATGTAGAAGTTGATGTTGACTCAATGGGTGAAGACACAACACCTGACACACCAAAGAATGAAACGGTTGATGTAACAGGCAAGGTGGAAGAAATCAGAAGCGTCATCACAGGTGGCGAAACTTATTTCTATATTAAACTTGCAGATAATAGCGCATATTATAAAGTTGCTGTAAAAGATGCTGAAAGAATTGTAATTCTCAATGTTGGTGACGAAATCACATTTACAGTCAATAAAGACGCAACAGGTGAGATTATCACAGTAAATAATGTAAAATAAACAAAGAATTTAGACGGTTGGGATATTTCTCAACCGTCTTTTTGCAATTTTATACATTATATTATGTATATATGCATAAAAATTCGCGTTTATGTAAACAAAATGCATAAAACAAGGGATAATATTCATAAAATATGCAAAATATTGTATAAAAATACAAAAAACTTTAAAAAATATGCGAAAAACTCTTGATTTATTAAATAATGGGTGTATAATATAACCCATACTACAAATTGCACAACACAAAGGCAATTTTTTCGGAGGAATATACAATGCAAAAGAAAGACATTAAAAAGGTAGTTTTAGCTTATTCAGGTGGTCTTGATACATCAATCATCATCCCTTGGCTTAAAGAAAATTATAACAACTGTGAAGTTATTGCAGTATCAGGTGACGTTGGTCAGGGTACTGAACTTGACGGTCTCGAAGAAAAAGCAATCGCAACAGGCGCTTCAAAGCTTTACATTCTTGACCTCAAAGAAGAATATGTTGAAGAATACATATGGCCTTGCCTTAAAGCAGGTGCTGAATATGAACAATATCTTCTTGGTACATCTCATGCTCGTCCATGCATTGCAAAGGGACTTGCTGAAATCGCAATCAAAGAGGGTGCAGACGCTATCTGCCATGGTTGTACAGGTAAAGGTAACGACCAGGTTCGTTTCGAATTAACTCTTAAAGCATTTGCTCCTGAAATGGCAATCATCGCTCCATGGCGTGAATGGGATATCAAATCTCGTGAAGAAGAAATTGCTTATGCTGAAGCTCACAATATTCCTCTTAAAATTAACCGTGAAACAAACTATTCAAAAGATAAGAATGTTTGGCATTTGTCACACGAAGGTCTTGACCTTGAAGACCCAGCAAATGAACCATTATATAACAAAGAAGGCTTCCTTGAAATGGGCGTTTCTCCTGAAATGGCTCCAGACGAACCAACTTATGTTACAATTCACTTTGAACAGGGTGTTCCAACAGCTATTGATGGCGTAGAAATGAAAGGTCTTGCAATCGTTGAAAAGCTCAACGAAACCGGTGGCGCAAATGGTATCGGTCTTCTTGATATCGTTGAAAACCGTCTTGTTGGTATGAAGAGCCGTGGCGTTTATGAAACTCCAGGTGGTGCAATTCTTTACAAAGCACACGAATTACTCGAAATGATTTGTCTTGACCGAGACACATCACACTATAAAAAACTTGTAGCACAGAAATTCGGCGAAGTTGTTTATAACGGTCTTTGGTTCACACCACTTCGTGAAGCTCTTTCAGCTTTCGTTGACGAAACACAGAAAACAGTTACAGGTGATGTTAAACTCAAGCTCTACAAAGGCAACATCGTCAACGCTGGCATCACATCACCATATTCACTCTATGATGAAAATGTTGCATCATTCGGTGACGATGGCGGTGCTTATGACCAGAAAGACTCAGCAGGATTTATCAACCTCTTTGGTCTTTCAATTAAAGTAAAAGCATTGCTTGACAAACAGCGTGGAGAATAATTAATAACAACAATACAAACGACAAAGGGAATATTCTCTTTGTCGTATTGTGCTAATATAGGAGAATAATTATGCAACTCTGGAAAGGCAGATTTTCAAAAGAAATCGACCCAAAAACCAATGACTTCAACTCTTCAATTAAGTTTGACAGTCGTATGTATAAAGAAGATATTGACGGTAGTTTGGCTCACGCAGCAATGCTTTGTGCACAAGGCATTATCTCTGCAGAAGACCTTGCGCAGATTACTAACGGATTAAAGGCTATCAAGGCTGAAATCGAAAGCGGAGAACTCCCAATTGACCCCAATGCAGAAGATATTCATACATTTGTTGAGGGTGAATTAACTGCTCGTATCGGCTCAGCAGGTAAAAGATTACATACAGCAAGAAGCCGTAACGACCAGGTTGCAGTTGACATCAGACTCTATCTTCGTCACGAATGTGATGCACTCTATAATCAACTTACTGAGCTTGTAGATGTTCTTTGCAAAAAGGCTGAACAGTATGCAAGTGCAGTTATGCCGGGTTATACACATCTTCAAAGAGCACAACCAATCACATTCGGTCATCACTTAATGGCTTATGCTGAAATGCTTCTTCGTGATAAAGAGCGTCTTTCACAAGCAACAGAAAGAATGAATTATTCCCCACTTGGTGCTTGTGCATTGGCTGGTACTACATACAACACAGATCGTGAAATGACAGCAAAAGCACTTGGATTTAATGGTGCTATGCAAAACTCACTCGACTGTGTATCTGACCGTGATTTCTGTATGGAACTCGCATCTGTAATTTCAATTATTATGGTGCACCTTTCTCGCTTTTCAGAAGAAATCGTTCTCTGGTGTTCTTGGGAATTCAAATTCATTGAACTTGATGACGCATTCTCAACAGGCTCATCAATTATGCCACAGAAGAAAAATCCTGATATTACAGAATTAATCCGTGGTAAGTCGGGTAGAGTATTCGGTGACCTTACAACACTTCTCACAATGATGAAAGGTCTTCCACTTGCTTATAACAAAGATATGCAAGAAGACAAAGAAGCAATTTTTGATGCATTTGATACAGTTAAAATGTGCCTTACAGCGTTTATTCCAATGCTCGATACAATGACAGCACTTCCTGAAAATATGAGAAAGGCTGCAGCAGGTGGCTTTATCAATGCAACTGACTGTGCTGACTATCTCGTAGGTAAAGGACTTCCATTCCGTGATGCATATAAAGCAACAGGTGAGTTGGTAGCACTTTGCATTAACAAAGGTCTCACTCTTGAAACATTACCTTTGGAAGAATACAAGGCAGTCTGCGACATTTTCGACGAAGGCGTATTTGATGCAATCAATCTTGATAAATGTGTAAACGACCGTACATCTCTCGGCGGACCTGCTCCACAGAATGTACTCAGTCAGGTAGAACGTGTAAAAGAACTTAATAAATAAGGATAATATATATGACAAAAATATTCATCGACGGTAGTCAGGGTACAACAGGACTTAAGATTTTTGACCGTCTTGCAAAAAGAGAAGATATAGAACTTATAACTCTTCCTGAAGATTTAAGAAAAGATACTGATGCTCGTAAAAAGGCGCTCAACTCTGCTGATATTGCATTTCTTTGTCTTCCTGACGCAGCAGCTATTGAGGCAGTAAGTCTTATTGAAAACGATAACACAGTTGTAATCGACACATCAACTGCTCACAGAACAAATGATGGTTGGGCTTATGGTTTCCCAGAACTCAGCGAAGAATTTGAAAATAAACTTAAAAATTCAAATAGAATTGCAGTTCCCGGTTGTTATGCAAGTGGATTTATCGCACTTGTAAAACCTTTGGTTGATGCGGGAATTGTTGATAAGGATATTTGTATTGCTTGTCACGCAATGTCAGGCTATAGCGGTGCAGGTAAAAACGGAATTGCACAATATGAAGACGAAAACCGTGATACTCTTTTAAATGCACCAAGAGAATATGCTCTTACTCAACAACACAAGCACTTGAAAGAAATGAAAGCGATTTCAGGACTTCAGAACGAGCCGATTTTCTCACCATATATCTGTGACTATTTCAGCGGTATGGTTATGACAGTGCCACTCTTTAAAAAGGATTTAAAAGATGGCAAAACAGCAGAAGATATTAAGGCTCTTTATAAAGAAAAATACAATTCAGATATTGTGAAATACAAGGAAAGCATTGACGAAAACGGATTTATCGCAGGTAACAAAATGAGCGAAAACGATGGTATGGAAATCACCGTCTGCGGTAACGAAGACCGAATTCTTTTAATCGCAAGATATGATAATCTCGGCAAAGGTGCTTCTGGTGCAGCTGTTCAATGCTTGAATGTGAAAATGGGATTAGACCCAAAATTTCAATTAAATATATAAAATTTGGTGAAAATTATGCAATTTATTAACGGTGGTGTTACTGCACCAAAGGGATTCAAAGCAAGTGGTATTCACTGTGGAATTCGTAAAAATAAAACAAAAAAAGATTTGGCACTTATTCTCTGTGAAACTGAATGTGACGCAGCAGCAGTTTATACACAGAATTTAGTTTATGGTGCACCGATTACAGTTACAAGAAATAATATTGCAGACGGCAAGGCTTATGGTGTAATCTGCAATAGCGGTATCGCAAATACTTGTAATGCAGATGGCATCGAAAAAGCAGAAATGATGTGCGACATAGTGGCAAAAGCAACAAATCTTAAATCAACTGATTTTGTTGTGGCATCAACAGGTGTTATCGGTCAACCGATTAACATTGAACCAATTCAGAATGGTATGCATAAGCTCGTTGCAGAACTCAGTGAAGACGGCTCTGACAACGCTGCTCAGGCTATTATGACAACTGACACAGTAAAAAAAGAGTTTGCAGTTTCATTTACTCTTGATGGTAAAGAATGCAAAATCGGCGCTATCTCAAAGGGTAGCGGTATGATTCATC
This sequence comes from Candidatus Fimenecus sp., assembly GCA_045655645.1. GTDB lineage: Bacteria > Bacillota > Clostridia > Oscillospirales > Acutalibacteraceae > Fimenecus. Next base: position 6,609 of record JAZOPS010000016.1, read on the forward strand.
CTAATATGGCAACAATGCTTGGCTTTATCACAACTGATGCTAATATCTCAAGTGAAATGCTCAAAAAGGCGCTTCTTGAAGTTGTTAAGGATAGCTTTAATATGCTTTCGGTTGACGGTGACACATCAACAAATGATACTGTTGCTGTGCTTGCATCAGGTCTTTGTGCAAACGAAAGAATTGAAACAGAAAATGATGATTACTTTGTATTTGTGGGTGCACTCAATGCTATCTGCGAAAAGCTAGTTAAACTTATGGCAAAAGACGGTGAAGGCGCAACAAAGCTTGTTGAATGTCAGGTTAGCGGTGCAAAAACTAAAGAAATCGCAAAGGTTTGCGCAAAGAGTGTTATTTGTTCATCACTCGTTAAGGCTGCAATGTTTGGTGCAGATGCAAACTGGGGCAGAATTCTCTGTGCACTTGGTTATGCAGGTGTAGATATTGATGTAAACAAAGTTGTTGTTTCATTTAAATCAAAGGGTGGAGAAATTGCAGTTTGCAAAGATGGTGCAGGCATTGAATTTTCAGAAGAGATCGCAAAACAAGTTCTTATCGAAGACGAAGTTTATATCATTGTTGAACTCAATGACGGAGAAGCAAGCGCAACTGCTTATGGTTGCGATCTTACTTATGAATATGTTAAAATCAATGGTGACTATCGTACCTAATTTTCAATAGCACATACATTTTGCATTTTGCGCTTTGCATTTTGCATTTATCCGGAGGATAATATGGATATTTCAAAACTTACACACGCTGACCGTAGTGAAGTGCTTGTTCAAGCTCTTCCATATATTCAGCAATATCACGGAAAAACAGTTGTTATCAAATATGGTGGCAACGCAATGATAAATGAAGATTTGCAAGAAGCAGTTATGACAGACATTGTTCTTCTTCGTTCAGTTGGCATAAATGTTGTTCTTGTTCACGGTGGTGGACCTGAAATCAACGAAATGCTTAATAAAATAGGCAAAGAGTCAAAATTTATTGACGGACTTCGTTATACTGACGAAGAAACAGTTGATATTGTTCAGATGGTTCTTGCAGGTAAAGTTAATAAGCGTCTTGTTCATCTTCTTCATCACCATGGTGGCCACGCAATCGGTATTTGTGGTCTTGATGACGGAATGATTAAGGCTAAAAAGGTAGAAAAAGATATCGGCTTTGTTGGTGATATTATTGATATCGACACAACCTTGGTTGACGGTATTATTGACCAACACTATATCCCCGTAATCTCAACAGTGGGTGGTGGCGAAAACGGTGAAGTTTTCAATATCAATGCAGATACTGCAGCAGCAAAAATAGCAGCAGCATTGGGCGCAGAAAAACTTCTTCTTATGACAGATATCCGTGGTCTTTTAAGAGATAAAGACGACGAAGATACACTTATTCATAGTGTTAATGTCAGCGAAGTGCCACAGCTTAAAAGTCAGGGCATTATCAAGGGTGGAATGATTCCAAAGATTGATTGCTGCGTTGAAGCAGTCCGTCGTGGTGTTAAGCGTACACATATTATTGACGGCAGAATCCCACATTCTATCCTTATAGAAATGTTAACCGATTCAGGTATCGGCACAATGTTCCTTTAATTCAGGTGATACATAATGTTAGAAAATATAAAATCTCAGGCAGATAACAGTTTAATGCCAACTTATGCGCATTTTCCCGTATCTATTGAAAAGGGTAATGGTGCAACCTTTATTGATAGTGAAGGTAATGAAGTTATCGACTTTGGCTCAGGTATCGGCGTTAACTCGTTGGGTTATAACAACGAGGGTTGGATTAATGCTGTTACAGAACAACTTAAAAAAGTTCAACACACATCAAACCTTTATTATAATTCTACTGTTGCAGAGTATGCTGAAATGCTCACAGAAAAAACAGGTTTTAACCGTGTTTTCCTTTGTAATTCAGGTGCTGAAGCAAACGAGTGTGCAATTAAACTTGCTCGAAAATATAGCTTTGATAAATATGGTGAAAACCGTTACAATATAATCACTCTCGTGAACTCTTTCCACGGCAGAACAATGGCAACAATTACTGCAACCGGTCAGGAATATTATCACAAATATTTCAATCCTTTTGTTGATGGCTTCAGATATTGTGAGTCAGGCAACACAGAGCAGTTTTTAGAAATGGCAGACGATACAGTTTGCGCAATCATTCTTGAAATTGTTCAGGGTGAGGGTGGCGTTGTTCCAACAGATTCAGAGTTCTTGAAAGCAGTTGAAAAAACTTGCAAAGAGAAAGACATTCTTCTCATAATCGACGAAGTTCAGACAGGTATGGGCAGAACTGGTAAACTTTTTGCTTACGAACACGCAGGAATTTCACCAGATGTTGTGACTTCTGCAAAGGGAATTGGTAACGGTCTTCCAATGGGTGCTTGTCTTTGTACAGAAAAATGTGCAAATGTGTTAACAGCGGGTACTCACGGAACAACTTTCGGTGGTAATCCTGTTGCTTGCGCAGGAGCTAAATATATTCTTAATACTCTCACAGACGACTTTTTAAACGATGTTGCAGAAAAAGGGGAGTACATAAGAACAAAACTTGGCGATATTGAAGAAGTTGCTTCAATCAGTGGACTTGGTTTGATGCTTGGTATTGAGCTTAAAACCAAAAATGCTGGTGAAATCGCAAAAAAATGCAGTGAGAACGGACTTTTAATTCTCACAGCTAAAAATAAACTCAGAATGTTACCGCCACTTGTTATTACAAAAGAAGAAATCGACAAGGGTATCGCAATTCTTAAATCGTTCTTGGAGGACTAAAAAAATGAAACATCTTTTAAGTATGCTCTCACTTTCAACTGAAGAGATTACAGAAATTCTCAATCTTGCAGACCAGTTGAAATATGAAAATAAAAATGGAATCAAACATCACAGACTTGCAGGTCAGACTCTTGGTATGATTTTCCAGAAATCATCAACTCGTACTCGTGTTTCTTTTGAAACAGGTATGTATCAGCTTGGCGGTCAGGCACTCTTCCTTTCAAACCGTGACCTTCAAATCGGTCGTGGTGAGCCAATTCAAGATACTGCTCGTGTGCTTTCTCGTTACCTTGATGGTATCATGATTAGAACTTTCGAGCAGAGCGAAGTTGAAAACCTTGCAAAATATGGTTCTATTCCAATTATCAATGGTCTTACAGACTTCTGCCATCCTTGTCAGGTGCTTGCAGACCTTATGACAGTCCGTGAGCATAAAGGTCACCTTGACGGACTCAAAATGACTTATATCGGTGACGGTAACAATATGGCAAACTCACTTATCGTGGGTGGTCTTAAAATGGGTATGGATGTTACAGTTGCTTGCCCTGAAAACTATGACCCTGACCAAAGAGTACTTGATTTTGCAAAGGATTATAAAGGATTTGGTCTTTATCGTGACCCTGTTGAAGCTTGTGCTGGTGCAGATGTAATCTTCACAGACGTTTGGGCATCAATGGGTCAAGAGCAAGAAGCTTATGAAAGAAGACAGATTTTCCAGGGCATTTATCAAATTAATGATAAGTTGTTAGAAGCAGCAAACCCAGGTTGTATGGTGCAACATTGTCTTCCTGCTCACCGTGGCGAAGAAATCACAGAAAAGGTGTTTGAAGAACACGCAGACGAAATCTTCGACGAAGCAGAAAATAGACTCCACGCACAAAAGGCAGTTATGGTAGCCTTAATGGAGAAAAAATAATTCTTTTTGGCATATTTTCCGCAATACCGCGTGTCTATCGACTCGCGGTATTTTTTGCACAAATTTGAATTTGTAGGTCTCTATTAATTTTTATATCTCGTTAAAATCGACCATCAAATAATGTAGGGGACGACGACTCGGCGTCCCGAAACAAGTGACATCTTAATCTGCGGGGTGCTGGGGTCATCGTCCCCTACAACACACTCAATTAGTTACAGCTATAATCCGCGTTGCAGACCCGAATTTATTCTTTATTCAATATTCATTATTCTTTTTGTTCGACAAAAACCAATTTGTCGAGTTGATTTTACAAACAAAAAGACCGAACAGGAATTCTGTTCGGTCATATTTTTTATTTAATTAAAGTAAACTTGCGGCTGCTTTATCAAGGAAGATATGCACATTTGGGTGAAGCTGTAAAACTGATGCAGGGCAAGATGGTGTGATGTCACCGTTAACAAGTCCATCAATAGCGTCAGACTTGCTTCTACCTGTTGCAATGAGAATAATCTGTTTTGATTTCATAATTGAAACAGTACCCATTGTGAGTGCATAGTTTGGCATTGGGTTTTCGTCAAAATAAACTGAGTTTGCGTCAATTGTGCTTTGTGTAAGACGAACTTTGAATGAACCCTTTGTGAATTTGTTTGCAGGTTCATTGAATCCGATATGACCATTTCTGCCAACACCCAAAAGTTGAATATCAATTTTGTTTTCTGTGAGCAAATCGTCATAACGCACACATTCTGCTTCTGCATCTTCTGCATTGCCGTTTAAGAAATTAACATTTTCTTCTTTAACGTCAATGTGGTTGAAAAGATTTTCATGCATAAATGTGTAATAACTGTTTTTGTCTTCGACAGGTAAATCGCAATATTCGTCAAGGTTGAAGGTTGTAATATCTTTAAAACTTACCTTACCTTTGTTGTATGCTTTAATAAGAGCTTGATATGTAGGCACAGGTGATGCACCTGTTGCAAAACCCAAAACTGAATTTGGTTTTTCGTTAACTTGTTCAATAATCAAATTGGCAACTGCTTTGCCGATTTCTTCAGCGTTGTTAAAAATATGAAGAATCATTCTTTGCACCTTCTCTTAAACTTTTTGAAATTTTATTTTACCATATTTTTTCAAAATTGCAATAAAAAAGGGACAATTTCTGTCCCTTTAATTTTTATTTATTAAGTCTTTTATGAATTTCACTGTGCAAAGTATCTGTAACAATGTATGTTAGGACGGTGAGCCCTGCTCCATAAGAGAAACCTGCACCATTTGCTATAGAAAGTATTGAGCAAACTAATAATGCAAGGTAATTGATTTTTTGGAACACTTTGATTTTAATATTAGCATTTTCACCAACGGAGAAAAGCGAAGAAATAATCACCATAAGTGAGAAAAAAATAATACAAACCATTGTAATAAATGGGAACAAATATGACGGATTAGAAAAATCAAAACTACCGTTTATAATTCCCATAATCACGCTTATAAGAGTAATATTTGTGCCGTCATTTGCTTTGAACACTGGCAAGCACATCCAAGCAAGTGGTGAGAACATAAGCACAAATCTTGTGATTTGCAAAGCACCACCAAAAGCAGATGTTTTGATGTTATTGAGCACTCTGTCAACTGCTTCTTGTTCTTTCATAGCTTGTTCGTGGTCTGCTTGAAGTCGTTTATCCAAATCATAATACACTAAATTAGTTTTGCATTTTGGGCAATTCTGTTTCATATAGAAAGGGGATAACTTTTCGTTGCATTTTGGACAATTACTCATTTTCGCCACCTCCTGAAACTTGTGCAGAGAGTTCTTTTCTGCGTTCTGCCATTTCTTTGCGAACTGTATTTAACTTATCACCTGTAAGGTCATACCAAATATATGGAATAAGTGGAAGAAGACCTAAAATAGCAGGTGCTAATGTGAACATACCCCAAATGAGAGTATCTGTGTATTCATAAGCCTTAATGGTCATTGTTTCAGTAGCACTGATTTGAACAAATGTAAGACCAATTACAGGAAGAAGCAAGTTACCGATAGTTCCTGAAATTGAACCTGTCAGCTTGCCGACGAATGTAAGAACAGAGAATGATACGCCCTCGTTTCGCTCACCTGTTTTCCATTCCATATAGTCAATAGTGTCACCAATCATTTCAGTTGGAATAACCATATTGATTGTGTTAAACATACTGAAAAGAAGATTCTGAATCATCAAAAGTGGCACAACCACCCAGAGATTAGTGAAACATTTTACACCCACAAGGAATACAATTGTACCCATAATAAGTCTTACAAAACCGTTAAGGAAGATAATCTGTCTGTTATCAAATCTCTGCTTGATTTTAGGAATAAGAAGATATGTAATAAAGCCTAAAATTGTACCAGGTAATGAAATAACAATTGTGAGTGAATTCATTTGCACAACTTCAGAATAGTAATATGCTTGGAAGAATCCACCAATACCACCTATTGCACCAAGCACATTACCAATAACAATTAAAAGCAAAGGCTTGTTTTTAAGAAGGGCTTTGAAACCATCAAGAATACTTGGTTCTTTAACGGTTTGAACAACTCTTTCTTTTGTGCAGACACCTGAAAGTGAGAAAAGAGCCATACCTAATGTGCCTGAAATTACAGCCATAAGCAAGAAAACTTGTGAAAGTGAAAGAGGGATTGCACCATTGTTGCTTAAATCCATTAATACTGTAAGTATTGTTGTTGAAAGACCACCAATTAAACCTGACACAAATCTTGCAGATGAAATAACTCTTGTTCTATCAGAAGGGGAAGGGCTGATTGCAGCACTCATTCCCCAAAAAGGAACATCACCTAATGTGTAGAAAAGTTCCCATATAAAATATGTTATAAACATATATATGATTTTTGCAGTTGTCTCTGCATTTGGTCCCAAAATCTGTGGACCTGCAAAAAGTGCAATAGTTGCAATTCCCAAAGGAATAGGCACGATTAAAAGATAGGGACGAAGTTTGCCATATCTTGTTCGTGTTCGGTCAATGATTGAACCCATAAGCGGGTCGTTGATTGTGTCCCAAAGGCCTAAAAAGAGCATCATTGCTGCAACAGCTTCAGGGGGAACACCGAAGACCTTAACAAAGAAAAGCGAAAGATAACTACCTGCGATAATGTTATAACCAAAGCATTGACCTGCGTTGGCTATACCATAAGCCACGGTTTCTTTGACACCAACATAACGGATGTCACCATTGTTTTGTGCCATTATGATTATCTCCTTCCCTTATTTCTGTCTTTAAATGCTCCACCTTTATCGTTGAGCATAAAGCGTTCTTTTGAGAGCCAATATGTGAGTTGGTCTTTTGTATCTCTGTGATAATTAAATACTCTGTCGCGAACTTTATCATAAAGGTCCGTTGCAAGTGAACAGGTGTTTTCTTCACCGTCAGCAGTAATTGCGAGGACTAAAATATCTTTATCAACAGGTAATTCAAAAGTAGTAGAATCAGGGTTAACGGTGATAGTTGATTTCCAGAAGAATAACTGCTCACATTGAGCATCACCGTCGGCTTTGTGTGAGTGAGTGAATTCAAAACCTAATTTGCCGTGCTTTGTGAATGCTACTTCTTTGAAATCATATAAATCCCAACCTGCATAGTATTCTCTTATGTCGTTGATACGAATTTGTTTGCCACCGAATGTAGCAACTTTGTCACCATTAAGAGAAGCGACAAGAAGATGCACTCTGTCAGTACCCTTTGGCAAGAATAATGTCTGTCCACCACAGAGAATTGCTTTTTTGTCTTGTGGAATAACAAATTTAACACCATCAACATAGATTTCTTCAGGTGTAATTTCCCAAGGAATTGACTTGTTGATTACAGGTAGATTACCGTTTCTTGATGTGTTGTTACTGAATGCCACAACATTACCCGGACAATGAATATCTAACTGGTCAGGTTCTTTATATGGTAAACGGTCAACTGTCAAAGCAAATGTCTTGATTTCATAAGGTTTCAAGTCAAATACCAGTTTGCCGTCAACAATATCAACATCTTTGATATGCTCTTCTGATGCATAAACTTCGCGAGCAGATTTAATTCCACCATAAATTGAAAGTTCAATGCCTTTTTGCTCTCGTTTTTCGCCTTCACCAATACGCACAATTATTTCGTCGCTGTTTTCGGCTTTCTTCATTGCACGAAGAATGGCGTTGCCAGAAAGTTTTGCAAATGAAATTTCTGTGCCCAAATCACCGCCGTGCTTTGAACAGATGAATGATGCCATTGGCATAATGAATTCACGAGCAACACATTGTGTATCGTGTCCCACATTGCCTTTGTGTGAATAAATCGCATAAGAATAACGGTTAAGACCTAATTCCATCATGGATTGCATTGAGTCAATGCGATAGTTTTTAAGTGGTGTGTGCATAAGAGTGAGACGAAGAGTGTTGTTGTCAAACTTATCCCAACCATATTTGCATTCGCTAATGACAGAAACACCGAAATCTTCACTGCTGTCGGTAATATCAGCCCATTTTTGTGCAGGAACTTCAAAAAGTTTCTCTGACATATTGCCACGCTTGATTGCACCAAGACCTAAATCATAAGTAGCAACGGGACTTTCTGCTGTGAATGAGAAAATCTCTTTTGCAAGTGAACAAGTGCTTTGCCATTCAGTTTCTGTATAAACTTCAACGCATTTTCCACCATGGCTCAATGCCACAATTGATGTGAAAGTGCTATTTTTATATGCTTTAACAATCTTAACTGCAACACGGCAAACACCTTGTTCAATAACATCAATTGATTTGATAGTTGGTGTGTGTTGTGGCTCACGTTTAAGCTCTTTATAGTTCAATTCCCAAGCAGGCCAGTCTTTACTACCTGTGTAATCAAAAATACCTGTAACAATTGGCTTTTTAAGAATTTCTTTATCTATTTCTTTGTCAAAAATTGAAGAAATATCACCATTACTGTTGAACTTAACAATATATTTTTCGTTTTCAAGTCCGTTAATAGAGGCTTTGAGCGGAGTGCGAGTGTGAGCAGGTTTTGCCTGAATGTCAAGCACCTTATAACTCATTGGAGCCATTGTGAGGTGCACAAGCATAATTGAATATTTGCTGTTCACTTCAATAATCTGTGTTGGATATTCGTTGCCGTTCTTATCAAAAGCAGTCATATTTTTATGACGGATTTGTGATGGTATTCTGATTTTAACAAGACCTGTGCGCTCATATTCCATTGGGTTTTGTACAAGAACCGCAATGCCGTGTGCAAATGAAACGTCAAGACGGTCACTGATACTGCGAACAGATGCGCAATATTCATTAGTGAACTGGTTCATTGACATTGCATAGTCATTCCATGAACGGCGATATGCACGCTGAACTGATGTGCCAGGGATATCATCATGGAATTGGTGAGCAATAACTCTCTTCCAACTGCGGGTGAGAGTGTCCTGTGGATATTCGTGACCGCTGAGAGTGAATGCAGCCACGCAAGAACGCTCTGCCATATCCGCAAGTTCTTCGTTGCGTCTGTTCCAACGCTTACCAATAGCACGGGATGTGTAACCACCAACAGCGTGGTTTGTCATAACAAGCTCGTTATTCCATACAGGGAGTTTTTGCTTTGTCTCTTCGGGAAGAGCGTCAATATCTTTGAAAATCTGGTCAGCGGGAGCAGATAATACTTCAATATCACTAGTATTATTTTGCTTGATTTCGTCGCAAACTGTTTTAACTGATACTTCTTTTGGCGCGCCACCACGGTCACCAACACCGTGGAAAACAGTAGTCATTGGCAAATCGTATTTTTCGTTGTCTGCTAATTTGTCTTTGACCAATTTTTTATCTCTGACTTTAAGAAGAATTGTTGTATATGAGCCGGGGTTGCAGTTGCCATATACATAATTGCCGTCAACGCCATACCACTTACCAAGGTCAAAAGGAATACCATAAGCAGAGCCCCAAGTGAGTTTCTGTGTAGTGAAACCCTTTAAATTTGCGTGGTGCATAATACTTGGTAATGCATAGCCAAAACCGAAACAGTCTGGCAAGAAAATATCGCAAGAGCGTTTGCCAAAATTCTTGTCGAAATATTCATTACCAATGAGAATATTTCTGAAAAGTGCTTCAGGGGAAGGCACATTAACATCACCGTTTTCAAATGCACTGCCACACACATTCCATTTGCCCTGTGTAATATAGGATTTCATTTTCTCCCACATTTCAGGGTAATATTCTTTCATAAGCTCATATCTATACGAACCCTCAAAATTGAATTTGTATTCAGGATATTTCTCAAAAAGAGCAAAATTGTCTTTGAGAGTGTTGAAAATATATTTACCGACAGTTGTCTCAAAATCCCAACTCCAAATAGTGTCAAGATGAGCATCAGCAATGGTATAAACCTTCTTTTTTGCCATAAGAAAACCCCCATTTTCCAATATAATAAAATTATATATTTTAATGGTAAAAAAATCAATATAATTGTATGAAAAAAGGACATTTAAGAGATATGCACCCCAAAAGTGTCTAACTTTTGGGGTGCATATCAAAACGGTGTCCTTAATTTTTGTTTATATTCTTATTTTACCCACTTTGCAACTGCTGTTTCAACTAATTCTACAACTTTATCAACGATAACTTCGTCGCCATCCTGAAGATTAAGGAGTGGTTCTCTTACACCACCAAGTTCAAGTCCTGCTCTCTTTTTAAGAGCAGCTTTTGCAGTTGCATACATATTACCCTTAGTACTGCACATTGTGTAAATAACTTCGTTGATGTCGTCCTGCAATTTATATGCTTCTTTAACATCGCCAGCTTTAATCATATTGTTAAGTGTAACGAAAAGTTCAGGCATAACACCATATGTACCACCGATGCCACCTTCAGCGCCAATCATACGACCACCGATGAACTGTTCGTCTGGACCATTGAAAATAACAACTTCACGGTTGTTCATTTTTGCCTGACGACGGAACATCTGAATATCCTGAATTGGCATTGATGAGTTCTTAACACCAATTACTCTTGGATTTTTAAGCATTTCATCAAACAATGGCATTGTAAGTGCAACACCAGCAAGCTGTGGAATGTTATAAATAACATAATCTGTGTTTGGTGCTGCTGCAGAAATGTCGTTCCAGTATTTTGCAATAGCCTTTTCAGGAAGTCTAAAATAAATTGGTGGGATTGTTGCAATAGCATCAACACCAAGTGCTTCAGCGTGACGAGCAAGCTCGCAACTGTCCTTTGTGTTGTTACAAGCAACGTGAGCAATAATTGTTATTCTGCCTTTGTTTGCTTCCATAACTGCTTCAAGTGTCTTTTTTCTGTCTTCAACACTTAAATAAATACATTCACCTGATGAACCGCCAACATAAAGACCGTCAACACCTTTTTCCATAAGGAATTCAACTAACGCCTTTGTGCCTTCAACTGAAACATCACCATTTTCATCATAACATGCATAGAATGCGGGGATAACACCCTTATATTTTTCAAGACTCATTTTAATTAACCTCTTTCTTCAATCTCTTTCATCATTTGGTCAAGCATAATAAGACATCTTGGCACATGGAAAGGTCCTTTAAATGTTGAACCGATACAAGCGGGGAGAG
>JAZOPS010000017.1:0-12118 GCA_045655645.1 Candidatus Fimenecus sp.
TAACGGTCGAACCCGTTTGACCTACACAGTAAAACCTTCAGCCAACGACTAACGGAATGAATTCACCGACTTTACACTACTGCATCACACCAACCGCAGCTCTCTGAGAATGATATTTCCGGATACTATTTTCCGCTCAAACGTCTTTATTACTTTAACATAGTAACACTATGAATACACAAAGTCAAGTATTTTTCAAAAATTTCTTATTATGAATTATACCCTAATTCAAAAGCTTTTTTATTCATTTCTACAAACTTAGGTGCAACTGTATTTTCAATTGCAGTAATCCAACGTTCCTTCGGAATGTCGAAATACTTTGCAGCCTTACCCATAAGGACAATGTTAACAGCCTTCACAGAACCTGCCTCTTCAGCAAGTGAAAGGGCATCAAGAGCATCAACGCTAACGCCTTTTTCTGTTAATTCGTCGAGCACATTTTCAGGATACTCGGCAGCACCGATAATAACAGGCATTGGGTCAATCTGTTGAGTATTTACAACGATTTTTCCGTCCTTTTTAAGGAAGTTTGCATATCTACCTGCTTCAAGTTTTTCGAATGAAATAATAATATCTGCTTCACCATCTGTGATGATTGGTGAATAAACCTTTTCACCGAAACGGACATAAGTCACAACTGAGCCACCACGCTGACTCATACCGTGAACTTCACTTACTTTTACGTCATATCCCTCGTCAACAAGAAGACGACCTAACAATTTTGATGCGAGAAGACTTCCCTGTCCACCGACACCTACTATCATAACACTAACAGTTTTCATTATAAGTCCCCTCCTTAAACGATTGCATCAAATGCACAGAGTTGTTTACATACGCCACAACCTACGCACAATGTTGCGTCAACTTTTGCTTTTCCGTCTTTCATACTGATTGCAGGACAACCAAGTGTCATACATCTCTTACAAGAACGGCATTTATCTTCGTCAACCTTAAGAGCAGGTTCAGTTTTTACTGATTTCAAGAGTACACAAGGTCTGCGAGAAATAATAACTGATGGTTCTTCTGCTGCCAATTCTTCTTTAACTGCTGTATCACAAGCCTTAAGGTCATAAGGGTCAACAACTCTTACACGGTTGATGCCGAGAGCCTTGCAAAGATTTTCAAGGTCAACCTTTGCAGCAGGGTCACCTTTAATGTTATAACCTGTTGTTGGATTCTGCTGATGTCCTGTCATACCTGTAATTGAGTTATCAACGATAATTACAGTTGAATTTGTAGCATTATAAGCCACATTCACAAGACCTGTCATACCTGAATGCATAAATGTTGAGTCACCGATAACTGCAACACTCTTCTTTTCCGCTTCGCTACCTCTTGCAAGGTTGAAGCCGTGAAGACCTGAAATTGATGCACCCATACAAAGAGTTGAATCAAGGGCATTGAGTGGTGGTGCAGCACCGAGAGTATAACAACCGATGTCACCAAGTGCTGTAATCTTATTCTTTGCAAGTGTATAGTATAAACCTCTGTGTGGGCAACCTGCACACATCATTGGAGGTCTGTTTGGAATAACTGAATCAGCAGAAACACTTTCAGGTAATTCTTTGCCGAATGCTTCTGCAATTGTTTTTTGTGAAAATTCACCTAAAATTGAGAATTTTTCTTTACCGATTATATCGATACCAAGTGCTTTTACATGGTTTTCAATGAATGGGTCAAGTTCTTCAATTACATAGAGAGTTTTAACCTTTGATGCAAAATCTTTAATGAGTTTTACTGGAAGTGGGTATGGCATACCGATTTTAAGGATACTTGCACTATCGCCCATTACTTCTTTAACATAGTGGTATGAACAACCTGATGTGATAATACCGATTTCTTGAGAGTTCATTTCAACCACATTATATTCACAGTTTTCTGCAAATTCCTGTAATTTAAGTGTTCTTTCTTCAACAAGAGGATGACGCTTGATTGCATTTGCAGGAGTCATTATGTACTTTGATGGATTCTTTTCGTAGTCCTTTAATGTTGCAGGAACTTTGTCACTTGTTTCAACTATTGACTGGCTGTGTGCAATTCTTGTGCACATGCGAAGAAGAACAGGTGTGTCGAATTTTTCTGATAATTCAAAAGCATTTTTGGCAAATGTATATGCTTCCATTGAGTCAGCAGGTTCAAGCATTGGAACTTTTGAAGCCATTGCGTAGTGGCGTGAGTCTTGCTCATTCTGTGATGAATGCATTGCAGGGTCATCAGCAACACAAATTACAAGACCACCATTAACACCTGTGTATGAAAGTGTGAAAAGTGGGTCTGCGGCAACATTAAGACCAACGTGCTTCATAGCACAGGCTGAACGCGCACCTGCAAGGCTTGAGCCGAATGCAACTTCACAAGCAACCTTTTCGTTTGGTGCCCATTCGCTGTGGATATCGTCAAATTTGCTTAAAAATTCAGTAATTTCAGTTGATGGTGTACCCGGATAACTTGATACAACTCCCAGACCGCCATCGTGCAAGCCTTCTGCGACCGCCTGATTACCTATCATTAATTTTTTCATTTTCAAAATCTCTTTTCTAATTATATATTAATTATGATTTATTCTGTGAGTCAACAAGACCTTCGCCACCGTATATTTTACGGAGTTTTGGCTTTTCGATTTTACCTGTTGGGTTACGAGGTACATCGGCAAAAATAATCTTACGAGGTCTCTTATATCTTGGCAAACTCATACAGAATTCGTTGATTTCTTCTTCTGTGCAAGTCATACCCTTTTTAACTTCAATAATTGCAGTTGCAATTTCACCAAGTCGTGGGTCAGGAAGACCGATGACAGCAACGTCCTTGATTTTTTCGTGTGCAGCCATAAAGTTTTCAATCTGTACAGGGTAAAGATTTTCACCGCCTGTGATGATAACATCTTTTTTACGGTCAACAAGATATATAAAATCTTCTTCATCTTGCATAGCCATATCACCTGTTAAAAGCCAACCGTCTTTAAGAGTTGCTGCAGTTGCTTCTTCGTCACGATAGTAACAAGTCATAACGCCCGGACCTTTAAGGCAAAGTTCACCAACATCTCCTTTTGCTACTTCGTTACCATCAGGGTCAACAATCTTTGTCTTCCAACCATAGCCCGGAACACCAATTGCGCCAACTTTATGTACATTTTCAACGCCAAGGTGAACAGCACCAGGTCCAATTGACTCGGAAAGACCATAGTTTGTGTCATATTGCTGATTTGGGAAATATTCAAGCCAACGCTTGATAAGACTCTGTGGTACAGGCTGTGCACCGATATGCATAAGTCTCCAATTTGAGAAATCAAATTCATTCAAATCGATTTCGCCACGGTCAATTGCATTGAGAATATCCTGTGCCCACGGAACAAGAAGCCATACAATTGTGCATTTCTCATCACTTGCAACTTTAAGAATGTTTCTTGACTGTGTACCTTTCAAGATAATTGCCTTTGAACCACTCAAAAGGCTACCAAACCAGTGCATTTTTGCACCTGTATGGTAAAGTGGTGGAATGCAAAGGAAACAGTCATCCTTTGTCTGATTATGATGTGCCTGTTCACATCTGCAAGAGTGAATAAGGCTTTCGTGATTATGTAAAATTGCTTTTGGAAAACCTGTTGTACCTGATGAGAAGTAAATTGCAGCATCATCAGATTCTTCAAGCCAACAACCATGGTATGAGCTTGAACATTCAGAAACGAGTTCGTTATAATCATCTGCAAAAGCAGGGCAACTACCACCAAAATAGATAAGTTTACACTTTTTGCTGATTTTGTCTGCTACTGCTTCAACTCGTCCTACAAATTCGTTACCGAAAACAAGGACATCTGCTTCTGCTAAATCAAGACAATAATCAATTTCATCAGAAGAATAACGGAAATTGAGTGGCACTACCAAAGCGCCTGTTTTTAATATACCAAAATATATAGGCAACCAGTCGATACAGTTCATAAGAAGAATTGCCACCTTGTGTCCCTTGCCTATTCCGTTTTGACTGAGCATATTTGCAAATCTGTTTGCTTTTTCTTCAAAAACACCCCAAGTGATTTCGCGACGATAAGGACGTCTTGCACCTGACTCAACAAGTTCAAACTCACTCCAAGTGATTCGTCTTGTTTCAGGTTGTTCAGGATTGATTTCAACCAATGCAACGTCGTTTGGAAATTCACGAGCGTTCTTTTCAAGTAAGTGTACGATTGTCATTTTTCATTCTCCAAAAAAATACATAATATTTTGATATTTTACTCTATTTACCAATAAAAATCAATAGAACTGAAGGAAAAAGAACTTTTTTAATTCCCCTATTGACAAATAGACTTTAAAGTGCTAAACTTTAAAGCGTTAAAGCAAATATACCACATCTCGACGTTATTGTCAAGTAATTTTTTATGTAAAGGAGTGATAAATATGACAACAACAATGATGATTAGTATACCAATGCTTATATGTTTTTTCGCGCTTATGATAGGTGTCGGTTTTTATTGCAGAAAGAATGCAACAAATGTTGACGGATTCGTGCTCGGTGGTCGTTCAGTTGGTCCTTGGCTTACTGCTTTCGCTTTCGGTACATCTTATTTCTCTGCGGTTATCTTTGTTGGTTACGCAGGGCAATTTGGTTGGAACTTTGGTCTCGCATCAACTTGGATTGGTCTTGGTAATGCGTTTATAGGTTCACTTCTTGCTTGGAGCGTGTTGGGTAGAAGAACAAGAGTTATGACTCAACATCTTGAATCAAAAACAATGCCTGATTTCTTTGAAAAGAGATATGACTCTAAAAAGCTAAAAATACTCGCATCTTTTATTGTATTTGTGTTCCTTATCCCCTACACTGCTTCACTTTACAATGGTCTTTCATCTCTCTTTAATAATGTATTCAATATTCCTTATGCTGTAATTGTTATTGTTATGGCTGTGCTTACAGGTATTTATGTTATTTTTGGTGGATACATGGCAACTGCAATTAACGACTTCATCCAAGGTATTATCATGCTCGTGGGAATTGTTGCTGTTGTTGCTGCTGTTCTTGTTAAAAACGGTGGATTCACTCAAGCTGTTGCAACACTCACAGAAGAATCAGGTGCAGAATACACCTCAATTTTCGGTGCTAATCCTATTTTCCTTTTCTTTGTTGTTATACTCACCTCTCTGGGTACTTGGGGACTTCCACAAATGATTGGTAAATTCTACTCAATCAAGGACGAAGGCTCAATTAAGAAGGGCACAATCATTTCAACAATCTTTGCTATTATTGTTGCGGGTGGTTGCTATTTCCTTGGTGGTTTTGGCAGACTCTACAAAGATGAAATGATTGAAAGTGGTTTTATTTCTGAGAACGGCGCAGTTATGTTTGATAAGGTTGTTCCTACAATTCTTTCTGACCTTGCTCCTGTTATCGTTGCTCTTGTTATTGTGCTTGTGCTTTCTGCTTCAATGTCAACACTTTCTTCACTTGTTCTCACATCATCTTCAACTCTGACCCTTGATGTTATTAAACCTGTGCTTATGAAGAAAAAGAATGTTGACGACAAAAAGACAATTCTTATTCTCAGATTGTTTATCGTATTCTTCATTGCACTTTCCGCAATAATCGCTATCCTTAAAGACACAATCTGGGCAGACTCAGTTTTCATCGCACAGATGATGGGTGTTTCTTGGGGTGCTCTTGCAGGTGCATTCTTAGCACCATTCTTATATGGTTTATACTGGAAGAAGACCACAAAGGCAGCAGTTGTTACAAGCTTTGTATTCGGTACAGGACTTGAAATTGTTCAATTGCTTATCAGCATTGGTCTTTTCAAACCAACAACTCCGATATTAAGCTTTATATTCACAAATTCACTTTACTCTGGTGTGTTTGCAATGTTGGGTGGGCTTGTGCTTGTGCCGATTGTAAGCCTTTTAACACAAAAGACATTGCCAAAGAATGTGGACGAAAAATTCAGTTGCTATGATGCAACTGTTGTTACAAATGTTAAAAATTCATTGGGATAAAAAATGAGGCTATGATTTAATCATAGCCTTTTTGTTCGTATAAAACGGAGATTCGACCGTGTACGTCGCACACTACCAGCTCGAAATTTAGATATAACTATTTATTTTCTTTAGCAGTATTAATAGATGCCACCAATATTCTTTTTATATCTAAACAATCATCAAGTAAAGATTTGCCCATTTCTTCACTTATGTATTCTGACATTATTAATAACTTAATCCAATATTCAGTTTCAGCAGTTTCTTTAAGCGCAATATGCATTTTTGAAATAAAATCCGCTTTGCTTTGTCCATAATTTGCTTCATTTATATTTGCGCCAATACTTGTACCACTACGAACAATTTGTTTTGAAATAATATGTTCTTTTTTATCTTTAATTAAATATTGGTTTAATTTAATAATTCTTGATGCAAATACAATTGATTTATCTATTAATACATTTTCTTTCATAATATCCAACCACCTTTTAATAAAGAATAGCATATATTAAGGCAAAAATCAATTATTCATTATTCATTAGCAACGCGACTTCAATATTCATTATTCATTGAGAAAAGTCGCAAAGAAATGAATAGTGAATAATGAATATTGAATAATTAATAATACAAAAAAAGAAAAGCCACACTATCGTGCGACTTTTCTCTTTTTGGTGATCCACCGGAGATTCGAACTCCGGACACCTTGATTAAAAGTCAAGTGCTCTGCCAACTGAGCTAGTGGATCATATTCACCCGACTATTGTCGGGATTATTATTTAAGCAAAAATTACTGCGATTGAAGCAATAAGAACAAGCACAAGGAAAATTGAAGCCAAAATCTTTGTAAGGAATGCTTTCTTTGCTTCATCTGTTCTACCCTTATTCTTGCCGAAGAAAGATTCAGAAGAACCGCCAGAAATGGCACCAGAGAGACCTTGTTGATGACTTTCTTGCAACATAACAAGCACAATGATTAAAACTGCCAAAACAATAAGAACTATGCCTAAAACTATCTGAAGTGCTGACATTTCTCGTACCTCCAAATCACTATATTTTTAACAGCCTTGATATTCTAACACATGATTTCTAAAAATGCAAGTGTTTTTTGTAAAAATTTTAATATTTTTTTGTGAATATTAATATTATTTATGATAATAATATTTTTGCAGACAAAAGTGATGTATTTGCGTTTGCCACTTAGTCTGTACCGACCATATTTTATGGTCGGTTTTTTGTTTATAGATACAACGGGACGCCGAGTCGACGTCCCCTACATTTTTATATTAGTCGATATGCAATCTTCGATTGCTCGATATTTTTGCTACGCAAAATCGATATGTTTTCGCTGACGCTCAAACTCGATATGATATAAATCTCGTTCACGAAGTGAACATATCGAGTGCGTCAGCACATATCGAACGCGTTCGCGTATATCGAAAATCCTGCAAGGATTTATATCGATGCAAAATCAAAGATTTTGCAATTAGAATGTGAGTTGTTCGCCTTGGTCGTCTGCGCTAAGAATTGCACCTGCAGATGGAAGATTCTTTGTTCTGTATCTGCCAGGTTTTGCAAACTGACCTTCTTTGAAATCTGTGATTTCTTCAATACGATGTCCTTTTTTGAGAGTCATTACTGCAACGCCTTGACTATCTTTTGTAGTCTTAGATGAAATTGCACCCGAATTAAAGAGCAAATATCTGCCTGCACTTGAACGGATTACAAATTCTTTATCCTGTGGTACATATATTGCTGCAACCAACGGACTCTTATCAGAATAAGCCTTAATGAGCTTTTTACGGTTGGTCTTGGTTTCATAAGCAGAAATATCAACCTTTGCTACTTTACCGTTTTGGAAGAAGAAAAGCATATATCCTTTATACTCTTTAAGAACAACCATTGAAATAGCAGTTTCGTCGGGTTCCATTTGAAGTTTTGTTCCAACATAGTCACCCAATACACTTGCTTTTGTATCGTCAAACTCATTTGCCCTTGTTTTATAAACCTGACATTTATTTGTGAAGAACATAAGCTCTGTACTGTTAGTAGTTTCAACAGTTGAAATGATTTCGTCGTTTTCTTTAAGTTTATGCTCACCACTCATACGAAGTGACAATGGAGTAATCTTCTTGAAATAACCCTCTTTTGTGAAGAACAATGTAACAGGATAATCAGGAATTTCTTCGATTTCTTCTTCCATTTCTTCGATTTCTTGTGAATAAACGATTTCTGTGAGTCTGTCTTTGCCATATTTATCTGCAATTGCTTTAAGTTCTTCAACGATAATCTTCTTAACTCTTGCTTTGCTTGAAAGGATATCTTCCATATCTTCAATTTGTTTCTTCAAATCGTCGATATCTTTAAGGCGTTTAAGAATATATTCTCTGTTGAGATGACGAAGTTTGATTTCAGCAACATATTCAGCCTGAATTTTATCAATGCCGAAGCCAATCATCAAATTAGGCACAACTTCTGCTTCTTCTTCAGTTTCACGGACAATTTTAATTGCCTTGTCAATATCAAGAAGAATTTTCTGAAGACCTAACAAGAGATGAAGTTTATCTTTTGCTTTTGTCAAATCGAAATAAACACGACGGTTTACACACTCTGTACGGAATGCAATCCACTCTAAAAGCAAATCTGCAACGCCCAACACCTGAGGCACACCTGCAATAAGCACATTGAAGTTGCAAGAGAATGTATCTTCAAGAGTTGTCATTTTATAAAGCTTTTGCATAAGCTTTTCTGGGTCTGTGCCACGCTTTAAGTCGATTGTAATCTTAAGACCTTTCTTATCAGTTTCGTCACGAATATCGCTGATTTCACGGATAGAATTAGCCTTAACCTTTTCAATAACCTTATCAATTATTGCTTCTGCAGTTGTTGTTGGTGGAATTTCAGTAATATCAATACAGTTATTTGATTTATCATAAGTATATTTTGCTCTAACTTTAAATCCACCACGACCTGTGCGATAAATTTCTGCCATCTGGTCACGATTATAGATAATCTTGCCACCGCCGATAAAATCAGGGGCTTTAAGAGTTTCCATAACATCAAAATCGCTATCTTTAATAAGACCGATTGTTGTTTCGCAGATTTCGCGAAGATTAAATGAACAGATTGATGACGCCATACCAACTGCAATACCTGTATTAGCATTCACGAGAATTGATGGGAATGTTACTGGCAACAATGTTGGTTCTTGCATTGTAGCATCATAGTTATCCATAAAGTCAACGGTGTCTTTATCGATATCTTTGAAAAGTTCACTTGCGATTGATTCAAGTTTTGCTTCTGTATAACGAGATGCGGCAAAAGCCATGTTTTTTGAATACGCTTTACCGAAGTTACCTTTTGAGTCAACATAAGGATGCAACAAGCTTTCATTACCACGAGAAAGACGCACCATTGTTTCGTAAATCGCAGCATCACCGTGAGGGTTAAGTTGCATTGTGCGACCAACGATATTAGCAGATTTAACTCTGCCACCGTTTAAGAGACCCATTTTATACATTGTATAAAGCAATTTTCTGTGTGATGGTTTAAAGCCGTCAATTTCAGGGATTGCACGGGATACGATAACGCTCATTGCGTAAGGCATAAAGTTGGTTTCAAGAGTACGAGTAATATTCTGAGTTACAACCTCACCTGCACCGATTATGTGAGCATTCATTTGCTCTTCGGTGATTTCGGTTTCAACCGTTTTCTTTTTTCTTGCCATTCATATCCCTCCTTTTAAGAAATGTCTGCAAGGTCAATATAGATATGACCATTTTCTGCGATAAAGTCTTTTCTACCCTGCAAGTCATCACCCATAAAGAGTTCAAATCGTTCTGTCATAAGTGATTCAATATTATCAGGTTCAACTTTAATAAGACGACGAGTTTTAGGATTCATTGTAGTAAGCCACATCATATCAGCGTCATTTTCACCAAGACCTTTTGAACGCTGAATTGTGTATTTTGCATTACCGATTTGCTCTAACACATCTGCTTTTTCTTTTTCAGTATAGCAAAAATAAGTTTCGTCTTTTGAACGGATTTCGTAAAGTGGTGATTCAGCGATAAACACTTTGCCTTCACGGATAATTGTTGGCATAAGACGATGAATCATTGTGAGAATAAGTGTTCTGATATGGAAACCGTCGACATCGGCGTCGGTACAGATAATAACTTTATTCCATCTTAAATCATTGATGTTAAATGAAGAAACTTCTTTGCTTTTCTTTGAATTAACTTCAACACCACAACCGAGCACTTTAATAAGGTCAACAATAATATCACTCTTAAAAATCTTATCGTATTCGCTCTTTAAGCAGTTAAGAATTTTACCACGAACTGGAATAATTGCTTGGAATGACGAATCACGAGCTTGCTTACAAGCACCAAGAGCAGAGTCACCTTCTACTATGAATATTTCTCGTTCATTGACATCTTTGCTACGGCAGTCAACAAATTTTTCAACACGGCTAGTCATATCATTGCTTGACTGCAATGTCTTTTTAATGTTGATACGAGTTGTTTCTGCCTTAATTCTTGAACGCATATTGATAAGAACTTGGTTTGTAATCTTATCTGCATCAAGTTTATTTTCAAGGAAGTAAATTTCAAGCTGATGACGGAAAAATTCTGTCATTGCTTCTTGAATGAATTTATTTGTAATTGCTTTTTTAGTCTGGTTTTCATAAGATGTCTGAGTTGAGAATGAAGAAACAACTAATATGAGACAATCTTCAACGTCCTGATAATTGATTTTAGAGTCACTTTTAAGATATTTACCATTAGTTTTAAGATAATTATCAATTTCAGCAACAAAGGCACTTCTAAATGCTTTTTCAGGTGCACCACCATGTTCAAGGAAACTTGAGTTATGATAATATTCTTTAAGTTGAATTTTGTTTGAGAAACAGAGTGACGCAGTAATCTTAACGCGATAATCTTTCATATCGGCACGGTCACGACCTGTGCGCTCTGCTGACCAGAACTGAACAGATGACATTTCTGTTCCATTTGCGATTTCTTTGACATAGTCAGTTACGCCGTTATCATAAACATATTCGAATGTTTCAAAGCTACTGCCTGAAATCTGGTTTTTAAGAATAAATTTGATACCAGCATTTACAACTGACTGACGCTTGATAGTTTCTTGATAATATTCAAGTGGAATATTGATGTCTGTAAATACTTTCAAGTCAGGTTTCCAACGGATTCGAGAGCCTGTATCTTTTTTATTATATGGTTCTTTAATCATATCCCCAGCAATTTCGCCTTTTTCAAAGTGAAGAAGATATTTAAAGCCACCTGTATGGATTTCAGCATCCATATATTCAGACGCATATTGAGTTGCACAAAGACCAAGGCCATTAAGACCTAATGAATATTCATAGTTGCCACCATCGTTGGTATCATATTTACCACCTGCATACAACTCACAGAACACCAATTCCCAGTTATAGCAATTTTCTTTCTTATTGAAGTCAACAGGAATACCACGACCAAAGTCCTGAATTTCAACTGAGCCATCAAGAAAACGGGTTACAACGATTTTATCACCATAACCTTCTCTTGCTTCGTCGATTGAGTTTGAAAGAATTTCAAAGACAGAGTGCTGACAACCCTCAATACCATCTGAGCCAAAAATAACGGCTGGGCGTTTGCGGACACGGTCAGCGCCCTTTAATTGTGAAATACTTTCGTTACCATAAGATGCTTTTTTTGCCATAAGCTTTTACATCCTTTACCAAAAATTACATAAATAAAAAAAATTAAACCACTAAATATTATACACTACATTTAGCGGTTTAGTCAAGATTTAAGGCTTATTATACCCCAATATATTCAGTTTTATTTCTTTTTACCCTTGCGTTCAACTTTTGTTTTATTGCCTTTTCCATCAACAATATACATATTATCAAGTTGACCTGTGAGTGAACGCTTGAAACTGTCGATATATTCACGACGAAGCACTGCTTGTTCTGCTTTTTCTTCTTCTGTGAGACCTACGCTTTGTGATTTGCGATAGAGTTCACTGATTCTATCCATTTTTTTCTGTTCCATATTATACATTCCTTTGAATTTAATGCTTATATAGTATAAATGATTTTGAAGATTAAGTCAAGAAAAAAGCCCCTACCTAATGGTAGGGGCAAGAATTATTGAATA
>JAZOPS010000018.1:0-4863 GCA_045655645.1 Candidatus Fimenecus sp.
TAGCAACATCAAGAGTGCCATCGTTAACTGCGTCGATAATGAGTTTTGTACCGATACCTGAAGATGTTGGCATTTCAATTTCCTGACCTGCAATAAGACCAGGAACTCTTTCGTTTTCTGCGCCCCAGTCAGTAATAACAACGCCTTCGAATCCGAAATCGTCACGAAGAACATCAGTTAAAAGCCACTTGTTTTCAGCAGCATAAGTACCATTAACTCTGTTATAAGAGTTCATAATTGTCCAAGGCTGAGCTTTTTTAACTGTGATTTCGAATGGAAGAAGATATGTTTCACGAAGTGTTCTTTCGTCAACAACTGCGTTAACTGTCATTCTGCGAGTTTCTTGGTTGTTTGCTGCATAGTGCTTGAGAGATGTACCAATACCCTTGCTCTGAACGCCATTTACAAATGCTGCAGACATTTCACCTGCAAGAACACCATCTTCTGAGAAATATTCAAAGTTACGTCCGCAAAGTGGTGAACGCTTGATGTTTGTACCAGGACCTAAAAGAACAGATACTTTTTCTTTTAAGCATTCTTCACCAAGTGCTTCACCCATCTTGTAGATAAGGTCAGTATCCCATGAACAAGCAGTTGCAGAAGCTGTTGGGAAGCAGATAGCAGGAACACCTTTCAAAAGATTTGTTTCACCTTTTGGTGTGTCACCTGGGTCACCTTTTTTACGGATACCATGAGGTCCGTCGTTAAGGCTAATTGACTTGATACCAAGTCTTTCTACAGGCTGTGAGTGCCAATAGTCAAGACCATCACACATACTTGCTTTTTCTTCAAGTGTCATTTGTGCGATAAGGTCAGCGTGTTTAAGAGCCATAATCATTTCTCCTTCTTATAAAGTATAAAATTACTTAACATTTCTATTATATATCAACACTATCGGTTTCGTCAAATAAAAGTTTATCAGCCGAAACTGTGTCAATTGCTTCAATATTTTTGAGCTTACGCTGAATAAAGAGATTCTTGCGTTCTGCGTCTTCAAGAGTTTTGCCTGCTTCGTCAACTTTCTTCTTTGCTTTTGCGAGTAAATCGCCGAATTTTTCATACTGTGCCTTTGCAGCACCCAAAAGTTCACGAACTTCGTTTGCTTTTTCATTAATAGCAATTGTTTTAAAGCCCATTGAGAGAGAATTGAGAAGTGCTGTGATAGTTGATGGGCCTGCAATCATAACATTATAGTCATTCTGAATTTTTTCAGGTAGACCTGTTCTTGATGATGCGATTTCTGCATAAAGACCTTCAGTTGCAAGATACATAATCGCAAATGGTGTTGTGTCGGGCACATGAATATATTTTGCAATTGATTTTGCTTCACCGAGCACTCTGTTTTCAAGTTCTTTTCGTGCTTGTTTTACTGCATCTGCATCTGCTTTGTCAGCGGCATCACAAAGACGGACATAATCTTCCATAGGAAACTTTGAGTCAACGGGAAGAAGAATGTCTTTGCCGTCTTTTTCGCTTGATGGAATACGAATTGCAAATTCAACGCGGTCAAGTGAATTAGGCACTGTTGCCACATTCTTTTCAAACATATTTGGAATAGTCTGGTTCAAAATGCCTTCAAGCTGAACTTCAGCCCAAGTGCCACGAGCTTTAACATTAGTGAGAACTCTGTTTAAAGCAGTAACATTTTCAGTAACACCTGTTGAGAGCTTTTGCATTTCGCCAAGAGATTTATATAAGTTTTCGAGCTGGTCAGAAACAGTTTTGAAAGAAGAATTAAGTCTTGTTGTGAGCGTTGAAGTGAGTTTTTCGTCAACAGTAACTCGCATTTCTTCAAGTTTCTTTTCGTTTGACTCTTGCATTTTAGTAATTGATGTTTCAAGTGACTTGTTCTGTTTGTCACCTTGGTCAACGAGCATCTGAATAACTTTTTCACGGTGCTCAAAATTACCTTTATTCATATTGTCAATACGACCTGACATGTCATCAAGACTCTTTTTCACATCTTCACGGATTTCTTTATTAGAATTTTGATTTTCAACACGGATTCTGTGAAATTCATCACCCATATTTTTGGTTATGTATTCAAGTTTGTTTTCAAGTGACTTGATTTCGTCACTTTCCTTAGTGTTAGAATTCTTTATTGTCTTTGACAACTTAGCAAAATGAACTACAAATGCAACAAAACTTGTTGCGAGATAAGTCATCAAAACATATTTTGCAATATCAAAAAACAATTCCATAATTTTACTCCCCATATATGATGTATAACTCATTATAACAAAATTATATAATAAAAGATAGTTTTTTATAAAAAATTTTATGAAAATATAGAACTTATTTTAAATATTTGTTATAATATGAAAAGGTGATTTGAATGTTTAAGAAAATCATATCAATTTTAATGGTATTTGTGCTTATTCTCGCTTGTTTTTCAGGTTGCAAAAAAGAAGAAACAGGTGAGGCGTTAGCATGCGCAATTTCTGAAATGCCGGGTACTTTTGACCCACAGATTGCGATAACAACTGTTGAAAAAATGATTTCTGTCAATATTTTTGACGGACTCTTTAAATTGGACGAAAACGATGAGCCACAAAAATGTGCAGCAGTTGATTATTCAGTTTCAACTGACGGACTTGTTTATACTTTCCAAATTCAAAAAGATTCATATTATTATCTTTCAGCGGCAGTTGAGAGCTTTCTTGAAGATAAAAATGTGACAATAGAAGGCAAAATTACTGCTGAAGATTTTGTTTTTGGAATCACTCGTAGTATTCTTCCTGAAACTAATTCAGAAGATTTCAAACTCTTAAGTATTATTAAAAATGCAAACGCTGTTCACAATGGCACAATGAGTGCAGACTCTCTCGGTATTCGTGCAACAGGGGAATATACCCTTGAAATCACACTCGAAAATCCAAGTAATGAGTTTCTCTATGCTCTCAGTCAACCTGTTTCATTCCCCTGCGACAAAGAATTCTTTGAATTAACAGGTGGTCGCTATGGTCTTGATTCAGAATACATTATCACAAATGGTGGTTTTTATCTTTCAAATGTGAGTGAAGATAAATCAGTTAGAATTGCAAAGCAGAGTGATTATAAAGGTAGTCACCAAGCAATTCCAACTGCGGTTGGCTTTTATTTGAATAGCGATTCTGTGAATGTTGCAGATAAACTTGATAAAGGCGATTATGATGTTGGTTTCTTCACAGACGAAGAAGCTATTGACGAGTTGGGTCGCAGAGTGCAAAAAAATGTGCTTGAAAATATTTCTTGTTCTTTGATTTTTAATATGAGTAATGAGAAATTGCAGAATTTATCACTTCGCACAGGACTTATTGCGGGTATCGATTTAACACATCTTACAGATAAACCAATGCAGACTTTTGTGCCAGCATATTATGGTGTTAACGGTGATGTTGAAAAGATTTCTTTTAGCGCCGACAATGCTCATAACACAATGATTAAAGCTTTTGAAGAACTTAAAATCAAAAATCTTTCAGTTGATATTCTTTGCACTTCAAAATACGAAAAGATGGCTAAAAATATCGTCAACAGTTGGCAAAACTGTATCGGTGTTGAGCTTAATGGTATTGTAACTGTTGTAGATGAAAAAGATTTTAGTAAAAAGATAAACAGTGGTGAATATGAACTTGCAATTTATCCGATAACAGTTGATTCTGATAAAGCAAGCGATTTTCTTGCAGTTTTCTCTAGCGATAATCCAGCGAATGCATTTTTATATTCATCAGGCGAATACAACCGCATTTGGAATGATGTTAAGAACAACCCAACTAACGATAAAATAAATTATGCACAAAGTTATTTGCTCAAAAATGCAGTTGTGTTGCCACTTGTAAGTGAAAACACAGTTTTTGCAATTGCAAAGGGCACAAGCGGAGTTTATTTCTGTGGCAACCGAGCAAATGTGTATTTTTATAAAGGACAAAGATAATGACAACAAAAAGAAAAATTCATATAGGAATTTTGTGGGTGCTTGTGATAATCTGTATGGGGATAATTTTCGCTCTATCGGCACAGGTGGCAGATGATTCCCAAGAGTTAAGTGACTCGTTTATCCGAAAGATATTTGAAACTTTCGGCATTGCAATTGAAAGTGATTTAATTCGCACTATTGCTCATTGCCTTGAATTTATGGGACTTTCAGTGCTTTTGTTCAACGCAGTTTATGTAACATGGTTTTTAAAACTCACACCAATAATTGCATTTTGGGGAACTGTATTCTATGCAACAACTGATGAAATTCATCAGATTTTTGTGCCTGGCAGAGCATTCCAGATTAGCGATATTTTAGTTGATAGCACAGGTGCTTTGATTGGTGTCACAGCATCATTTGTAATATTAAAGATAATACTTTTTATAAAGAAAAGGGGAAATAAAAATGGCAATTCTTAAACCTTTTAAGGCGGTAAGACCAAAGGACGAATATGCAAGTCAGGTTGGTGCGTTGCCCTATGATGTTATGAATTCAGAAGAAGCAAGAGAGATGGTGAAAGATAAGCCATATTCATTCTTGCATGTTGATAAAGCTGAAGTTGATTTACCACAGGGTATTGACATTTATTCTGCAGAAGTTTATGAAAAGGCAAAAGAAAACCTTGATGCTTTAAGTGAAAAGGGTATCTGCAAGCAGGATGAAAAACCAATGCTCTATATCTATCGTCAGATTATGTTAGGCCGTGAGCAGACAGGTATTGTAGGTTGTACTGCAGTTGACGATTACATAAACAACGTAATTAAAAAGCACGAATTCACTCGTGCAGATAAGGAAGCTGACAGAATCCGTCACGTTGATACTCTTGATGCAAACACAGGACCAATTTTCCTTACACATCGTGAAAACAAAACTGTTTCTGACATTACAGAAAACTGGAAAAATACACA
>JAZOPS010000019.1:0-2457 GCA_045655645.1 Candidatus Fimenecus sp.
CACCAGCTTTTAAGAATACTTTCTTAAATCCGCGAAGTTCCTTAACAGGACGATAAATTGTGCTCTGAACGTCGTTTACATAAACCTGAGCAACTTCAGCACCGTCAACAGCACCTGTGTTCTTTACTTTAAATGAAACTGTTACTGTATCAGTATCCTTAATCTTATCAGCAGAAACCTTTACATCACTGTATTCAAATGTTGTGTATGAAAGACCATGACCGAATGGGAATGCAACAGCTTTGTTTGCTGTGTCATAGTATTTGTAACCAACATAAACGCTTTCTCTGTATTCAACTGAAACTGATGTGCCAGGGAAGAAGTTGTAACTTGAGTTGTCTTCAAGTGCAAGTGGATATGTTTCACTGAGCTTACCACTTGGGTTAACATCACCGAAGATGATGTCGCAAACAGCGCTGCCACCAGCCTGACCTGTAAGGAACATGTTAAGGATAGCAGGAACTTTGTCAGCCCAAGGAAGTGCCACTGATGCACCACCTGAAAGAACAACGATTGTGTTAGGATTAACCTTGAGAACTTCTTCAACAAGAGTGTTGTGGATAGGTGGAAGATTGATGTGGCTTCTGTCGTTACCTTCTGTTTCGTATTCGTCAGTAAGACCAACAAATACAAGAGCAACGTCAGCATTCTTTGCCTTTTCTTTTGCTTCAAGAACCATTTCCATTTCTTTCTTGTTCTTGCCCTTGAGTTTGTAACCAGGAGCAAAAGTAAAGTCAATACCCATTTCCTTCATTGTGCCGTATGCAGAATCAAGTTTGATTGGGTTGATAAGTGATGAACCAGCACCCTGATAACGAGGTGTGTGTGCCATTTCACCGATAACTGCAATCTTTGCATCTTTCTTAAGAGGAAGGATGTTGTTGTCGTTCTTCATAAGAACCATACACTGACTTGCAATTTCACGAGCAAAATTGTGGTGTGCATCACTGTCGTATGTATAATCACCGAAAACTTTTTCAGCTTTCTTTGACATTTCGATAATCTTATCACAAGCAGCATCAAGAATAGCTTCATCAAGAGAACCATCTTTAACAGCGTCAACGATAAGTTTTGTACCGATACCTGAAGATGTTGGCATTTCGATTTCCTGACCAGCAATAAGTCCAGGAACACGTTCGTTTTCTGCGCCCCAGTCAGTAATAACAACGCCTTCAAAGCCCCAGTCATCACGAAGAACATCAGTAAGAAGCCACTTGTTTTCAGCAGCATAAGTACCGTTAACTCTGTTATAAGAGTTCATAATTGTCCAAGGCTGAGCTTTTTTAACTGCAATTTCAAATGGAAGAAGATATGTTTCACGAAGTGTTCTTTCATCAACAACTGCGTTAATAGTCATTCGACGAGTTTCCTGGTTGTTTGCAGCATAGTGCTTAAGAGATGTACCAACACCTTTACTCTGAACACCGTTTACAAATGCAGCAGACATTTCACCAGCAAGAACACCATCTTCTGAGAAATATTCAAAGTTACGACCACAAAGTGGTGAACGCTTGATGTTTGTACCAGGTCCTAAAAGAACAGATACTTTTTCCTTTAAGCATTCTTCACCGAGAGCTTCACCCATTTTATATAAAAGGTCAGTATCCCATGAACAAGCAGTTGCAGAAGCTGTTGGGAAACAGATTGCAGGAACACCTTTCAAAAGATTTGTTTCACCCTTTGGTGTATCACCCGGGTCACCTTTTTTACGGATACCGTGAGGTCCGTCGTTAAGGCTTATTGCTTTAATACCAAGTCTTTCCACAGGTTGTGAGTGCCAGTAGTCAAGACCGTCACACATACTTGCTTTTTCTTCAAGTGTCATCTGTGAAATGAGGTCAGCATGTTTAAGAGCCATAAGTCATTCTCCTTCTTATTAAGTATATTGTAAATGAATTAATACCAACTTATATAATACAATAATTTGGTAATAGTTGCAAGTATTTATTCATCAGTTTCTTCCACTATTCCGTCAAATAAGAGTTTATCGGCAGTTGGAGCGTGAATTTCTTCAATATTTTTAAGCTTTCTGCGGATAAAGAGGTTTTTGCGTTCAGCATCTTCAAGTGTTTTTCCTGCTTCGTCAACCTTTTTCTTTGCTTTTGCAAGTAAATCACCGAATTTTTCATACTGAACTTTTGCAGCACCAAGAAGCTGACGAACTTCGTTTGCTTTTTCGTTGATTGCAACTGTTTTAAAGCCCATTGAAAGGGAATTAAGAAGTGCAGTAACTGTTGTAGGACCTGCAATCATAATATTATATTCGTTCTGGATTTTTTCAGGTAATCCTGTTCTTGATGATGCAATTTCAGCATAAAGACCTTCAGTTGCAAGGTACATAATTGCAAATGGTGTTGTGTTTGGTACATGAATGTATTTTGCGATTGATTTTGCTTCGCCCAAAACTCTGTTTTCAAGTTCTTTTCGAGCAAGTTTTACTGCATCGGCATCTGCACG
>JAZOPS010000020.1:0-86442 GCA_045655645.1 Candidatus Fimenecus sp.
CGAATGGCAACAGATAAATGGATTGCAGACTCAAAGGGTTGGTGCTATGTAGGCTCAAATGGCTATATGGCAACTAACAAGTGGATTAAAGACTCAAAAGGTTGGTGCTATGTTGGTGCTGATGGTTACTGCTTAACAAATAAATGGGTAGCAGATAGCAAAGGTTGGTGCTATCTTGATGGTAACGGCAGAATGGTTATCAATGATTGGGTAAAAGATGGTGGCAAATGGTACTATCTTGATGCTAATGGTTATATGGTAACAGGCACAAGAACAATTGGTGGCAAAACATACAAATTCGCATCTAACGGTGTTTGGATTGCATAAATAACAAAGTAAAACGGTAGGCGTAAAAACCTACCGTTTTTATATGCTTTTTTATTGAAAAATTACGCAAAATTTGTTATAATGAATTCATATTTTTTCACGAGGTATTATTTATGAGTAAAGTTACACAAAAAATGCAAGAGCGATTAGGCTATTGGGGTCCTTATTCAAAGAAATATAGCGGTATTTCACGAATAGTCGACCATAAAACTGAAGGTGGCGTCCGTTTTGACTGCGTTGTGAGTCCTGCTATCGAAAATGCCGATTCTCGTGTGCCAAATGTTACTGTGCCCGTTGGCGTTCACCCTTGGGAAGCAAAGGCTGATTACTCATTCTATTCATATCGTTATGACCTTGAATGGAAAGACAAGGTCTATGCAGATGTGTCCTTTACAAAACTAGATAGTGATAGCGTATTGGTGCGCACAGAATTCGTGAATAATACTGAAATTATGCAGATTTGTTTGCTCAACCTTTTTTCTGCTATTGAATATCCAAATGTGTTCACAACAACACCTGTTTTACCTGAAAAAAATATATTTGTAAAAGCCCTTGATTATAAATCTTATGATTATAACACTACTCGTCCTTGGGATAAGCAGGTTATTGACGCTATGAAAAAAGGCGAGTTCTTTGATGATGGATTCACTTATCACAAAGGACTTGGCGACAGAGATAATAACCGTTATATTCTTCCTAAATTCTCAAAACTTGGTGAAGAAGCCGGGGACAGAATTACTTATGACTTGGGTGATATTTCAAAATTCCAGAATCCAACGCTTCACATTCGTTATAGAACAACTGAAAATAATGATAGTGTCTGGACATTAAACGGAAAAGAAATCACATTCAAATCAGCAGAAAACTTTGATGTTTTATCAATTCCATTTAATCTTTCAAGTGTAATTCTTGTGTCTTGTGGCACAGGTGGAATTGAATTCGATTTTCTCGCAGTAACAGAAGCTGGCGAAACAGTTTCAACAAATAGTAAGAAACATAATTTTTATCCCGCAATAGAAACTGCTGATGAAAACGGCAAACTCGTTTCTTATAAATATGACGGTGTTGATGGCAAATTCTATGTAAAAACATTTAACCCATCAACCCGTTGTCGTGATTTCAATACAGGTTGTCTTGAAGACAGCCCAACAGCTCGAATTTCACAACCTGACGAGAGTTTTCAAAATATGCTTGAAACATTTTCAGGCTCATTTTCAGAAAAACATAGTGACGAAGGCTTTTATCACAACACCGTTGTACATACTCTCTATGTCGAGCCACGCACAACTCATGTTGAATATGCGGTGCTCTCATTCGGTGAAACAGAGTATAAAACAGTAGAAGAATATGAAAAAATCTACGAAAAAGCATATAATTCACTTGAAAAATTTGATTTGAATTTAGCAGGTAAAACTTACGAATTCTCAAACAGAATTCTTCGTGCTACCGTGTTCCAAAATACAGTTTATCCACTTTATAGAAATGGTGAATATGTTGTTCATCACACACCGGGTAAGCGCTGGGACTCATTCTACACTTGGGATTCAGGCTTTATCGGTCTTGATATGATTGAATTTGCACCAAGTATTGCAGATTATATTCTCGAAACATATTTGACAGACAACGACCAATGGGCGTTCTTGCTTCACGGCTCACCTGTACCCGTGCATATCTATCAATATCTCGAAATGCTCAAAAAAGCAAATGATAAAACAGAACTACTCAAATATTACGACAGAGTAAAAATGTTCTATGATTTTCTTGCAGGTAAAATCAACGGCTCAACTACTACAAAGTTCACTAGTGGACTCACAACCACATTTGACTATTTCTATAATTGCAGTGGTATGGATGACCTTCCACCACAAAAGACAATGTATGCCGAAAACAAGCAAAAGTGGATGACACCTTGTATTTCATCATCACAGGTAATCCGTTGTGCAAAAATTCTTTATATGGTAGCAGACTTGCTAGAAAAAGAAGACGACAAAGCAACATATCTTGAGGATATCGATAGGGTATCAAGCGCTTTGCAAAAATATTCTTGGGACGAAGATTGTGGCTATTTCTCTTATGTAATTCACGATGAAAACGGCGATGCAAAAGAGCAATATAGAACTACCCAAGGTGAAAACTTAAACAAAACAATGGATGGTATTTATCCAATTATTGCAGGCGCTGTTACAAAAGACCAACGCGACAGAATTCTTTCTCATTTAAAGAGCGATGATGAAATGTTTAGCCCTGTTGGTATTAGCGCAGTTGATAAAACAGCATCATATTACATAACAAATGGTTATTGGAACGGCAATGTGTGGCTTTCTCACCAATGGTTTGTATGGAAAACTATGCTTGACCTAGGTGAAACTGACTTTGCATTCAAAATTGCAAAAACTGCTCTTGATGCTTGGAAGAGAGAAGTTGAATATTCATATTACACATTTGAAATGTTCAATATTACATCAGGCCGTGGCGGATGGTTCCATAATTTTGGTGGTCTTTCCACACCTATAAACATCTGGACTAATGCTTATTTCAAGCCTAGAACACTCTCAACAGGTCTTGATGTAATGGTTATGAATAGCCAGTTTAACGAAGATGCAACCAAAATGGAATGTTCTATAAAATACTATGGCAATAACGAAAAATATTCAGTAATAGCAGTAATGAACGATAGCTTTGATTATTTGGTTACAGTTAATAATGAAAACGCAAATTTCTATATCCGCGACAACGGAATTGTTGAAATCACATTGAACGGTAATATTAAAGATGCAGAAATTAGAATTACAAAAATTTAACTTGTGTAATCTTCAATAATTCTTTGCAATTCAGATGTGCTTTCAGTACGAATACCGTTTTTTAAAAGTTCTCTGTCGTGCTGTGGTAAAACTGAAACATAAGAATCATAAACATCAAGGGGAACTGCGTCAGAATTTTTGAAAACCGCAATTTTCCCTTGATATTCTGTGATAGTGTAATAGTCAACAGGGGGCATATATGGATTTTGTCTTATATATTCATTCATATCCCTGTTGAGTAAAAAATAAAGAAAACACAAAATAATAACACACAAAATGAAGAATAAGAATATTTTTCGGTTTCTTTGAAGCATAATATAGCCATCCTTTTTAAGTTTGGAAAAATTATCTTGTATGTATTTTTAGCAAAAATATTACAAATTATTAAAATTTAATTATTTTCTAAAAAATACTAAACATTTTAATATTTTTGTGCTATACTTATCTGTGTGTTATAAAAACTGCGTCTATTAAAAGCAGTTTTGGAGGATAAATATGAGAAAAAAGACCTCAAATAAAAAAAGAAAGATGTCTCCAAAAGTTAAGAAGTTTTTAAAAATCCTTGCGCCAATTGTGTTCACGGGGTTGCTTGTGTGCATAATTTTAGGTGTTTATGTGATTTCTGATATGGTCGGACGCGTTAATGGTGAAAGAATCATTGACCTTGATTTCTATAAGCAGAATCAGGACCAGACAACAATTATTTATGCCGACGATAAAGAAGGTAATCCAGTTGAACTTGTCAAACTTCACGGTGAAAAGAATCGTGTTTGGGTTGATATGGAAAATATGTCTGAATGGATGCCTAAAGCCTTTGTTGCGCTTGAAGATGAAAGATTTAACGAGCACGGTGGTGTTGACTGGTTTAGTTCAACATTCGGTATTATAAGGTCAACTCTTACAACTGGTAATGTGCGTGGTGGCTCAACAATTACAATGCAGCTCATTAAAAACCTTACTGGTGAAAACGGACGAAGCATCAACAGAAAATATAATGAAATGATTTCTGCTTTGAATTTAGAAAAGCATTATGAAAAAGATGATATTTTAGAGGCTTATCTTAATACAATTTATCTTAGTCATAACTGTTATGGTGTTCAGACTGCTGCTGAAACTTATTTCGGAAAGGATATTTCTGAGCTTAACATTGCAGAATGTGCATCAATAGCTGCAATTACTCAGATACCTGCTGAATATGACCCACTCTGGCAACCTGAAAATAACAAGAAGCGTCAGGAAGTATGCCTTAGAAAGATGTATGAACAGAAGATGATTACAAAAGAGCAATACGACGAAGCAGTTGCTTTTGAACTCATCTTTACAAATAGTGAAAACTATGTTCCAAAAGATAATGGTGAAAACGAGTCTATAGCAGATGGTGAAATTTATAGTTACTATGTTGACTATGTTATTGATTCTGTAATTCAGGACCTTAAAGCAAACGGCTATTCACATTATGAAGCAACAAAAATGATGTATTCAGGTGGTTTACGCATTTATTCCTCTGTTGATACAAAGGTTCAAAGTGTACTTGAAGAAGTTTACGAAAATCGTATTAACTTCCCAAGTGAAACTGCAGCATCAACAAAAGAATTAGCACAATCTGCAATGACACTTATGGATTATAACGGACGAGTTGTAGCGATTGTAGGCGGTGCAGGCGAAAAGACTGAAAACCGTTCAAACAACCGTGCTTCATCTGCAGTTCGTCAACCTGGTTCATCAATCAAGCCACTTAGTATCTATGCGGCAGCGATTGAAGAAGATTATGTAACATGGTCTTCAAAAATTTTGAACTATGGTATTGTTTGGAAAGGTCAGCGCTGGCCAAAGAACTTTGGTGAAGACCCGGGTGACCCAAATAGTTATGTAACAACTCAATATGCACTCTCAGTTTCTTACAATACAGTTCCTGCTCAGATTCTTATGATGATGGGCTTTAAGACAAGTTATAATTATCTTACGGAGAAATTCCACATTTCAACTACTAACGATACAATTGATAGCGTTGCACCATCAGCATTGGCTACTGGTGGTACAAATGGTGGCTGCACAACACTTGAAATGGCAGCAGCATTTGCAACATTTGGCAATGGTGGTAAATATTTTGAGCCATATTGCTATACAAAAGTTACTGATAGCACAGGCGAAAATATTCTTCTCCAAAACAACCCAAAAGGCGAACAGGTCATTTCACCAGAAACTTCTTACATTATGAATCAGATGCTTAGAACAGTTATGCAGAGTGCAGAAGGTACTGGTGTAAGATATAGTGTAAAAGGCTTTACAACATTTGGTAAAACAGGTACAACAACTAACAACTATGACCGTTGGATAGTTGGTGGAACACCTTATTATGTTGGTGCGGTTTGGTTTGGTTATGACCAAAATAAAGAAATTAAGACTTCAAGACAGGCTGCAGGTATGGTTTTCAAAGAAGTAATGGACAGAGTTCATAAGAATTTGGCATCCAAGAACTTTGAAAAATATACTGATAAAGTTACACAAGCTTCTTATTGTACAGTATCAGGCTTGCTTGCAAGCGAAACATGTGCTTCAACTGCATCTGGATGGTATAAAACATCAAACTTACCAGCTAAATGTGTTGGTTGTGTTGACCCAGGTGGAAATGGTACAACTGTTCCTGATACATCAGAAACATCAACAACACAGGTGAATCCTGTAACTCCTGAAAACCAAACAGAAAGCACAACTCAAACTGTGGTGCCAGAAAACACAACAACCACCACAACGACTACTGAAGTAGCACAAGGTGTTGATTCAGCTGCATAAAATATAGCCCATCTTTAGATGGGCTTTTGTGGTTTATATAATACTCAATTATCAAGGTGATATTTTATGAAAAACAGAACAAAAGCATATTTAGTTCTTCAAGACGGAACAATTTTTGAAGGCTATTCAATGGGTAAAAGCGGATTAACAATTGGCGAAGTTGTTTTTAATACTTGCACATCTGCTTATACTGACATTTTGTCAGACCCTACATATTATGGTCAAATAGTGGCACAAACATATCCACTTGCAGCAAATCGTGGTATTATTCGTGATAACAACGAAAGCACAATTATGTCAAATGGATATATTGTTCGTGAATGGTGCGATATCTGTTCAGATGGTGCCGAAATCACTCTTGATGAATATCTTTCACAATGCAATATTGTTGGTATCTGTGGTATTGATACACGCCGTCTTACAAGATATCTTCGCGATAAAGGATATGTAAACGGTGCTATAACAGATAATATTGATAATCTTGACGAGTTGCTTCCTAAAATTAAAGAATACACAGTTTCAGGTGCCGTTCGTGAAATAACAATTAAAGAGCCTGTTCAGTTGAAAGGTGATAATGCAAAATATAATATTGTTGCAGTAGACTATGGTTCACCAAGAAAACAACTAAATGCATTCTTGCTCAATGGTTGCAATGTAACAAATGTTCCTGCATTCACCACAGCCGATGAAATTATGAAATATAATCCTGATGGTGTCGTGCTTTGCGATGGTCCTGCTGACCCTGATGATGAGCCTGAAATTATTGATATTATCCGTGAAATAATCAAAAAAGATATTCCTGTTTTTGCAATTGGTCTTGGCCATCAGATGTTAGCACTTGCAAATGACTTTAAAATTATAAAAATGGATAAAGGTCATCGTGGCTCAAATCAACCTGTTACAATTGAGGGTACTGATAAAATTATGATAACTGACCAAAATCATGGCTATGCAGTTGAAAAATCATCTGTAAAGAGTGATGTGGCAGATGTTATAATGACAAATATAAATGATAAAACCGTTGAAGGTCTTCGCTATAAGAATTTCAAAGGTCTTTCAGTTCAATTTACACCAAAAGGTGATATTGATAGTAGCACAGGTTTTATTATTCGTGATTTCTATAAGATGATGGACGGTGAAAATAATGAATAAATTTGAAAAAATTCTCGTTCTTGGTGCAGGTCCCGTTAAAATCGGTCAGTCACTTGAATTTGACTATTCTGCATTGCAGGTTTGCAAAGCACTCAAAGAAGAGGGCATTACTGTAATTTTTGCGAACTCAACACCGTCTGCTTTGGCAACAGATAAAGAATTTGCAGACAGAGTTTATATCGAACCACTCAATATTGAAAGTGTAAAGAAAATTCTTGAAAGAGAAAAACCTGATGCACTTCTTTCAACTGCAGGTGGCGATGATAGTCTTGAATTGAGCCTTGAACTTGCTCAAAACGGCTATTTAGAAGAAACAAATACAGTTCTTATTGGTATTAATCAAGATGTTATCCGTAGTGTTAAAAACAGACATTCATTTGTTGATGCGCTTGACGAAATGAACGAGCCAACAGTACCTGCACTTGTTGTAAATGGTGTACAAGAGGCTTGTGACTTTGCTGATAAAGTTGGTTATCCCGTTATTGTTCGTCCTGCTTACACTCCTGACAGAGAAAGTGCAGAATACTGTAATACCAAAGAAAGCCTTTGGGTTAAAGCAGAAAAAAGCCTTGAAACTTCAATTGTTAGTCAGATTCTTGTTGAAAAAAGTATCGCAGGTTGGAAAGAACTTGAATTTGAAATTATGCGTGATAAAGCAGATAACTGTATCAGCGTGTCAAGTGTTGAAAGCGTTGACCCTGTTGGTATTCATACAGGTGACTCAATTGTTGTAATCCCTGCACAGACTTTAACAGATTCAGAGTTTACTCGTCTTCGCAGAGCGGCGAGAAAAATTGTTTCTCGTTTGGGAATCGAAGGCAGCTGTAATGTTCAGTTTGCATTGAGCCCTGATGGTAAAGAATATGTTGTAACAGGTGTTGACCCTCGCGTTAGCCGTACATCAGCTCTTGTTTCAAAAGCAACAGGATACAGAATTGCTTATGTTTCAGCAAAAATTGCTCTTGGTAAAACTTTGTTTGAAATTGAAAATGATATAACAGGTTGCACAACTGCTTGCAGTGAACCTGCTCTTGATTATTGTGCAGTTAAATTCCCTAAATGGTCATTTGACAGTTTTGGTGATGCAAATCGTACATTAGGTACAATGATGCAGGCGACAGGTGAGTGTCTCACAGTTGGTACAGGCTTTGAACTTGCATTTATGAAAGCAGTCAGAAGTATGAATAAAAGCCATACACCAAGACTTCCACAATTTGAGAATATTACTGATGACGAACTCAAAAACATTATAAGTCTTGCTGATGACCGTCGAATTTTTGCGGTGTATGAAGCACTTTACAGAGATATTGATATTGATGAGTTGAATAAAATCACAAATATTGATAAATGGTTCTTATTCAAACTCAAAAATATTGCAGAAACAGAAAAAACTATTGAAAACAACGATAGTTTTGAGGTTTATGAATACGCAAAAAATATGGGATTCACAGACTTCGCAATTGAGCAAATCCGTGGTGAAAAACCTGAATATGAACTCAACGCGGTGTTTAATTCGATTGACACTTGCTCTGCTGAATTTGACGCTAAAAAACCATATTTCTATTCGGTTTATGGCGCAGATAACGAAGCAGAAATCTTTATAAATGCAAATAAAACAGATAAGAAAAAAGTTTTGGTAATCGGTAGTGGTCCTGCTGTTACAGGCCGAAGCGGTGACAGTGATTATTGCACAGTTCATTGTGTAAAATCATTGAAAAACCAAGGCTTCCAGGTTGTTCTTCTCAACAACAACCCTGCATCAGTTACAACTGACTACAATGTTGCTGACAGAGTTTATCTTGACCCACTTACAGACGAAGACATTTTGAATGTAATCAGAACAGAAAAGCCTGATTATGCAGTTCTTCTCTTTGGTGGGGAAGACGCAATCAAAAAGTCAGAATTGTTGCAGAACGCAAATGTTGAAATAATCGGTGCAGACTTTGATTTCTTTAAGAAAATTTCAAATAAAATTGAATTTTTTGATATTCTTGATGATGCTAATGTTAAACATACAAGCAGTAAAAAAGTATTTGTTGGTACTTGTATCGAAGCACACATTATTTCAGACGGTGAAGATTTCTTCATTCCTGCACTTTGTGAACACATCGAAAAAGCACATATCAATTCGGGTGACTCAATTTCAGTTGTTCCAACAATCAGCATCAACGATACAATTCGTGACATCTTGCTTGAATATGTAAAATCAATTACAGCAGAACTTAAATTCAAAGGCGCAATTGATATGCAGTTTGTAGCGTTTGATAATAATCTCTATGTCACAAAAGCATCTGTAACAGACACAACTCTCGTTCCTTTTGTTACAAAAGCATCGGGAATTGATGTTACTGATATTGCAGTTCGTTGTATGGCTGGCGAAAAGCTTGTTGATATGGGTGTTGCAGTTGGTACAATTGCTAACCCAGATAAATTCTTTGTTCGTGTACCTGTGTTCAGCTTTGAGAAACTTAAGGGTGCAGATATGCTTCTCGGCGAAAAAACAAAGTCAACAGGTGACGTAATGGCAATTGGCGATACCTTTGATAACGCACTTCTTAAAGGTATGATTGCATCAGGTATGAGAATTAAGAGAACAGGCTCAATTCTTGTGTCAGTTCGTGAAAGTGACAAGGCTTATGTTTCTAAAATGGCAAACAGATTTTTGAGTCAGGGCTTTAAAATCTATGCTACTAGCGATACTGCCAAACTTCTCAATGCCAACCATATCGCAGCAAACACAGCAAATGGTGAAAATGCAGTTGCAATGATAAATTCTAATAAATTTTCTTATGTTGTTTCAACTCTTGAAAATGTTCGTGGCAATGAAGAAGAACTAATGATTCGTCGTGCTGCTCTTATGAAGAAAGTTCCTTTGTTCACATCTGTTCAAAGTGCTTATGCATTCTCACGAGCATTAGAAAATAATAATGTTATGGAAGAATTAGAGGTAACTGATATATGATTATAATGTCAGTGGATTATGGTGATGTAAGAACCGGAATTGCCGTTTGCGACAAAATGCAGATTTTAGCATCACCAGTTTGCGTAATCACCGAAAAAAATAGAGATGTTCTTGTTGAAAAAATCGCAGAATTGGCAAAAGAAAGAAATGTTGAGCGCATCTGTGTTGGACTTCCACAAAATATGGACGGAAGTTATGGATTTCGAAGTGATGCTTGTCGTGAACTTGGCAAATTGCTTGAAGAAAAAACGGGCATAACTGTTGCTTTTCAAAATGAAAGATTAACAACAGTTTCGGCACATAATATTCTCAATGCAGTTGATGTTCGTGGCAAAAAAAGAAAAGCAGTTGTTGACGCAGTTTCAGCTGTGCTTATTCTCGAAGATTATATGAGAACAGTCTAAAAAATGACAAAATAAATGCTTGATACCGTGTAAAATGGTATCAAGCTTTTTTTGTGTGGTGATTTAATTGATTGTGTATGTTGACGTGCTGATTGTAATAAATATTCTTGTAAATTATTTTATGCTTTTAGCCGTAAAAACCATATCAAGAACGAACACCACGCGAGTGAGAATTTTATTAGGCGCAATAGTCGGTGGACTGTCATCATTATTACTCTTTTTACACGATTTAGGGGTCATAATGACCCTTTTAAAAATCCTATCAGCAGTTTTGATGTCTGTAATAACCTTTGGAATAAAACCTATCAAAAGACTAATAAAAGCGACTTTTTGGTTGTTTGCAATATGCTTTATATTCGGTGGAATAATGTTTGCAATTTATATGTTTACCGAAATCGATATAATGCTTTATAACAACGGGATTGTGTATTTTGATATTGATATTACATTTCTTGTTATATGCTCTGTAATTGCTTATATAGTTATTACACTAATAGCAAAATTGACCGACAAAAAAGCACCAAAAGCAAAAGAATATTACATAAAAATTCAGACTGATAAAAAAACAGTTTTTTGCCAGAGCTTGATGGATACAGGTAATAATCTTCGTGAGCCTTTTTCGTATTTTCCTGTAATCATGATGGATAAAACTATGTTTTGCGAGTTGTTTGACGATAAAGACAAAATAAGACTTATTCCCGTGTCAACAGTGAGTGGTGAAACACTTCTAAAAGCATATCGCCCCAAATTAATTGAAATTGGAGAATATAAAACTGATAAAGTTTATATTGCCGAAAGCCTTGCACCATTAGATGAATACAAAATTATCTTAAATATAAATCTTGAAGGAGAAATGCATAATGACTAAATTAAAACTGTTCTTACAAAAATTATATCTTCGCTTTTTTAAGCGTGGAGTTTATTATATAAACGGCCCAATGTCCTTGCCTGAACCACTGACAAAAGAAGAAGAGCAACTTTTAAGTGAACAACTTGCAAATGGTGACGATAAAGCCCGTGAAAAACTAATAGTACATAATTTAAGACTTGTTGTGTATATAGCGAAAAAATTTGAAAGTTCAGGAGTTAATATTGAAGACCTGATTTCAATAGGCACAATAGGTCTTATTAAAGCAGTTAATACATTTTCACCTGAAAA
This sequence comes from Candidatus Fimenecus sp., assembly GCA_045655645.1. Taxonomy (GTDB): domain Bacteria; phylum Bacillota; class Clostridia; order Oscillospirales; family Acutalibacteraceae; genus Fimenecus. Next base: position 11,599 of record JAZOPS010000020.1, read on the forward strand.
GAACATAAAACTTGCAACCTATGCTTCTCGTTGTATAGAAAATGAAATATTGATGTATCTTCGCAAAATTGCATCACAAAAAATGGAGATTTCTCTTGATGAGCCACTTAATACTGATTGGGATGGCAACGAGCTAATGCTTGCTGATGTGTTGGGTAGTGAAGGGGACGAAATAAGCCGTGAAATTGAAGAAGATGATGAGAAAAGATTGGTTATGGAAATCATTAAAACATTACCCGAAAGAGAAAGAATAATTATTGATATGAGATTTGGTTTAGGTGATAAAGAAGAATTAACTCAAAAGGAGGTTGCCGATAAATTAGGCATTTCTCAAAGCTATATTTCAAGACTTGAAAAGAGAATAATAAAGCGCATTGGTGATAAACTGAAAGCAATGTCAAAATAGTAAAAATTTTTAAAAATATTTTTAAAAAACTATGTTAAAAAGTAAACGAATGTGATATAATACAAAAGATAATGAATAAAATGTCGAAGAATGGCATTTTAAAGAAAAAGAAGGGTGTATTTATGACTTACGATGTAGCAATTGTAGGTGCCGGTGTTGTCGGCGGTTTAATTGCGCGTGAACTTAGTCGCTATGAACTCAATGTTGCTTTGCTTGAAAAATGCAACGATGTTGCAATGGGCACAACAAAAGCAAATAGTGCAATCGTTCACGGTGGTTTTGACGCTCATAACGGTACTCTCAAAGCTGAACTTAATGTTAAAGGTACTGCAATGATGCCTGAACTCTGTAAAAAACTCTCCGTTCCATTTAAAAAGAATGGTTCAGTAGTTGTGGCTTTTTCTGATAGTGAAATGGACCATGTTAAAGAACTCTATGAACGTGGCGTTAAAAATGGTGTTCCAGAACTTTCAGTAATCGACCAAGCAGAACTTCGCAGAATTGAACCAAATATTAGCGACAAGGCTGTTGGTGCGCTTCTTTGTGAAAGTGCTGGTATTGTTTGTCCTTACGAACTTACAATCGCAGCAGTTGAAAATGCAGTTACAAATGGTGTTGAATTCATCAGAAATTGTGATGTTAAAGCAATTAGTGAAAAAGCTGACGGTTATGTTCTTGATACAACAGCAGGTGACATCAAAGCTAAATATATTATCAACGCAGCAGGCAACTTCTCAGATGACCTTGCTCGTATGGTAGGGGATGATTCGATTGAACTCATTCCAAGAAAAGGTGAATATTACCTTCTTGATAAATCAGTTGGCAACTTGGCTGTACATACAATTTTCCAATGCCCAAATGAAATGGGTAAAGGTATTCTTGTAACACCAACAGTTGATGGTAACCTTCTTATCGGACCAACTGCAATTAATCAGGATAGCAAAGAAGATACTGATACAACTCCTGCAGGTCTTATTGAAATCGTTGAAAAAGCACTTAAATCTGTGCCTATTGTTTCAGCAAGAAATGCAATTACATCATTTGCAGGTGTTCGTGCTCATCCGGTTAATGATGATTTCATCATTGGTTGGTGTGATAAGAGTGCAAACTTCTTGAATGTTGCCGGTATCGAGTCACCAGGTCTTTCATCAGCTCCTGCAATCGCAACTTATGTTCGCGACATTCTTGCAGAAAAAGTAGAGCTTAAAGAAAAAGCATCATTCACAGATGAAAGAGAAGAACCTGTTCGTTTCCGTCACATGTCAGATGACGAAAGAGCAGAACTTATCAAGAAAAATGCAGCTTATGGCAGAATTGTTTGCCGTTGTGAAACAATTACAGAAGGCGAAATCATTGATGCAATCAAAGCTCCTGCAGGTGCTCGTGATGTTGACGGTGTTAAGCGTAGAACAAGAGCAGGCAGGGGCCGTTGCCAAGGTGGGTTTTGTGGAAGTAAAGTAGTTGAAATCCTTGCTCGTGAACTTGGTGTGGATATGAATGAAATCACAAAGTTCGGTGGAGAGTCAAAGATTATTTACGAAAGAACAAAGTGAGGTGCTGAAAATGTTGAATTTTGATTTAGCCGTTGTTGGCGGCGGTCCTGCTGGTATGGCAGCAGCGCTTAAAGCAAGAGAAAACGGTGTAGAAAAAATTATCGTTCTTGAACGTGCTGAAACTCTTGGTGGTATTCTTGAACAATGTATTCATACAGGTTTTGGTCTTCACTATTTTGGCGAAGAACTTTCAGGACCTGAATATGCAGGCAGATTTATGAAGCTTCTTGCAGATACAGATATCGTTGTTAAAACAGACACAATGGTACTTGACATTGCAGAAGATAACACAGTTACTGCTGTTAATAAAAAAGATGGTCTTCTTAAAATCAATGCAAAAGCGGTTGTGCTTGCAATGGGTTGTCGTGAAAGACCAAGAGGAGCATTAAATATCGCAGGTTGCCGTACATCAGGTATTATGACTGCGGGTACTGCTCAGAAATATGTTAATATCGATGGCTATATGCCAGGTCACGAGGTTGTAATCTTGGGCTCAGGTGACATCGGTCTTATTATGGCTCGTCGTATGACACTTGAAGGCGCAAAGGTTAAAATGGTTTGCGAATTGATGCCATATTCAGGCGGTCTTACAAGAAATATCGTTCAATGTCTTGACGACTTCGGTATTCCACTTAAACTTAGTTGCACAGTTGTAGCAACTCATGGTAAAGACAGACTTGAAGGTGTTACAATCGCAAAGGTTGACGATAAACTTCAACCAATTCCGGGCACAGAAGAATATGTTCCTTGCGACACACTTATGTTGTCAGTTGGCCTTATCCCTGAAAATGAACTTTCAAAGAATGCAGGACTTGAACTCGACAGAATCACAAGTGGTCCTCGCGTTGATGAATATCGTGAAACAGAGCAAAAAGGCGTGTTTGCTTGTGGTAATGTTCTTCAGGTTCATGACCTTGTTGACTATGTTACAGAAGAAAGCCAGATTGCAGGTCTTGGCGCTGCTAAATATATTAAAGGCGAAAAAGTTACAGGTGACTGTGTTTATACAGAAGGTATCAACGGTGTTCGTTACATCGTTCCACAGAGAATTAATTGTGCAACAGATACTGATGTTAAACTCTATTTCCGCGTAGGCGCTGTTTACAACAATGCAAAGATTGTTGTTGAGTGCAATGGTGAAGAAATTCTTTCAAAGAAAAAGAAGAAACTTTGTCCAGGCGAAATGGAATATGTTACTCTCAAACAGTCAGTAATCAGCACATTACCTGTTGATTCAAAAATTATTGTTAGAGTGGAGGCGTAATGAAAATGGAAAAAAGAGAACTTGTATGCGTTGCATGTCCTTTAGGTTGTCCCATTACTGTTACCCTTGACGATAACGGTGCAGTAACAGAAGTTACAGGCAATACTTGCAAACGCGGTGAAGCTTATGCTCACACAGAATGCACAAACCCAACAAGAATGCTCACAACAACCGTTAAGGTTGAGGGTGGCAGTGCTTATGTTGTGCCCGTAAAGAGCGCAAACCCAATTCCAAAGGGTATGATGATGGAATGTATGGAAGTTATAAATAAAGCATCTATCAAAGCACCTGTTAATATCGGTGATGTTGTTATTGAGAACATTCTCGGTACAGGTGTTGATATTGTGGCAACTAACTATGCAGAATAAGAAAAGTTTCGAGATTGCGGCGGAAGTAATTCCGTCGCTTCGTCAATTAGAGTGGCAAAAATTAGAGATGTATGCGTTCTGTCACTTTGGTACAAATACATTCACAGGTCGTGAATGGGGAGATGGCACAGCATCGCCAAGTGTTTTTAATCCAAAAAAACTTGACGCTCGTCAATGGGCAAGAGAGATTAAAAATGCAGGTATGAAAGCCATAATTCTCACTTGTAAGCACCATGATGGTTTCTGTTTGTGGCCAAGTGAATATACAGATTATAGCGTGAAAAATAGTCCTTATAAAAACGGCAATGGTGATGTGGTGCGTGAAGTGTCCGACGCTTGCCGTGAATATGGGCTTAAATTTGGTGTGTATTTATCTCCTTGGGACAGACACGAAAGCACCTATGGAACAGGCGAAGAATATAATACATATTTTAAAAATCAGTTGACAGAACTTGCAACAAAATATGGCGACATTTTCTGCTTTTGGTTTGATGGTGCTTGTGGTGAAGGCAAAAACGGTAAAAAACAAGTTTATGACTGGAATTCATATTTTGCACTTATCCGTGAATTGCAACCAAATGCAGTAATTAACATTTGTGGACCTGATGTCCGTTGGTGTGGCAACGAAGCAGGCAAGTCAAGAGAATCTGAGTGGAGTGTAGTGCCTTATTACATTAGTAACCAAGATTATGTTGCTGAACATTCCCAACAAGAAGATAATCCGGAATTTGCAAAAAGGGTAGAGGCAACAACTCAAGATTTAGGCAGTCGAAAAGCAATTGAAGGTTGTAAAGATTTTATTTGGTATCCCGCTGAAGTTGATGTGTCAATTCGTCCGGGTTGGTTTTATCACAAACGAGAAGACTTCAAGGTTAAATCACTTAAAAAACTTATGCATATTTATTGGGGTAGCGTGGGTGGTAATTCATCATTACTTCTCAACATTCCACCCGATAAAAATGGTCTTCTCGCAAAAGCCGATGTCCGTGCACTTCGCAAGTTCGGTGACGAATTGCGAAAAGAATTCCCCGAAAATCTTTTAAAAGATTGCGTTGTGTCAGCATCGTCCAAACTTGATGATGAACATAGTGCAAACAACATCACAACTGAAAATGGCTATTGGCAATGTGGAGTAGGGGACGAACAACCCGAAATCATAATAGACCTTAATTCGCCTGTAATTGCCGATAAAATCCTTTTAAAAGAGAATATAGCAACAGGACAACAGATAGAAAGTTTTGATGTTTATGGGGATTGTGGTAATGGTTATGAGAAACTTTGTTCATCAACTGTAATCGGTGCAAAACGTATCTGCCGTTTCAAAAAACAAAAACTCAACTCATTGAAGATTGTAATTACATCATATCGTGTAAAAGCAACTCTTAATAAAATTGAATTATATTGCAAAAAATAAAAAGGATGCTGTCAAGCATCCTTTTTATTTTTAATTAAATTTATGCTTTTTAAAGTTATTGTATAGAACAGATCATAGATAACATTTATTATGTACGATAATAAATATGATAAAATTATTACAGAAGAAACACATACAAGATAGTATTTAAATTGTTCTTCGAAATTATTAGTAACAATTTTGCTTAAAAAGTTATATACTAAATCGTCACATAGAGATGATATTAAGTAAGCGCCTAATGTCAAATTTGAAAGCTTTGATAGAAACTTTTTTGTATTTTTGTTAAAATTGTCTGTTTTTATATTTACTAGTAAAATAAAAAGTAAAACTGATATAATCATGACTAGTAAACCATTCCAATGCTGGTATGCTCCACTTATAAAAATATGACCATAGCTTCTATAGATACAATATACTCCAAAAACAAAACCTGTACCAAGATACATAAGAAGGTTATTTAAAGGTTTAATTTTTGGTTTAAATTCATTTAGATACGCTCCAATATAATAATATGTTATTGGATAAAAATTTATCCAATAATCAGGAATAAGTTTGTTATAGTTATTTGAAAAAGCTGGATTAAGCCACCAACCTGCTTCAGTGAAATTATAAGTATTAAAGACTGAGGGTAGCATGGTAATCACAATTAGTGTAACAATCAAAACTTGTTTATCCTTTTTTAATTTAATATTGTTATATACCAAATTCAAAAAAGGAATCAACAAAAATAAACCAATATACATTTCAATATACCATGAGTATTTTGCTGATTTATAAGAAGTTATGCTAAAAATGAAATCACTCAGACTTGTTGGAAGACCGGTAAAGTATTTGTTGTGAAAGTAACAAATAATACTTGCGATTAAATAAATTGATAGAGTTTTTATAATACCTTTGTAATAATTTTTTGATAATGTTTTAGTATTTAGCAGGTAGCCAGATAATAAAAGAAATAACGGAACGCAAACTAACGTAAAAGTTCTAACAATCACCATTAAAAAATGAATTGGTTCTTTAATGCCTGTATTATAAAAATCAGTGTTTAAAAAGAAATGAACCGCTGCTACTGAACAAAAAGCAACAATTCTGATTATATCTAATGAATAGTTTCTTTGTAATTCTTTATTCAATATACTCACATCCTATTTAAAAAAGCCGTATTTTCATACGGCTTTTGCTTATATATTTTATCGTGATTGATTATTATTCAGCGTCTGCAATTTCATTTGCAGCATCTTCATTCATTTTTTCAAGTCTTTCGCGACGTCTAACTTCAAGGTCTTTGAGCATCTGCTCTTTGAATTTACCGTCAACATTAAAGAATAAAAGAGTTACACCGTAAAGGAAACGAGCGATTGCAGGGAGTAAACAGAAAACAGCCCAGAAACCAAGAAGTGTATTGTAGTTTGACTCAGGGATAATGTTACCGAATTCGTCTTTTCTTGCAACATAACCAACCAATGAAATAACAACACCTGAAAGAAGGTTTGTGATTGAGTTAGCAGCCTTGCCGAAATAGTTTTGAACTGTCTGAACAAGAGCTTCGTTTCTCATACCAGTTTTCCATTCACTGTAGTCATAAACGTCACCTTGAAGAACAGCACCTGCAACGTTTAAAAGCTGGTTAGGAAGACCACAAACTGTAAGACAGAATGTGAGAATTGCAAGATTAATTACTGCATTATGACCTTCCCAGTCAACAAGGAAGCCCTTGCCGTTGTTGCCGAAGATACCAATAAGGAATGTACCTGCATAAGCAAAACCTGCAAAGATACCAGATGCAACAGCAACTTTTTTAGCACCGAATCTGCGGATAAGTTTTGGTGCAAGTGGAACCATAATATAGTTAGGAATACCTGTGAAGATACCTGCGATTGAACCGTGCGCAACGTTCTTTGAGTTATGCATCCAATAGAAACTCTCACTTGCAACACCAACTGATTTGAAGCCGGCAAAGAATCCTGAAAGAACAAGCACAAACATTGGTCTGTTCTTGAAAACATTTTTAAATGATTCAATAACGCCAACTTCTTGCATCTGTTCACGAGATGCAAGCGGAACTCTTTCTCTCATAGCAGAGAATCCAAAGAATGCAGTAAATGCAGCGATTACTGTAATTATAACTGCAAAACCTGTATAGATGTCTTGCATACCGATTGGGTTTGCCCAGTTTGATGTAGCTTTTGGAAGAATACCAACTGCGAATGATGCAATAGATGGAAGGAATACACCAAAAAGGTCAGCAAACTTTGATGTTGCAATCAGGTTGTCGCGCTCGTTGTTGTTTGGAGTAATATTATAAAGCATAATATTCCAAGCACCGAAATATGACATACCAAGGTTATAGACAAAAATAGCAATAATAGTCCAGATAACTTTCTGCCACTCATGCACAAGGAAGGATGGAGTGGTAAAGAGCATTACCATTGCAATTGCCCAGAATGGTGTAGGAATAACAAGCCATGGACGAAGTCTTCCCCAACGAGTACGGGTTCTGTCAATAATTAAACCTGAAATTGAGTCGTCAACTGCGTCATAGATTGTTTCGATGAACATAATGATACCGTATGTACTACCTGACATTCCGAGAAAGCTGATAGCAAAGAACTGACGGAATGCATTAACATATTGGCTCAAGTTTTTCTGACCGAAAGATGTTAAAAGGAAACCTGCAATTTCTTTTGGACGAAGATAACGTCTGTCAAGAGCAGAAGCCTGTTCAACGTTTGATTCAACAGCGCCTGTTTCAACTTCTTCGGCAACAGTGGTTGTAGTTGTGTTTTCCACTTTTCAATCACGCCTTTTTGAATAAAAATTATATTTTGAAATATACTAAATTAATATACCATAAATTTTTCCAATAATCAACCGAAAACCGAGTGATTTTTGAAATTATTTCAAGTTTTGATAAAAAGCAACAGCAAGTCGGTCACAGCGTTCGTTCTCAGGGTGCCCAGCGTGACCTTTTACCCATTCAAATTCATATTCATGTTGAGAGAGAAGAGTTAAAAGTCTGTCCCAAAGGTCAGGGTTTAATGCAGGTTTCTTATCAGCCTTGCGCCAGTTGTTCTTTTTCCAACCTTCAGCCCAACCTTGTGTAATTCCATTAACCACATAGGATGAATCAGAATAAATTTTAACTCTGCATTTTCTGTTAAGTGCTTCGAGACCATTAATAACAGCCAATAATTCCATTCTGTTATTTGTGGTTTCGTGTTCACCGCCTGAAAGTTCTTTTTCAACGCCGTTACAACGAAGAATAGCACCCCAACCACCAGGACCAGGGTTGCCTGAACAAGCACCATCAGTGAAAAGTTCAACAAAAGTCAAGTTTTCCATATATACCTCGTATAAAACTTAAAAATAATAACAAAAATAATTTTAGCATACTTTTTTTGTTTTAACAATATAAAAAAGAAATATCGCTTTTATAGTTTCTTGACAATGATTTGAAAAAATAGTAATATAATGACAATATATTGAGTTATTATGTCCTTTTGTGAATATATTTAATTATAAATTCTATTTTGCAATGCCTTTTGCAAATTACATAATCCGAAAAAACAGAATAATAAAAGGAGGAAAATATGGCAAAAAATAAAGAAAAACAAGCACAAACAAATGAAACTAAACATGGTGCCAAGAGTAAAAACTCTAATCGTGGCAAACAAAGTGCTAACAAAAAAACAACACAGAATAAAAAGACTAAAAATTCTTTAAATTCAAAGCCCAAGAAACAAACAACACAAAAGAAGAAAAACACACAAAAGCGTGAAGAAATAAATGTTAAAATTGCTTTTTTAGGTGGACTTAACGAAGTCGGCAAAAATATGACTCTCTATGAGTGTCAGGGTGATATGATTCTTGTGGACTGTGGTCTCGCATTCCCAGAACCAGATATGTTAGGCGTTGACCTTGTTATCCCTGATTTCACTTATGTTGAAGATAATGCAAACAAAATCAAAGGTATATTTATAACTCACGGTCACGAAGACCATATAGGTGGCTTAGCTTACCTTTTGCAGAGAGTTAATATTCCTGTTTATGGAACAAAACTCACAATCGGTCTTATCGAGAACAAATTAAAAGAGCATAAGATACTTGAAAAAGTAAAACTTAATGTAATCAAACCAAAAGATAAAGTAAAACTTGGTTGCTTTGAAGTTGAAGCAATTCATGTTAATCACTCAATTCCTGATGCTTTGGCTCTTGCAATTACAAGTCCTGCAGGTCTTATTTTGCAGACAGGTGACTTTAAGATTGACACAACACCAATTGATGGTGATGTTATTGACCTTGCCCGTATTGCAAGACTTGGTGAAAAAGGCGTTTTGTGTCTGCTTTCAGACTCAACAAATGCTCAAAGACCGGGATATACTGCAAGTGAACGCACAGTAGGTGAGTCATTTGGCCGTCTTTTCCAAAAGGCAGATGGTAAAAGACTCATTGTCGCAACATTCGCTTCAAATATCCACAGAGTTCAGCAGATAATTGATGCTGCACAGTCTGTTGGTAGAAAAGTTGCACTTTCAGGTCGAAGCCTTGAGAATGTTGTTGAAACAGCATCGAAACTTGGTTATCTCAATGTTCCTGATGGAATTCTTGTGAGTATTGATATGGTATCTCGTTACCCACACGACAAGCTTGTTATTATTACAACAGGCAGTCAGGGTGAACCAATGTCAGCTCTTTACAGAATGGCATTTTCAGAGCATAGACGCGTTGAAATTGGCACAGGGGACTATGTCATTATTTCTGCAACCCCAATTCCCGGTAACGAAAAAACTGTGGGTAAAGTTGTTGATGAACTTTTAAAACGCGGTGCAGAAGTTGTTTATGAAAAAATGTATGATGTCCATGTTTCAGGTCACGCGTGTCAAGAAGAATTGAAACTCATAATGAGTCTTGCAAAACCAAAATTCTTTATTCCTGTTCACGGTGAACAAAAACATCTCAGAAGTCACGCTCAATTAGCAGAGAGCATGGGAATACCATCAAGTAATATCTTTATTGCCGATAACGGTCGTCAGTTGCAATTGTCAAAACGCAAAATGACAGCTTTAGAAAATGTTCCTGCTGGTAAGATTTTTGTTGATGGCTATGGCGTTGGTGATGTCGGTAATGCTGTTATCAAAGAGCGTAAGCGTCTTGCAGAAGATGGTCTTATGATAATCAGTGCAGTAATAGAAAAAGAAACAGGAATGCTTGTTTCAGGTCCTGAAATTGTGTCTCGTGGATTTGTTTATGTGCGCGATTCAGAACAACTTATTGCAGAAGCAAAGTTAGTCGCACAAATAGTAATTGACGAGTGTATCTATGATGGTCGCATTGAATGGAGTACAATCCGAAACAGAATGAGAGACGATATTTCTCGTCTTCTCTATGACAGAACAAAGAGAAGTCCAATGGTGCTTCCTTTAATAACAACGGTGTAAAATTATGAAAAAGACTAGCAACAAAAACGATTTAAGAGAAACTATTGTTTCAAACCCAATAGCAACAGCGGCGGTAATTGTCAGTGTTGTTATGTGTGTTGCTATGCTCTTTTATAACTATAAACTTGCAATTGCAGAATTGTTGCTTATTGCAATATTTTTAATTGTTGCATTTTGGGTTAAAGGTGTTGAGTTCAGAAAACTTCGCGGCGTTGTTAACGCTTTGGAGCGAGAAATATCAGTTGATGATGGTGAACTTCGCAGTTTTCCGTTACCAGTATTGCTTTTTGACAGTACAGAAAAAATCGTCTGGTATAACACTCTTTTCCAGAATCAATTTATAACTGACCACAAAATTGAGAAAATCAATATCCGTCAGTTTACATCGGGACAAGGTCTTGATGTTATCCATGATAATATGTATATAGAATGTGAATATGGCGATAAGAAATATACCGTGTTCTCAGGTAATACAGAATATAAAAATGAAGTTGTCTACGCTTTGTATTTTGTTGAAGATACAGAACTAAAAAATTATAGAACAGCTTATGATGAATCAAGACCGGTTGTATTATTTATAAGTCTTGATGGCATTGAAGAATCTTTGCGTGAATTTAGAGAAAGCCAACAAGCAGAAATTCTTGGTGGCGTTGAAACAATAATTGAAAATTGGTTTGCAAAGTATAATTGCATTTCAAGAAAAGTCAATCATGGCAGAATTATTGCATTGTGTGAGACAAAGAGCCTTGATGCAATGAAAGAAGATAAATTCTCAATTTTGTCCCTTGTTCGTTCCTATACATACAATGATAAAGTTATGGGAATCACACTTTCAGTGGGTGCAGGTTCAGGTGAAAACTTCTTTGAATGTGAAGTTGCTGCTCGTCAGGCACTTGATATGGCAATGGGTCGTGGCGGAGACCAAGTGGCAATCAAACTTAATAAGAATGACTTCGAATTTTTTGGTGGCGTGGCAAAGGGTGTTCAAAAACGCACAAAAGTCAGAACAAGAATTGTTGCATCTGCAATTGGTGAGATTATAAAATCAAGTTCGAATGTGCTTATTATGGGTCACCGTTTTGCTGACCTTGACTCTCTTGGTTCAGCGGTAGGCGTTGCTATGATTAGTAATGCACTTGATAAAGATGCAAAAATTGTAATGTCATCGAAAACAACTTTGGCAATGCCACTTGCAAAGCATCTTGAAAATTCAGGTATGAATGACTTGATAATAGAGCCACAAGATGTTGACGATTACCTCAAAAAAGGAACATTGTTGATAATTGTTGATACTCACAGAAAGAGCTTCTTAGAATATCCTGAACTCTTTGACTTGGCAAATAAGGTTGTTGTTATTGACCATCATAGAAAAACAGTTGACCATATAAATAAAGCAGTGATTTTCTATCACGAGCCAAATGCATCGTCTGCATCAGAAATGGTAACTGAACTTATTGAATATATCCCGTTTGATGTTAAAGTGCCACAAGTCTGTGCAGAAGCATTGATGTCAGGCATTACACTTGATACCAAGAATTTTGTAATGAAAACAGGTGTTCGTACTTTTGAAGCAGCAGCATATCTTCGCTCATTGGGCGCTGATACTGTTGCAGTTAAGCAACTTTTCTCTAATAGTATGAAAACACAAAAGGATAAGAGCGAAGTTGTAAAAAATGCGGCAATGTATAATAATTGTGCAATCGGCGTTGTTGATTTTGAGTCTGACGATGTGAGAATTGTTGCAAGTCAGGCTGCCGATGAACTTTTAAATGTCGATGATGTTGATGCAGCGTTTGTTGTATTCAAAACAGATAATGTTATGAATATCTCAGCTCGTTCTTACGGTGAACTCAATGTTCAACTTGTTATGGAAGAATTGGGTGGTGGCGGTCATCAAACAATGGCTGCAGCACAGTTGAGTGACGAAACCTTTGAATCAACACTTGACTATCTTAAAAAAGCAATTGATAAAGTTAATGAGATACAGAAATGAGGTAATATAAATGGAAGTAATTTTAAAAGCAGATGTTAAAGGCTTGGGCAAAAAAGGTGAAAAGGTAAAAGCATCAGATGGTTATGCAAGAAACTTTCTTTTCCCAAAAGGACTTGCTGTAGAAGCAAATGCACAAAGCCTTACAGAACTTCGTAACCGTGAGCAGTCAAATCAACATAAGATTGATATGGAAGTTGCAGCAGCAAATGATTCAAAATCAAAGTTGCAGGGCAAGGTTATCAAAATAACTGCAAAAGCAGGTAACAACGGCAGAATTTTCGGTTCAGTAACAGCAAAAGAAGTTGCGGCTGAAATCGATAAGCAGTTCGCTGTTAAAGTTGATAAGAGAAAAATCACAATGGACGATATTAAAAACTTTGGTTCATATAAAATCCAAGTTAAACTTTATACAAATATTGTAGCTGAAATGACAGTAATGGTTGGAGAATAATTCAATCTAATTGTCTTATTGGAGTGAAGGAAAATGGAAAGCAATTTTTTGCCAACTGAAAATATGAATTTGCCTTATAGTCTTGAAGCAGAACAAGCTGTTTTAGGTGCTCTTTTAAAAGACCCATTGTGCTTGCCAACTGTTTCAGATATGCTTCGAAGAGAACACCTTTATCTTCCACAGCATAAAGCTATTTATGATGCAATTCTCAATATTGACACAATGGCTGGAACAATTGACCCTCTTGTTGTTCTTGAAGAACTTAAAAAGCAGGGTGTTTATGACGATATCGGCGGTAAAACATATCTTATGAAAATTGCCGAAGCAGTTCCATCAACAAGAAATGTTGAGTCATACATAAAAATCATTATAGATAAGTTTTATTCTCGCACATTGATTCTCACAGCTCGTGAAATCCTTGACGAAGCAAATGATGGAACAGAGTCGCCAGACACTTTGCTTGATATGGCAGAGCAGAAGATTTATGACATCCGTCGTGGCAAAAACACATCAGGACCTGCAAAAGTCAGTGATGTAATTATGTCAGATGTTGTTGTGCGTCTTCGTAAACTTGCATCTGCTGACCAAAAAGAAAAAGAGCAATATATGGGAATTCCAACAGGGTTTTCATATCTAGACCGAGTTCTTTCAGGCGGTTTTCACCGTTCTGACTTGATTCTTATCGGTGCTCGTCCTGGTATGGGTAAAACAAGCTTTGCATTGAATGTAGCAAGAAATATGGCGGTTAAAGGCAGAAAAACCGTGTTCTTCTCGTTGGAAATGTCAAATGAGCAGTTGGCTCAGCGTATTATCTCAACAGAAGCAAGAATTGTCAGCAATAAATTTAGAACAGGTGAAATTTCTGATTCAGATTGGGAAAAAATAGGAATGGCATTAGACCATCTTGTAGATGCAGAACTTTATTTTGACGATACTGCAAATATCACAGTGCCCGAAATGAAAGCTCGAATTCGTAGAATGAAAGATGTTGAATGTGTTGTTATCGACTATCTTCAGTTGATGTCAGACCCACGCTATAAAGATAACCGTGTTCAAGAGATTTCAAAGATTACTCGTGACTTGAAACTTATGGCAAAAGACCTTAATATTCCTGTAATTACTTGTTCACAGCTTTCTCGTAATACTGCAAAAACATCTGACCACAGACCACAACTTACTGACCTTCGTGAATCAGGTTCAATCGAGCAAGATGCTGACATCGTTTTGATGCTTCACCGTGAAAGTTATTATCAGAATGACAAGAGTGAAGAAAACGAAAGTGATGTAAACAGAGCAGAAGTAATTGTTGCAAAGAACAGACACGGTTCAACCGAAACTGTTGATGTTGCGTGGAATCCTGAGTTTACAATGTTCTCAACACTTGAAAGGATTAAAGATGACAGATAAGGTTATTAAAACAATAACAGAGCATCAGTTGATTTGTCCCGATAGCGTTGTTGGTGTTGGCTTTTCAGGTGGAGCAGATTCTGTAACGCTTTTGCATATCCTTGCAAATAATCGTGAAAGATTAGGTATAAAGGAAATTAAAGCCATCCATCTTCATCACGGTATCCGTGGCGAAGAAGCAAACCGTGATTTGAAGTTTTCAAAAGAATTCTGTGAAAAATTAGGCGTAGAGTTTATTCATTTTTATGAGAATGTCCCTGAAATCGCAAATAAAACAGGGGAAAGTATTGAAGAATGTGCAAGAAGAATTCGTTATGAATGTTTTAGTGGCGTTGAATGTAATGTGGTTGCAACTGCACATAATTTAAATGACAACATTGAAACAGTTCTCTTGAATTTGACTCGCGGTTCGTCTTTGTCAGGACTTTGTGGAATCCCATATAAAAGAGATAAATATATTCGTCCTTTACTCGATACAACAAGAGCCGAGATTGAAGAATATGCAGAACAAAACGGACTTGAGTTTGTAACCGATAGCACAAATTTATGCGATGATTATACTCGCAATAAATTAAGACATAATGTGTTGCCACAACTTTTCTCAATTAATCCGTCATTTGATAAAGCGTTTACCAAATGCATAGAAAATATAAACTTGTCAAACGATTTTATAGTTCAAGAGTCAAATCGACTTTTAGAAGAGTCAAATTGTGGTGACTATTTTGATTGCCAAGTTTTTGAAAATGTTCACAGTGCCTTGAAATACCAAGTGATTTCATTGATTTTAAAGCAAAAAAAAGCACAAAATATTAGTCGTGAGCACATTTTAGCTGTCAATAATATAATTAAAAATGGTGGTAGTGCCGATATTGGAAATGGTGTTACCATTACAGTTGAAAGAAAAAAACTTTATTTTGGAAAACCAAATATCACAGAGTATTTTGAAATTCCGTTTCAAAAAGATATAAAACAAGTCATAACACCTGTAGGTGAATATGATATTTTATATTTCAATAAAGATTTACAAAAACTTAACAAACAAGATATGGACAATCTTATAGATTGTGATAAAATATTCGGTGAAACTTTCTGTCGAAATCGTTGTGATGGTGATTCTTTTGTGCCAAGAAACAGAAAATGCACAAAAACATTAAAACGACTTTTTAACGATGAAAAGATTTCATTGAGCAGACGCTCTGAAATGCTTATTTTATCAGACGAAAAAGGAATTGTCTGGACAGAGTTTTTTGGCGTTGCAGACCGTTGCAAAATTACAACAGAATCAAAAAATATAATTAATATAAAAAAGGTGGGGAATTAAGGTGCTTAACGATATCGAAAAAGTACTTTTATCAGAAGAAGATTTGCAAAATATTGTACATAAACTGGGTGCACAAATCAGTGAAGACTATAAAGATAAGAAACTTGTGCTTGTCAGTGTCTTAAAAGGCTCAGTTGTGTTTATGGCGGATTTGATGCGTGCTATAACAATACCATGCACAATCGATTTCATGTCAGTTTCAAGCTATGGTTCAGGTGTTAAAACATCTGGTGTAGTTAAAATTATAAAAGACCTTGATACTGATGTTGTCAATGGTGCAGATTTGCTTATTGTTGAAGATATTCTTGATAGCGGTGTAACACTTGAATATCTTATGAAAGTGCTTTCTGCAAGAAATCCAAACAGCATTAGAATCTGTACTTTGCTCGACAAACCTGAAAGAAGAAAAGCAAATGTTAAAGCAGATTATGCAGGTGCTCAGATTCCTGACGCATTCGTTGTTGGATATGGTCTTGATTATGATGAAAAATACAGAAATTTACCATTTGTGGGTGCGTTAAAACCTGCGGTATATGAATAAACAGGAGTGAAAACCAATTTGAAAAAAATTAACTGGAAAGTTATTCTTCCATATCTTTTAATTCCAGCATTGTTCATGGGCTTTCTCTATATGTATATGGATAGAGGCGCTCAGACAGAGTTGCAATATTATGAGATAGTTGAACTTTTTGACCAAGGAAAAGTTGCAGAAGGTGAATTGAACCTTACAAGCGGATTAATGACTTATAAACTTGAAGGCGACGAAAAAGAGTATAAATACACTGTTCCAAATGTGAATATCTTTGTGAATGATGTGCATGACCTTGTTCGTCAACACAACATTGATAATCCTGATAACCCAATTGAGTGGAACTATAAAGCAGGCTCTTCAAATTCTTGGTTGTTAAGTATGTTGCCATCAGCATTAGTGCTTATTTTGTTGACAGTTGTGATGGTTGTAATGTTCAAAAAAATGAACAATTCAATCAGCAACGAAAACAATCGTGCAATGAATTTTGGTAAAGCAAGAGTAAAGCGAGCAGACGACGAAACAAGAAAAGTCACATTCCAAGATGTTGCAGGTGCTGATGAAGAAAAAGAAGAGCTTACAGAACTTGTTGAGTTCTTGAAAAATCCACTTGATTTCTCAAAACTTGGCGCAAGAATTCCAAAAGGTGTTCTCCTTGTAGGCCCTCCAGGTACAGGTAAAACATTGCTTGCTCGTGCAGTTGCAGGTGAAGCAAACGCACCATTCTTCTCAATTTCAGGTTCTGACTTTGTTGAAATGTATGTTGGTGTGGGTGCATCTCGTGTGCGTGACCTTTTCAAAGAAGCAAAGAAAAATCAACCATCAATTATTTTCATCGACGAAATCGATGCAGTTGGTCGTCATCGTGGTGCTGGTATGGGTGGCGGTCATGATGAGCGTGAACAAACACTTAACCAGTTGCTTGTTGAAATGGATGGCTTTGGTGCAAATGACGGTGTAATCGTAATTGCCGCTACAAACCGTCCTGACATTCTTGACCCAGCTCTTCTTCGTCCGGGTCGTTTTGACCGTCAGGTAACAGTAGGTTACCCCGACCTTAAGGGTAGAGAAGAAATTCTTCAAGTACACGCTAAAAACAAACCATTAGCTCCTGATGTTGACTTGCATCAGATTGCCGCAACAACAGTTGGATTTACAGGTGCTGACCTTGAAAATCTTCTCAACGAAGCAGCACTTCTTGCTGCAAAACGCAAACTTATGTCAATTACAATGGCTGAAATTGAAGAAGCAACAATGAAAGTTGTTGTTGGTGCAGAGAAGAAATCAAGAAAGATTACAGAAAAAGATAAAAAGATTACTGCTTATCACGAAGCTGGTCACGCAGTTTCATCGTACTATCTTGAAAACAAAGACCCTGTTACACATATCTCAATTGTACCTCGTGGTATGGCAGGTGGCTTTACACTCTACACACCTGATAAAGACGAAATGCACATGATGAAATCTCGTATGCTTGATGATATCGTTTCATTGTTAGGTGGCCGTGTAGCAGAAAAAATCATTTTCAATGATATCTCAACAGGCGCTTCAAACGATATTCAGCGTGCAAGTGAAATTGCTCGTAAAATGATTACAAAGTATGGTATGAGTGAAAAACTTGGACCAATCGCATTTGGCACAGGTAATGATGAAGTCTTCCTTGGTAAAGATTATAACCACATGAAGAACTATTCAGAAAATGTTGCTGCAGTTATCGACGAAGAGGTTAATAAGATTATTACAGATGCTTATAAGAGAACAGAACAAATTCTCACAGAGCATGTTGATAAACTTCATTTACTTGCAGAAACTCTCGTTAAACTTGAAAAAGTTAACGAAGAACAGTTTGTATCTTTGATGGAAAACGGCACACTTCCTGAAGTGAAAGAAGTAAAAGAGCCTAAAAGCGTTGAAGAAATAGCAGAAACAGTTGAAGAAACAACTGAAGCAGAAGAAACAAACGAATAAAGCATAAAAGCAACAGAGAAATCTGTTGCTTTTTGTTCATAAGGTGTGAGAATATGGCAAAAGTTATAAAAATTAAATCAGAGTTAAATACAAAAAAGAATAAAACTTGGTGGCATTCAGTTTTTTCTCTTTTTTTCTCAATTTTATTTTTGGGGATTGGCTTTGCAGTATTCTCACAAGTAAAACCTGTTTCAATTATTTTGTTTATTCTTTCTTTTATATTGTTTGGCATTTATTCGAGAAAAAATAAAGAATATAATATATTAAAATCTGGCGTTCAGGGCGAAAAAGAAACTTGTAATATTTTACGGGAATTACCAAAGAATTACACAATTATAACTAACCCCGTAATACATTATAAGGGTAAAGAAAATGAACTTGACACTGTTGTAATCGGTGAAAATGGGATTTTTATTATTGAAAGTAAAAATTATCGTGGAACAGTTTACGGTAAAACATCTGAGCAGATGTGGAAGCAGATTAAAAAAGGTAAAAATCACGAAACTTATGAAAAAGAAGTGAAAAATCCTGTTAAACAAAGCGATATTCAAAGAAGAAAAATGAGTGAAATGTTAACTAGAACAGGTGTTAATGCTGATATTGTTTCAGTTTTATATTTTGTTGACAGTCGCACAAAACTGAAAATTTCTGACGATGCAAATTTTGGTATAATCATAATCAACAACGAAAATGATTTGATAGATTATATCACTAACACGAAAACAAAACGAAAAATCAGTTCAACTGACCGTGCAAAAATAATAAAGATTTTAAAGAATTAATACATATTGTCCATGAAATACCAATATAATTTATTGGTGATTTTATGGACAATGATTTTTATGAATACAATCGTGAAATAAGACAGAAAAAAACAACAAATCAAGAAAAAGGTATAATGACCAGAATAATTATAATTCAGTTAGTGTTGTCATTGTGCGTAACAGGAATACTTTTTGCGGTTTGTGGAACAGATAGTCAACTTTCACAGAATGTTAAAACTTTCTATAACACAATCTGCGAAAAAGATATGAGTGTTGCTGAAATATTTGATGTATTTAAAAAGGTTGCACAAACAACCTTTGCACCATCTGTGCAAGAAGAAGCAACAGAAGAAACAAATAATGAGATAGCGGGAGAAAAGACGGACTTTTCTCCCGTTTATTCACTTGAAGCAAGATGAAAGTTAGAATATTTAATATTAATTTTGAAATCACATTTCTGTTTGTGGCATTGATAACATTTGTAATTGTAATGGATTCGCCGTTCAATGTTTTAGCAGCAATTCTTTCGTCGTTGGCTCATGAAATGGGACATTTAATAACAATGTCTTGCTTAGGCAATATCCCTCAATGCGTCCGATTTGAAATTACAGGCATGAACATAAAAAGACAACCAAGCGTAAAAATAAGCGCAAAACACGAAATTTTTATTGCTCTTGGCGGACCTTTGGCAAATGCTATCATATTATTGATTTGTTGTGTATGTCTTTGCTTTATTCAAAGTGAAGAAGTTTTTATAATTGCCTGTGTTAATTTAATACTTATGACATTTAATTTGCTGCCCGTTAAAAGACTTGATGGGGGAATGACACTTTATTTTTTACTGTCAAAAAAGTTCTCACCTCATTTCTGTGCAAGAATTTTAAAAATAACATCAATATTCTTTATAATTTTGATTTATATCTGGGGGATTTATGTTTTTGTTTCAACAAATTACAATATTAGTGTGTTGATTATTGCAATTTTCTTGACTCTTTCAATGTTAGGTAGTAATGAATATTGAAAAAATCATTTATTTATAGTAGAATATATTGAATAATGATTAGTGAGGTCAATTATGGTTAAAAAGGATATTGAAAAATTACTTAAAAAAGTTCAGAAACCTGCTCGTTATACAGGTGGCGAACTCAATAGTGTAATTAAAGATAAAAAAGATATAAAACTTCGATATGCATTCTGTTTTCCCGATAATTACGAAATCGGTATGTCGCATCTTGGTATGAAAATACTTTATAGTCTTGTAAATGAGCGACAGGATGCTTGGTGTGAAAGAGTTTTTGCGCCTTGGGAAGATATGGAAGCACTTATGCGTGAAAATGATGTTAAACTCTACGCACTTGAAAGTGGCGATTCACTTGACGAGTTCGATTTGGTAGGTTTTACATTGCAATATGAATTGAGTTATACCAATGTACTCAATATGCTCGACTTGGGTGGAATACCCGTTCTCAAAAAAGACAGAACAAGCCTGACACCAATTGTTATTGCAGGTGGACCTTGTGTGTGCAACCCTGAACCAATGGTGGATTTTATTGACATTTTCTTGCCAGGCGAAGGTGAAGAAGTTACAAACGACCTTATTGACTTGCTTATTGAGCATAAAGAAAAGGGTTCAACCAGACTTGAATTCTTGCGTGAAGCAGCAAAAATCGATGGCGTGTATGTACCTGAATTTTATAATGTTGATTATAACGAAGACGGTACAATAAAATCCGTTGAAAACATTGAAACTGCACCAGAAAAAGTTAAAAAGAGAATAGTATCAGACCTTGATAATGCTCACTATCCAAAAGATTTTGTAGTACCATTTATTGATGTTGTTCAGGATAGAACCGTGGGTGAGGTTTTCCGTGGTTGTATCCGTGGATGTCGTTTCTGTCAGGCAGGGTTTATTTACAGACCAATACGCGAAAAATCCCCTGAAACCATCAATGAACAATGTCGAAGAATAAGTGATGCAACAGGTTATGACGAGATTTCACTTTGTTCACTTTCAACAAGTGACTACACAAATATTGAAAAGCTTATTCCAATGCTTTTTGATTGGGCATTAAAAGAAAATATCAATGTTTCATTACCATCACTTCGTGTTGATAATTTCTCTGACGAGCTTATGGAAGAACTCAAAAAAGTTCGTCGTAGTGGTCTTACATTCGCTCCTGAAGCAGGAACACAAAGACTTCGCGATGCAATTAACAAAAACGTTACCGAAGAAGAAGTGCTTCGTACGGCTTTAAAAGCTTTCGATGGTGGTTGGACAAGCGTTAAACTTTACTTTATGATGGGACTTCCAACAGAAACTCTTGATGATATCAAAGGTATATGTGACCTTGCCCAAAAAGTTGTTGATACATTCTATCGCAATCCAAATAAACCCAAGGGTAAGGGTGTTCAGGTTAGTGTTAGCTGTGCATCTTTTGTGCCAAAGCCATTCACACCTTTCCAATGGGAACCACAGGATACTGCAGATATGCTCATTGAAAAGCAAAAGGTATTGCTTTCAAGCACAACAAGCAAAAAAATCGTAATCAGTTATCATCAGTCAGATACATCCGTTCTTGAAGGTGTTCTCGCTCGTGGTGACAGAAGACTTGGTGATGTAATCTATAAAGCATGGCAAAAGGGTTGCAAGTTCGACAGTTGGGATGAATTCTTTGATTTCGCAAAATGGCGTGAAGCATTTAATGAATGCGAATTAACAACTGAATTCTATGCAAATCGTCGCAGAACTTATGATGAAATTCTTCCTTGGGACCACATGGATTATGGTATTCGCAAAGAGTTCCTTGTTGAAGAAAATAAAAAAGCACACGAGAGTGTGACAACACCTCATTGTAGAATTAAATGCTCTGCTTGTGGTGCAAATAAATTGAATGGGGGTAAATGTGATGCCAGAAGTTAAAAAATGGGCTATGGAAGTGCGAATGTCTTTCCAAAAAACAGGTATGGCAAAGTTTATCTCTCACCTTGATACAGTTCGTTGCATTTCAAGGGCTATGAAAAGAGCTTGTGTACCTATCTGGTACACAGAAGGCTTTAATCCCCATGCTTTTTTGACATTTGCAATGCCACTTTCATTAGGCTTTGAAAGTCTTTGCGAAACGGTTGATTTTCGTCTTATGGAAGAAGTTGATTTAGAAGAGCTTGCAGAAAGAATTAACAATGCTCTTCCAGTTGATATAACAGTAAAAGAAATTTATGTTTATGAAACTTCTCCTAACGACATTCGTTGGGCAGAATATAAAATCATATTCAATAACCCTGACGCTTTATTGCTTGATAAGGCTGAATCAGTTCTTTCTGCTGATGAAATAATGGTTCTCAAAAAAGCGAAACAAGGCAGAAAGAAAGTAGAAAAAGAAGTAAATATTAAAGAACATATCAAATCATTTGAACTAAATAATGAAGATGGAAAACTCATACTAAACACTGTTTTATCATCGGGCACAAGTATCAATATCAATCCAATGCTTTTGATTGGTGCGCTTGCTAAAGATACTGAAACAGATGAGCAAGATGTTGATATAATAAAAATTCAATCATATACAGAAAATATGGAAGAATTTAAATAAATATAAAAAAACTCTTGCATTTTCACTTGACTTGTGATATTATATTTGAGCATTTGCGGTAGTCCGCAGAAAAATAACTATTATCTCGGGTGGTCCTCTGCTGAACTTCGGTACGAACACTTGAAAAATTTTTATCGGAGGTTAGTTATGGACGCATTAAAATTAATGACAGAGGGTTGCATTAAAGAAGCAAACCCAGCAATCAGAGTCGGTGACGTTGTTAAAGTACACGTTAAGATTCGTGAAGGCGAAAGAGAAAGAATTCAGGTATTCGAAGGAACAATCATTGCTCGCAAGGGTGCTGGTGTTTCTGAAACATTCACAGTACGTCGTGTATCATACGGTGTAGGTGTTGAAAGAGTATTCCCTGTTAATTCACCAAACGTTGCAAAGGTAGAAACAGTTAGACGCGGTAAGGTTCGCAGAAGCAAACTCTACTATCTTCGTGACAGAGTTGGTAAGGCTGCTAAAGTTAAAGAGCAGATATAATCGAATCGTCAAAATGCAAACAGAGCAGAGAGTAATCTCTGCTTTTTGTTTATCAAAAGGAGAATCACTATGGATTGGACCGAAATCAAAATTCACATTGATGCAGAAAACATTGACCGTGCAGCAGATATTGCAAGTATGGCTGTACCTTATGGTATTTATATTGAAGACTATCGAACACTTGAACAAGAAGCATGGGAAATAGCTAATATAGACCTTATTGACGAAGAATTGTTAGCCAAAGACAGAACAAAAGGCTGTGTTCATATCTATATTTCGCCAGAAGAAAATTATATGGAAGCAATTTCATTCTTAACAGAAAGATATGAAAGCGAAAACGTCCCACATACAATTGAGCACGTAGTTTGTAAAAACGAAGATTGGGAGAATAACTGGAAAGAGTATTTCAAACCAATGAAAATTGGTGAAAAATTGCTTATCCGTCCTCTCTGGATTGACGACTATGATGCAGACGGCAGAGCAGTTTTGAGCATTGAGCCAGGTCTTGCTTTTGGTAGTGGTGGACATCACACAACTCGTCTTTGCCTTGAAACTCTTGAAAAACATGTTAAAGCAGGCGATAGTGTCCTTGACTGTGGTTGTGGTAGTGGTATTTTATCAGTTGCATCACTTTTAATGGGCGCTGATAACGCAACAGGTGTTGACATTGATAAATTAGCTGTTAAAACTGCAATTGAAAATGGTAAAGTTAACGGCTTTGAAACACCGAAATACAACATTCTCAATGGTAACCTTGTTGATAAAGTAACAGGTACATTTGATGTTGTTGTTGCAAATATCGTAGCAGATATCATTATTCTCTTCTCATCTCAGGTAGGGGATTTCTTGAAGGATGACGGTGTTTTCATCACATCAGGTATTATTGAACCACGCGAAGAAGAAGTAACAAATGCATTTATCGAAAATGGATTTGAAATCATTGAACGCTATGAATCAAGCGGATGGCTTTGCTTTGTTTGTAAAAAGAAATAATATGGATGGGACGAGTAATATCGTCCCATTTTTTGTAAAAAATACTTGACAAATTTTGTAAAATAATATATATTTATATACAGGTTAGCGTTGGCTAACTTTATATATTGTCAAAAAGTTAGCGATTGCTAACAAATGGCTAACAAACATAAGAAATACAACTTGACCATAAAATTTAAGAGAAGGAGAGTGTGCTATGAAAACATTGAGAGATGTAAAAATCGGCAATAAAGCAAAAGTTATCAAAGTGCACGGCGAAGGCGCAATTAGACGACGCATTATGGATATGGGTATCACAAAAGGTGTTGAATTATATGTTAGAAAAGTAGCACCTTTAGGTGACCCACTTGAGATATATGTAAGAGGATATGAGCTGTCGCTTAGAAAAGCAGATGCAGAAATGATTGAGGTTGAAGACATAAAATGAGTATTAAAATCGCACTTGCAGGTAACCCAAACTGTGGCAAAACAACACTTTTTAATTTATTGACAGGTTCAAACCAATTTGTTGGCAACTGGCCGGGTGTTACCGTTGAAAAAAAAGAAGGTAAACTCAAAAATAATGATGATGTTATAATCGTCGACTTACCGGGTATTTATTCTTTATCACCATATACACTTGAAGAAGTTGTTGCAAGAAAGTTTCTTGTTGATGAGCGTCCTGATGCAATCATAAACCTTGTTGACGGAACAAATCTTGAAAGAAATCTTTATCTTACAACACAACTTACAGAACTTGGAATTCCCGTTGTTGTTGCAATTAATATGATGGATGTTGTGGCAAAACGCGGAGATAAAATCGATATTGATATTTTGTCAAAGAAAATTGGTTGCCAAGTGGTTGAGATTTCTGCACTCAAAGAAACAGGTATAGACGAAGTTGTGCAGATTGCAATTAACATTGCAAAAACTCAACACAGAGCACCAATACATAGATATAGTGGTGCTGTTGAACACGCACTTGCTCACATTGAAGAGGCAACAATTCATAATATGAACACACCTCAACAGCGTTGGTATGCAGTTAAAATTTTTGAACGAGACCAACAGGTGCTTTCAACATTGAATATTGATAAAAATACTCTCAGTCATATCGAAATGGATATAAAAATGACTGAAACCGAACTTGATGATGACGCTGAAAGCATTATTATCAACGAGAGATATTTATTCATTGAATCCGTTGTTAAAGAATGCTTTAAAAGAAAAAGACGAAATCATGTAACAACATCTGATAAAATCGACAAAATTGTTACAAACAGATTTTTGGCATTGCCAATTTTCGCAGTTGTAATGTTCTTGGTTTATTATGTGTCGGTTTCAACAGTTGGTACATGGGCAACAGATTGGGCAAATGATGGCGTTTTCGGTGAGGGTTGGTCGTTCTTTGGAATGTTTGTTCCAAGTGTGCCACAGCTTGTTGAATCGTTACTCAATACACTTAACTGTGCTGATTGGTTGCAAAGTTTAATCCTTGATGGTATCGTTTCAGGTGTAGGTGCAGTTTTGGGCTTTGTTCCACAAATGATAGTCCTTTTCATCTTCCTTGCATTCCTTGAAGCTTGTGGTTATATGTCAAGAGTAGCATTTATGATGGATAAACTTTTCAGAAAGTTTGGTCTTTCTGGTAAATCCTTCATTCCAATGTTAATCGGCTCAGGTTGTAGTGTTCCGGGTATTATGGCATCTCGAACAATCGAGAATGAGAGAGACAGAAGAATGACAATCATCACAACATCTTTCATTCCTTGCAGTGCAAAACTTCCTGTTATCGCACTCATTGCAGGTAATCTTTTTGATGATGCGTGGTGGGTAGCCCCTAGTGCATATTTTGTTGGTGTAACTGCAGTTGTTGTTTCAGGAATAATGCTTAAAAAGACCAAACTCTTTTCAGGTGATGTTGCACCATTTGTGCTTGAATTACCACTTTATCACATGCCAACATTCCAGAATATAATGAGAAGTATGTGGGAGAGAGTAAGTTCTTTCATTAAAAAAGCAGGAACAGTTATTCTTGTTTCATCAATTATTATCTGGCTCGGCTCATCATGGGGTTTGATGAATGGCAAATTTACATTCAGTCTTGATATGCCTCTTGGTGATAGTGTTCTTGGTATAATTGGTAATGCAATCAAATTCATTTTTGTTCCATTGGGCTTTGGTAGTGCAGAAACTGCAGTTGCAACAATAATGGGACTTATTGCAAAAGAAGAAATCGTTTCAGTTCTTGAAATTCTCAAATTTGATGGACTCAACCAGCTTGCAGGTTATTCATTCCTTGTGTTCAATCTTCTTTGCGCACCTTGCTTTGCTGCTGTGGGCGCTATCAGAAGAGAAATGAACTCTCCTAAATGGACCTTTTTTGCAATTGCTTATCAATGCACATTGGCTTATGCCGTGTCACTTATGATTTACCAATTCGGTAATCTCTTTATGGGTACACCAAATATTATAGGTTTGGTTTGTGCAATACTTGTTCTTGTGGCAATAGTATTTATGCTTACAAAACCCTTTAAAGAATATAAAAATAAAGGTTGATATTTATGCTTGAATTTTTAAGTGCAAATATAGGTACAATTATTGTTTTTGTTATATTAGCAGTAATTGTAGGTGCAATAATTTACAAAATGTATCGTGACAAAAAACAGGGCAAATCGTCTTGTGGGTGCAACTGTGCAAGTTGTCCTATGGCAAATGAATGTCACAAATAAATTTAAGGTTACTAATCTTTATGGTTAGTAACCTTTTTTGTTGAAATAAAAATAGAAATGCAATATAATAAAAGAAAAAGGGGAGATTTTATGAAAAAACTAATTTCAATTTTACTTGCATTTGCTTTTATCATAACTTTATTCGGTTGTGGAAAGACCGAAATAAAAACATTAGATGAATATAACAATTCAAACCCAAAAGAAATGAGTTTGTTAACCGTCAAAGATGGTTACATAGTTAATGAAAAAGGCGAAAAAATAGTCCTTAAAGGTGTAAATTTGGGTAACTGGCTTTTGTGGGAAACTTGGATGGGATTTGTGCCTGAATATACAGAAGATTGGGCATGTTTTGATACACTTGAAGTTTTGCTTGACCGTTTTGGTGAAGAAAAAACTAATGAAATTGTTAAAACTTTTGAAGACAGTTTCATAACTGAAGAAGATATAGCACAAATTGAAAAAATGGGCTTTAACTGTGTTCGTGTACCATTCTGGTATCGCAATTTTATGACTGAAGATTTAAATTGGCTCAGTGAAAATCACAATGATAATAAAGGCTTTCAAAAACTTGACTGGCTTATTAAAATATGTGAAAAATACGGGATTTATGTAATGCTTGATTTACACGGTGCACCGGGTGGTCAAAGTAAAAATCATTGCACAGGCAAAGCAGGACGCAATGAACTTTATGAAAATGAAGATATGCTGAATGCGACAATAGAACTTTGGACTACAATTGCAAATCGCTATAAAGACAACAAAACCGTGTGTGCCTATGACCTTTTAAATGAACCACAAAATAATGGCGGTTATAATGGTGATTACTCTTGGTCGGCAGAAAGTGAAGATGCAGTTTCTCGCACCAATAAGGTTTATGACATTCTCTATAAAGCAATTCGAGAAATCGACAAAAACCACATAATCTCATTTGAGGGTGTTTGGTCAACAACAGTTTTGCCAAATCCCAATGAAATGGGTTATGAAAATATGCTCTATCAGTTACATCTTTATGATAGAGAAAAAGGTATGATTCGTTATCGTGTAAAAGAACTCAAAACTGCTCGAAAAGACTGGGGTGTAGCAGTAGTTGTCGGTGAATACAATAACCACGAATGTGAAGAATACGCTCAAAAGAAATATGAACAAAATGACATCAGCCGAATTAAATGGACTTATAAAACATATAACGCAGGGGATAGTTGGGGTATCTTCAACAAGCAAGTTGAGCGAATTGATATTAAAACTGCAACTTATGAAGAAATACTCAAATATATAACTGAAAATACTCGAACAGAAACATTTGATTTTAACGCAGAAGAAATGGCAATTCTTAGTTGATTATTGAGTTTTTTAATGATATAATTTATAAGATATATACTCATATAAGGAGTTGGAAAATTTGGATATTCAGGCGATAAAAAACACAATTGAAAACGGCAATGCAGTTTTGGGCATTGAAATGGGTTCAACCCGAATTAAAGCCGTTTTGATTGATGAAAAACATAACCCTATTGCATCAGGCTCTCACGGTTGGGAAAATCGTTTTGAGAACGGTGTTTGGACATATCATTTGGACGATGTCTGGACAGGCCTTCAGGATGCTTATAAAAATCTTAAAGCAGATGTAGAAGGAAAATATTGTGTAAAACTTACCAAGTTCAAAGCAATGGGCTTTTCTGCAATGATGCACGGTTATCTTCCGTTCGATAAAGATGGAAATCAACTTGCTGAATTCAGAACATGGAGAAATACAATAACTGAAAAGGCTTCAGCAGAACTCACAGAACTTTTCAATTTTAACATTCCACAGAGATGGAGTATAGCTCATCTCTATCAGGCTATGCTCAATAAGGAATACCATCTTCCTAATATTGATTTCCTTACAACCCTTGAAGGCTACGTTCATTGGATGCTCACAGGTGAGAAGGTAATCGGTATCGGTGAAGCAGCAGGCATGTTCCCAATTGATAGCACAAAAAATTGTTATGACGAAAAAATGGTTGAACAGTTTGATGCTTTAGTTAAGGAAAAGGGTTATTCATTTGAATTGCTCGACATTCTTCCTAAAATCTTACTTGCAGGTGATAATGCAGGAACACTTACAAAAGATGGAGCATTACTTCTTGACCCAACAGGTGAATTAGAAGATGGTTGCCCACTTTGCCCACCAGAAGGTGATGCAGGTACAGGTATGGTTGCAACAAATAGTGTTGCAGCAAAAACAGGCAACATTTCTGCGGGTACATCAATTTTTGGTATGATTGTCCTCGATAAAGCACTTTCAGATGTTTATACAGAAATTGATATGGTTACAACTCCAACAGGTAAACCTGTTGCTATGGTGCATTGTAACACTTGTACATCCGACCTTGATGCTTATGTAAAACTTTTTGCAGAAGTTTTAGCAAACAGTGGTGTGGAGGTTAACAAACCTGCACTTTACGATATGCTTTATGCTCAAGCCCTTAAAGGTGATGCAGATTGTAACGGTATTATCAGTTTTAACTATTATTCAGGTGAGCCTGTAACAGATACTGCAGAAGGCAGACCATTACTCGTTAGAATGCCTGATACAAAATTCACTCTCGCAAACTTTATGAGAGCACAACTCTATGGCACAATGGCAACATTACGCCTTGGTATGAATATTCTTTTTGATAAAGAAAATGTTCAGATTGAAAAACTTTTAGGTCATGGTGGTCTTTTCAAGACTCCAGTTGTTGGTCAAAAACTTATGGCAGGTGCTCTTAATACTCCTGTTGCAGTTATGGAAACAGCAGGTGAGGGTGGTGCATGGGGTATTGCACTTCTTGCAGCATATATGGCAAATAAAGAAAATGAAGCGCTTGAAGATTACCTTGAAAATAAAGTTTTTGCAGAGTATAAAGCAAGTGTAATTGAGCCTGACAAGGCAGATGTTGAAGGTTTTAATGAATATATTAAGAGATATGAGTCAGCAGTTGCAGTTGAAAAGGCAGCAATTGATGTTCTTAAATAAAGGAGAAAAATATTATGAGTCTTAAAAATTATGAATTTTGGTTTGTAGTTGGCAGTCAGTTCCTTTATGGTCCTGAAGTTTTAGAAACAGTTGCATCTCGTGCACAGGAAATGGTTGATGAACTTAATGCATCAGGTTCACTTCCATGCAAAGTTGTTTATAAAGTAACTGCAAAAACAAACAAGGAAATCACAGATGTTGTAAGAGAAGCAAATTACGATAAAAAGTGTGCAGGTATCATTACTTGGTGTCATACATTTAGCCCATCAAAAATGTGGATTAACGGTTTTGTAGATTTACAGAAACCATACTGTCACCTTGCAACACAGTATAATACAGAAATTCCTAACGACGAAATCGATATGGACTTTATGAACCTTAACCAAGCTGCTCATGGTGACCGTGAACACGGATTTATCGCAGCAAGACTTCGTATGCCACGCAAGGTTATCGCAGGCCATTGGACAAAGGATTCAGTGCGCACTCGTCTTGGCGATTGGATGCGTTCAGCAGTTGGTGTTGCAG
Source organism: Candidatus Fimenecus sp. (assembly GCA_045655645.1). Classification (GTDB taxonomy): domain Bacteria; phylum Bacillota; class Clostridia; order Oscillospirales; family Acutalibacteraceae; genus Fimenecus. The sequence continues at coordinate 41,778 of JAZOPS010000020.1, forward strand.
TAAGTAAAGAACTTAAAGTAATGCGTTTTGGCGACAATATGCGTGAAGTTGCAGTTACTGAAGGCGATAAGGTGGAAGTTCAGGCAAAACTCGGTTGGCAGGTTAACACTTGGGCAGTTGGCGATCTTGTAAAGATTATGAATGAAGTAACTGACGCTGAAATTGATGCTCTTATGGATGTTTACAAGGCAGAATATGACTTTGCAACTGATAATGTTGAAGCAATCCGTTATCAGGCTCGCGAAGAAATCGCAATGAAAAAAATGCTTGACAGCGAAGGTTGTATGGCATTCTCAAACACATTCCAAGACCTTTATGGTATGGAACAACTTCCAGGTCTTGCAAGTCAGCATTTGATGGCACAGGGCTATGGCTACGGTGGTGAAGGTGACTGGAAAGTTGCTGCTATGACTGCGATTATGAAAGCAATGTCAGAAGGTAAAAACGGTGGTACAGGCTTTATGGAAGACTATACATACCATCTTGTTGAAGGTGAAGAATATAGCCTTGGCGCTCACATGCTTGAAGTTTGTCCATCAATGGCAGCTGATAGACCAAGAATTGAAACTCATCACCTTGGAATCGGTATGAACGAAAAAGACCCTGCAAGACTTGTTTTTGAAGGTAAAGCAGGTAGTGCTATCGTTGTATCTCTTGTTGATATGGGTGGTCGTGTTCGTCTTATCTGTCAAGATATCGAATGTGTTAAACCGATTATGGAAATGCCAAATCTCCCTGTTGCTCGCGTAATGTGGAGAGCGATGCCTTCCCTTGAAACAGGTATCGAATGCTGGATTACAGCAGGTGGTGCTCATCATACAGTACTCAGCTATGATGTTACAGCAGAACAGATGAAAGATTGGGCAAATATGATGGACATCGAATTTGTTCATATCAATAAAGATACAACAGTTGCAGGTCTCGAAAAAGACTTATTCCTTGCTGACCTTGCATGGAAGTTGAAATAAGGAGTAACCTATGCTTGAACAATTAAAAAAAGAAGTATTTGAGGCAAATATGCTTTTGCCCAAATACGGTCTTATTACATTCACTTGGGGTAATGTTTCGGGTGTTGACCGTGAAAAAGGATTAATGGTAATCAAGCCATCAGGTGTTGAATACGACACAATGAAAGCAGAAGATATGGTTGTTGTTGACCTTAAAACCGGTAAAAAGGTTGAGGGTGAATTAAATCCATCTTCTGATACTGATACTCATGTGGCACTTTACAATGCGTTCCCTGATATTAAAGGTGTTGTTCACACTCATTCTCGTTGGGCAACAACATTTGCACAGGCTGGCATGGGAATCCCTGCACTTGGTACTACTCACGGTGATTATTTCTACGGTGAAATTCCTTGTACACGCAAAATGACACCGGTCGAAATCGGTGGCAAATATGAACTTGAAACGGGTAATGTAATTATTGAAACCTTTAATGATAAAGAGCCAAATGACATTCCCGCAGTGCTCGTTCATAGTCATGGTCCATTCACTTGGGGTACTGACCCGTACAATGCAGTTCACAATGCAGTTGTTTTGGAAGAACTTGCATTTATGGCATGGCACAATATTATGATGAATCCACAGATTAAACCAATGCAGCAAGAACTTTTAGACAAGCATTATCTCCGTAAACATGGTGCCAATGCTTATTATGGTCAAAAGAAATAATTTTTAGAAAAGAAGGATATAAAATGAGTAAAGTAAAAAATGATGCAAAAATCAAAAACCCATTGATTGTGGCAGTTCGTGAACAACTTGAGCACCGTGCATACTGGCTTTATCTTCTTTGTGATGAAGCAGGCAAACGTGGTCTTGATTGGTGGGATTTCGGTAGCGCAGCAATCAAGCGTTGTGGACTTACACATGGTGAAAACCTTGTGAAAAAAGGCAAAACAGATAGTCTTATTGGCCTTCGCAAAACTCTTTTCACAAAACCTGCACAGATGGTTTTTGAAATGAAAATTCTTGAAAGCACAGATGATAAACTTTCAATCGATTTCCACTATTGTCCACTTGTAAAAGCGTGGCAAAAAGCAGGTTGCACAGATGAAGAAATCGCAACTCTTTGTGATATCGCAATGTGTGGTGACCACGGAATCGGTGAACAATATGGTGCAGTTCTTGACTTACCAAAATGTATCGCAAAAGGTGACGATATTTGCTCACTTCGTTACCACAAATAATTACATAAAAAATTAATGGGTATTCCGTTTTGGAATACCCATTTTTTCTATTTTATTATCAGCCAAAGAACTAAATTCAAGATTAAAAATAGAATATTAACAATTGTAAAAACCAATATGTATTTTCCAGTTTTAACATTCTCTTTAGCAATGAATTTAAATGAAATCAAGCTTGCCATTGATGCTATTAATGTACCAAGTCCACCAAGATTAACGCCAATCAGCAAATCATGTGCATTTTCAGTAAACTTTGAAAGTAGAATAGCAGCAGGAACATTTGAGAAAACCTGACTAGAAGCAATTGAAACTAAAACTTCATTTCCACTTACAATACTTTTTAAAAAGTCGCTTATTATTTTGATTTCCCCAAGATTTCCAATAAAAATAAACAAGAAAATAAAAGTGAAAAGTAAGCTATAATCAACTTTTAAAAGTACTTTATGGTCAAAAATTAATATTGAAATTAAAGTTAATAAAACAGTAATTTCAAAAGGAATTACTCGGAAAACCGTTAATAATGAAACAATAAAAATCAGCGAATAAACAATTATATGTAATTTAGAAAATTCAGTTTTGTTATCATTGAATTGAGTTTCCATTTTGCCTTTGCCGTTGAAAAGACAACATATAATAATAAGTGAAAATGACAATAAAGCATAGGGGAGAATGGTACTGATAAAATTACCAAGACTCATATTAAAAGCCGAGAATAAATATAAATTTTGTGGATTGCCGATAGGAGTCAACATACTACCTAAATTTGCTGCAACAGTTTCAATAGTCACAATCCAGATAAGTTTATTCATTTTATCCGATAACTTTAATGCCGTGATAGTGAAAGGCACAAATGTAATAAGTGCCACATCATTTGTAATAAACATTGACGAGAAAAAGCAAAGCAACCCTAGAATAAGAGATAAACCATTAACACTTTTGATTTTTGAAAGCATCTTTTCTGCAATAAACTTGAAAATTCCAAGTTTATTAAAACCAGCCATAACACACATTAGACAAAACAATAATCCCAAAGTGCGAAAATCAATATAATTAAAATATTCTCTACTTGGTATAACAAAAAATGCTGAAACTATTGCTAAAATAAAAGATAACATTAGAACAATTTCATTTTTTATAAATATTTTAAACTTTGTCATTTATATCACCACTTCCGTGATATTATAACACTATTGTATCAAAAATCAAGTAATGGCTATTGTTGACAAAGAAATGCTCAAATGGTAAAATATTAGGGTTAGTATGGAGATGTACCCAAGTGGTTGAAGGGTCCGCACTCGAAATGCGGTAGGTCGTGAATAGCGGCGCAAGAGTTCAAATCTCTTCATCTCCGCCAGATTTTTATATTATTAGAGGGTTGTTATGAACGAGAATCGCAATCTTGCTTATGCAAAAGTTTTATCACAATTAATTCAAAAGGAAACAGTTTCAGCTTATGGTCAGACTGATTTGACAAAGTTCTATGAGTTCCATAAGTTGCTTGAAGGTTTCTTTCCAAAGTTTTTTGAAAAGGCTGAAAAAGAAGAATTTAAGGGTAGTTTACTGTTTAAATTAAAAGGTACAGATTCGTCAAAAAATCCTTTGCTTTTTATGAGTCATCACGATGTTGTTGAAGCACCGGGAGAATGGAAGTATCCAGCTTTTTCAGGTGAGATTGCCGAAGGAAAGATTTGGGGTAGAGGAACACTTGATACAAAAGGTAATCTCTTCGCAATTCTTCAGGCTGCAGAAGAACTTTTAAATGATGGTTTTGTTCCAACACGAGACATTTATTTCTTGACAACACGAAATGAAGAAACGAATGGCGATGGCGCTAACGAAATCAGTAACACGTTAAAAGAACGTGGAATTCATCTTGATATGGTGCTTGATGAAGGTGGAATGATTGTCATTGACCCAATCGCAGGCGTAAAAGGCAAATTTGCAATGATTGGTTTGGGTGAAAAAGGTCAGGCAGATTTGAAATTCACAGCTCGTTCAAAAGGTGGCCACGCTTCAACTCCGGGTAAAAACACTCCACTTGTTCGTCTTGGCAAATTTATGGCAGAAGTTGAAAAATCTGATATATTTATATCAGAAATGCCTGATGCAATCTATGAAATGTTTAGACGAATGGCGCCTCATATGACAGGATATATGAAAACTGTATTCAGTAATATTAATGTTCTTAAAAAGCCTGTGACAAAGCTTTTACCAGCTATTAACAGTACTGCAGGTGCAATGGTTAAAACAACACTTGCTTTCACAATGGCTCAAGGCTCAAATGGCAGAAACGTTCTTCCACAAGAAGCTTGGGTTGTTGGTAATATGCGTTTTTCTCATCATCAGGGTAGAGAAGCAAGTATCGAAGCTGTAAAACAACTTGCAGCTAAATTTGACATTGAAACTGAAGTGTTAGAGCCAGGATTCCCATCACCAATAACTGATTTTAAGGGTGATGCGTTTAAATTAGTTGAAAAAGCAGTTGAAAATGTATTCCCTGATGTGGTACCTTCACCATACCTTATGACTGCTGCGAGTGATAGCAGATTTTTAAGCAGAGTTTGTGATAATTGTATCCGTTTTGCACCATTTACAATTACTAATGAGCAAATGGGCAGTGTTCATGGACTTAATGAAAATGTAGATGTAGAAACAATGGCACAAGCAGTTGATTTCTTTAAATATATCATGCAGGAGGTCTGATTTGTGGAAAATGAAAAAAGCACAGGGTTAAATATCGGTGTCAAATCATTCATTACTGCAATTGTTGTTGTCTTGGTGCTTATGGTATTGACTTATGGATTAACATTTGTTATTCCTGGTGGTGAATATGCAAGATTGCCTGATGCAAATGGTAATATGATAATTGACTCATCATCTGAATTCACCTATGTTGAAGGTGGAATGCCATTCTGGAAATGGCTTTTGTCACCGGTATTAGTGCTTGGTGCAGATGGTGGGGGAATGATGATTGCCATTATTGTTTTCCTTTTAGTAATCGGTGGTATTTTCAACAGTCTTGAAAAATGCGGACTGATGAAATATATGTTGCAGAAAATTGTTAAGCGCTTTGCCAATGCAAGATACAAATTGATGGCAATTCTCAGTTTCTTTTTTATGGCGATGGGCGCTTTGATAGGCTCTTTTGAAGAGTGTGTACCAATGGTACCGATTGTGGTTGCACTTGCAATCAATCTTGGTTGGGACGCAGTTACAGGTATGGGTATGAGCCTTTTGGCTGTTGGCTGTGGATTTGCTGCAGGTGTTTGCAATCCTTTTACTGTTGGCGTTGCACAAAGTCTTGCTAATTTACCAATGTTTTCAGGTGCGTGGCTTCGTCTTTTAAGCTTTGCTTTGATTTATGCACTCTTAATCACATTCTTAACTAATCACGCAAAGAAGATTGATAAATTTGATGGCTCTTCTGCATTAAATCAAGGCTTTATTGAAGATGCAAAAATGAATTCTGCTCTTAAATGGTTTGCAGGAATTGTAGGCGCAGGCATTCTTATTGTTTTAAGCTCAGGTTTTATTACAGCATTGCAAGATTATACAATGATAATCGTTGCTGTGATGTTTTTGGTTGCAGGAATAACAGCAACATTGCTTTCAGGTATGAAAGGCAAAGAATTAGGTAGCGGTTTCTTAAAAGGTATCGTTACAATTTTGCCAGCAGTGTTCCTTATAATGATGGCAGGGTCAATTAAATATACTCTTACAGAAGCGCATATTCTTGACACCATCTTGCATTTAGCAGTATCAATGGTAAATGACTTGCCCAAATGGGTTGTAATCCTGTTTATTTATTTGCTCGTGTTGGTTATGAATTTCTTTATCAGTTCAGGTTCAGCAAAAGCTTTTTTATTGATGCCACTTATCGTACCACTTGCTCAGATGTTCGGTATCAGTCCACAACTCTGTGTTGTTGCTTTTGCATTTGGCGATGGCTTTTCAAATGTGTTTTATCCAACTAATGCAGCGTTGCTAATTTCATTGGGACTCGCTGATATGAGTTACGGCAAATGGGTAAAATATTCTTGGAAATTCCAAATGCTCAATTTACTACTCACAAGTGGTTTATTATTATTTGGTTTAGCAGTTGGGTATTGTTAAAAATTACATATTTTAGATATAAACAGCAGTATTTAATATACTGCTGTTTTCTTTTTTGTTCCATAATCAACACATTATTGCTTGTGTGAGCATTTTAGACAAGAAATATTGAAAATTTTGTTTGTTTTTGATATAATTATTAAATAATTCGTGAATGTTCCGAAACTTTTGTAAATATATCTGTGTGGAGGTGTGTAAAAATGAAGAAAATCTTATCAATATTTATGTCATTGATGTTTTTAATACTGTCTGTTGCGGACGGCTTTTCTGCACTGTCGTTAGCTTATGTTGATTCTTCAAATCTTAACACCTTTGCATCTGGTCTTGCAGAAATGATTAGAACTTATGATATAGAAAATGATACTGAAGAAGATGCAGAATCTAGCGATACAGATATTCCAGACATTGATTATCCAATTGTTTATGAGGGCATAGAAAACGAGATAAATAATTTTTATAGTTCAGGTTTTTATGAAATAGCAAACGACGAAGAGCCAAATATAGAAACTAAAGACTTTTCTACTTGCAGACTTATAGTTAAATCAAAGAAAAAAATTGATTATCAAGGTGCAATTGATTGCATAAGCGGATATAAAGATTTATATATTCTTCAATTTGATACCGATTTTAACACAGAAAAAGCTTATGATTATTATCAGTCTTTAGATTATATTGAATATGTCGAAGTTGATACAATATGCTCAGTTGAGTCAGAAGAAGAGGGTGGAATCCCTAATATTAATCCTGAAATTGTTGTTGGTGGCAATGTTACAGGAGAAGCATTGTCATGGATTTCAGAAGAAATCGGTTATGAAAGTATTAGAGATGAATTACAAGAAAGAATTTTGCAAGATGTAACAATCGCTGTCCTTGATAGTGGTGTTGATACAGACCATGAGTTTTTAGTTGACCGACTTCTTCCAAATGATGTTAATTTAAGTTCGACAGGTGCAACAGATAGTTGTGAAGATGATTTTGGTCATGGAACTCATGTTGCAGGTATTATTGTTGATAATACTCCTGATAGTGTTAAAATCAAGCCTTATAAAGTTCTAAATTATGACGGCAAAGGCTCAACAAGTCTTATAGCAATTGCAGTTGATATGGCTGTTGAAGATGGTGCAGATATCATTAATTTGAGCCTTACAGCTGAAGGTCATCAGCAAATGTTAGAGGATTCAATTAATGAAGCCGTAAAACAGAATGTTAACGTTATTGTTGCTGCAGGCAATAATTCGGCTAATTTATCAAAAAAGACTTATTCTCCAGCTTGTGTTGAATCTGCTGTTACAGTTAGCGCTGTTGATAAAAATCATAAACTATCAAAATATTCTAACTACAACGGTACAATTGATATTGCAGCTCCTGGCGATAATATTAAGAGCTGTTATCTTAATAATACATATTCCTTGATGAGTGGTACTTCAATGGCAGCCCCTCAGGTTTCTGCTGGTTATGCCGTTGTTCGTTCGGCTTTTCCAGATAAAACTGCTGAAGAAGTAGAAGAGATGATTGAAAGATATGCAATCAAAATGGAAGAAAATTCTGGTGAGAACAAATATGGTGCAGGTATTCTCTATTTAAAATATATTCTTCAGACTATTCCAAGAACTGCAAGTGTGCAATTTAGTGTAGTAAAGACCGAATTTAATAAAGCATTTAAACTGACTTTAACTTGTCCTGAAGAAGATTCAATTATTTTCTACGTAATAAATGGTGAAGATGATGTTGAAATAGATTTTGTTACTGGTACAAAATATACTGAACCAATAACTATCGGTGATTCTACCAAAATTACTGCAGTTGCAATTTCAAAAGGTAAGGCGTTCAGTTTGCCAGTGACTTATGAATATACTCGAGTATTTGAAACTGAAGATGAAAAATATGATATTAGTTCATCAGGTTTAATTACTAATTATGCAGGAAACGATATGGATATTGTTGTTCCTGATAAGATTCGAGGTATAACTGTTAAGGGTATAGATGCAGATGCCTTTAAAAATGACCATGTAATTCGTTCAGTTCATTTGCCTGATACAGCAACCAAAATCGGCAAAAATGCATTTTACGGCTGTTCAAACCTTGAAACTGTAACAGGTAATGGTTTAACTACTATTAGCGATAATGCTTTTCAAATCAGTACAATTCAAAGTGTACCATTTAACCAGATTACAAGCATTGGTAAATATGCTTTTTCAGGTTGTAACAACTTGCAGAATGTTGATTTGTCCAATGTTACAACAATTTCAGCTAGTGCCTTTGAAAATGCACAGGGTTTAGGTGAAATAGAGTTAACTAATGCCAAAACAGTCAATAGCTTTGCGTTCAGAAATAGTGATGTAACAAAAGTTAATGCTCCTGTTTTAACATCCTTGAATGAAGGTGTTTTTTCTGAGTGTCGTTCTCTTGAATTTTTAAAAGCTGAAGAAGTCTTTAATGTTGCAAAGAGTGCGTTTAAATATTGTTCAGCTTTGGTCACAGTTCGTCTTCCAAAGGCAACAAATATAGCTAACGAAGTTTTTTATTACAGTTCAATTAGGTTTATAGATTTACCAGAAGCAACAAGACTTGGAAATAATGCTTTTTGTGGCTGTGAGGACCTTAGAGTGGCTTCACTTCCAAAAGTTGAAAAGCTTGGCACTAATTCATTCATCAATTGTAAAAAGTTAAGTGTTCTTAACTTGACTTCACTTACTTCTATTGAATATAGTGTTTTTTCAAATTGTGAAAGTTTAAAATCACTTTGGTTGCCAAATGTTAAAACTATTGGCTCAAATGCATTTCAAAATACATATGTTGAATATTTGCAGTTCGATAATGTTGAAAAAATTGGTAACTTGCCATCAACTCTTAAAGGTTTAGTTCTTCCAAGCACAGTTACATCAATTACTGCAGCAACTCCACCAACAAACTTTATAGTTTATGGTTTTAATGAAAGTTACGCTCAACAATATGCAGAACAAGCAAATAAAGAATTCAAACCTGTTCCATGCGTAATTTTTGGGATGCCACAGCAGGTGAGCGTGGAAGATAGGTTTATTCATGCTTACGCACTTGGATATAATTGTACATATCAGTGGTATGAAAATGATATTGTAGCAAACGAAGGTGGTACACCAATTGAAGGTGCAACAAAATTCTTTTATGAACCAAAGCGTGAAGATGGTGCGATTGCATATTATTGTATAATCACAAGTAATGATGGTACAAACGAAAATGTTGTTGTAACACAACCAATTGAGAATGCTTTTGAATATAGAGAAGCTGATTATACTGAATATGATAATATAGTTGAGATAGCAAATGGTATTGACAGAAAACTTTATACAGAAGATTCTCTTAAATTGCTTGATGACATTTTAGCGCTTGATATTTCTGGGTATTCCTTGGCAGAGCAAAATTTAATTGACGAACATATTTTTGCAATTAATAAGGCCCTTGAATTACTCGAATATGCCTTTACAACAGGTGATATTAACAATGATGGCAACATTTCACTTGTGGATGCAAGAATGGTCTTGCAGGCTGTAGCAAATACAATAACGCTAGACGATATTCAAAATCTTGCTGCTGATATGAATGGAGACGGAGCAATAACTCTCGTTGATGCCCGAATGGCTCTGCAAGCAGTTACAAACTCAACTCAATAAAATATTTAAAGCCTTGAATTTAAAATTCAAGGCTTTTTGTTATGAGGTTAATACATCTAAATTCTCCTGTGAATATTCTATTTCACTTGAATACATTCTTGAATACTCAACAATATCTTCAAAGGCTAAAGAGTTGTATTTATTGATATGATACTGACATAATGCATAAATTATATTCACACTTGTTTTAATGAATTTTATAATGTTTTCTTCATAATTGCCATCAAGCACAAGGACAAAGTGGCGATATGTAAAATAAATAAGTAGTTGCTCAAAACAAATATCAAATTCATTTGGAGTTTCAATATCTTTTATACCATCATAAGCATCAATTAGTTCATTTAAAAGATTTTTCCAATTATTATCAAGAATTTCTAATGAAAGATATTTTTCCAATAATTCTTTTGAACAGAAGGCATTATTTAAAGACATTCTCTCTTTAATTGTTAAATCTCTATTTTGAAAATATTCAAAAGTATTATTTCGCTTAATAAAGAAATCTTTTTCAAAATCATTACTTTCTTCTGTGAGTGTATCATGGAAAATTTCAACGATTTTCACTTTTTTGTTTTGAGATAGAATAAGTCTTGCTGCTTCTTCGCAACAAAGACCAATGCCAATTTCAGTTCTGTCAGAATAAAAATTTCTGAAACGGGGATGGTCATAGCAAATCTGGCAAAGTGCATCCTCTGAAAGATTTAGAATAATATCACAAAGATTGTTCTCATTTAAGAATGGACATCTTTCAACATCGGTCAATTTAAAGCAGTTACATTCATCTTGTGTGACAATGTTTTCTCTTAATTGTTTCCCAAAATCAGAGTCAATACTTTTATAGTATTCAAAAGTTTCATCATCAATATCAATTTCCCAACCGATGCAACAACTGTGACGGCATCGGTCAGCTATGCATTTGAATTTGTTATAATAATCGGGAGCTAATGTTTTCATAAAATCACTCGTCTTTATATTTTTCTGCTTGAAGATTGAACATATAAGCGTAAGTACCGTTTAAATTCATAAGTTCCTGATGGCTTCCGCTTTCAATAATTCTGCCATTTTCCATAACATATATTCTGTCGGCATTTACTGTGGTTGAAAGTCTGTGAGAAATGAAAATAACGGTTTTCTTGTCCGCAGCTTCAATCATTGCTTGGTTAAGATTATATTCAGCAACAGGGTCAAGGTTAGCACTTGGTTCGTCAAGAATTACATAAGGACAATCCTTATAGAATGCTCGTGCGATAGCAGTTTTCTGTGCTTCACCACCGGAGAACATAACCCCTTCGTCGTCAAATTCTCTTAAAAGTTCAGTTTCTATTCCGTTTTTAAGTTCTTTGTTAAAACCGCTGTGCTTCAATGCATCCCATATTCTATTTTCATGGGGATTAACATCAAGAGCAACATTTTCACCAAGACTGCAAGAGAAAATTTGAAAATCTTGAAATACTGCTGCAAAACGGTCTCTGTGAGAGTCTGCAGTAGCATTTTTAATGTTTTCACCATCAATAAGGATTTCACCTTCAGTGGCATCGTAAAGTCTTAATAACAGGTTTGTGAGGGTTGTTTTACCCGCACCATTATAACCAACAAGAGCAATTTTCTCATAAGGTTTAATTGTGAGATTAATGTCTTCAAGTGTAGGTTTGTCGTTGTTAGGGTAGGTGAATGAAAGATTTTTAATTGTAATTTCCTTTGGCTCAGTTTTCTTTGCCTTTACACCGCCATTTTTAATCTTAAAATCAGCATTTAAGAATTCACGGTATTTGTCAATCATTTTTGCTTGTTCAGAGAATCGAGCCAATGCCCAAACAGTCAAAAATTGGAATGACATTGCAACGGCGTGTGCACCATTGAATGTTGCGACAAAGTCACCAGCAGAAATAGTATCTTTTATAAGCACGCAATATCCAAGATAAAGGGGAAGAATAAACATAAATCCAAGACCTTGAACACCAACTTTTTGTGTGCAGTTAAGAGCAGAAATCTTATTCCAATACTTCTTCTGATTATTGATAACATCATCTGCAGCATCGTTGTATCTGTCCATAAGCAAAGGTGAAATATTATTCATTCTTACTTCTTTTGCATAATCTTGCAAATAGAAAATGCGTTGGAAATAGTCAGCTCGTCTGTGATATTTTGCATTATCAATTCGTCTTTCCATCATAAGAGTGCCAACTCTTTTGCTTATAGGAAGAAAAACGCAGATAACAATAAGGATAATCACAAGGCACCAAGGGTCAATTGTGAAAAGTACGGAAGAAATTGTTACGAGTGAAATTATATGTCCCACATACATTCTCACAAGACCTAAAAGATTTTGAATATTACTTGATGAAGACTCAATAGTGAGAATAAAGTTGTTGTAGAATTCAGGGTTATCATAAGATTCCAAGTCTAGACTTCTTGCTTTTTCATATAGTTTCTGATTTAAACCATAGTAAAGTCTTTCTCGTTCCATATTCCAGTAAAATTCTCTGAATAACCATGAAATAATCGTTGAAAGAATTAAAACAAGAGCAATAACTAACACTGCATAGAAAATTCTTTCAAGATTTGTTCCTTCTGTCACAACATCAATGATATATTTTACACCAATAACACGGATAAGGTTGTTGGGCAAAATCATCAAAAGCCCCCACATGAATTCGCCAATAACAAGAAGGGGAGAAACACTAAAAAGAAGTTTTATAAAGAAGAAAATATTAGATGGCATTGAGTGAAGCGTTTTTTCTTTGTTCTTTTTCTTAAACATTTTCACTCACCCCGCTTTCTCCCTTATAACTTGATGCTTGCAAAGTGAACATTTTGCTGTATTCACCATTTTGTGCCATAAGTTCGCTGTGTGAACCTGATTCAAGAATTGTACCATTACCAAGTACAAAAATTCTGTCAGAAAGCACAGCACTTGAAAGTCTGTGTGAAATATAGATAACTGTTTTGTTTTTAGTAACTTCAATCAGATTTTCATACATTTTGTATTCAGCAATAGGGTCAAGTGCAGAGCTAGGCTCGTCGAGAATTGCAACCTCAAAGTCACGGGCAAAGAGTCGAGCAGCAGAAACCTTTTGGTTTTCGCCACCTGAAAGACCCGCACCATCAATTTCAAACTCACGAGTAAGCACTGTGTCAGCACCTTTTGTCAGACTCTGTATCTTTTCCCAAACACCGCTACGACGAAGTGCTTTTTCAGCAATTATCTTTTCTTCTTCACTACATTCGTGACACATAATGTTTTCGTTAACCGAAACAGCAAAGTTCTTATAGTCTTGGAAAACAGTTGCAAAAGCATTTCTAAGTGACTTGACATTATATTCTTTTACATTGGTGCCATTATAAAGAATTTCGCCTTCATCGGCATCATAAAAACGCAAAAGAAGTTTAACGAGAGTTGATTTACCTGCACCGTTGATACCCACAATTGCAATAGTTTCACCTTTGTTAATTTTGAACGAAACATTTTTAAGGATTGCTTTGTTTGTGTCAGGATACCCAAAAGAAACATTTTTGAATTCAATGCTCTGAAATTCTTCTGCGTCTTTTCCACCATCTGTGATTTTTGGTTCATAGTCAAAGAAATCACGCAAATTTTGAAAAAAGAGTGCCATCTGTGAAAGTTCATCAAACCCTTCTGCAATAGACATTGTTGAGTCGCGAACAGAGTTGATTGATGAAAGAACAACAGAGAAATTTGAAATTGAAAGTGCCTTTGTGAAAATAAATTGATATCCTGCAAGGGCGTAAGTGCCAATAATTGGTATAAAATCACTGAAAAGTGAACTAAGCATACTGTAAAAGAATAGCTTTGGACCATACTTTTTGAGAATCATAATATTTGCATCGATTGCAATTTTGAATCGTTTAATCAAAACTGCAAAAATGTTTGATGTTCTCATATCCTTTGAAAAGTCTTTTAAGAACATTGTTCGCTGAATATATGCCTTGATTCTGTTGTTTGTTGTCATTTCGAGGTCACGCTTATATACAGCTTTACTTTTGGAAATTTCAATAACAAAAACAAGAGTGACAGGTAATAAAAATAACAGATACATAGGGTTAATTACTGTAACTGTTGTAACAACGCAGATAAGTGCAATAATACCACCTATAATAGCGGCAACATCCCAACAAATTAAGTCGAAATAACTTGATGAAAGAACAAGTGTTGCTCTTTGATATTTATCATAAAACTCGGGGTTTTCATAACAACTGACATCAAGTTGGGTTGCTTTTTCAAAAATCTTGTTGTTAAGATTTTTAAGAACAATTTTTGTCGAAATTAATCTTGTTCTTTCGGCAAATGCAGAAATCACATTCACAAGTAAATACACACCAAAGAAAAGCAAAAGATATGTGAAATATGTCTTGAAATCTGCATCACCATCGATGATGCTCAAGAGAACTTTTAAAAACAGAATGTTCTGGACATACATTGACAAAACTTTGTTAGAAATTTCCGTAACAAGATAGCCGATTAAAAGTCTTTTATCAGCTTCCCATATAAGTTTTAATGCATAAAGAGCATTTTTGAAAATTGGAACCTTAACGGGCTCGTGAAGTTTAATCCACCTCATTGTTATTCTCCTTGAACAAGCCAAAAATTATCTATTTTAAGAATATCACCACAAAAAAAACTTGTCAATAAATCAATACCTTTTTCAACATAAAAGAAGAATTTGTTTATAAAAGAATATAGAGTTGAATATAAAACTTCTTTATGTTAAAATATCTCATATTAGCGAGGTGTTAAAATGCTTTTTATTTTGGTTGTTATTTATATTGTTTTCATATCTTTAGGGTTACCGGATTCGCTTTTTGGTGCAGCGTGGCCGGTTGTACACAAAGATTTTGCTATTCAAGAAAGTTTTGCGTCTTTGTATGGCATAATTACAGGATTTTGCGTAGGTGGCGTAAGCTTTGTTGCCGGTAAAGTAATACGAAAATTTGGTACACCTTTGGTTACACTTGTTTCCACCTTGCTTACTGTATTAGGTCTTTTAATTATGAGTGTTTCACCTAATATCGTTGTTATGATGCTTGGTGCAGTAGTTTTAGGCTATGGCGCAGGTGTAATTGATACAGCACTTAATAATTTTGTATCACTTCATTATAAAGCTCAGCACATGAATTGGCTTCATGCTTTCTGGGGCATTGGTGTTACTGTTAGTCCGCTTATAATGTCTTTTTTCTTATCCGGTGAAACTGGCTCTTGGCGCAATGGATATCGTGTAATAGCATTGTTGCAACTGTCAGTAGCTGTTGTTATTGCTTTTTCTTTAAAAAGATGGCGCCAAATTAAAGAGAATGCTGAAACACAAGAAGTTTCAGGTGAAAACAAAAAAAGCTTAATTGAAATACTAAAAATTAAGGGTGTGCTTACAAGTCTGCTTTCTCAGGGACTATATTGCAGCATGGAATTTCTTATTGGCACATGGGGAGCATCATTCCTTGTTCATGTTCATGCATTACAACCCGACGAAGCGGCAAAGTGGATTTCGTTGTATTTTTGCGGAATAACAGTAGGTAGAATTATATCAGGATTTATTTCAATGAAAGCCTCTGATAATACAATGATTCGTTTAGGTATTGGGACCTCGTTTGTAGGTATTATAATTTTAGCTTTACCACTTGGCAAAATTTCACTTTTAGGTTTGTTGCTTATCGGTATAGGTTTTGGACCAATTTTCCCAAGTATATTACATAGTGTGCCTGACCGTTTCGGCGAAGAATATTCTGCTGATATTACAGGTTTTCATATGGGTGGTGCATATGGTATAGGATTTGCAGTTCAGTTGGTTTTCGGTTTTATAGCAACTGCAACAACATTTAATATTACAACTTTTGTGTTATTGGCACTTTGTATTGGACTTTTCTTTACAAACGAAATTACAATTAAAAAACTTAAAAATAAATAAAAAAATAAACAGTACACATACTATACCGAAAGGATTTGATAGTATGTGTACTGCTGTTTCTTACAGAACAAAGGACCATTATTTTGGCAGAACTCTTGACCTTGAATATTCGTTTGAAGAGAGAATAGTCATAACACCAAGAAATTTTCAGTTTAAATTCAAGTATATTAAAGAGATGAAAAATCATTATGCAATTATCGGAATGGCAACAGTTGTTGATAATTATCCCTTGTACTATGATGCAGTAAATGAACAAGGACTCTGCATTGCAGGGCTTCGTTTTCCTGATTATTGCATCTATCACGACTGTTGCGGTGAAAAAGATAATCTAGCATCTTATGAGCTAATTCCTTACATTCTCTCTAATTGCAAAAATGTTAATGAGGCAAAACAATTACTTGAAAAAATCAACATTACAAATGACGATTTCAATAAAGATTATAAATCAACGCCACTTCATTGGATGATTTCTGACAAAGACCAATCCATTACAGTTGAAAGTATTGATGACGGGTTAAAAGTTTATTATAACCCCGTTGATATTCTTACAAATAATCCACCATTTCCAATGCAGATATTTAACTTAAATAATTATATAGGTTTGTCAATAAATGAGCCTGAAACAACATTCTGTGACAACTTAAATCTATATAATTATAGTAGGGGAATGGGTGCTCTTGGTTTGCCGGGTGATATGTCATCTCAGTCAAGATTTGTTCGTGGTGCTTTTGTAAGGCTTAATTCTGTCGCAGAAAAAGGTGAAAACGAAAGTGTGAGTCAGTTTTTTCATATTCTTGATTCTGTATCACAACCCCGTGGTGTTGTGAAAGTTGAAGATAAATATGTTAAAACGATTTACTCGTCATGTTGCAACACAAATAAGGGAATTTATTATTATACAACCTATGAAAACAGAAGAATTTCATCAGTAAATCTTCACAACGAAAATCTTGACAGAAGTTGCCTTGTTGTGTATAATCTTGAAACAGAACAAAGCATTTTTAATCAGAATTAAATAAATAGCTGCCACCGGGTAGTAAGAATCTTAGCATTCGTGTGATATATCGTTAGGTCTTTGAAGATATATCAAACGGGTGTTATTTTTTTGGAGTATTTATGAAAAAATTATTGAATTATTTTACAACAACTGAAAAGATTTTATGGTGTAGTTCAGTTCTTCTAATTGTAACTTCATTTATGATTTTTGACCGTGAAAATTATCTAACACTTGTCGCATCATTAATAGGTGTAACATCACTAATTTTCTGTGCAAAAGGTAACCCAATAGGTCAGGTTTTAATGGTGCTTTTTAGTATTGTCTATGGCGTAATTTCATATTCTTTTGCCTATTATGGCGAGATGATTACATATCTCGGAATGTCTGGTCCAATGGCGCTTTTCGCTTTAATAGCGTGGCTAAAAAATCCATATAAGGGCAAAAAATCCCAAGTCAAAGTTAACAAAATAAGCAAAAAAGAAATTGTGTTTATGCTGATTGTCTCGGTACTTGTAACAATTCTGTTTTACTTTATTCTCAAATATTTTGGTACAGCAAATTTAATACCAAGTACAATATCAATTACAACAAGTTTTATTGCAGTTTATCTCACTTTCAGAAGAAGCCCATATTTTGCACTGGTTTATGCAATAAATGATTTGGTGTTGATTGTGTTGTGGACTCTTGCAACTTTAACAGACATAAATTATGTGTCGGTTTTAATATGTTTTATTGTATTCTTTATAAACGATATTTATGGATTTATCAGTTGGTTAAGAATGGAAAAACTGCAAAAGAATAATATGTAAAAAACAGCCTGTGCATTAAACTTGCATAGGCTGTTTTCTGTTTTAGCGCATTGCGTTGCCAATACCGTTTGCCATGTCGCCAACTACGTTGCCTGCGCCTCTGCCTGCATCACCAATAGCTTCGCCAACATCACTCACAGCATCGCCCACACCATTGCCAATATCACTAACTGCTTCTCCAACTCTATTTGTTGTGCTTGTCCCATTGTTGTTTGTTGTACTAGTAGTTGTGTTATTGGTTGTACTTGTTGAATTGTTCTGTGTTACTTTGCCATCGTCCATTTTGCCGCAACCAACAAGGAATAAGCAGAGAATAGCAGTAACAGCAATCATAACAGCTGTAATCTTTTTCATTATTTTACCTCCTTAAATCGTGGTATTAATATTATCTGCAATAAATGCTTTAATATTCTATTTCGTTAAAACACCGTTGTCGCTATAAAGCAAAATGAGAATATTATCTTCTTGACCTGTCACACTATCAATATAGACTAAAAGTTCTTGACCGTTTGTAGTTTTGCAATGAAATTCATAACAATATTGCTCGGTTTTCCATTCTGTTGGAATAACACAAACGCGAGAACTTATAATAGTGAGTTCTTTATTGACATTTTCTTTTGCGTTTACAAGACTGATTTTATATTCAGGAATTTCTCTATCAGTGTGGTTCGAAACATATCCAGTTGCATCAAAGGATAAGATTTTTCCGTTTTCAAGACTAACACTTACTTTGATTAAATCAGGGTATAAAATAATATCATCTTGCATTGCAGAGAAGTTAATTGTGCAAACTCCATCATCAATGAAATAATAACTCTCTTTAAGTTCTGTGAAGCCTATTTTCTTTAAATAACTCAAAGCATTTTTGAGTGCATCTTCATATTTGTAACTTGTTTCACCAACATATTCAGAGCTGAGCATATAAAGTGGCTTTCCACCAAGTTTTGTAATGGCAACAGTGCAATTTTCACTTTGATAAATATAGCAGGGGATATTGCCATCTTCATCACTTGAATATTTAAGGTCTGTGTCAGAACAAACAGTTTTAGCGATTTCAAGTCCCTTGTCTTTTGTAATTTCTTCAAGTCCTTTAATATATTTTGCCTCTCCTTGTTCAATATGGTCGGAGAAAGGACCATCATAAATAAGGGATGGCAAATCAGAAATTGATTGTTCAACATCATCAAAACTACCACTTATAGTTGAAATATTGTCATCTCGTTTTAATAAAGTCCCATTTGTGCTTTCAAATGAGAAGTTGCCGTTTTCAAGGTCATAACACATTTTTTGCACTTGCTCATTCAATGAATTGCAATAATCATAAAGCTGTCTTAATTGTTTTCTCTCGTTGTCGGTTAATTTTTCGCCACTAGCAGTTTTTCTTTGCAACGACATTACAAATTCGCCAATTTGTGATAAAAATTTATATGTTTTATCAAGTGACGATTCGCCGGTTGGTAGCATTGATAAACTATTCTTTGCACTTGATGCTTCGCGCCACATTTCTGTTGAAAGTCGTGAAAGCATAGCAGGGGTGTTAGCATAAATTGTTTTTTCAAGATTTGTTGAAATATTATTGAGATATTCGTCTAATGAAATAAGTGCCATTTGTCTTGTAATCATTGCTTCGCGTTCATACTTGTTTGCTTTTACTGTTTGAACAATACTGAATATTCCAAGCACTAGAATAACAGCAGATAAATATAGCACAATTCTTGCTTTTGTGCGTACAGATAAGGCTTTTTTATCCATAATTTGCACTCCTTTTGATATTTAGTGTTAATGTTTACAAAAAATTCAAAAATATACCCTAAAAATATTGATTTTTTATTTGCCAAACAAGTGTTTTTGTTGTATAATGTATTTTGATTAATTATGCAGAATGGGAGAGAAGTGTCATGAGTGTTTATCTTGATAATAGTGCAACAACTAAACCTTGTGAATCAGCAGTAAAAAAGGCTATTGAAATGTGCACAGAAAACTTTGGTAATCCATCTTCTCTTCATATATGTGGCTATAACGCAAAGAAAGAATTAGACGAATCAAGACGCACTTTAGCTTCAGTTTTGTCTTGTTCAGAAAACGAGATTTTTTTCACTTCAAGCGGAACAATTGCAAATAATACAGCAATAATTGGTACAGCAAGAACTAAAAAACGTGAAGGCAAAAAAATCATTACAACTGCTCTTGAACATCCAAGTGTGATTAAGCACTTTGAAATGCTCGGTGAACAAGGCTTTGAAACAGTTTTCTTAAAGCCTGATAGTGATGGCAAAATCAGTCTTGATGAACTTTCAAACGCGGTTGATGAAAACACAATTCTTGTCAGCGTCATGGCTGTCAATAATGAAGTTGGTTCAATTCAGGATATAGCAAAAATCAAAAACATAATTAAATCAAAAAATTCAAAAGCATATTTTCATTGTGATGCTGTTCAGGCTTTTGGCAAAATTCCTTTAAAACCTAAAAAAATGGGAATTGACCTTATGAGTATGAGTGCTCATAAGATACATGGTTTAAAAGGCGCGGGCGCATTGTTTGTGAATAGTTCTTCAAGACTATTGCCTAGCATAGTAGGTGGCGGTCAGGAGAATGGGCTTGTTTCAGGCACAGAACCAATGCCGGCAATCTGTGCTTTTGCAGCAGCAGTGAAAGATATCGGTAGCATCGAGAAAAATCTCGATTATGTTGCTTCCATCAAAAAATATTTTATTGATAAAATCAGTAATATTGACGGAATATATATCAATTCAACTGAAGATAGTTTGCCTTATATTATCAACATTTCAGTTGATGGTGTTCCATCACAGGTAATGCTCAATTCTCTATCTTCAATGGGAATTTATGTTTCTGCAGGCTCTGCTTGCGCAAAGGGGCACAGAAGTGAAGTGTTAACTGCAATGGGTGTTGCACCAAGACTCATTGATAGTGCAATAAGAATTAGTTTGGCAAAAACTACCACAGAAAATGATATGGATTTGTTATATAATGGACTTGTTGAAACAATCCGTCGTGTCAGGAGATAAAAATGAAAGAAATTATACTTATAAAAAATGGTGAATTGGCACTTAAAGGCTTAAACCGTTCAACATTTGAAGACATTCTTATTAAGAACATCAGAAAAAGAATCAAACCATTAGGTGATTTTGAATATAGAAAAGAACAGTCAACAGTTTCAGTTGTTCCAATGGACGACTATGTTGATATGGACGAAGTAAGCGATAGAATTAGTCGCGTTTTTGGTATCGCGGCTTTCTCAAGAGCGTTGCAGGTTGAGAAAGACATTGATGTTATTTTAGAACAAGCACCAATATACCTTGCAGAGCAGTTGAGAAATGCAAGAACATTCAAGGTTGAAGGCAAACGCTCAGATAAAAAATTTCCACTTAAATCACCTGAACTTTCAGCACAGGTTGGTGGAGCAATTTTAAGCAAGTTTCCACACTTAAAAGTGGATGTGAAGAATCCTGAAATTCTTGTAACAATTGAAATTCGTGAAAAGTTTGCTTTTATTCGTGGTAATCAGACAAAGGGTGCAGGTGGAATGCCAACTGGCACAGCGGGTAAATCAGCAATTCTCATTTCAGGTGGAATTGATAGTCCCGTTGCAGCATATATGATGGCAAAGCGTGGTTTGGTGCTCAATGCAATTCATTTTGCTTCCCCTCCATATACTTCACCACAAGCTGAAGAAAAAGTTCATAATCTTCTTCGCAAGGTTTCAAGATATAGTGGCAATATAACACTTTTTACTGTTGGATTCACCGAAATCCAAGAAGCAATCCGTGATAATTGCCCTGAAGAATTGTTCACTCTTGTAATGAGAAGATTTATGATGAGAATTTCTCAAAAAATTGCTGATAGAGAAGAATGCAAAGCACTTATCACAGGTGAAAGTTTAGGTCAGGTTGCAAGCCAGACTCTCAACGCCCTTGCTTGCACAGACGCAGTGGTTTCAATTCCTGTTTTTAGACCTGTTATTGGTCTTGATAAAGAAGAAATCATTAAAATTTCAAGGCTGATTGATACTTTTGATATTTCAATTGAACCTTATGAAGATTGTTGTACAGTGTTTACACCCAAACACCCAAAAACAAAACCACAGATTTCAATTTTAGAACAAGCCGAACTTTCTCTTGATGTTGATGCTCTCATTGAAAGAGCGTTAGAAAATACAACAATTCAAAATATTTGTTTTTAGGGTGACAGAAATAATCCAAATCAGCCTTCAAACGGCTATTTTTTAGTCTTTTCGGCATTTCGGATTTGAAAGGCGTCAGCCTTACTGCATCCTCAATACCAAAAATCCAATAAAAATATCTCGTTTTAAGGTCGAAGATTTTTTACAGTGAGGATTTTTGGCAAGACAAGGCAAAAACGGAGCAAATCCTTTGTGGATTTGCGAGTATTTTAATGAAGTATTGGCAGAAATCAGCCTGTAAAAAACTGGTTTGGGTTATTTCTGCCACCCTAAGGTGAAAAAATGACACTTGAAGAAAAAGTAGTTAAAACCCTTAATGATAAAGGTTTAGTGTTAGCAACCGCAGAGTCCTGTACAGGTGGTTTAATTGCAAAACGCATTACAGATGTGAGTGGCTCGTCTGGAATGTTCAATTGTGGTATTGTAAGCTACAGCAATGATATAAAAGAAAAAGTGTTGGGTGTAAAACACGAAACACTTGAACAATTTGGTGCCGTCAGCGAACAAACAGTTCGTGAAATGGTGCAAGGTGTGTTGAAAAATTCAAATGCCGACATTGCAGTTGCAGTTTCAGGAATTGCAGGGCCTAACAGCGACAACACCCAAAAACCTGTTGGATTAATATATCTTGCAATATCCAATAAAAAAGATACTAAAGTTGTAAAACTTAATAATGCTTTTACAGATGATATAAGAAATCAAAACAGAATAAATGCTTCTGATAAAGCACTTGAAATGATACTTCAAATGGTAGGTGAATAGATTGACAGAAAAAATGGGCAATGGCAAAAAAGTCGTTTTAGTTGTTTGTGTTATTGTTTTTATCTGCTCTTCTTCATTGTTATTAAAGACAGTTTTGACTGAATATAACAATAAAAAGATGTATGAAGAACTTTCAAATCTTATTTTAACAACTGAAACTGACGAAGATACAACAGCAGTGCCCGATTATTCTGCTCTCTATGCAAAAAATCCTGATTTTATTGGTTGGATAACTGTACCAAACACCACCATTAACTATCCTGTTGTGCAGTGCGATAATAACGATTATTATTTATATCGTAATTTTGAAAAAAAAAGAGATAACCGTGGCACAATTTTTATGGATTATCAAAACAACCCAGTAGATTTTGATGCAAATACAATTCTTTATGGTCACAACAGCTATAATGCAACAATGTTTTCTGAGCTTATAAAGTATTTGGAACTTGATTTTTATAAATCTAACCCTGTTTTTGAATTTAACACTCTCTATAAAGCATATAAATGGAAAATTTATGGTGTATTTATTACATCAGCAAAGCCAGAAGAAGACAATGATTATGTTTTCAATTACATTTATCCTTATATGGATGGTGAAAACTTTGAAGGCTTTATGGAAGAAATCAATAAACGCCGTTTGTATGTAACTGATGTTGATATGAATGACGACGATAAAATGCTCGTTTTATCAACTTGCATCAGAAAACTCGATACATATAAAAATGGTGTAAGAACATATAAGGCAGACGCGAGATTTGTTGTTGTAGCTCGCGCAGTTAGAGATGGTGAAAGTGAAATAGTTGATGTTGATAAAGCATACAACAACAAAAATATTAAATACCCACAGATTTATTACGATAATAGAAATATCGAAAATCCATACATTAATGACGAAAAATGGTATCCTAAGGAGGTTGTGCAATAATGAGTAATGTTAATAATGAAAATGAAATTCTCTCATTTGAAGAATTGCGCAAAAAACTTGGTATGGATGATACCCCTACTAAAAAAGCAGTAAATAATGATGATTTGGTGCTGACTGAAAAAGAAGCAAAGCCAAAACCTATTGAAACAAAACAAGAAATATCAGCAATTAATGATGTTTTCGCTGATATTGAGAAACAATTAGAAACTCAAATTGAAGAAGAAAAGAATGATGGACCTAAAACATTGGTTGAAAACGGAAAAACCTTTGTTGATGTTACTGAACAATATGTTAAAGAACCAGTCACTCTTGAAACAACCGAAACAGTTATAGAAAAAACTGTTCAAAAGAAAAAGCGTCGCACATTCAATCAAATTTTCTCTGATTTCTTTAGTGGTATGATACCGCTCAAAAAAGATAGCACAAAAGAAAAAATCAGAAAAATTGTAATGGATTTATCAATAATTACAATTATTGGTTGCGCTATTGCATTTGCAGAGCTTTATAGCCAAAATCGTGAACAATTGAAGATAGAAGAAGAAATTAGAGGGCAAATTGTTGATACTGATAATTTTGATGATAACGAGTATGTTGAAGCATGGCAAGAACTTTTTGCTCAATATCCACAGATTAAATTCCCTGATGATATGAATCTTAAATATTCATATCTTTATGCGCTTAATCAGGATTTTGTTGGTTGGTTGAATATTCCAGGTACAAATCTTGATGTTCAAGTTGTGCAGGGTAAGGATAATGCACAATATCTTCGCCACGATTTCTATGGTAAATGGAATCGTTATGGTTGTCCATTTATGGACTATAAAAACGACTCTAAATATCTTGATGACAATACAATTATTTATGGTCACCACATGACTGATGGTTTGATTTTCTCAAATCTCGATAAATATAAAACATTAGAGGGTTATAAAGAGTCACCAATCATTGAATTTAATACTTTGTATGATACATATTATTTTAAAATCTTCTCAGCGTTTTATATCAATGCTACACCAGCCGATGACAATAACTATTTCTTTAACTTTATGATTACTGATTTTTCAACAGATGAAAGATTTTCAAAGTTTGTTGATGAGTTAAAGAAGAGAAGTGTTATTGATACTGGAATAAGCGTTCAACCAGACGATAAATTGCTTACTTTGGTTACATGCACATTTGATTTTAATGACGCCAGATTCGTGGTAGTCGGCAGAATGGTGCGTGAAAACGAAAAGGTGGAAGTGGATACAAGCAAAGCAACGCTTAATACAAATCCAAAATTCCCACAAGCGTGGTATGACGCTAAAGGTCTTACAAATCCATTTAAAGACGATAAAAAGTGGGATGAATAATTAGTTATTAATTAGATTTATATATGGGAAAAGAGAGGTAAAATATTTATGAAAGTTAGGTTGTTAGCACTGAATGTTGACAAGAATATGCCGTTTTCAAGATTTCAGGCAAGAGTTGTCAGCAGTATCAGTATGTATTCTAATGAAAACGCAACTTTTGAATCTTTTGAAAGTATGCAAGAGCTTTTTGGTGCGTTGCAAGATGCACTAGAAAATGATGAACTTATTATTACTGCTGTTGATACAAAGCATTATAATAAACTTAAATCAGCTTTAATGCAGGCTCTTGAAACTGAAATTCAATATAATTCAACCATTCTCAATATGCTTGAAAGCGATGAAGAAATGGACGATAAAACTCGCAAAGAGTTTTCATCATTCCCTGAACCTGCAACAGTATTCTTGTCAAAAGATGGACTTTATTCAGGCTTCGGTATCGAAAACGGCGAGCAGTATTTGATGCTTGTCCCAATTGATAACGAGAGAATTAACCTTATTCTCAGAAATGGTGTTGTACCTTTCTTGTCAAAAAATATTGAAACTGTTGCTGGTGAAGAGTTCTTAAGTGAAAACAAATTCTATGACAACGAAAAAGTAGCAATCGCAGTTAAAAGACTTATTGATTCACAGTCAATTGTTGCAGTTAACGGAACACAGAATGCAGAAGTTCTTAAAAGCTGTGGCGATAGCGTAGAAGATTTTGATAGCGTATTTGTGTTTACACCTCATGTTGAAGATAAAGGTGAAGTTAATGCTACTGAATATGCCGCACAACTTGCAAAAGTAAGTTTAGACCTCTCAGCAGCAAATATCGGTGCATCAATCAGTGATATCTATAATGCAAGCAATGCAAAATTCATCTGTATTGCAGTGGCAAATGATGAATCTGCAATTGTTCGCAAGCTTTATATGGCAGAAGATGAAACAGAAGACGCATTTGTTGAAAGTGCAGCAATTGAACTTATCGAACTCATTGGTGAAAAAGCAAGCGGAGTTAGAAGCGTTGGCATTGAAATTTCAGATGGTCCTGAGCTCATTCCTGAAGAAGAGAAAAAACCAACAAACAAGAAATCAATGATTATTTTTGCAGCCGTTCTTAGTGCAGTTATTATTATTTGTGCGGTTTTGGGTGTTATTTATAAAGTTCAGGGCGAGAATGGTGCCTTGGCAAATGCTCTAAATTCTATTTTTGGTAATGAAACAACAACCACTACAACTACAACAACAACAGAAACAACAACTGAACCAGTTGAAGATACACAAGCAGAATTTGTTAAATTCTCTGATTACATGATGTCAAATATAATTGCTATTGAAAAGAGAAAGATTGAAGCTGTAACTTCAACAACTGAGACAACAACAGGTTCTACTGAAGAATCTTCAACACAGACACAGGTTGTTGAAGACAAGGGTGCACCAGCAACAATAAAAATCAATGGTGTTGATATTGAAGCTAAAGAAGCTCTTGCAAGATTTGTTATGACTGAGATGGGCGAAGGCTATAATGTTGAAGCAATCAAAGCACAGGCAGTTGTAATTTACACTTTCCTTAAATATTGTGATAACAATTTTGAAATTGAAGGTGTTTTAATCAGCGAAACATTTAATGACGAAGTAAAGAGTGCAGTTGACGCAGTGTTTGGCCAATATCTTGCAGTAAAAGATGTTGTGGCACTTACACCATACTTTGCAGTTGCTGCGGGTAAAACGGCAGATGCAGCTGGTATTTTCGCAAACTCATATGATTATCTCAAGCCAGTTTCAGTTAATGGTAATCCTGATGCTCAGGCAGAAACATACAAAATTGAAAGAAAGTTCTCTCTTGGCGAAATGAAGGGACTTCTTCTTCAGTATAACAATAAACTTGTGCTTGACGAAGACCCGGCAATGTGGTTGAGAGTGGTTTCACATGATGCCGCTGTTTCTTCAAGCATTGGCTATGTGGCTAAAGTTGCAGTTGGTGACACAGAAATTTCAGGTTTTGATTTTAAAAATGATGTAATTGGTTCATCAGTTATGGCTTCACATTGCTTTACAGTTTATTATAATGAAACTGATAGCACTTTCACAATTACTACTTATGGTAATGGTTTAGGTGTTGGTATGAGCCAGACAGGTGCAAATCACCTTGCAAATACTGGTATGAAATATGAAAAAATTCTTTCAACATATTACAAAGGCACAACACTTATAAAGGAGAAAAATATATGAGCAAAATTTTAGTTACAGGTGGCGCAGGTTTTATTGGTTCACACACTTGCGTTGAACTTCTTAATGCTGGCTATGAAATTGTAGTCGTTGATAATCTCTACAACTCAAGTGAAAAATCACTTGACAGAGTCCGTGAACTTACAGGCAAAGACTTTGCGTTCTATCCTTTTGACATTCGTGATAAAGAAAATATGCAAAAGATTTTTGATGACCACAAAATTGATGCTTGCATTCACTTTGCAGGACTCAAAGCTGTAGGTGAGAGTTGTCAAAAACCACTTGAATATTATGACAATAATATTGGTGGAACATTAGCACTTTGCGAAGTTATGAAAAATAATGGTTGCAAGAAAATTGTTTTCAGTTCATCAGCAACAGTTTATGGCACAGAAAATGTATCACCACTTAAAGAATCAATGAAAACAGGTGGCACAACCAATCCTTATGGTACAACAAAATATATGATTGAGATTATTCTTGACGATTTCCATAAAGGTGATAGCGAATGGGCTGTGACACTTCTTCGTTATTTCAACCCAATTGGTGCTCATAAGAGTGGTCGCATTGGTGAAAATCCAAACGGAATTCCAAATAATCTTATGCCATATATCACACAGGTAGCCGTTGGTAAATTGCCACAACTTAATGTTTTTGGTGATGATTATAATACTCATGATGGCACAGGTGTGCGTGACTATATTCATGTTGTTGACTTGGCACTTGGTCATGTTAAAGCAGTTGAAAAAATTCTTAAAGATGAACCAAAGGTTAATGTTTATAACTTGGGTACAGGTAATGGTTATAGTGTTCTTGACATCGTGAAAGCATTTGAACAGGCATCAGGTCAAAAAATTAATTACAAAATTGCACCTCGTCGTCCTGGTGACCTTGATACTTGTTATTCTGATGCATCAAAGGCTCTTAATGAATTGGGATGGAAAGCCGAAAGAGACCTTCTTGAAATGTGCGAAGATTCATGGCGTTGGCAAAGCAATAATCCAAATGGTTTTGACGACTAATTAAAAATTATTTTAAAATAAAGGGTGATTAAAGTGAAGAAAAAAGGCTTAATTATTGCTGTATGCGCAATAGCAGTTGTTTTAGTGGTGCTTATAGGAAGTCTAGTTTCAACCTATAATGGACTTGTTGATAAACAAGCAGAAGTAACCAATGCTGAAGCACAGATTCAGGTTCAATTACAACGCCGTGCCGATTTAATTCCTAATCTTGTAAACACAGTAAAAGGCTATGCTGCTCACGAAACTGAAGTTTATACAGCCCTTGCGGATGCTCGCGCAAAGCTTAATTCTGCTTCAAATACAGAAGAATATACTGAAGCTCTTGAAAGCTATGATTCAGCTATTTCAAGACTTTTGGTCATCGTTGAAAACTATCCTGAACTTGAAGCAAATCAAAACTTTATTTATCTTCAGGATGAGCTTTCTGGCACAGAAAACAGAATTGGAATAGCTCGAAAAGATTATAATGAAGTTGTAACTGAATATAACAAAACAATTAAAAAATTCCCAACAGTCCTTTTTGCAGGAGTGTTAGGATTTGAACAAGCAGATTTGTTTGAGGCAAGTGCTGGCGCTCAGGATGCTCCTGTAGTCAGCTTTGAATAAAAGAAGAAATGAAAATAAATAGAATTTTAATTATCACCGTAATTTTATCGCTGTTGTTGTCAATTTCAGCATTGGCAATAGATTTGCCTAACCCTACTACTGATTTTTTTGTTAATGACTTTGCCGATGTGATTGATACAGAAACAGAAGAAGAACTTCAGATGATAGGTGAAAGTCTTTATAACCAGACCACTGCGCAAGTGGTTGTTGTAACTGTTGAATCTTTGGATGGTTATGATGTAGAAGAATATGCTTTGGAACTTGGTCGCGAGTGGGGAGTAGGCAGTGAAGAAAACGATAATGGCGTTGTATTACTTCTCTCGGAATCTGATAGAAAAGTGACAATTCAGGTAGGTTATGGTCTTGAAGGTTGCCTTCCTGATGGAAAAACTGGGCGAATTCTTGATGAGTATGCAATTCCTTATTTGAGTAATGACGATTTTTCAACAGGACTTGCGGAATGCTATAAGGCAATTGTGTCCGTTGTCTGTGAAGAATATGGTGTTGAATTAGACGAGTATGACCTTGATAATTATGTCTCTGAATATGAGTATGAATATGAAATCTCTTATGAAGAATTTTCTGTCATAATTATTACTGCATTTACAGTTATTTCATTAATTGTATTTATAATCATAAAATGCAAAGATGATGGTTCTCATCATGGTGGCGGTTCTCATCACGGTGGTAGTTCTTATTACGGTGGACATATTTATCGTGGCGGTTTTAGTTCAGGTGGTTTCCGAAGCGGTGGAGGCTTCTCTGGTGGCGGAGGTTTTCGCGGCGGCGGTGGCTCATTTGGTGGCGGTGGCTCATTTGGTGGCGGTGGCTCGTCACGTGGATTTTAAGGGGATTTTAAAATGAGGGTATTTGATTTTGACAATACCATTTACGATGGTGAAAGTGGATTTCATGCTTTTCTTTATTTCTTAAAGAAAGATGTACCGGGACTTTTGAAAATTGCACCTAAATTTTTTCAAAGATATATTGAATATAGAAAAGGTACAATTTCAGTTGCAGCCGTTTTCAATGAATTCGGCGATTTTGCAAAAGAATATTGTAGCCGAATTGAAGATATTTATGGCGAATTTGAAAAGTTTTGGGATTTGCATGAAGATAGAGTTAAGAAATTCTATTTTGATATGCAAGATGAAGAAGATATAATTGTTTCAGCGTGTCCAATGTGTCTGCTTCAAATAATTTGTGATAGAATAGGTATAAAACATGTTATCGGTTCAGATATTGACCCTATAAAAGGTGAAATCAATAACATTTGTTATAGCGAAAATAAAGTTGTTGAATTTCGTAAAGTATATGGCGATGTAATGATTGATGATTTTTATACAGATTCAATTAGTGATAAGCCAATGATGGATATATCAAAAAATGTATTTTGGGTTGATGGTGAAAAAATCACTCAAATTAAAAAAGATGGACTTGAGTTAGCCTCTTTTCCAAAAAAATAACTTAATATTATGAGTTGGTTGGGCAGTTGCGCAGATTATAATCTGTGAGGAAAGTCCGAGCATCATACAGCAGGGTAACGGCTAACGGCCGCCGAGGGTGACCTTAGGGAAAGTGCATAGAAAATTACCGCCGTTTTTAACGGTAAGGGTGGAAAGGCGAGGTAAGAGCTCACCAGCGTTGCAGAGATGTAACGGCTGAGCAAACCCTACCCGATGCAACGTCGACTGAAGTTGTCAGCTGGGCAGATACTTCGAAAGACGGCTTCAGGCACATAGCAATGTGTGTCGCAGATAGATAATTGCCTTAAACGACAGAACTCGGCTTACAGACCAACTCGTTATTTAACAAGGACTTGTTATTCAAGTCCTTATTTTTTTAACCAAAAAATATAATCACCGTATAATATGTTGAGGTGATTTTTTTATGTTTGAAGCATTGTTATGGTCCTTTTTTCTGTGCTCAACTCTTATGGGAATAGTTGCTTTTTGTTATACAATTATGTTAAAATTATTAATACCAAAAACTCGAAAAGATTTTTTCGTTTTTCTACCTTGCGATATAACAAGCTGTGATGTCAGAAAGAAAGCCTATGCTTTGAGAATGAAACTAAATTTGATGGGTGAAGATATTCACGGCAAAATTGTTGTGTTAGATAATGGTATGCGTGAATATGAAAGAGATAATCTTTTAGAAATATGTAAAGAATGTAACGGAATATATCTGGTTAACAAAGAATATATAAAGGATTTTTTAGATGGAAGAATTTGAAACAAAAATCAAATTAACGGGAACAGTCACAGACATAACTTTTTATAATGACGCTAATGGATACACGGTTTTCTATGTTGACATTGGTGATGAAGAGTTGACCGTTGTTGGTAATACAATTGATGTTAAAATTGGTGACCGTGTTGAACTTATTGGTGAATATACATATCATTCAATTTATGGTCGTCAGTTTAAAGCAGAATCCTGTAATGCTACATTACCAGAAACAGTTGACGATTTATATCATTATCTTGCAAGTGGCGTGGTTAAAGGTGTTCGTGAGTCAACTGCACTTAAAATTATCAATAAATTTGGTGAAAAAACTTTTGATATTCTTCAATATGAACCTGAAAGACTTGCTGAAATTAAGGGCATTTCACTTGAAAAAGCAAAGAAAATCGGCAAAGAGTATAATCGCCAGTGTTCAACAAGAGCTTTAATTATAAATCTTTCAAAATATGGACTTAAAACTAACGAATGTCTGTTTGCTTTTGATAAGTTGGGCAATGGCGCTGTGCAACTGATTGAAGAAAATCCTTATATTCTCTGTGAGGGTGAAGGCAGAATTTCATTTGAAAGAGCCGAGCAAATAGCAGAGATGTTGCCCAATAAACCTAAATCACAATATAGAATTGAAGCGGGTATTTTATATATAATCAGTTATAATTTTAAGAATGGTCACACCTGTGTACCACTTGAAAAACTGTTTACTCCATCTTGTGATTTGTTGGGTGAGTCACGAGAAAATATTGAAATTGCTATTGATAATTTAAAACAAAATAAAAAGATAATTATAAAAGAAATCAATAATCGAGATTTTGTTTTTATTCCAGAGGCATATCATGCAGAAATGTCAATTGCCAACAGAATAAAAGTCTTGTTGAAATTCCCACCTGAAAATCCGATTGATGTTAAGTCATATATTGATAAACTTGAAAAGACCTGTAATATTCAATATGCTGATAAGCAAAAAGATGCAATTATTACAGCAGTCAATAAAGGTATACTTATTCTCACAGGTGGACCGGGTACAGGAAAAACAACAACATTGAATGGCATAATAACAATGTTTGAAAAAGACCATCTTGATATTGCACTTTGTGCCCCAACAGGTCGTGCAGCACAAAGAATGACTGAAGCAACAGGTAGAAAAGCCACAACAATTCATAGGCTGCTTGAAGTTGAGTGGGGTAATGGAAACAAACCTGTTTTTAAAAGGAATCTGCGAAATCCTTTAGACTGTCAGGCGGTAATTGTCGATGAAATGTCGATGGTTGATATTTTCCTTTTTCAAAGTTTGCTTGATGCATTGCCTTTTGGTTGCCGATTTATAATGGTTGGTGACAGCGACCAGTTGCCACCTGTTAGCGCTGGTAATGTATTAAAAGATTTGATAGACTGCAAAATGTTGCCTGTTGTACAACTTAAAGAAATTTTCCGTCAGTCACTTGAAAGCAATATAGTTAAAAACGCTCATTTAATCGTAAATGGCGAAAAAATTGAAACAGATTATAAAGAAGGGGATTTCTATCTTTTACAAAGACATTACCCCCTTGATGCTGTGCGCACAATTAAAGATTTATATACAAAAAGATTAAAAGATGCCTATAATTTTGACCCCACTACGCAGATTCAAGTACTTTGTCCATCTAAAAAAGGTGATACAGGTACAATGAATCTTAATAAAGTTTTGCAAGATGAAATCAACCCAGCATCACCTGAAAAGAGTGAATATAACACAGGCTACAGAGTGTTTAGAGTTGGGGATAAGGTTATGCAGACCAAGAATAATTACAATATCCATTGGGAATCCTATGACGAAGAAGGCGATGGAATATTCAATGGTGACATTGGGTTTATTGAACACATTGATTTGCGTCGTGATGCCATTATTATTGATTATTCAGGTCGCCGTGCAACATACACCAAAGAACAGTTGACAGAACTTGAATTAGCTTATGCCGTAACTGTGCACAAGAGTCAGGGTAGTGAGTTCGACGCAGTAATTGTGCCTGTGATTTCTGTTAATAATCGTCTTTGTTACAGGAATCTTCTTTATACTGCTGTAACAAGAGCAAAAAGACTTTTGGTTTTGGTGGGAACAACGGGCTGTGTTTACAATATGATTGAAAACTCTAAAACTCAACTTCGTTATTCTGCATTAAAACATTTTATGCTTGACAACTGATTTTAAAGGTGTATAATGTATTCAAGCCAAGTAAATAGTGCATGGGTGCTGACAGTCTAGTCGGCTGAGATTGAAGCTAATCTGCTTCTGACCATTGAACCTGATACGGATAATGCCGTCGTAGGAAAGCTTTTCACAGTTCAGCCTTGCGGTATCTGCTCTGGCTGAATTTTTTTATTTGGAGTGAAAGAAATGAAAACAAAAAACAAAAATCTTTTCTGGCTTGTTGAAAGTGCAGTTATGATTGCTTTGGCAGCAGTTCTAGAACTTGCTTCTAAAATGATTATTCCTGAAATGCCTTTTGGTGGACAAGTCACAATTGTCAGTATGCTTCCAATAGTCCTTGTTGGTTGGAAGTATGGGTTGGGCAAAGGTATTGTTACAGGCTTTGCTTATTCTCTTGTGCAGATTGCACTGGGCGTTAAAACGATAAGCGCTTTAATTATGCCTGCATCTGAAGATTATCTTGGCAATATGGGTAATGTAGTGCTGATGTTTATATTCGATTACATTGTTGCATATTCAGTTTTAGGCTTGGGTGCGCTTTATAAGAAGTCAATCAAAAATAATGCCTTGTCATTATCTTTAGGTGCATTTACTGTTCTTATATTCAGATATTTATCTCATATTGTTTCGGGCTATATTCTTTATGGTGCTTGGGCTGAATGGTTCTTCACACAAGATGGTTTCTATTCATGGGGCGCAACTATTATGAATACATTTAGCGGAAACGCACTCTCTTTTATTTATTCAATTATTTATAACGGCTTCTATATGGTTCCTGAAATAATTATTACAACAATCGTTGCCATTGTTGTTGGCAAAATCCCACAAATTACAAAAACAAAGATATAAGAAAAATCCCTTACTCTTTTTGAGTAAGGGATTTTTGGTTATTCTTCAAATCTTCTGTCAAGACTTCTGTATTGAATTGCTTCTGTAATATGTTTAACATCAATTTCATCTTCACCATCTAAATCGGCAATTGTTCTAGCTATTCTTAACACTTTATCATAAGCGCGAGCCGAAAGTGAAAGTCGGTCAAATGCAGTTTTTAAAATCATAAGTGCATTTGGTGACATATAACAGTATTTCTTTGTTGCTGCAGAATCCATTTTTGCGTTGCAAGTGATTTTAGTGCCTTTAAATCTCTCGTGTTGAATTTCTCTCGCTTTTTCAACTCTCTTTTTGATTTCCGCTGAAGATTCTGCTTTTTCAGTGCTCGAAAGATTTTCAAAATCAACAGGTGGCACGCTGATATGTATATCCAATCGGTCTAAAAGTGGACCGCTGACTCTGTTAAGATATCGTTGCGCAATACCGTTTGTGCAAGTGCAAGGACGCGTTGGGTGACCTAAATATCCACAAGGACAAGGGTTCATAGCACAAATCATCATAACTGAGCAAGGATATTGAAATTTAGCAGCAGCTCTTGAAATGGTAATAATTTCATCTTCTATTGGTTGACGCAAAACTTCAAGAGTATTTCTTGTGAATTCGGGCAATTCATCAAGAAATAAAACGCCATTATGAGCAAGGGAAACTTCACCGGGTCTTGGAATTGCTCCACCACCTGAAAGTCCAGCAGGTGATACAGTGTGATGCGGTGAACGGAATGGTCTTGACCTTAAAAGTGATACCCCACTTGGCAAAGCACCGGCAATTGAATAAATATTTGTAGTTTCAATTGCTTCGTCAAATGTCATATCAGGTAAAATTGATGGCATTCTTTTTGCTAGCATACTTTTACCTGAACCGGGAGGTCCAACCATCAGCACATTATGACCACCAGCCGCGGCGATTTCTAATGCTCTTTTCACTTCTTTTTGACCACGCACATCAGAAAAATCAGGTAAATTATCAGGATTTCTGTATTCGTTATAATCCTGTGTTGTTACTGGTGTAATTTGGCTAATTCCTGTTATGTGGTTTATAAGTTGAAGAACAGATTTTACGGGATACACTTCGATTCCCTCAACAACGGCACCTTCATTGATGTTTTCAGCAGGAATAAAGATTTTCTCAATTCCGTTTTTCTTGGCACAAAGTACCATTGGTAAAACACCATTAATTCGTCTTAAAGTACCATCAAGTGATAATTCCCCAATAAAAGCCATACTATCATCAACGCCCTTTAACTGACCGTTTGCACAGAGTAATGCAATAAGTATGGGTAAATCATATAAAGGACCTTCTTTTTTCATATCTGCAGGGGCAAGGTTAATTGTTATTCTACTGACTGGATATTGTAAATTGGTGTTTTTAATTGCTGAACGAACTCTTTCTTTGCTTTCTGATACAGCAGTATCAGGTAAACCAACAATGTCAAAACGGGGCATTCCACCTGAAATATCAGCCTCAACAATAACTTTGTATGCTTCCATACCAAAAAGCCCAAGACTTACAATTTTTGAAAACAAAATCATCACTTCCAATATAAACTGTAATAATTATACAATACAAAACATATCTTTTTCAACATAAAAATATATATTTACTTTTAGTGTAATTTGATATAAAATATATGATAGAAATTTTTGGAGGTAGAATTATGAACGATATCAATAAACTCTATGATATTTGGCTTTCTTCTGCAACTGCTGATGCTGATTTGATTCCTGAACTTGAAAGCATCAATGGTGATGAAGAAGCAATTCTTGACCGTTTTTATAAAAATCTTGAGTTTGGTACAGCAGGTCTTCGTGGTATAATCGGTGCAGGCACAAACCGAATGAATGTATATACAGTTAATCAGGCAACACAGGGCTTGGCAGATTATCTTAATGAGAGCTTTGAAAATCCATCAGTAGCTATTGCTTATGACTCAAGAATTAAATCAAAAGAATTTGCAGAGAGTGCGGCAGGTGTTTTGGCTGCTAATGGCATTAAGGTTTATATCTATCCTGAACTTGTTCCAACACCAATGCTTTCTTTTGCTGTTAGAAGACTTAACTGTTCATCAGGTATCATTATCACAGCAAGCCATAACCCATCCAAATATAATGGATTTAAATGCTATGACCCTAATGGCTATCAGATGACTGACGAAGCAGCAGAGAAGACATATAACTATATTCAAAATATCGATATGTTCTCTGGTGTGAAAACAATGAGTTTTGACGATGCATTAGCAGAAGATATGGTTGATTTTATTGAAGATTGGCTCTATGATGAGTTCTATGCTAAGGTTATATCAAGTCTTGTAAACCCTGATGCAATTAAAAAAGCAGGACTTAAAGTGATTTATACACCACTTAACGGTGCTGGTAATAAACCAGTTAGAAAAGTTCTTAAAAAGGCTGGCATAAAAGATGTAACGGTTGTTAAAGAGCAAGAAAAACCCGATGGCAATTTCCCAACTTGTCCTTATCCCAATCCTGAAATCCGTCAGGCTTTTGAATGTGCAATTGAGACAGCCAAAGGTACTGACGCTGATTTGCTTTTAGCAACTGACCCTGACTGTGACCGTGTTGGTATAGCTGTGCGTGATGGTGACGATTATGTGCTTATGACAGGTAATGAAGTGGGTGCAATGTTCACAGAATACCTTCTTTCATCACTTAAAGAGCAAAACAAACTTCCAAAAAATCCAATTGTTGTTAAAACAATCGTTACAACACCTCTTGTTGAAACAATAGCATCAGCTTATGGAGCAGAAACTGCTGATTTGTTAACAGGCTTTAAATATATTGGCGAACTTATCACAAATCTTGAAAAGACAAATGAAGAAGACAGATTTGTCGTAGGTATGGAAGAATCTTATGGCTATCTCCGTGGTACACATGCCCGTGATAAAGATGCTGTTGTTGCTTCATTGCTTATCTGTGAAATGGCGTCATATTACAAACTCAAAGGAATTTCACTTAAAGAGTTTATGGATGGCATCTATGAAAAATATGGTATGTATCTCAACACTCTTTTGAACTTTGCATTTGAAGGTGCAAGTGGTATGCAAAAAATGGCAGATATGATGGCGTCTTTGCGTGAAAATCCACCAAAGAAGGTAGGAAACTTTGATGTTGTTAAAGTTGCTGACTATAAATTGAGTGTAATGAAATCAAATGACGGCACAGAAACTGCTATTGATTTACCAAAATCAAATGTTTTGTCATATTATTTGGGTGATGGAAGCAAAGTCATTGTGCGCCCTTCAGGAACAGAACCAAAAATCAAAGCTTATATCACAGCTTGTGGTGAAACACGAAAGGTTTCAGAAGAAAAAGCAGAGATGTTAGGTAAGAGCATTTCAGAAATTTTAGGAGTATAAAAATGAATAGAAATTTCTTTGTGAAAGCAGTTGCAATGTTTCTCGCAGCGATTATGCTTTTGAGCACAGCAACAGTTGTATTACAAATTTTTATGTAATTTTAAAGAACCACAATTATTTTGTGGTTCTTTTTGTTCGTTGATGCAGTTTTATGAAATATACACAAAAATATTAGTTGACTTTTAATTTTTTTGTGATATAATTTGAGTAATATAAATCTATGTAAGTGTCAATATATTCAGAGGTGAATTTTTTTGGAAGAAAACTTACTCGTCTCAAAGGCAAAGGGTGGAGACAGTAATGCATTAACAGCTTTAATACAGCGTTATTCTGAAACAGTTCTTCAAAAATCACTTTCTTTTAAGAAAATAAGTGGCATTGAAAATGAAGATTTGTATCAAGAGGGGATGTTGGGTCTTCTCTCTGCGGTTTATTCCTTTGATGAGTCAAAGGGTGTGTTGTTTTCTACATACGCTACAACTCTTATCACTCGAAAAATGCTTTCAGCATTACGAACTGCAAATAAAAAGAGCAATTTGCCGTTGGATTCTTATGTTTCTATTGACGAAAAATGTGACATTCGCTCTTTTTCACCAACACCCGAAGAATTGTTGATGTTTAATGAAGAAATTGATTCGATCATTTCTTTTGTTAACAACAATCTTTCAAAAACCGAGAAAAAAGTGTTTAGACTTAATTTGCTTGGTTTAAGTTATAATGAAATTGCAGAGATTCTTGATTGCACTGAAAAGTCTGTTGACAATGCGTTGCAAAGAATACGCAAGAAAATCCGCAGTATCAAATAAATGCCCTTTGGGTAAAAAAATAAGCGAGGTAGCAAAATGTACGAAGACAAAACTCTTACCTGCAAAGATTGTGGAAACGAATTTGTTTTTACAGCAGGTGAACAGGAATTTTATGCAGAGAAAGGATTTGTGAATGAACCACAGAGATGTAAAGAATGCCGTGTAGCACGCAAAAATGCAATCCGTGGCGCAAAAGAATATCACACAGCAGTTTGTGCTTCATGTGGTGGCGAGGCAAAAATTCCTTTCCTTCCAAAAGATGACAGACCTGTTTATTGCAGTGAATGCTTTGCTAAAATGAAGGGCGAATAATTCAAAACTCGAGCACGGGGCTTTTGTCCCGTGCTTTTTGTATATTTTATTCTTATTTTGCCAAACTATGCTTGGGTGAAAAATATGATTTTCTTAAAAGCGTTTTTAGTTGGTGGAATAATTTGTGTAATCGGTCAGTTATTGATTGATTTAACTAAACTAACTCCAGCAAGAATTTTAGTTTCATTTGTTGTTATTGGTGTTATACTAGGTGGATTAGGAATATATGAGCCAATAGTTGACTGGGCAGGTGCAGGAGCAACTGTACCGTTGACAGGCTTCGGTAACACTCTTGTTCAGGGCACAAAAGAAGCAATAAAAGAAAAAGGTGCATTGGGTATTATTTCAGGACCCTTGTCTGCAGCGTCTGTTGGAATAACTGTCGCAATGCTTTGTGGACTTGTAGCATCTTTTGTAACAAAACCAAAATCAAAATAAAAAGAAAAAAACAGGACTGAAAAATCAGTCCTGTTATCTTTTGTGATTAGTATTTAAGCAACGGTTTCTGAAACGAATGTGTCGTCACAGAATGAGCATGAAACATAATTTTCAGCATCGTTGCCAATTACAACTCTTTTACTGTCAACATACTTTTTAATAATTACATACGCAGCAACTGCAACAGCAGCGATAGCAGCGATAATAGCGATAACTTTCAAAGCCTTTTTCATAAGAATAAACCTCCGATTAAATCTTTATATAATTATACACAAGAAAATATAAAAAGTCAATAAAGAAAAATGCCGAAGACTTTCGTCAACGGCAAAGAACTGCGTAATTAATAAGTTCGATTAAGCTTTGTTAAGCTTTGTAACGAGAGCAGACTTTTTACGAGCTGCATTATTCTTATGAAGAAGACCCTTAGCAGCAGCCTGGTCAATTTTCTTAACAGCAACTTTTACAAGCTCTTCTTTATCAGCAGCTTTTGTTTCAATAGCAATGTTTGCTTTTTTGATAGCTGTTTTGAGAGCTGAGTTAGCTGACTTGTTACGCTGTGCCTTTGTCTTGTTAACGAGAACACGCTTTTTAGCTGATTTAATATTTGGCATATTCGTTACACCTCCTTCGCATTACAGATACATATATTAGCACGAAACAAAATAAAAATCAAGTTTTTTTTGCAAAATGACTATATTTTTTTGCGTGGTCAATAATAAAGATGAAAAATAGTAATTTTATATGGAGAAATACAATGATTTATAGAACAGATTTAGCCCTTGAGCGCCATGAAATGCTAAATAAAGAGCAAGTTAATGGCATACATTATGAGAAAAAGCAAAAAGATGATGCTACAATAACTCTTGTTGAAGTTCTAGACGATATTGGAGAAAAACAAGTCGGCAAACCAAAAGGTAAATATTATACGGTAGATGTGCCTGAATTTTCACACGAAACCGAATTGCTGGATGGAAGATTAAAAGCACTCACAGAAGTTATAAGTGAATTGCTACCCAAAGGCAAAAACTCTGTTTTAGTTGTTGGCGTTGGTAATGATAATATAACTCCTGATGCATTAGGTCCTTTATGCGCAGAACAGATATTTTCAACAAGACACATAGAAGCAGAAGTTTCAAAAGAACTTAAGTTGCCAAAATTTAATCCCGTTGCGTCAATTTCAACGGGTGTGCTAGGTCAAACAGGCATTGAAACAGCTGAGTATATCAAAGGAATTGTTGATTTAATCAAACCACAAGCAGTCATTGCAGTTGATGCGTTAGCTTCAAGAAAACTGTCGCGATTAGGTAAAACTGTTCAGTTATCAGATACAGGCATTTCCCCAGGCGCAGGTGTTGGTAATAACCGCGCTAAAATTGACAAGCATTTTCTTGGTGTGCCTGTTATCGCAATTGGTATTCCAACAGTTGTTGATGGTAAAACTCTTGTTTATGACTTGGTAGAAAATAATAAACAAATCGAAAATATATCAAAAGAAGCAGAAACAGTAATGGTAACCCCAAGGGATATTGATATGATTATAAAAAGAGCGTCAAGACTTCTTGCATTAAGCATAAATTGTGCATTACAACCACATATTGAGCCTGAATTTTTATTATCTTTAATGTAGCATTTTTTAGTTTTTTCTTTCATAAAATTTATAAAAACTATGAAAGGAATGACGCTTTGAATAAAAGGACAAACATTTCTGAAAAAATATTTGAATATACAGTAAAATTGATTATTCCAATTGTTATTGTTTTTTGTTTGTTTTTATCAAACGATATGGACAATGTAAAAAAATCAATCCTTAATTTTGGGATTTTTTTGTCATATCCAAGTGAAACAATTTCTTATTATAAATCTCAAAACAATAAAATAGAAGAAGACAAAATAGTTTCATCAATGAGTGAGATTCAATCATCTTCTCAATCTGTAATCATTAAATCCGATATTCCTGATGACATTCAAAAGCTTATAAACGAAGCAGAAACTAAATATGCAAACTCAACAAATGACGGCAAAATATTAAAAGAAGATTATAGTCGCAAAAATGCAACGGCAGAATACGATAAAATTCTTTTAAGAAATACAACGGTTGATAAGAGCATTAATATTGATAATTATATAAATCGAAAAGCAGTAGCAAATGTATCTAAAAATCAACCCGCCGTGCTGATTTATCACACACATACATCCGAAAGCTACGAATTATTAGATAGAGATTTTTATACTAATGAGCGAAGTATTCGAAGCGATAACAAAAAAGAAACTGTTGTGCGAATTGGCGAAGAAATATGCAAAATATTAAACGATAAAGGGTATAAAACCATTCACATAACTGATACTTTTGATGAACAGTACAGTGGTGCTTATGAAAGGTCAAGGGAAAAGGTGAGTGAGATTTTAAAGAGTAATCCGTCAATACAAGTTGTGCTTGATGTTCATAGGGATTCCATTTATCAAAAAGATGGAACAAGAATAAAAACAGTTACCGAAATTGATAATAAAAAAGTAGCACAGATTATGATAACAACGGGATGCGAAACAGGCAATGTCACTGATTTTCCAAACTGGGAGAAAAATCTCACTTTTGCATTGAAACTGCAAAATCAGTTGGCAAATGATAACCCTAAAATCGTCAGACCATTGGTCTTTTCAAGCCGAAAATATAATATGGACTTATTACCTTGTGCCTTGTCAGTTGATATTGGAACCGATGCCAACACATTGACCGAAGCAGTATATTCTGCTCGATATTTTGCAGAATCATTGGCGAAATTATTAAAGGAGTTTGAAAATTAATGTCAGAGACAACAAAACTTTTAAAAAACTTTATTTTATCATCAATAGTAACTTTGTTGGTTGCTCTTTCACTTTGCGGGTTTTTTATTGTGCAAGAAAATACAGGTAAAATGCTTTTTGGCTAAAAAATATTGCAATAGTTATTTTCAAAGTGTATAATTCTATATATACGGTTGAAAGGAATACTAAATATATGAATTTTAATGAAATTGGTAATAATGGTCTTGTTGAAGGCTATGCAGTAATCAAACAATGTGATAAGAAAACAGCAAAAAACGGTAATTTTTATCTTGATATTGTTCTCTCTGATAAAACGGGAGAAATCTTTGCGAAACTCTGGGATTATAATGAAGTTTCTCACGGTAAATATGAAAATGATATGTTTGTAAAGGTAAGAGGCTCAATCTCTCAATATAACGGTCACGACCAATTGAGAATTGACAGAATCCGTCCTGTAGTCGAAAGTGACGGGGTTAATGTTTCTGATTATGTAAAATCAGCGGATTATAGTGGCGAAGATATGTTTAATTTTCTTCTCAAAACTGTTGATGATTTTAAAGATGATGACCTTAAAAAAGTTGTTACATACTTACTTGAAACTAATAAAGAAAAGATTCTTTATTTCCCTGCAGCATTTAGATTACACCACGCTATCCGTTGCGGACTTTTAATGCATACATCATCAATTGTGAAACTCTGTGAAAGCATTTGCAAGGTATATCCTTTTGTTAACAGAGAATTACTTGTTTCAGGTGCAATTCTTCATGATATCGCAAAAACAATTGAATTTGATGTAAAAGAAACAGGCATAGCATCAGGATATACTGTTGAAGGCAACCTTTTAGGACATCTTGTAATGGGTGCAATGATGGTTAAAGAAGCAGGGGAGAAACTCTCGATTGATAGTGAAAAATCAATGCTTTTGCAACACATGGTTTTGTCACATCACGGCGAGCCTGAATTTGGTGCAGCAGTTAGACCACTTTTCCTTGAAGCAGAATTGCTTTCACAACTTGACTTGATGGACGCACGAATTTATGAGATTATGGATGCCGTTAGCGGAATTGAAAAAGGCGAGTTTACAAATCGACTTTGGGCACTTGAAGACCGCAAATTCTATAAATATAATGATGCAGAATTAAAAGTTGATATACTTTAATAATAGAGCGGGGCTTTGCTCCCGCTATTTTTTTGCTTGTAAAACAAATTTGAATTTGTCGGGATGAAATTCGTAGGGGTCGGCGTCTCGACGACCCGTTTTAGTTTGATTACACACTTGGAACGGGCTGTCGGGGACGCCAGCCCCTACAAAAAAGAGTTCGACAAACCCCAATTTGTCAAACTAATATTATCAAA
Source organism: Candidatus Fimenecus sp. (assembly GCA_045655645.1). Lineage (GTDB taxonomy): Bacteria > Bacillota > Clostridia > Oscillospirales > Acutalibacteraceae > Fimenecus. The sequence goes on from JAZOPS010000020.1 coordinate 84,931, forward strand.
ATTCATGTACAATCATTAAACCCAATAAATATATTGCATTTTTAGATTTCTCGTGATATACTGAATTTATCGCACAAATTCAATTTGCGTGGTAGCAATGGAATTATACATTTTTGGTGTGTGTGACTTCTGTTGCACACACTTTTTGCTTATGGAGGAAAGAAAATGAAAAAACGAATTTTATCAGTTTTTCTTGCATTGGTAATGATAACTTCAATCATACCAATGTCATGTATCACAGCAAGCGCAGCAACTCAATCAGAAGCAGTAGCATGGGCAAATGCACAAGTTGGAAAAAATATTGACTATGATGGTGTATATGGACCTCAATGTGTTGATTTAACTAAAGCTTATTATGCATATTTAGGTGTTACACCAGCAATAGCTAATGGGTATGAATATGCAACAGTTGCTTTACCTTCAGGATGGAGTAGAATAGCATATTATAGTGGATTTGTTCCTCAACCAGGTGATATAGCGGTATGGACTTATTCAACATCAGCATATGGGCATGTAGCGATTATAACTTCGGCAGATTCAAGCAGAATGTATGTTGTTGAACAGAACAATTCAACAGGAACAAGAAGTCACTCTTATACTTATTCATATGGAACATTTTATGGCGTTATTAGACCCAATTTTAGTGGCGGAACCCCTACTTCATATAATTATCAGACAATAACAGCGGGTTCATATTATGTAAAATCAAATGGTCAAAGTACATATAACTATTTGACTGTGTCAGAAACAAGTCCAAATAGCGGTGCAGGGGTGAATGCTTGGACTTTTATGACTGCATCAAGAGTACAAATTGACAATAATGGCGGGAATTTTTACACAATGAAATTCCCAGAGATTACAACAGCCAATGCTGTGAATGTTCACACAGACTCGACCTACCCAACATCAACAACGAAAGTTACAAACTATAAATACAGCGGAAGTACAACTCAGTCTTGGGGCTTTGATAAAGTTTCCGGCGGATATGTTATAAGATGTAAAGCTAATGAAAATATGGTTTTGACATGCAATGGTTCAGGACAGGCAACGATATCTGCCTATAGTGCAGGAAATGCTAATCAAGTTTGGAGTTTGATTCCATATGTTTCCGGAACATTACAATATAATGCAAATGGAGGAAGTGGAGCTCCATCGTCTCAAACAAAATATTTTAATCAAGCACTTACATTAAGTAGTACATACCCTACAAGGTCAGGATATACGTTTATGGGTTGGTCAACAAGTAGTACAGCAACAACCGCAACATATCCTGCAGGCTTTGTAGGCTTTACAACTGAAGGAAATACAACACTTTATGCAGTATGGCGACAGAGTTCGCAAACATTATCTGTAAACACATCTAACACTGCAACAATATCTAGTGGTGGAGAGTCAAAATATTATACCTTTACGCCTTCAACTTCAGGGAATTATGTAATTTATTCTACATCTGATGGTGACCCTCGCGTATATTTGTATAATTCTTCAGGTTCATTATTATCGAGTGATGAC
>JAZOPS010000021.1:0-41907 GCA_045655645.1 Candidatus Fimenecus sp.
TTTGAGCGGAAAATAGTATCCGGAAATATCATTCTCAGAGAGCTGCGGTTGGTGTGATGCAGTAGTGTAAAGTCGGTGAATTCATTCCGTTAGTCGTTGGCTGAAGGTTTTACTGTGTAGGTCAAACGGGTTCGACCGTTATATCGACTAGGGTGTGTTTGCACTCGGAGGTCATTATCGTGAGGTAATGATAAATAGAGGTGGTACCACGGGAATTTTCTCGTCCTCTGTATTCCGAATTGGAATGCAGAGGACTTTTTGTTTGCTTCTGCAATCCAAAAACAAAACCACTTTATAGCAAATTGCAGAAAGGACGAAAACAAAATGGAAAAACGTTACTATCAGAAAGAAATCGAAACCATGCCTGTTGAAGACATTAAAAAGCTACAATCAGAGAAATTGGTGAAACAGGTAAAGCATGTTTATGAAAATGTGCCTTACTACAAGAATTTAATGGATGAAAAAGGTGTTACACCTGACGACATTAAAGGCATTGAAGATTTACACAAACTCCCATTCCTTACAAAAGCAGATTTAAGAGATGCTTATCCTTATGGCTTGCTTGCAAAACCACTTAATGAATGTGTAAGAATTCACTCAACATCAGGTACAACTGGCAGACGAGTTGTTGCTTTCTATACACAGCACGATGTTGACTTGTGGGAAGATTGCTGTGCTCGTGCAATTGTTGCAGCAGGTGGATCTAATGAAGATGTTTTACAAGTAGCTTATGGTTACGGACTTTTCACAGGTGGTGCAGGTCTTCACGGTGGCGGACATAAAGTTGGTTGTCTTACTCTTCCAATGTCATCAGGTAATACAGACCGTCAGATTCAGTTCATGATGGACCTCAAGTCTACTATTCTTTGCTGTACACCATCTTATGCAGCTTATATGGGTGAATCATTGAAAGAACAGGGTTATACACCTGACCAGATTCCTTTAAAGGCAGGTATCTTCGGTGCGGAAGCATGGACTAATGAAATGCGTCGTCAAATTGAAGAAACACTTGGAATCAAGGCTTATGATATCTATGGACTTACAGAAACATCTGGTCCTGGCGTGTCATTCGAATGTGAAGAACAGACAGGTATGCACATTAATGAAGACCACTTCCTTGCAGAAATAATCGACCCTGAAACAGGCGAAGTTTTACCTGAAGGTAGCAAGGGCGAATTGGTATTCACAGCTCTTGATAAAGAAGCTTTCCCACTTCTTCGTTACCGTACAAGAGATATTTGTGTACTTACTCGTGAAAAATGTTCTTGTGGCAGAACCTTCATCAAAATGGCAAAACCAATGGGTAGAAGTGACGATATGCTCATTATCCGTGGTGTCAATGTATTCCCAAGCCAGATTGAAACAGTTCTTCTTAACGAAGGTTATCAGCCAAACTATCAGATTGTTATTGACCGTGTGAATAATAACGATACATTCGATGTTCTTGTTGAAATGAATCCTGAAATGTTCACAGATACTGTCAGCGGTATTACAGCACAAGAAAAATCACTTGCAAATGCAATGAAGATTATGCTTGGTATTAATCCAAATGTTAAACTTGTAGCACCAAAGAGCATTGCTCGTAGTGAAGGCAAAGCAGTACGCGTTATTGATAAGCGTAAACTTTACGATTAATCGAAAGGGGAATATACTATGTCATTAAAACAGTTAACTATATTTGTTGAAAATAAAAAAGGCGCATTGGTTGATATTACAAAAATCCTTGCAGAAAACGAAGTTAACCTTCGTGCACTATCTATTGCAGATACACAGGATTTCGGTATTCTCCGTCTTATTGTAAATGATAACGAAACTGCAACAAAAGCCCTTGGTGAGGCAGGTTATCTTATTAAAACAACCAATGTTGTTGGTGTTAAAATCGGTGACCAACCCGGTAAACTCTCAAAAGCATTAGAAGTTCTTGATAATGCTGACATCAATATGGAATATCTCTACGCATTTATGGCAAGAACAGAAAAACATGCTTATGTTGTTCTTCGCGTTGCCGATAATGATATGGCAGAAAAAGTTCTTGAAGATGCAGGTTTCCACATGATTACTGATGCGGATATAAACAAATTATAAACAACAAAAAAGACGCCCTGAGCTAATCAGAGCGTCTTTAATTTTAAATATGGAATTATATTCCTTTACAAGCAAAGTCTTGCCATGCGCCATCCTGAGAGAGTTTACCGCCATTTGTGAATTTCTTCATAGCATCTGCATCATTTTTGAGCCATGCATCAAACCAAGCAGTTGCATATCCTGAATATTCGGTAGGATTTGTGCAACAACGGGTGTGTATTGCATTTGTCTTACAAGCGTAAACTGCAGGACCCTTACAACTTTCATAAGCAGTAACAACCCATTGCTTTGCATTAACAATCAAATCGGCAGAACCACCAATGAAGAAAGTTGGTGCAGATAGTTTCTCTGCTTCATAGTCAAAATTACTACCCGCAAATGAAACAACACAATCAACTCTTGAGTCAGCGGCAGCAGCATTGACAGAGCTTCGTCCACCTTGTGAGTGACCTGCAAGACCAATTTTATTCACATTTATTTTGTTATAGAAAATGCTAGACGAATCTTTGTTTTGAGCAATTAAGAAATCAACAGATTCAAGCTGTGCAGTACCATCAGCGGACATTGTTTCTGTGTTTGCAATTACAATATATTTACCCTTTGCAAGTTCAATGAGCAATTTCTCATAAATATCATAAGAAAATCCAGTGCCATTTGCAAATGCGATAATAGGATATGTAATATTTGTCTCTTGCATGTTCGAAGGATAGAAAACAATCTGACCATTACCGAAATCTTTTTTCTGAATGGTAACAGGTGTTGAACCTGTCTTTTTAGTTGTAGTTTCATCAGAAGAATTTTTGGTTGTTGTTTCTGTTGGCTTTTGTGTCTGCTTTGTAGTTGTTTCAGTTGTTGATGTGTTAAGGTCAACGTTTACATCTACATTAACATCAACATTGATATTGTCATTTGATTCTGTTGTGGTTGTTGTTGAACTGTTATCAATAGGCTCTTCTTTTCCACAACCAACAATGCAGAAAAGCATAGTAAAAGCTAATAATAAAGATAAAACCTTTTTCATCGACATTCTCCCCAAATCTTTATCGTTATATCTATTATATCACATAAAAATAATCTAGCAAGTAAAAAAGCACTTAACTTTAAAGTTAAGTGCTTTTCTTAGTGGACCACATAGGACTCGAATTATAGACTCACAATGCGAATGAGGGATTCGCATTGTGCTCTTCGTTAAAAACGATTCACTGAATCGTTTTCTTTATGCTCAGACCTTCACAGGTTCGAGTCCCATAATTAAATAATATAAAATAAAAAGCACCTAACAAAAAGTTAAGTGCTTTTCTTGGTGGACCACATAGGACTCGAACCTATGACCGTCCGGTTATGAGCCGGATGCTCTAACCAACTGAGCTAGTGGTCCTTAACGAGCATAAATTATTATATATTTTATGCTTGAAAAAGTCAATAGATATTCTAATTTTTTTGTTTGTTATTGTTGCTTTAATTCAACAATTCTCTCTACTATTTGCTTGAATATTGGTGCGCAGTCTTCTGCGCCTGTTTTACCATCTTCTTTAAATATCACAATTGTATAAGTTGTGTCATTATAATCAAAATATCCGCAAAACCAAGTGTGCATAATTTCACGACCATCGTCAAACCAACCACTTTGAGCGGTTGCGGTTTTTCCGTGACCTATAACAAGGTCCGAATGTGCTCTGTAACCACTTCCAATTTCCACAACACCTTTTAAATATTTATCTATGCTTTTTACTGTGCTGTTATTTAAAACCTGACACTTGTCTGGTAATTTCACCTTTTGAATGGCGTTTCCGTCTTTATCTATAATGGCTTTCATTAGCGTGGGCTCTCTGTAATATCCGCCGTTTGCAAATACAGAATAAACACAAGCCATCTGAATAGGACTAATAAGCAATTTTCCTTGTCCAAATGATAAATTAGCAAGGTCTTGTGGTGAAGAAATGTCCTGAATACTTGGCAAGAATCCCGCTTGAATAGAATAGTTATCAGCAATTTCCGTTGCTTGATTAAACCCTAAATTTTCACAAAGTGAAATTATTCTTTCTGCACCAATTTCTTGCCCCAATGCTATAAAATATGAATTGCAAGACTTTGCCGTTGCAGTTTCCATGTTTACAAGTCCGTGAGCAACACCATTATTACAAGAAAATTTTCTGCCACCAATAGTTATGCAACCGACACAGTTGTAGGTCAGGTCAATATTATTTTCAATGGCAACTGAAGCAATAATAGGCTTAAAAACTGACCCTACGCTATAAGCAGAAGTCGCACGATTAACAAAAGGCTCATTTATATCGTCAATTGATAATTCAAGCTTGTTTGGGTTGAATGTTGGCACAGAAGCACTTGCAAGAATTTCTGTAGTATTAGAATTCATAATAACCACAGCACCTTTTGTCACATTGTTTTCTACTAAAACTGATTCTGCAATTTTTTGGAAATTCAAATCAATAGTTAGTTGAATACCGGCAGGCGACAGATAGTTTTCACTTGCAAACTCCAACTTTTCGCCGTGAATAATATGTCCCAATGCATTTACACTCCAACGAGCATTTATTGTGCCTGAATTTTGCGACAAATAACTGTTGTATGCCTTTTCAAGTCCCATTGCACCAGAGTTTTCGCTGTCAAGATGACCGATAACATGCACGCAGGGTTGATTATCAGCATATCTTTTTGAAAGTGTTACAGTTTTGATTGTGTCGTCATTAAAGTTTTGATTTATGGATAAGATATTCACTTTACCTTTTGACATATTATCATAAAACTCGTTTTTTTCGTCACTTGAAAGATAGGGAAATACCTTTTCTGTATTTTCACTTAAAGGCAAACAAACGGTAATGCTATAGTTCTGCGAATTAACAAGTTTTTGCCCGTTAGCGTCATAAATCATTCCTCGCGATGTGTCAAGAGAGACACTCTTTTTATTTGCTGTTTGAGCAGTTTCGGATATATCCAAATCAATTACTGTAAAAAAGATATTTAAAATAAGAATTCCAAAAATAACCATCAATGAGAAAAAAGAAATTGCGACTCTGTTATGCATAAAAAATCACCCGTGTAAAGTTTTGACACGGGTGAGTGATTTTATAAGTATTTATGCTTTTTTCTTCTTGAATTTTTCTGCTAAGTCAAATTCTGCAAATTTTGTATTCTGAGTCTTTTTCATGATAGCATTCATAATAACAAAGCCCATGATGCCTGCGAATGTACCAACAAAAACGCCACCAATAACATCTGTTACATAGTGTACCATAAGATAGATTCTTGAAAGCCCAACAAGAACAGACATAATAGGGAATACCCAACTGTATTTTTTGTTAAGAACAAGGAAAAGTGCAACGCCCAATTCGAAAGCAGCGGTTGTGTGACCCGATGGGAATGATTTTTCACTCTCAATGTGAGCACCTGCAAATTCGTGCCAACTCATGAAAACTGGGTTATCTGCATAATAAATATAAGGTCTAGGACGAGCAAACAAAGGTTTCATAACAAGGTTTGTAAGAAGCGTTCCTACTAAAACTGCAAAAAGAACTGTAAGACCAAATTTACGTGTCTTTTTGAAGAAAGCAAGAAATAAACCTACAAATGCCATTGGTGTTACAAAAGAGCCACCACCAAAGAATGTGATAAATTCTGCAACAATATTCATTGTAGCACTATGAATTTGCTCACCAAAGAATGCGAATACACTCATATCAAATGAGTCAAAAATTGAAAAATCCATATCCAATCTCCTTTATGTAATTTTATATATACATTTTACAACACTTTTCATTATTTTTCAACCATATTGAAACTATATAATTGATTTTATTAGCATTTAGATTTATAATGTTTTTATGAGAGGGGGCTATACCCAATGAATAAGATTAAAAAGGGAATAAATACAGTAAAGTCCAATTGGAAAACAGCGCCACAAGGTAGTTATGTGCCATATAAAGAAATTGTGGCATATTCGGTTGGTGGCATGGGTGTTTATTTTATCACTGCAATTGTGGGTATGATAGGCTTAAGCGCAGGTAGTATGATTGTTGGTGCTTCAATAGGTATTTCTGCTATGGATTTGCAGACAATGAATGTTATCACAACTCTTGTTATGCTTCTTATCGCACCAACCCGAGCAATGCTCTTTGATAACACTAAGAGTAAAATGGGTAAATTCAGACCATACATAATGACTCTTGGACTTCCAACGGCTATTATCGGTACGGTTTTTGTGTATTTGCCATACGAAACAATGGAATATAACCAGAAACTGATTGCAGTTTTTGTATGCTATACACTTTTGCAATTCTTTTCACCATTTTATAGCTCGGCTTATTCAGGACTTGTTCAGGTTATGTCTGCAAACTCAAAAGAGCGTTCATGGATAATCGAAATTAGTTCAATTATATATTCTTTTGCGCCAACAGTTATTAATCCTGTTATGCCGCTTATAGGACCACTTGATGATATGAAAACATATCGTATAGGTTTCCCGATTTTCTGTACAATAGGTGTAATTATCAGTATGCTCTGCGTTTTTGGTACAAAAGAAAGAGTCATTGCGCCAAAACAATATGTTCAGAAAATGGGCTTTTTTGAAGGGCTTAAAAAGGTTTCTAATAATAAATATTTCTGGATTATCAATGTTTCTCAATGGTTGACATTTTTAAGTCAGGGTTACGGCTATATATTCCAATGGATATTCTATTACGGAATGAACAACCCTGCAATTTACTCAATTATGACAGTAATTAAAGGTGAGGCATACACTCCGGGTATGGTTGCAGCAGCACCACTTACTAATAAACTTGGTAAAAAGAGAGTGTGTTTGATTTCTCTTTCAATTCAGGTTGTTTGTCTTTGCCTTATGATGTTCCTTTATAAAAACTATGTTCTTTTGTTTGTGTGTATCTTTATAAAAGAAATGGTTGGTGCAGTTTCAATTATCTATCTTCCAGCAATGAAAGCAGACATGATGGATTATCAGCAATATAAAACAGGGGATAGACTTGAAGGTTTTATTGAGCAGGGTGGAATTTTATTGGGTAGCATTGTTACATTGGCAACAGGTTACTTTTTACCAATTGTTTTTAAAACCTATGGTCTTACAAATAACTATGATGATTTGTATAATGAGGCTTTCAGAACACCTTTGGTGCGCGCCGTAATTATCTATGCGATATTTGGTACAATTCTTTCAATTATCCCATTCCTTTTCTATGACCTTACAGAAGAAAAGAGAAAAAATATGATTACAGCACTTAAACTTCGTGCAATCTTCTCTGATTTTGACCGTGAAGATTTTGATAATTCAAATCTTGTTGAAGTATTTAACCTTGTTTGTGAAGCAGAAGCAAATCTCGAAAAGTATGCAAAGTATGAGACAAAACAAGAAAAAGAAAAATACATGTGTGCAAAAATTGTTTGTGACGAAATAGAAAAACTAAAAGCAGAAGATATTAATAAATGGAATAAGATTATTGAAGAATACAAAGCCATTAAGGTATAAAAAAGAGCCGTCTCACGACGGCTCTTTAAATTTGTTTATTTCCAGTTGATTTTAAGTTCTTTAATATCAAGACCGTTGTTTGTTGGGAACCATTTTTCACCAAGTGTCAAATCACTTTCTTTTGCGTCTATATTAACTGTTAAAAGGTTTGTGCAGTTATAGAAAGCATATTCATCAATTTGTGTAACGCTTGATGGAATATTGATTTCTGTGAGTCCATAGCAATATGTAAAAGCGTCTTTGCCAATGAAAGTGAGAGTGTTTGGAAGATTGATTGTTGCCATTGCTTCACAACGGAAGAAAGCTTTTTCCTGAATTTCTTTTACTGTGTCAGGTAAAGTGATGGATGCAATCTTTGAACATTTATAGAAGGCTTTTGTTCGAATAGTTTCAACACCATCTGCGACTTTATAATCTCCGTCTTTAGCAGGTGGGAAGAAAATAATTGTCTTCATATCTTTGGTATAAATTACACCATCAACTGAACAGAAATACTCGTTGTTTTCATCAACTATATATTCTGCAATATGTTGGTTGTTTTCAAGTGCCCAAGTACCGATTTCCTTAACATTTTTACCAATAATAAATTCAGTAACATATTCAAGGTTAGTTGCAGAAAAATCTGCAATTTTTGTAACAGGAACACCCTCATATTCATCAGGAATAACTATTTTAGTTACAGTTGATTTGTTTGGTACACCGGTAACGATTGCTTCACCATCTTCAATTTTAAATTTAATACTTTCGTTACTACCACTTAGAAGGTCAGAAACAGAACTGCAACCTGAAAAAGCAATGCAAATACAAAGAATAAGTGCAAAAATACTAATAATTCTTTTCTTCATATTAAACCGCCTCGCTTTCTGCTTTGTCTTGTTCTTCAATAGCACGAACACGCTCTTGTAATTCTTTAACGCACATATCGTGCTTTTCTCTTGTCAAATCATAGAAAACAAATGGAGCTGTCAAAAGCACAAGTCCAATTACTGAACCCCAAGTGTAAAGATTAAATACATTGTTTAAGATTTGTGTATCGAAAAGTACATCCCAGTCAGATGTGAAGCCAATGCGTGATAACAACCAAGGCATAATGTAACCAATTGCAACATTAACAGGATTTAAGAACCAACCAAAAACACCTGACATAGCATCTGCACGCTCGCCATATTTCCATTGGTGATATGTAAGAATGTCTGCATTAAGACCAACGTTAACGCCATCCATAACAGGAGCAATGGCGTTTTTAAGGAAGAGTGCAACTAAGAATATTATAATGTTTTCCATCTTAACTGCAAGGGCGATTCCTAAAACAGTAAGAAGTGTAATACCACGGAAAGATATAAGAATATTTCTCTTCTGGAATCGTTTTGTCATAATAGGACAAAGAATATTGCCAAAAGTCATACCTGCAACAACAAGGTTTGCAGCAACACCTGAGAACCATTCCATGCGAAGTGAATAAACAAACCACCAACTAAGAAGGTTGCCGACAAGTCCGTGCCATTGTCCGATTATATTCGATATGTTTGTAATCCAGAAATATTTGTTTTTAAGAACATTTTTAGCACCTTTGAAGAATGTAACTTTTGCTCGCTTTTCCATTGGTGGCTCAATAACTCTTTCTTTACAGAATACTGCAAGTAAAGACATTGCAGCACCGATACCTGTAAAAATAGGAATAAACACCTTATATGTTTTAAGGTTCAAGTAACCACCAGTTGATGCAATAAGTATTGGCCAGATAGCCGAAACGATTGATGAGAAAAGACCCGAAAGAATAGGTGCGATAGAGTGAAGCTTTTGTCTTTCTTGTGAGTTGGGTGTCATAAAGGTAACAAGAGTGTTGATGCCAATATAGTTGTTATAGAAATATGACATTAAAGTAAACGCAAAGTGAAGAATGATAAGCTTATTTGTATAAGTCATATTCTGAACAGGAAGATAAGGAATTGCAGAAACCAAAAAGGCAGCTGGAATTGCACAAATAAGCAAAAATGGCTTAAATCTTCCGTGCTTTGCGCAGAATTTTCTACGAATAAACCAATGGAAATAATCCCATATAGCACCCGCAACAAGCATATTACCAACTAATTGTGGAAGACCATTGATAACTGATTCAAACATTCCTTGTGGCAAGAAATAACAACCGATACCAATTATGAGTTTGCCCCCATAAGAAAGGTGAGCAAAAATCTTTGTTTTCTTTTCAAGTCTACCATGGTTTTCATAAATCAGCACATTTATTGGATTCATGAACATAAGCACATATCCAAGAACTGTACTTATAATGTTGATAATTGAAAAGTCAATAGTAGCAATACCCATGACCGCTCCACAGAAGTAGCTTGCAGAGAAGGTAACATACATGGCAACGGCTCCAAAAACATAAGAGCCACCCTGTGCAAGAGTATAAGCCAACATTTCTTTAAGTGTTAAATATTCACCTTCGTTAGGAGTGCTCCAATTCTTTTTGACAAAAGAGGGGACACTCTTAACTTTTTCTATAATTTCAGTTTTGTTCATTTCTTCATCCCTTTCAGAAGCCTATAAAAAATTATACTATAAAATATCTATAAAATAAAGCGAAGAAATCGAAAAACAACTTTTTCGTCAAAGTGATTATATAATATAAGGTTTATATGTTATAAATGACGAAAAAGGCGACCATTTCTGATCGCCTTAAAAGTTTTTGTTGTATTAAAGAACGAAAAGCAATACAGTATAGCTTATATAGATTGCAAGAAGCAAAATACCTTGCCAACGTGAGAGTTTTTGCTTGATGAGTGTTGGAATTGTCATAACAGCCATAACGCCGAGCATTACAGGAATATCAAGAATCAATGAAGAATTGATACCATTAATGTAACCTGAAACAGGCACTTCAAATGGGTTAATGGTAATTGCAACACCGCTTACAAGTACAAGGTTGAAAAGGTTTGCACCGATAATGTTACCAAGTGACAATGAACCGTGACCCTTGATAAGAGATGTAATAGCAGTAACAAGTTCAGGGAGTGATGTACCAAGAGCAACGATTGTAAGACCGATAACTTTTTCAGAAACGCCACATTCACGAGCAATTGTTTGGGCATTATCATTAAGAAGACTTGCGCCAATTGCGATAACAATTGCACCTACAACCAACATAAGAATATCTTTAAGAAGGCTATCTTTTGTGCCGTCTTCTTTTGATTCAACTGTATGGTCTTCACCACTTTTTGCTTCAAGCTCAGCTTCACTTGCAAGAGCGCCTGATTTTTCTTCCAATGCAACAGTGTCAATACCAACAGCAGATTTTTTCATTCGAAGAACAGTTGTGAGCATATAAACAACAAATGTTGCAAGTAAAATAAGACCAACTGTACGAGAGAAAGTACCATAGAAATAAGAAACTGCACTATAGAATGCTGCTGCGCCAAAGAAGAAAGCAACAGGCATTGTCATACTTTTTCTTGCAGCAGGACCTGGCTTGATTGCAATTGTAATTGCAGCAATAAGAGATGTGTTGCAGATGATTGAACCAATAGCATTACCATAAGCAATTGAACCACTGCCTTGTGCTGCAGCACCTGCTGAAACCATAACTTCAGGAAGTGTTGTACCAATTGAAACAACAGTTGCACCAATTAAGATTTCAGGTAAATGGAAACGACGAGCAATACCTGATGCGCCGTCAACAAACCAGTCACCACCCTTAATGAGCAAGACTAAACCAACGATTAACCAAAAAATAGGAACTAATAAATTCATAAGTTTTCTCCTTTAAATAAAAAACGGATTCCCGAAAAGTTTAGGAATCCGAAAAAAGAACACAGTAATTACGCGTTCATTGAACAAGATAGAAACATTAGTTTCTATGACAGACTCCACCACTTGTCCGAACGAAAAATATTATATATGATATTGTTAAAAAAGTCAACAAGTTAAATGTAACTTGTTGACCCTTTTAATTGTTTAGTTTTTACTAAATGAATTCTTTATTAACTCTCTTGCAGAAGTAAGGTCAAGTTCATTATCAAGATACATTAATTGTATCATAAGATTACCCGCTGCAGTTGCTTCAACAGGACCTGCAATAACTTTTTTACCAGTATATTTTTCGGTGAGTGTGTTGAGATAACTATCTTTGCAACCACCACCGACAATGTTTATAACATCAATCTGCTTATTACTGATTTCTTCAATAACCTTAACAGCGTCGTTATAAGTTTTTGCAAGTGAATGATATACAGAATTTAATACATCACCAATAGGCAACTGGGGTTTACCTAAATAATTTCTGATTGCTTCAATCATATTATCAGGTGCTAAAAAGTCAGGAGCATTTGGATTTATGTATTCAGTGAAATCACTTGCCATAGCCATCTGCATCATTTCATCATAAGTGTATTTCTTATCGAGATTTTTACGGATATTCTGTAAAAGCCACATACCCATAATATTCTCAAGAAAACGATAACGATGCTCGACGCCACCCTCGTTTGTAAAGCCTGAATTCATTGCTTTTTCACAAGTAACAGGGTAGGAATTCTCTGTACCAATCAAACTCCAAGTGCCTGACGAAATATAAACACCATTATCACCAACAGAGCAAGATGCTACAGCAGATGCTGTGTCATGTGATGCACAAAGAATAACGGTTGTGTCAAAACCTATTTCATCTTTGACTTCTTTACTCAAATTACCAACAACTGTACCAGGGAGTGAAAGGGGAGTAAAGATTTTTTTAGGAATACCTAACTTGTTGAGTATTTCTTCATCTCTCTCGAAGGTGTTTACATTAACAAGTCCACCTGTTGTCGAGAGTGTGTACTCGTTTTTGATTTCACCTGTAAGTTTGAATGAGAAATATTCAGGCATCATAAGAAAATACTCTGCATTATCAAGTTTTCCACTCTTTTTATCGCAATACAATTGATAAATTGAGTTGTAGCTTGTAGCCTGAATTCCTGTACGCTCATATAACTCTTTTCTTGGAATAATTTGGTCAATTTCTTCAGGAATACCAAGTGTGCGTGAATCACGATAAGCAACTGTTGGCATAATTTCTTTCTTATCTTTGTCAAGAAGCACATAGTCAACGCCCCAAGTGTCAATTGCAACAGTGTCAGGTGTAATACCACGCTTTTTGCACTCTTTAAGACCATTTTTGATTTCATTAAAAAGTGCATTTGTGTCCCAACAAAGTGTACCGTCAATATCAACTATGCCGTTTTCAAATCTGTAGATTTCTTCAAGTTTTAACTTGCCATCTTCTATGTAACCGAGAATATGGCGACCACTTGAAGCACCCATATCAATAGCTAAACAATATTTCATTAGATAACACCTTTTTGAAGAATAAGATTAGCATAAAGTGCACTTTCGCCTGTAGCAATAATTGCATAGCACTGTTTAGCCTCTTCATAAAATGCAAAACGTTCGATTTCGCCAAACGCATCGGCACCTCTGTCGTCATGCTTTTTAACAATTGCCTTGTATTCGTCCCAAATAGGAGTTTCCACATTGTCACCAGCCATAACCTGCATGAGTGATACAGGGTTTTCCACATAAGTGTCAAGTGGGAAAACGGTGAGAATTGCATCAAGCAAATCAGTAGCAGAATGTCCGTCAGCTCTGATTACAATTGCATCTTTACCCATACTTTCAGCAGGGAAGTTAGCATCAGCAATAACAATTCTGTCGCTGTGACCCATTTCACAAAGCACTTTAAGTAATTCAGGAGAAAGAATTTTTGGAATATTTTTAAGCATAATTAATCTTCCTTATTGTAATGTTTATAACCAGGGTGTTTACCAGTAACACCATAGTAGTTTTCTCTTAAATATAAGAGCTTGTCAATGTTTGGCTTTGAAATTTCTTGAGCACCACCAAGAAGGTGAGCAGTAAGTGAAATTTTAGCAAACAATTCGAGAGTTTCCATTCTGTAATATGCTGTAATAAGGTCGCAACCAACTGTGAGAGCACCGTGATTTTGTAAAAGCATAACATCATGCTCTTTAAGATAAGGTGCAATAGCCTCAGGCACTTCGTTTGTACTTGGTGTACCATAAGGTGTAAGTGGAATTGAACCGATAGCAATAACAGTTTCAATCATTGAATATTCGTCAAGTGATTTGCCTGCAACTGCATAGCCTGTTGCTGTTGGTGGGTGAGCGTGAACAACCGCACCAACATCTTCGCGTTCTTTGTAGCAACGAAGATGCATTTTGATTTCGCTTGATGGCTTGTAAGGAGCACCTTCAAGCACTTCACCGTCAGCGTTTATAATAACAAGTTTTTCAGGTGTAATAAAACTTTTGCTGATACCTGTTGGTGTAGCCATAAAGTTGCCATCAGGTAATTTTACTGAAACATTACCGTCATTTGCGGCAACCCAACCGAGTTGCCACATTTTATGACATACATCACAAACTTGTTCACGAATTTCCATATATGATAAATTTTCCATTATATTTTACCTCTTATTTCTTGAAAAGTGGGCCAAAATTCTGGCAAGCTCTGTAATCTGCGCTTTCTTTGTCCATGCCGAATGCGTTCCATGCTGCAGGACGGAAAATCTTGTCTTCAGGAACATTGTGCATGCAAACAGGAATACGAAGCATTGAGCAAAGTGTGATAAGGTCTGCACCAATGTGACCATAAGAAATAGCACCGTGGTTAGCACCCCAGTTGTTCATAACATCATAAGCAGTCTTGAATGCGCCTTCGCCAGTTGTTCTTGGAGCAAACCAAGTGCAAGGCCATGTGTAGTCAGTTCTCTTCCAAAGTGTATCAGAAACATCTTCAGGGAGTTCAACTGTCCAACCTTCAGCAATCTGAAGAACAGGGCCAAGACCTTTAACAAGGTTAAGTCTAATCATAGTTGCAGGCATTTCTGCTCTTGTTTCAAATCTTGAAGAATATCCGCCGCCACGGAAATAACCAAGGTCAGCATAGTTCCAAGTTGCATTTTCCATAATTGCTTTCTGGTCATCTTCTGTAACTTCATACCAAGGTTTGATTACTGCATTACCGTTTTCGTCTTTAGCAGCACCATTAGCATCAAGACAGCAAGCACCTGAGTTGATAAGGTGAATAATACCGTCGCTATCCTTTGCTTTGCCTTCAATGTCATAACCTGTAACTCTCTTAACCGCGTCACCACTCCAATATGTACGAACATCAGCAAACATCTGTGCACGGTTTGTAAGAAGCTTCATGAAGAGCATTCCAAGACCGTTAAGTACATCGTTTTCAGTAGCAAGAATATATGGTTCTCTTGCGCCATTCCAGTCGAATGAAGTGTTGAGCATTGATTCAGGGAAGTCGCAGTTAGGATAGAAGTCTGTCCATTGTCTTTGACCTTGGAAACCTGCTGCAATAGCATTGTGACCAACCATTTCTTCTTCGCAACCCTTTGGAAGATTGTCGTTACCATTCATAAGGTCTTTGATGATAACCATCATCTTAACAACAAATTCCCAGTCTGCATCTTTTTCTTCACGAGTTTTCTGAAGATTTTCAGGGTTCTTGTCAAAGCCTTCAATGCAGTTTGCTTTTGCCCAAGCAAGTGCCTTTTCATATTCATCTTTATCATAGATTTCTTCTGTCATTCGACGGATAATTTCAACCTCGTCAACTGATTCAACACGCATACCAAGATAATCTTCAATAAAGTCACAGTCAATGATTGAACCACCGATACCCATACAAATTGAACCAATCTGAAGATATGACTTGCCTCGCATTGTAGCAGCAGCCACAGCAGCACGACCGAAACGAAGAAGTTTTTCTTCTACATCAGCAGGGATTGTTTCATCATCAAGGTCCTGAACATCGTGACCATAAATGCCGAATGCAGGAAGACCTTTCTGTGCATGAGTAGCAAGAACAGATGCAAGGTAAACAGCACCAGGACGCTCTGTACCATTAAAGCCCCAAACTGCCTTGATTGTGTGAGGGTCCATATCCATAGTTTCTGCACCATAGCACCAGCAAGGTGTAACAGTAACAGTAATGTCAACGCCTTCTTTACGGAATTTGTCAGCACAAGCAGCAGCTTCTGCAACACGACCGATAGTAGTGTCAGCGATAACAACTTTTACAGGTTCACCATTTGAATATTTAAGGTTATCAGTAAAAAGTTTAGCAGCACGCTTTGCCATGTTCATTGTTTGAACTTCGAGTGATTCGCGAACACCAAGAACACCGCGTCTGCCGTCGATTGTAGGACGAATACCAATAACAGGGGAATCGCCGATAAGTCTGTTTTTAGCCATAATAAAATCTCCTTTTGAAAAGTGAAATAAGTATTAAATTTCATACATATTTATTATATCAAATCATTAAAATCAGGTCAATTAGAAAAGAAAGAGAAATAATTGTTCAATTAGACGAAATTTAATATTATTCTTGACAATTGAGATTAACTAATATATAATATAAAGGCTGTCGAAACAGTATGCTGGTGTGGCGAAATCGGCAGACGCAAGGGACTTAAAATCCCTCGGTAGCAATACCGTACCGGTTCAAGTCCGGTCACCAGCACCAAAAATAGAGAAGTTGCTTCTGCGACTTCTCTATTTTTTTACCATATTTTTCTACTTTTTTGCATTATCATTTACTTGGCACGGAATTTATTATATAATAAATCCATCATTTAAAAGAAAAAGGAAGATTAAGATGGGCATTTTAGGAACAATTCTTTTCAATATGAAAAATATGAAAAAAGCAAAGAAAATCAGAGCAATGGGTAAAGAGCAAATCTTAAACCTTGACGATGAGCAATTCTTTGATGCAATTAACTGTGTATGTGAAGATGCGGTTTTTGATATAAAAGACTCCATAATACCCCAAAAGCAAAAATTGCTTTATTCTCTTATTGAATTTGAGATGGAAGTCAATAATGGTGGGTTGTGTCAGTTCTTTGTGAATTCAAGCCGCGAATGTGCTCCTTATATTAGTGAAGCACTTAATGAAATCGGTGCAACTGATTTGAGAAAATTATATGATAGTTTTATTGCTGTTAACGATATTGATGTAAATAATTTATCATCGTTTATTTCAAATGATATAGAAGAGTATCAAGCACAAACCGAAAGATTTGATTTTGATAGTTTTGATGATAAATTCTATGAATATGAAAACTTGCATCAGCAGATAATTGATTATGCAAGAAAAAATATTGAAGCAATATTAAAACAATAAGAAAAGACACCCAGCGGGTGTCTTTTTTATATCTCTATAACATTTGCATTCAACAATTCAGCATCCTGACTATCATGGCTAATTATTATAAAATCTCTATTTTTGCTTTCTTCTTTGATAATTCCGCAAATAGTGGATTTTAATTCTTCATCAAGTCCCTTAAATGGCTCGTCAAGAATAACCAAATCGCTGTCAAAACACAATGCACGGGCAAGAGAAACTCGTCTTCTCATACCACCACTTAAAGATAGGGGAGAATTATCTTTTTCATTTTCAAGTCCCATAAGTTTTAAATAGTGTAGTGCTTTATCTTCACTGCAAACTGCAGTTAAGTTTTTTAACACCGAAACAAAGGGGATAAGCCTGTCTTCCTGAAACATAAAAGATATTGTTTTTGCATCTTTTTGTATTTCGCCTTTGTTCGCTTTTTCAAGCCCTGCAATTATTCTCATAAGAGTTGTCTTGCCAAGCCCTGATGCACCTTTTATAATGAGAATGCCATTAAACTCAAAAGTGTTTGTGTAGTTTTCAAAAACTACCTTGTCACTATATTTTTTAGTGAGATTATTTATCTGTATTTTCAATGAAATAACCTCCCTTTGACATAATTTTTTTAAAGATAAAATCGAGAACTGCAACCAAAACTTTTTCAAGAACAAGACATAATATAATAATTACAAAAGTCCAAGCAAAAAGGTCAACAGTTTCAATATATACCTGTGAATTTCGAAGATTTATACCAATTGAATTTTGTGGGGTACAAAGCACTTCTGCGGCAATTCCTGCTTTCCAACCAAGTCCTACTGCAGTCTTACAAGCTGATACAAAAGATGGCACAGCAGATGGCAAGAAAATGAGTTTTAGTTTCTTTACAAAACCAAAATTATATGCATTTGCCATTTCAATAAGACTTTTATCTGTATTCACAATTGAACTTGTGACATTAGCCCACACAACTGGCATAACCATGAGCATTGTGATAAAAATTGGAACACTAACCTTGTCAAGCCACACAAGTGCAAGAATAATAAACGATACAACGGGTGTTGTCTTTACAGCAGTTAAAAATGGCTTGAAAAGTGTGTTTAAGGTGCTTGAAAAAGCCGTGATAATGCCAAAAATACTACCGATTGCAACACCAATGATATAACCTAACGAAATTCCCTTGAATGAGTTGAAAATTGTAAGCCAGAATTCACCACTTGGCAAAAATTCTAACAGTCTTTTCAAGACTCCCATCGGGGATGCAATCAAAACATCAAGACCGACAATGTTATATATAATGAGCCAAAGCCCTAACCAGAAAACAATGGTCAGGGCTATTTTTATAAGTTTTTTAATTGTTACCTTTGCTTTATGCTCCAAAGTAGAAGTCATCATTTGGTAACTTTCCTCCAATAGATTTTGGGTTAGCATCAAAGAAAATCTGAAGATTTGTAAGCACTGATGCTTTCATATCTGCACCATCAATATACGCGATATTGCAGTTTGGAATTGCTTTCTTTGCAACAGCAGCCTTTGGAATAATACCATATTGCTCACAAAGTGCAGATGTTGCTTCAATATCATTGTTAGCAGCATTTATTGATGCTTCATATTCTTTCAAGAACATCTTAACTGCTTCTGGATTTTGCTCTACAAAGTCCTTTTTAGCAATAACAACACCTTGAATAAGTGTTTTACCGCTGATTTTTTCAAATTCTGCTGTGAGATTAAGTGCAATTCTTAAATCTGCATTTTTGGTGAGTGCTGCAGTAACCTTTGGCTCAGGTAACATTGAAATTGTAGCTTTACCTGATGCTGCAAGTGTTGCTAATTCGTCGTGAGATGTAACATATTCAACTTCTACCTTGTCGGCAATGCCACTCTTTTCAAGAAGGTAGTTAAGAATATATTCAGGTGTTGAACCCTGACCTGTTGCATAGAGTTTTTTACCTGCAAGGTCAGAGAGTGAGTTTATAGTGTTGCCCTTTTCAAGAATATAGAGCACACCTTTTGTGTTAATAGAAAGCACTTGAATGTTACCTTGGAGCTTGTTATAAAGAGTAGCCGCAAGGTTGATAGGACAAGCCGCAATATCATAAGAATTGTTGGTCATACCTGAAACTATTTCAGTAGGGTCACTGACAACTGAGAACTGATAATCATTCTTTGCAGTTTTGTCGTCCTGACTCTTCATAAGGTTTACCATACCAATACCGGTAGGGCCTGCAAGACCTGCAACTCTCATGTTAACGCTTTGATAGGGTTCTTCTTTTTCTGTATTGCAAGCTGCAAAAGCAAATAAAATTGCGAATACAAGAAGTAATGAAATCACTTTTTTCATTTTAATCATTTCCTTTTAAATATATTTTTTTACCGTCACGGCAGATTTTTCCTTGTTTTTCAAGAGTTTCAATAACTCTGTAAAGACTTGCACGACTAATGTGCAAAACACGGGAGAGCTCTGTCATTGAAACGGATATTTCACATTTGCCATTATTATTATCACTATTCTTTTTAAGATAGAGCAATAATTTTTCTTCGGCAGAAGGTTTGGTGTACCCTTCAATTTTTGAGTTCAAAAAACCAATTCTTTCAGAAAGATAAGTAATATAGTTGAAAGATACCGAACTGTCATTTTGAATAAGAGTGTCAATGCCACTTTTTTCAATAATTACGACTTTTAGGGGAGTGAGCGCAGTAACTGTGTTTTCAAACTCATAATTTTGATTGTATAAAAAAGCCGCACCAAAAATCTCGCCATCTTTTAGGTGAGAAATAACGGTTTCGCCCTTACTCACTCTTGCTTCACCTTTGATGATAATACAAATAACAGGTGAATAAGTCTCTTTTGAAAAAACTATGTCATTTTTTGAATATGAAATAGCCTTGCCAAAGTCTTTTAAAACACTTGTTAAAAGCTTTTCGTTAGCAGATTCAAAAATTTTTGCCTTTTTAAGATAATTTAAAGCACTGTCTAATGTCGATTTAGTCATTTTTAGCACCTTTTTGTCTTATATGATACAAATTTATAGTATTATATTAACATATTGACGATTTACTGTCAATATTATGCAAACAGTTTTATGATGTCATTTCTAACAAAAATATTTAAAAAAAAGTCGTTTAAAACGGCACTTTGATTATTGCACAATTATATAACCGGTGCTAAAATATTAAACGTTTTAAACTGTATATTTAGAGGCGAAATTATGGAAACTTTACTTTGTTTGTCCATTGCACTTTTTGCAGGACTTATGTTGTCGCGTGTTGCAAAAATCTTTAAACTTCCAGCTGTTACTGCATATCTTGTGGCAGGTATCCTTGTAGGACCATATTTTCTTGGGTCATTTGGACTTAACGGTTTTGGCTTTACAAGTATGGCCAATATTGATGCTTATGACATTATTCCTGATGTGGCGCTGGGCTTTATTGCATTTTCCATTGGTAATGAGTTCAGACTATCACAACTTAAAAAAATTGGTAAACAAGCCACAGTAATTGGCATATTTCAGGCTTTAGCAACATGTGCTATTGTGGATATAGTATTGGTTATAGTTCATTTGGTTGCACCTGATAAATTATCATTGCCTGCAGCAATTACACTTGGTGCAGTTGCAACTGCTACAGCACCTGCTGCAACGCTTATGGTTGTAAAGCAGTATAAAGCAAAAGGCCCACTTACAAGCCTTCTTTTACCAATTGTTGCACTTGATGATGCTGTTGGTCTTATTATATTTGCAGTTTCATTTGGTGTTGCAAAAGCACTCATAGTTGGTAGTGTTGATGTTGTTTCAATCATCATCGAACCACTTCTTGAAGTAGTTTTATCACTTGTTCTCGGCGCAGTTATGGGCTATTTGTTCACATTCTGCGAAAAGTTCTTCCACTCGAGGTCAAAGCGACTTGCGATGTCAGTAACATTTGTATTTTTAACTGTATCATTGTCAATGCTTAAATTTAATATCGGTGGAGTTCACATTTCATTCTCATCATTATTGGCTTGTATGATGCTCGGCACAGTTTTTTGTAATATTTGTGATTTCTCAGAAGAACTTATGGATAGAGTTGACCGTTGGACAGCACCACTGTTGATTTTGTTCTTTGTAATAAGCGGTGCTGAACTTGAACTTTCAATATTCAAGGATATAGGGATAGTTTGTATCGGTTTGATATATATTGTTGCTCGTTGCATTGGTAAATACTTCGGCGCATCAATTAGCGCAAGAGCAACAAAGTGTGATAAGAATATTGTTAAGTATTTAGGCATCACTCTTTTCCCACAAGCTGGTGTTGCACTCGGTATGGCAATCAAAGCAGAAGAATTGGGGCCAGAAGGGCTTATCGTTGCAAATATCACTCTTTTTGCAGTTCTTATTTATGAACTTGTCGGTCCATTTCTTACAAAGGTATCTTTGCTTAAAGCTGGTGAAATCAACCCAGAAGAAAAAGTCAGCGCAAGGGATACCAATAAGCCCAAAGATGTATAAATATAAAAAATCAAGGATGATTTTGACATTGAGTTAAAATCATCCTTTTTTCTTTTATTTTTATTGTAAATCTTCCTATATTATGGTAAACTTAAACTATCTATATAAGACGGAGGTCTTTTTTATGAAATATATAATTGACAGAGCAAATTTCAGACAATTTGATATTGCTGAAATCAACAAATTATCTCCAAGAGCATACTTTATTCCTTATTCTTCAAGAGAGAATTTAGAGAAGCAAGATGTTCTCACAGAGCGCTATAATAGTGACATGGTTCACATTCTCAATGGCGAGTGGGATTTCAAGTATTATGAGAAAGATATGCTCATTCCAAATGAGTTTTATACAGAGAGAGTTCAATTTGATAAGGTAATTGTGCCATCTACTTGGCAGAGAACGGGTTATCGTGAACCTTGCTATCTTAATACAAAATATGAATTCAATGCAAAACTCTATCCTGGAATTCCACAGGATGTACCAATGGGTATTTACAGAAAATTCATCAATATCGATAATCTCGATAAAGTGTATATTCTTACATTTATGGGTGTAATTTCATCACTTGATTTATATATCAATGGTGACTTCGTGGGCTACAGCGAAGGCGCTCATAACTCTGCCGAATTTAATATTACAAAATATCTTCACGAAGGTGAAAACGAGATTGTTGCATCAGTTTCAAAATGGTCAACAGGTACATATCTCGAATGTCAGGATATGTTCCGTGAAAACGGCATTTTCCGCGATGTTCTTTTGACCGAACTTGATAAAACATATCTCTATGACTATAAAGTTGATACAGAGAAAAAAGGCAATATTTATGATTTAACAGTTTCATTTAGAATTAAAGGTGATAAAGAAAACTGTTCAATCAGCGCAGAACTTTTTGATGGTGAAACTCTTATTGCAAGAGAAACTGCAGACGCAAGAGCAAAAGAGAGTATCACATTCTCAAATCTCGAGGTAAAAGAATGGAACGCAGAAGAACCATATACCTATGACCTTTACATCACCTTTGAAGATGCAAAAGGCAATAAAACTTATGTTAAGAACATTACAGGTTTCAAAAATATTGAAATTAAAGGTAATGTGTTCTATTTCAATAATAAGCCAATTAAGTTCAAGGGTGTAAATCACCACGATACAAATATGTATCATGGCTATGTTCTTAAAGGTGAAGAGATTAAAGCAGAGTTAGAACTTATGAAAAAGCTCAACATTAACTCAATCCGTACATCTCACTATCCACCTGACCCAACATTATTAACTCTTGCAGATATTATGGGTTTCTATATCATCGACGAAGCAGATATTGAAACTCACGGTGCGTGGGATATTAAGGCTCCAGCTGGCGATAACTGTACTATCAGCCACGACTTGAAATGGGAAGGCAGATATGTTGACCGTGTTAGCCGTATGGTTTGCCGTGACCGAAATCACCCAAGTATCACAATGTGGTCATTGGGTAATGAAGCGTGGGGTTATAACTGTCAGGATGCTTGCTATGACTATATTAAAAATAGTGGTTCAAAAATCCCTGTACATTATGAAAGCGTAGTCCATACAGACAGATTTGCTTATGATGTAATTTCAGAAATGTATCCAAGTCACGAAAATGTAGAACAATATGGTGCAAGAACTCATAAGGATAAGAGATATTTTGAAAAGCCATATTTTATGTGTGAATATGTTCACGCAATGGGCGTAGGACCTGGTGCAGTTGAAGAATATTGGGATAGCATTTATAAATATGACAACCTTATGGGTGGTTGTGTTTGGGAATGGGCTGACCACGCAGTTTATCACGATGGCAATGATAAATATAAATTCCAATATACTTATGGTGGCGACCATGGCGAAGAAAAGCACGACAGCAATTTCTGTGTTGACGGTATGCTCTATCCCGATAAAACACCACATACAGGAGCATTCGTTATCAAAGCAGTTTATCGTCCTGTAAGAAGCAAGCATATCAGCGGAAAAGTCTTTGAATTTACAAATACAAATCGTTTCAAGAACTCAAAATATCTTCGTGTTGAATGGACTCAAAATCTTAACGGTTACGAGAAGAAAACAGGTGAGTTGACTCTTGATATCGAGCCAATGCAGACGAAATCTTATGAAATTCCATTTGTTGAATGTGATTCTTCACAGGATAGCCATATTAATATCGCATATTTTGATGGTGATGAGCAGGTTGCAATCGAGCAAATCACAATAAATGACACAGCTAATTTCTTGCCACAATTCACAGGCGTTGGCAATGTGTCAGTTGCAGAAGAAAACAATAATGTTACAGTTTTATTTGATAATGGTAAAGTTGTTTTTGATAAGAAAACAGGCGAGATGATTCATTATATCAAGAATGGCTATGAATTTATGAATATCAACCCTGCAGACAATAAAAAGGGCTTTGTGCCAAACCTTGTGAGAGCATCACTTGATAATGATTCTTATGGTCAAAAGAAACCTTGGGATAAAATAGGTCTTCACGATGCAACAACACTTCTTAAAAAATTCAGTTTTGCAGATAAGTCATATTGCGCAGTTGTGGCTGTATCATATACAGTTAAAAAGTCACATAAAAACTATTTCTATGCAAATATTGTTTATACAATTTATGGTGACGGTCTTGTAACAGTTGAATCAAGCCTTGACAAAGCATTCTTTGGTTGCAACGAAATTCAGCGTTTTGGTTTGATGGCTGAATTACCGGCAGATTTCAATATTATTGAATTCTATGGTAGGGGCTCACAGGAAAAAATGGAAAATCTCTGTGACCTTAAAGACCATGCTTATGTGGGAATTTGGAAAACAACAGTTGAGGCAATGCACGAGCCTTATGTAATGCCACAAGATAACGGTAACTGCGGTGGCGTTAAGTGGTTGAAACTTATGAATTCTAATGGCAATACATTTACTGTGTTTGGTGTTCCAAAGTTCAGTTTCTCAGCTCATAACTATACACAAAAAGCGCTTCACAGCGCAAAACACCAAGAAGAACTTGTGTTTGCGGATACAACTGTTTTGTGTGTTGATGGCTTTATGCGTGGTACAGGCACAAATACTTGTGGACCTGATACTCTCGATAAATACAAAGTAAAAACAGACAAAACGCTCACATTCCGTTTTGCATTCAAGGGTGAATAAAATGATAGAATACAAATGGTTTCCCGAAGGTGCAATTGACGATTCTTTTAGAAACATCAGAATTGATGTTTTTGTTAAAGAACAAGGTGTATGTGAAGAAGCCGAGTTTGATGATTTTGATATGCAGGTGCCACATCTAGTGATTTTTCTCGATGGTGAAGCAGTTGCTACAGGTCGAATTATTCCTTATGGAGAAGATACAGTAAAACTTGGCAGAATAGCAGTTAAAAAAGACAAAAGGGGATTAGGTCTTGGCGAAAAAATCGTGCTTGAACTTTTGCGAAAAGCAAAAGAAGACGGGGCGATGAAAGTCGTTATAGGCTCTCAATCTCATGCAGTCGGCTTTTATGAAAAATGCGGATTTTCACTTGTTGGCACGCCCGAATATTTAGAAGAAAATATTCCACATTTTGATATGCAATTAACTTTTTAAGGTGAAGATAATGAAAACAAATAAACTTGAA
Organism: Candidatus Fimenecus sp.; assembly: GCA_045655645.1. Taxonomy (GTDB): domain Bacteria; phylum Bacillota; class Clostridia; order Oscillospirales; family Acutalibacteraceae; genus Fimenecus. The sequence goes on from JAZOPS010000021.1 coordinate 24,859, forward strand.
TTTTCAGCGCCACCATCAAAACTTAAACTTAGAAGACCTTATTACAAAGGTTTTAAAAATATCTGGGAGCAAACAGCTTTGCCACTTGGTAACGGTAGTTTAGGTCTTACGGTTATTGGTGATGTTAAAAGTGATAAATTGGTGCTCAACCACAAAACATTGTGGGTTGGTGGGCCATCACCAAATCGTCCAGATTATTGTGGTGGCAACATAAATAAACCCGATGAAAACGGCAAAATGCCTTATGATTATTACTATGACATTCGCAAAGAGTTTCAAAATGGCAACGATAAAAAAGCCCATGAACTCTGCGAAAAACTCGTAGGTATTTATGATGGTTATGGCGCTTATCAGTGCTGGGGTAATCTTGAATTTGATTTTGGTGATATTAAGAAATTCAAAGATTACAGCCGAATTCTTGATATGGAAAAGGGCAACTGCACCATTTCTTATACAGCAAAACTAAAAGACAGAACTCTCGTTAAAGATACAAGAGAATATTTTGTTTCATACCCCGATAAATGCGCTGTAATCAGACTTACCCGTGAAGGTGGAGCACTCAATTTTGATTATAAATTGACAACTGAACACGGCGGTAATATCGAATATAACGATAATCTGGTTATTCATACAGGTAAACTCAGTGATAATGATTTGCAATATTGTTTATATGCCAAAATTATAACTGATGGTGACAGAGCTTCGGTTGGTAATACCTATAGTGTTGTTGGTGCAACAAGTGTCACAATCATTTTGTCTGCTGATACTGATTATCTTGACTCTTATCCTACATATAGAACAGGTGAGAGCGCAGAAAGTCTTGCAGATAGGGTTAAAAATATAGTTGATAGTGCAAGTGAAAAGAACTTTAATAAACTCTTTGAAACTCATTCAAATGATTACAAAGCACTCTTTAACCGTGTTTCAATTGACCTTGATGGTGTTGACAGTGAAGACGCTAATCGACTCATTCGCAAATATCCAAAGAATTCTGATTACAGACAAAGAACAGCAGAACAACTTCTTTATCAATATGGTAGGTATCTCGCAATTGGTTCAACCCGTGAAACTGATATTTTGCCATCTAACTTGCAAGGCATCTGGAATTGTTGCAATGACCCTAAGTGGAGCAGCGACTTCCATACAAATGTCAATCTTCAAATGAACTATTGGCCAATTTATAATGGTAATTTAAGTGAATGTGCAAAACCACTTATTCGTTATATCAAGTCAATGGTAATTCCCGGCAGACTCACAGCAGAATATTATACAAATATTAAAAGTGGCGAGGGTGAGGCTAACGGATTCTTGTTCCATACTCAATGTACACCATTCGGTTGGACTTGTCCAGGTTGGAGTTTCGACTGGGGCTGGTCACCGGCGGCAATGCCTTGGATTTTACATAATTGCTATGAACATTATGAATATACTCTCGATAAAGAAACACTCGAAGCAGACATTTATCCAATGCTTAAAGAGTGCGCAGAGTATTTCGAAAAGCTTATGATAGAGCATAATGGCAGACTTGTCACAGCACCTTGTTATTCACCTGAACATGGTCCAAGAACAATGGGCAATACCTATGAACAAGCACTTCTCTGGCAACTCTATGACGACTCAATCAAAAGCGCAAAGGCATTGGGTGTTGATGCCGAATTGATTGAAAAATGGATTGATATTCAATCAAAACTCAAGCCCTATGAAATCGGTGAAGACGGTCAAGTCAAAGAGTGGTATCACGAAACAAAATTAGGGGAGATTGGTCAGCATCACCACAGACACATGTCACATCTTTTAGGTGTGTTCCCTTGTAATGTGGTTAACTGGTATGAAAATCCTGATATAATCAAAGCAGCAATCGTGTCAATGAATGACAGAACCGATAAGAGCACAGGCTGGTCAATGGGACAAAAAATCAATACTTGGGCTCGTGTTGGTGATGGTGATAGAACATTGAAAGTTATTGGTGACTTGTTCAAAAATGGCATTTACACTAATTTCTGGGATTTGCACCCACCATTCCAGATTGATGGTAACTTTGGTTTCACATCAGGCGTCAATGAAATGCTTATGCAAAGTCATTGCGGATTTATTCATTTGTTACCAGCTCTTCCACAAAAGTGGCAGAATGGTAAAATTGAAGGTCTTGTTGCTCGTGGAAATTTTACAGTAAATATTGCGTGGAAGAACGGCAAACTTACAGAAGCACAAATCACATCAAATGTGGGTGGCACTTGCAAGCTCTATTATGTAGATTCAGAATTTACAGTCGAGAATATCTGCAAAAGTGAAAAAGGCTTTGCAGAATTCCAGACAGAAAAAGGCAAAACATACACAATCAAAATCAAATAAATATTTGTAGGGGGCGTCGACTCGGCGCCCCGTTATTTTTTGCAAAACCCTTGATTTTAAGCCATTTGCAACCCAAAGTTTACATGCTTTTTCATAGTTGACAAGCAAAGTTTCTGTCGCAACTGAATAAAAGTTGTTATTATTTTTTTGTAGCCGAAAGACAGGGCACATCAAACAAAAAACAATAAAACTTATATATTTAAGGAGACATCAATTATGAAAATTACAAACAAAATCAACTTCGGAATCCAAAGAAAAATCGTTGCAAATATGACCACAGAAAGCTGGGAGACAATTCCACATGTAACATATAATTATGAGCCAGATGTAACTGATTTTATGAGAGAATATAAAAAACTTAATTTTAATCGAAAAGGTGCAGACAAGATTACAGTAAACACTCTTATGTTAAAGGTAATATCAGAAGGGCTTAAAGCAGCACCGATTATGAATTCACATATTGAATATAACCGTAAACTTGTTCGTGGTGAAATCAAGATGTTTGAAGACATTAATATTTCAATGCCAATGATTATGCCAAATGGCGAAATGATGACAATCAACCTTCATAACTTTGAAAGCAAAAATCTTGATGAAATGACAGATTATATCAACGATGTTCAAAGAAGATTTGAAAAGACAGATTTAACAGAAGCAATGTTTGAAGTGTCTCTTGACAACACTCTCACTGCACTTAAAAAGGGTAAAATTAAACAAGCAATTTATCGACTCATAGGTTCAAAAACTGGCAAACATAAAATTAAAACTTTAACTGGAAAAGCAAAGAAAGAATATGAAAGCATTCCAAAAACTGACCGAATCACAAAGCATGATATCGAGCAGGGTACAGTCACAATTTCAAATATTGGTTCACTTTATCGTGGCCAGCGTGGCAATGTAGGTATTCTTGAAATCATTCCACCACAGGTGTCAGCTTTTGCAGTTGGCGCAGTGCAAGACAGACCTGTTGTAGTAACAGATGAAAATGGTAACAAGAGCATTGAGGTGCGTCAGGTGTTACCAATCTGTATGGCATTTGACCATCGTGCACTTGATTTCGGTGAAGCAATTCCATTTATGAAACGCCTTGACGATATCTTTGAAAACCCAGAGCAAATTCATTCTTGGAAAGGCGAAGAAAAGAATCAGCAATATCGAGAATTTACAAATATAGCAGTTTAATAAAACTAAAACAAAAAGCCGACTCGGAAATCCGAATCGGCTTTAATTGTATTTAATTATTTATTTTTCTTTGCAGCTTTTTTAGCAGCTTTTTCAGCTTTTAACTGAGCAGCATAAGCTTCTTGTTCTTCTTTTTCTTTAAGAGCTTTTGCTTCTGCTTCAGCTTCTGCTTGTTCGTTACGAAGCTTTGCTTCTTCATACATTGCAGCAATGTCATCAAAATGCTTGTAGTTTTCTTCTTGTTTGATAAGTCTTTCAGCATCAAGATAAGGTTTTGCAGCACGTGCAAAATAAGCGTGTTTATCCATTTCAGCCTTTGAAGCTTTACGAGCTTCAGATTTCTTTGTTTCATAAGCCTTGATGTCTGCTTTAAGTGACTTAGCCTTTGCACTGTCTTTTGCTTTCTTTGCATCTTTCAATTCAAGATAGAGAGCCTTAAGCTTTTCATCACAAGCATCTTCAACATCAAAGATTTTTTCAAGTTCAGCGAAGTCTGGCTTAACAAGGTCTTCGTCAGCAAAATACTTTTTGAGAGCTTTGCAAGCAGATTTCTTGTTTCTTGCAACTTCAAGCGCAAACTTTCTGATGTCTTTTTCTTCTTTTGTACTCTTTGGCATTGCCTTTGCACTTGCTTTTTCAGCCTTGATTTCATCCATGTTCAAAAGTTTAAGACCATTAAGACCTGCTTCGTAAATACCTTTTTGAACATTGTATTGATACTTGAATGTATCTGTTGAGAATTTATCAAGTTCTTCACAAACAAACTTTGAAATTTCAATTTCTTCGTTATAATTGAAATCATCTTTATAAGCCTTTTTAGCAGCTTTTTTAGCAACTTTGTCTTTGATTGATTTGTATGATTTATCAAGAACTTTTGACTCTTTTGTAGCCATTTCTCTTGCGTTTCTGATAATGTCAATACCTTCAACAAGCTGAGCATCGTTTGTGATACCATTACCATAGTCTTCAAAGAGTGCACGAACTTTAAGAACTCTAATAACAGATTTCTGTTTTCTTTCGTTGAAGTCATACCAGAAGTAAGGAACAACGTTCATAAATGCACCAATAGCAGCAATGATGATGAGCGCGTGGGTGAGAGGAAGGAAAACATCTAAATCATATAAAGCAGAGTTAGGGTTAACATAGTTGTTCTGACCAGCTTCCATCTGCTCTGCAAGAATCTGACCAACAGTTTTTCCGTCACCAAGAACACGATTCAAAACTTCAGGGTCAGATGTTACCTTTTTAGCAACTTCGGCAGTAATACCACCTTTTTCATAGATAACAGGAAGAACAGCAGATGTACCAAGTGTGATGATTGTACCGATAGTAGCAACAGCAGAGAACATACCGTCAATTCTTTCGCCTGTCTGATATTGCTGATAGTCACGGATGTCAGCTTGAATTGTTGGGTTAAGAATATGAGCAAATGAACCCATCAAAGCGTTGAGGTAAAGACAACCCATTACAAGCCAAATTGTGAGATTGTTGATTTCCTGTGTGAACGGAAGCATCATAAGAATGAAAACAACGTTCATAAGGTTTGTAACAACAAGAACCGATTTTTTACCCCATTTTCTGATGCAGAATGGAGCAGCAATCATACCCCAGAGTGATGCGTTACCATAGAGTGTAACAACAAGACCATAAACATTACCTGAGCAAGCGCCACCATAGTTGTAAAGCCAGCTGAGAATGTTAGCGTAAGCAGATTCAAGGAAACCAATCCAACCTGCGAGTGAGATAATCCAGAAATATTTGTTTTTAGCAACTGCACGAAGAGCATCTGTAAATTTAATGCTAACAACGTGAGTTCTTGCCTGAACGATTTTTTCTTCTGTGTGCTTATAAACAACAATACAAAGAAGAATACCTAAAACGCCAAGAATAGGGTAAAGGAATCTGTAAACACGAATGTCAGTTGTGTTTGTGTGGAAGAGATTCTGAGCAATAATTGGTGTGAAAAGGTTTACAACAGTAGGAGCGAATGAATAAACAACGCTCTTGATTGATGCAACGTCAGCTCTTTCCTGTGTATTAGGTGAAAGAACGTGGATAAGGTTTTCATATCCGTCATAGAAGAAATAGTAAATAAAGTTCAATGCGATATTGAGAAGAAGAATTATTGCACATTTTGCAACATAGTCTTTTTCTCTGCCGAATACCATGCCTTCGCCAACAAGATAACCCAATTTGTCATAAGGGAACCAGACAATCAAGTTACAGATAAGGGCAGTAGGTATAGCCATTGTAACTATGTATGGACGATATTTACCTGCTTTGTTTCTTGTGTTATCGATAATAGTAGCACGAATTCCTGTGAATGGAATGTTGATGAGAATAGCGATAACATAGAGCAAATACATATCTGTTGGGCCAACACCAAGAGTTGAAGAAATAAGTGTGTTACCCATAGATAAAAGACAAGCGTTACCTAATGTGATAACCATGTAAGCACCGATACCACCGCCAGAATAAGCAGCGATTTCTTTGTATGGCATATAACGCCCTTTTGGTGGTGTTTTCCAATAGGTTTTAACCTTGTCAACACCGGTTTTAACGGTTTGAGATAAACTCATTTTACGCACTCCTTATAAATAAGTATTATAACCTCATAATTCTATCACATTTTTATCGGGTCTTCAACGAATAAAAACAAATTTTAACAAAAAATGAACGCTAAAAACGATTTTCGTTAAATTTGAACAAAGGATACGATTTTACATTGTGCAAAATGCCAAACTCGAATTATTGCTTTTTAATACCATTTTATTTAATTTTTCTATTGACAAATCCCGCTTAAAGAGTGATAATAAATAGGTAATAAACCTATTCGGTAGGTAAGGCTACCACAGGGATACGGATTACTGCCGCGAAATGGTGGAGACACTATTAGCAGGTCAGCAGGTCATATCGAAAAACAAGGTATGATTTAATGTAATTTCATCGCCCTGCGAAGCTAAAGCTTGAACGAATTGTGTGGTGTATTTGACTGCATTTTTGCGTTTGGGCTAAAATGTGGTCTTTTTTATTTTGTTTTAAAGGAGTGAAAATTGTGGACACGAGCCGAAGTAATATCGCGAAACCTCCGAGTATTCATGTGGATGTGCTCCACAGTTTTTAATATACTCGAAGCGTTTCACAAATAATATCCTAAAAGGTAAAGGAGTTGTGAAATGTGGAAATTTTTGAACTTTTAACAGAACTTTTGCATAATAAAAAATGGCAGGAGTTAAAGAGTATTCTTGATGAAATGAACGAGCAGGATATTGCTGAACTTTTCATGGAACTTGAAGAGCGTGACCTGACGCTTATATATCGTTTGCTCAATAAAGAGTTAGCGGCTGAGGTTTTCGTTAATATGGAGCCTGAATATCAAGAAATGCTTATTCGTGCATTCAGTGATACCGAGCTTCGCGAAGTCCTTGATGAATTATATGTCGATGACGCCGTTGACCTTATCGAAGAAATGCCTGCAACACTTGTTAAACGTATTTTGCGTCATACTGACCCTGACACCCGTAAGTCAATCAATGAAATCCTTAAATATCCTGAGGATTCTGCAGGTAGTCTTATGACTATTGAATATGTTGACTTGAAACGCTCATTGACTGTTGCCGACGCGTTCACCCGTATTCGCAGAACAGGTGTTGATAAAGAAACAATTTATACTTGTTATGTAACTGACAGCAAGAGAAAACTTAAAGGTTATGTAACAGTTAAAGATTTGCTTCTTGCCGACGAAAGTGCTGAAATTCGCGAGATTATGGAAGATAATGTTATTTCCGTAAATACTCACGAAGATAAAGAAATTGTTGCAGATATTTTCCAAAAATACGACTTGGTTGTTTTGCCTGTTGTAGACCAAGAAAATCGTCTTGTAGGTATCATCACGGTCGATGACGCTATCGACGTTTTGCAAGAAGAAATTACAGAAGATATGGAATTGATGGCTGCTATCACGCCAACTGATAAGCCATATCTTAAAATGGGCGTTTTTGAGAATTTTAAAAAGCGTATTCCATGGCTTATGCTGTTGATGGTTTCAGCAACATTCACAGAAAAAATCATCACTCACTTTGAAGGCGCATTAACCAGTTGTGTAGTGCTTACAGCATTTATTCCAATGCTTACAGGTACTTGCGGTAACTGTGGAAACCAATCTTCATCAACAATTATCCGTGGTATTTCATTAGGCGAAATTGAATTCAGAGACACATTTAAAGTGGTTGTTAAAGAGTTTTCAATTGCTCTTGCATGTGGCATAGCACTTGCCATTGTTAATTTCGCAAAGTTGATGATTTTCAATAACATTGGTTGGAAAATTGCACTTGTTGTAAGTATCACAATGATTGCAGCGGTTGTATTCGCAAAGGTGGTTGGCTCAGTTTTACCTGTTATTGCCAAGAAAATCGGCTTTGACCCAGCGGTAATGTCAAGCCCGTTTATCTCAACAATTGTTGACGCAGTAACACTTCTCATTTACTTTGCAATCGCATCATCACTTTTAAATCTATAATTGTTTTGTAGGGGACGTCAACTCGGCGTCCCATTTTTAATTTGTACCTATTATTTCCATCATACCTTAATTGACTTTTAACATTAAATATTGTATCATTATTATATATAATGGATAAAGGGTGATAGAATGAAACGAGTATCCAAAGTTTTGGCAGTTATAACAAGTTTTATAATACTTATTTCGATGTTTGTGCTTCCAACAAATGCTGCAAATGTTAACTATTCTGTTACAAGCGCAAGTGGAACAACAGGGGATAAGGTTACTGTTACTGTCAAACTTTCTTCAAGTGTTTCAATTTGGGGCGCGAATGTCAGCCTTGGATATAATTCATCAGAATTGCAATATGTCAGTCATTCTCAGGGTGGCATAGTGTCAGGTGGTAGCCTTGTGCATAAAGGTTCAGCTGTTAACTTTTCTGGTATGTATAATGCTAAAAGTGGTACAGTTTTCACAGTAACATTTAAAATTCTTAAATCGTCAGGCACATCGAAACTCACTTTGACAAGTTCGGAGAATACTGATAGTAACGGAACAACACATGCTTGTTCAACAAGCGGTGGTACAATCACTATATCAAAACCCGTTACAGGCATTTCACTTAACAAAACAAGCGTCACTCTCAAAAAAGGTGAAACAACAACACTTTCAGCAACAGTTACACCAAGTGATGCAACAGATAAAACAGTTACATATACATCAAATGATAAGTATGTAGCAACGGTTGATAGCAACGGCAAAATCACAGCCGTAGGTGGCGGTACAGCAACAATTACTGCCAAAGCAGGTGGTAAAACAGCAACTTGTAAAGTGACAGTTAATGTTCCACAAACTGGTATAGCAGCTTCGGGAAACTCTTCAAAATCAGTTGGTGTTGGTTCAACAATCACATTGAAAGTAGCAAAAGTTCCATCAGATGCAACTGATAATTACACAACAACATGGACTTCTGCTGATACAAATATTGCAACGGTATCTTCAAAAGGTGTTGTAACAGGTGTAACAGTTGGCGAAACAACAATTACTGCAAAGCAGAATAACTGGACTGTTACATACAAAATTACCGTAACAGAAGCCCAAGCAGAAAGTTCAACGGAAGAATCTTCAACTGAAGAAAGCACAACTGAATCAACAACAGAAAGCACAACTGAGTCAACAACTCTTCCAACAACAGAACCCGTTACTGAACCTAAAAATGAAAAGAATTTCTTCCAGATAGTCTGGGCAGAAATCAATGATGAAAACAGTACGGTTACAAAACTTTATCACTATGTAATGCTTTTAGGCGTTGGTTTTGTAGTAGCAATTATTTCAATAACAGTTACATATTTTGTAACATCGGGTTATTATAAAGCCAAAGCAAAAAAAGAAGAAAAAACAGACTCAACTGAAATTCAATAAAAGATAAAGAAAACCCCAGTTCAAATGAACTGGGGTTAATTTTTTTGAATTATTTTACAAAACCAACGCTGTCAATTGTTTTCTCAATTTCATAAGTTGCAACTTCAAAAAGTCGTTTGCCAAGGTTTTTATAATACTCATCGTTCTCATTGCCACAAAGCATTGCAAATGAAATACCAATGTTTTGTGGAATATCAAAGCCTTTTCTGACAGCAAGATAGTAGAAACTGTATTCAGCAGCATCGTCAAGTCTGTCATAAAAGTCAAATGCCTTTTTCTTAACTGTATCGTATAAAGCATTAACAGCAGTATTTGCAAGAAGGGGAGAAACCAATAAACGATTTATCGAATATTCAGCAGCGAAAGCAAGCAAAACTTTCATTTGATACATTGTGTCATCATCACGCTGAATTTCACCGACTTCATTTTCAAGGTCAGAGAGAAGGTGGGGCTCGTCAACAAAACGCTCTGCAAGAGTTTTACCAAGCTCTTTTGCTTTCTGTGAGTTACCGTTGCTTCTGTTTTTAGTCATTTCAGCAATAATTGAAACTTCGTCAAAACTATCTTTTTTTTCGTCATTAAAAATCTTTACATCGCTATCATCAAAAATCATAGAATATTATCCTTTCGTGAATTTTGATTTATTCAGCAGCCTGTTGTGCTAATTTCTTCTGCAATCTTTTCTGCTTTGCTTTATATGTGAGAAGAGCGTGCATGCAATCGTCAGGTGCAGTGTAGTCACCAAGTGATACATTATATTCATTATAAAGACCATGGAAATCACTACCACCAGTTGCAAGCAATTTGTTCTTGTTTGCGAGTTTGCGGAGCATAGTCTGTTCTTCTTCGTTTGCGCTCGGATGATAAACTTCAATACCATCAATGCCACAAGCAATTAAGTCATCAAGAATATCAATGCAACCATTAACAAGTGGGTGAGCAACGACTGCAATACCACCAGCTGTGTGAATTTCATCAATTACTGTCTTAACATCATCATATTTCGGAACAACCAAAATATTCTCATCACTTTCTTTGGTGAATAATTTTTTGTAAAGTTCGCCGTTAAAAGAATTAGTATAACCACATTCAATGAGGGCTTGCATAATATGCTTTTTATAAAGGTTAGTTGAACCTGTTGAACATTTCATGATGAACTCTGTTGTGATTGGAAAACGCTTTGCTGTCTGAAGCATCATGAAATGACCTGCTTTTTTACGAGCCAAAGAGTTTCTTTTGCAAAGACCTTCTAACATATCAGGGGAATCTGGCAAATAGCAGAGAATATGAATGTTTTTGTTTGAAGCCTCGTGTGTTGCAGAAAGTTCAACACCGGGGATAACTTGAACCCCATGACGCGCACCAATAATTTTGCCTCTAACAGTACCTGCAAGGCAATCATGGTCAGTAATTGCAATAGCCTCAAGACCTTTTTTCTTTGCAAAAACAATAAGGTCTTCAATACCTAAACTACCATCTGATAATCTTGTGTGACAATGTAAATCTCCGCTCAAAATAATAACCTCCTGGAAAAAGGTGTGAAAAACGCGTAAAAATGCGTAAAACCCCTCAATATATAACAGTATTATACAACGAAAATCAACAAAAATCAAGAAAAAGTACGATATTTAGTTAATTTTTGTATATTTGACGATTGTTTTTGTTCCTTATGTAAAAAATATACCCCAAAATTCAATATATTACACAAAAGAAAAAGCCCTTTGCCGTATAACAAAGAGCTTTTATTTTTATTTTAAATATTCCTTATATTTGATTTCATTGATGATGTATCCAATAAGAAGAACAGGAACACCAATGCAAATTATTGGAACTAAGAAAGTGAGCAAAAGAAGAATTGCAATAATAACAATCGGTAATCCCTTTTTACTGTCTTTAACCGTATCAGGTTTTGCATGTACAGGAGGGATTGGTCCTTGCTCATTACCTTCATAGACAGGCATAATTGGAAGAAGTGCATCATATGCAGGAATACCATTGTTATAAAGCAATGGCTCAATAATTCCACGAACAGTATCCGATACTTTAACCAATTTCTTAAGTGGAATATGTAATACCTTTATAATTGAATCAATAATGTTTATAAGACCGATTGCAATTTTATATTCGTTATCATCCGGTGTATAAAGGCTTTTACCACCAAATAAGTTGATAACCAAATCAACAATAAAGTCAACTACACTCTGGTCTTTAATATCGGCATAATCTTCTTTTTTAAGTCCTGTTTCTGCACGAGTCCAATTACCTACTGTGCCAATTTTAAGAGAGTTTATAAATTTGAAAATAGGTTTTAAAATCCACCCGAATTTATAACTAACTTTCTTTTTGATACTGATAGCAGTTGCCATATCAGCAAATTTATCAATGTCTTCACCAGCAGCTTTGATTACATCTCTAATCATACCAATCGAATGGTCTGCAAGATATGTTTGTAAATCCTTGCCTTTTGTATCAAAACTAACAGGTTCTGTAACAAAATCTGTTGTAGTTGAAACCATATTGTTATCCACATCAAAAACAACAGTTCTTATTGTTGCAGGGTAACCAACAGTTGATGCAGTGGCAATATCATAGAAATAATTACCCTTAGGACTCACATGTTTGTCAATATCGTGTACATGAGTGTGACCTGTGAGCATAAATTGAATACCCATGTCAGCAAGTTGCTCACGGCGAATATCATAGTCACCCATCATATCGCCATGACCTATAATTTCATACATAGGTGATGGTGCAATAAGAGGGTGGTGAGTCATTGCAATAATGAACTGACCGTTTGCTTTTGCATCTTCTGCTTGTGCTTTTATCCATTCGAAACACTCGTCAGAAAAACCGCTTTTGCCATTTCTGTTTGTGTCGTCATTGAGAGCAAAAAGACGATATCCGTCTGCCAACTGAATGATATATGACATGCTTTCTTCGTGAACTGCAATTGCTTCGTCAGGACCAAACTCTTTATACATATCAAAAAGTTCTTCACGCTTTGCAGCAGGAATAGTCACTCTATCATAACCATCATATCTGTGATGAGTACCATCCCACTGATAGTCATGAGTTGCAGTGATAACATAAACTCTTTTACCCTTTGACTTCAAATCACGAAGCATTTCGATAAACTCTTTGTGAGAATCATAGTCACCATTGCTTGTGGTGTCACCCGAAAGAAGAACGATGTCAGTTCTTTCGTCCTTTGCAATCTGCGAAAATGCAGCTTCAAGCATTTCGGCAGACTCTGCTAACAAAACGCCGCTTTTGTTGTTAGCGATTTCATAAGCAGCACCTGATGTGCCAAGTTTTTTAGAATAATAATGTGTATCGGTAATGACCGTTACGGTAAGTGGTTTTCTCATAATTTACCTCTTATCTAACTTTATTGTCGATTTCTTCTTTAAGCATATTTGCAAAGTCGTCAAAGCTCATTGAACCAATGTCACCCTGACCACGCTTGCTAACTGAAACTGAGCCATCTTCAACTTCTTTGTCGCCAACAATAATCCAATAAGGAAGTTTCTGAAGTCTTGACTCACGGATTTTGTAACCTGTCTTTTCGCTTCTGTCGTCAACAGTTACGCGCATACCCATTTTTTCAAGTTCTTTCTTGATTTCAAATGCTTTGTCATGGTGGCGGTCAGCGATAGGAAGAATTCTTACCTGTTCAGGAGCAAGCCAAAGTGGGAAAGCACCTGCATATTTTTCGATAAGAAGAGCAAGTGTACGCTCATAGCAACCGATTGATGTTCTGTGAATGATGTATGGGTTTTTCTTTGTACCGTCTTTGTCTGTGTATTCCATACCGAATTTTTCAGCAAGAAGTTGGTCAACCTGAATTGTGATAAGTGTATCTTCTTTGCCGAAAACATTCTTAATTTGAATATCAAGTTTTGGACCATAGAAAGCAGCTTCACCAACACCGATAGCGTACTTAATGCCAAGGTTATCAAGGATTTTACCCATAATTCCTTGTGCTTCGTCCCATTGTTCAGGAGTACCAATATATTTTTCTTTGTCTGCTGGGTCCCATTGTGAGAAACGATATGAAACATCTTCATAAAGACCAAGAGTTTTAAGCATATAGATAGCGAGTTCAAGACAACCTCTGAATTCATCTTCAAGCTGTTCAGGAGTACACATTAAGTGACCTTCTGAGATTGTGAACTGACGAACACGGATAAGACCGTGCATTTCACCTGATGCTTCATTGCGGAAGAGAGTTGATGTTTCGTTATATCTTAATGGCAAATCTCTGTATGAACGAGGACGGTTGAGATATGCCTGATATTGGAATGGACAAGTCATAGGACGAAGTGCAAAGATTTCGTCACCATTTGCTTCTGCTTGGTCAGCATCACCAAGAACGAACATACCATCGCGATAGTGGTCCCAGTGGCCTGAAACTCTGTAAAGGTCACTCTTTGCCATAAATGGTGTCTTTGTAAGCAACCAACCTCTCTTTTGTTCTTCGTCTTCAACGAATCTCTGAAGAAGTTGAATAATTCTAGCGCCCTTAGGGAGCATAATAGGAAGACCTTGACCGATAAGTTCACTTGTTGTGAAAAGTTCAAGTTCACGGCCGAGTTTGTTGTGGTCGCGTTTCTTTGCTTCTTCAAGCATTGCTAAATGCTCGTCAAGAGCTGACTGTTTTGGGAATGCAGTTGCATAAATTCTTTGGAGCATCTTGTTCTTTTCGTTACCACGCCAGTAAGCACCTGTGCAAGCTGTGAGCTTAAATGCTTTAACCGCACCTGTTGACATAAGGTGAGGGCCTGCGCAAAGTTCAACGAAATCACTTTGCTTATAGAATGAAATTGCTTCACCCTTGTCAGCATGTTCGTTAATAAGTTCAACTTTATAGATTTCGCCTTTTTCTTCCATCATAGCGAGAGCTTCAGCAGGTGAGAGTTCAAACTTTTCAAGTGCTAAATCCTCTTTAACGATTTTCTTCATTTCTGCTTCGATTTTTTCGAGAATTTCAGGAGTAAATGAAACCTCTGAATCAAAGTCATAATAGAAACCATTGTCAACTGATGGACCAATAGCAAGTTTTACATCAGGGAAAAGTCTTTTAACTGCCTGTGCCATAATGTGAGAAGCAGTGTGCCAGAATGTCTTTTTACCCTCGATTTCATCAAAAGTTACGATTTCAAGAGCACAGTCTTCGTTAACTGCAGTTCTTAAATCACAGTAATTTCCATCGATTTTACCACCACAAGCAGATTTGTATAAACCCATACCAATAGATTTAGCAATCTCTGCGATAGTAGTACCAGCTTCGTATTCTTTAATAACGTCGCCTTTAAGTGTTACCTTAATCATATATATTTCTCCTTTGATTAATTTACAAAATAAAAAGCATTCCATCCCTACTACAGGATGAAATGCTATAAATACAACATTCCACGGTTCCACCCGCATTGCAAAGTTATAAACTTTGCCACTCAAAAGACTTTAACGCAGTCGGTACGATTGGCTTAACCGAAAACCGTTTTCACCAATGCTCGAAAGTGGTCTCAGGATACTGAAATGATTTCTCACACCAACCGAAATCTCTCTGAAAATTCACATTATCCGTCGTTCTTTCTCAACGCTTTAAAAATATCGTATATATTTTATACTTATTTTAATGTAATGTCAACAACTATTTTTGTTAGTAATTTTAACATTCACAAATTATTTACAAATATTTCCTTGACATTTTTTTGAAAAGAATGTATATTATTTAATAGAGTTAGCACTCTAATGGTGCGAGTGCTAAACATCACAAAAAGGGGTGACGAGATGCAACTCAGCGAGAGAAAAGAAAAAATCCTTGCCACCATTGTTGAGTGGTATATCGCAACGGGCGAGCCTGTTGGTTCAAAGACCTTGCTTGAGTACGCTCGAATTCCCGTGTCAAGTGCAACTGTCCGTAACGAAATGGCAGAGCTTTCTCGTTTAGGCTTTCTTGACCAACCCCACACATCAGCAGGGCGCGTGCCGTCACAACTTGGCTATCGCTATTATGTTGATAAACTGATGAATCGTTATGAATTACCACTTAACGATAAAAGACTTATCGAAGCAAGACTTTCTGATGCAGGTGGTGAGCCACAACAGATTCTTGAACAAGCAGGTCAGGTTTTAGCAGAGCTTACAAACTGTGCAGTTGTTTCAACAACACCAAGTGATACAAATGCAGTTATCCGCAGAGTTGAACTTGTACCACTTGGCACTCATACTGCTATGATGGTTATGCTCTCATCATCAGGCATTCTCAAAAGCCGAGTTTGCAGAACTGATACTGAATTGAATCTCGAACTTATCGAAACATTCTATAATATAGTATCAAAGCATTTCATCGGCAAATCAGCAAGTGAAGTGAGCATAGCCCTTATTCAAACCTTGGCGCTCTCACTTGGTAGCAAATCTCTTGCGATTTCACCATTGCTTGTAACACTTTCAGATTTAGCCCAGATGACCGAGCAAACACAACTCTTGTTAGAAGGTCAGTCAAATTTGTTGAATTACGCTGATTATCCTAACGCTTATGAATTGATGGAATTTTTAAGACGCGGTGAACCACTCACTAATCTTTTCTCTAATCATAAGTCACAAGGGGACGCAAATGTGCTTATCGGTAAAGAAAATCTCTATCGCGAACTTCAAGATTCCAGCGTGATTTTCTCACACTATTCAGTCAGTGGTAAAGATAGTGGCACATTAGGACTCATAGGACCTACTAGAATTGACTATGCAAGACTTATTCCAAGTCTTAAATATTTAACAGAAATCGTCGGCAACATAATGTCCGACACTTTGGAGGATTAAAATGGCAGAGAATAAAGAAAATCTTCAAGAAGAAATCGTTGAAGAAGCAGAGCCAACAGCTGAAGAAAAACTTGAGGCAGAGCTTAACGAAACAAAAGATAAGCTTTTGAGAGTTATGGCAGAATACGATAACTTCCGTAAACGCTCACAAAAAGAAAAAGAAATGGCTTATGGTGATACAAAAGCTTCAACAATTGCAGAGTTTTTACCGGTATATGATAATTTCGAAAGAGCAATGAGTGCAGATGCAACTGACCTTGACTCATTCAAAAAAGGTATCGAAATGATTTTTAATCAATATGGTGAAACATTCAAAAAACTCGGTGTTGAATCATTCGGCGCAAAGGGTGATGAATTTGACCCTAACATTCACAATGCAGTGATGCACGGTGAAGATGAAGAACTTCCTGAAAACAGTATTTCAGATGTTTTCTCAACAGGATATAAAATGGGTGACAGAGTAATTCGCCCAGCAATCGTAAAAGTAGTTAACTAAACTGTAAAAAACAGTTAAAAATATTAAACATAAACCTATTAGGAGGAATAAATTTATGGCAAAGGTAATTGGTATTGACTTAGGTACAACAAACTCATGTGTAGCAGTAATCGAAGGTGGCGAACCTGTAGTTATCGCTAATGCTGAAGGTGCTAGAACAACTCCATCGGTTGTAGCATTCTCAAAAACAGGCGAAAGAATGGTTGGTCAGGTTGCAAAGCGTCAGGCTATCACAAACCCTGACAGAACAATCGCATCAATCAAAAGACACATGGGT
>JAZOPS010000022.1:0-15943 GCA_045655645.1 Candidatus Fimenecus sp.
CATAGCACCAACCTTTTGAGTCTTTAACCCACTTGTTAGTTGCCATTGCACCATTTGCTTCAAGGTAACACCAACCCTTGCTGTCTTTTCTCCAAAGTCGGATCGTAGCCATGTCGTTCTGTGAGCCAAGGAGTTGTTCCATGGAGTTGTCTTCCTAAGACCGCTTGGCATCCGACTTAACATAGCACCAACCTTTTGAGTCTTTAACCCACTTGTTAGTTGCCATTGCACCATTTGCTTCAAGGTAACACCAACCCTTGCTGTCTTTTCTCCATTGGCTAGATACCATATATCCTTTTTCGTCCATAAAGTACCATTTGCCACCATCAAGAACCCAGTTGTTGATTACCATTCTGCCGTTTGCATCAAGGTAACACCAACCTTTTGAGTCTGCTTTCCAAGAATTTGTTACACAGTAACCATCAGCACCTACAAAGCACCAGCCTTTGCTGTCCTGAAGCCATTTGTTTGTAGCTTTAATGCCGTTTTCATAGAATGCCCATTTACCGTTTTCTTCTACCCAACCTTCTTTAACTTCTTCAGTTGAGTCAAGAGAAATTTCGGCAATTGTAAAGTCTTCATTAAAAACTATAGTTGTGATTTCTATTTTACCTGTGTAATAGTTAAGTGCCTTTTTACATACCCATTGACCATCTGTAAATTTTATATCAGTAGTCACATAATAATCTGGTCTTGGTCCATCACCATATCCTTCTGGAATTGGCACATAGACAACATCATTCTCTCTATCATATAGTGTCGCTTGTGTTACATCAATATTTGAAACGCCAAAAACCTCAAGTATCATCTTTTCTGCTAAAGATTTTTCCAACTCAACACAGTAATAACCTTTATAATATGTGCGACATACATCAGCATAGTCTGACATATATAATGATAAACCTACCATATCATCTATATTTTTATCATTACTGTTATAACCATCAAATTCGTTGCCATATATAGAACTGAAAGCTAATTGTAATGAAATTGCATTAAGAGCATCGTAAAAATTCTCAAATACCTCAAAGAAGTTGTTCTTGGCAAGTGTATTACTCTCAAAATCGCCTAAATATACTTTTATATTTTTGCTTCTATCATTGTTTATGACATCATAATCAACACCAATAAGATAATTTCCCTTATCAGTTTCTAAAACACCTTCTAAAATTATGCCGTCATAATAATATGAATATGTTTCAGTAAAGTCAGTTGCCTTTGCAGTAATACTTGTACCATCTTTTTTATTAAATGTTATATTTAAATTGTTTTCTCCACTTATTGAAATACTTTCATACGGATTTTCTACTACATTAACAACAACATCTACAGATACACCCATGAAATTAAATTGGATTGTATGAGTGCCTATATCAAAAGCAAAATCTTCTTCTGATAATGTGATAGCACTCGCATCGTTTTTAGCAAGATATTCATCTAATTTTACAGTTTCAGTTAAACCGTTCTTATATTTAATTACAGCATTATAATCAAGCAATTCATAATGATAAATGCAATAATCCACATCTTTGAACAAATCTCTTGAAGGAGTAATTGTTATACTCGCAATTGGTGTCTCAAGAACTTCAAAGTTTACTATACAATCAAAGCCAAGAACACTTGCGTTCAAAGCATGTTTACCAACGTTGTGTGGACTATAATATTGTTCTACATCAAGCCAATATGTGTAACCATTATACTCAACACAACTGTTTTCTGACCTAAGAGTTGAACCATCTTTAAGTATTACTGAAAATTCAGGCTCTATGAGATAACAGAATACTGGTTTGTTATTATCTGAATCCCATGACCAATCACCGCAAGTTTCTTCAATAGTTTTAATATCATCAACAATTACTTTTGCTACAGGGCTCTCAACAATATTAACCTCTATTTCTGTTTCAACACCGAGAAAAGTTGCTGTAAAGGTATGCTTACCTAGTCCCCACTGATTATCATAAGCTTGTTCTGATGAATAATAGATATCATATCCAGTCTGCTCATAAATTTCCCAAAAATCACCCTTATAGATTGTACCATTTTTATATGTTACTGTACATTCAACGTCTGCATAATCAATATGATATTCAAAATACTCATCAACAAATTCGCCATCAACCCAAGTGCCGTCCCAGCCACCGTCAGCATACTGAATCAAATCTCTGTTTGCTACAGCAACAATACTTGCAACAGGTGATTCAACAACATTTATTGTTGCAACGCATTCTATGCCATCAACTTCAAAAATGACTTCATGCTCACCAAGTCCCCATTGGTTGTAATAGCTTTGGTCATCATATAAATATGTACTGAAGCCTGTTGCTTCTTCAATTTCCCAACGGTCACCTGTATATACTGTGCCGTCTTTCATTGTTACTGTGATTAAAATATCTGCTGAACTGATTGAATATTCAAAATATTCTAAATCCCAATTGCCTGTTTCATCGTTATACTCATTATTCCAATAACCGTCGCCGTGCACAATCAAATCCTTTTGTGCAACTGCAGTAACACTGGCAATAGGATACTCAACAATTTCAATTTCGCAAGTGCCTTCTACACCGAGAATTTCAAAATGTGTTGTATTTTTTCCAAGAGTCCATTGATTATCATAGTTCTGACCAGAATAGTTGCCTATATGATAACCTGTAGCATTATAAATATCCCAATCGTCGCCTGTAAACACTCTACCATCCTTATAGGTTACTGTATAAAGAAGGTCTGCATTGTAAACTTCATAATAATAATATTCTTCTGTTTCACAATTGTTTTCTTCATCCCAGTCAGTTGTCCAATAACCATTTGAATTTTCTATCAAAGATTTTTGTGCAACTGCGGTTATGCTTTCAACAGGGGTTTCTATAATTTCTACTTCACAAGTCGCTTGAACACTAAGAAATTCAAAAGTGGTTTTGTTTTTACCGACTACCCATTGATTGTAATAGCTTTGTCTTGAAACCCAATTTATATCATAGCCTGTTTCTTCTTCAACATCCCATTTTTTACCTGTGAACACTCTACCATCTCTATATGTTACAGTATATATCGTCTCATCATATGAAATAGCGTAAGCATAATATTCAAGGTTCCACTCACCCGTTTCTTCGTTGTAATCGGAAGTCCATTCGCCATCATAATGCTCTATTAAAACATCGTTCACTACTACTTCAAAGCTTTCAACAGGGTTTTCAATAACCTCAATTTCACAAATGCCCT
Source organism: Candidatus Fimenecus sp. (assembly GCA_045655645.1). Classification (GTDB taxonomy): domain Bacteria; phylum Bacillota; class Clostridia; order Oscillospirales; family Acutalibacteraceae; genus Fimenecus. The sequence goes on from JAZOPS010000022.1 coordinate 3,217, forward strand.
CTACACCTAGAATTGCAATTCTGCATTCGTTTGTACCAACACTCCATTGGTTATCATAAGTCTGGCTATAATACGTATCAGGCCAATAACCAGTCTGGTATTCAATCTCGTTTTCATCACCTATATATACTGTACCATCAGTATAAGTTACAGTGAAAATTATATCAGCATAATTGGGGTCATAACGGAAATATTCCACTTCACATTCATTTTCATAGTCCCACTCTGTTTCCCAATCGCCATGATAATCTTTAATCAATTTATTTTGTGCAACTGCGGTTATGCTCTCAATAGGATTTTTATAAACTGAATAATTATATTCTATATCATAATCATTATTAGTAGTTAATTTGATGTAGTATATCTTCCCAACTTCAGCATAAAACATGCAACTAAAATTCCATCCACGACCTCCGTCGTCATTTTCAGCAATTTTAGTAAACTCGCTATCATAAATGTAAACAATAGGGTCATTAACGTAAACATCATCACCATTATCAGATTCAACGATATAGTTACCAGATTCCGTTGGTGTAAACTTAACTGTTACAGAATTATTTTCTTCTGTTAACGAAACAGTTTCTACGATACCAAGAACGACCTCGTCGTAACTTTCTGTTGCGAATGACATAATTGCCATCTGTGAGAAAATCATTGCAATTACCATTACAACAGCAAGTGTTTTTTGTAATGTCTTTTTCATAAACATCCCTCCAAAATATTTTATGATTTAATTTTAGTACTTTGGAGATGTTTTTACAAGGGATAAATAGTACAATAATAATTGTCGACAATTGGCTATTGTGACGAAAATAGTTCGAAAAATTGGAAGTTGTTGAATTAAACGCAAAGTGCAAAACGCAAAATGCAAAATGTTGGGTCTGCGTTATGGATTATTAATATAACTAATTTGGTGTGTTGTAGGGGAGGGTCTCTGTGCCCTCCCGCAAGTGAACATATTATCTACGGGCGAGCACGGAGACTCGCCCCTACATTGTTTGATGGTCAATTTTAGCATGATGTAAATTTTAACAGGTCGTCGAGACACCGACCCCTACGAGTTTTATCCCGACAAATTCAAATTTGTGGGAATTTTGTGGTTGTTAATCATCTTCATCGATGCCGAAAAGGGCGCGGAGTTCGTCGAGGGTTTTCTTTTCGATTCGGGATACATAAGAACGGGATATGCCAAGCTTTTTGGCTATTTCTCGTTGAGTCATTGGGTCAGTGTCATAAAGACCATATCGCATTATTATAATCTGCTTATTTCTTTCGTCTTTTATGTTTTCTATATATTCATATAGCTTTTCTGATTTCATTTTCAAATCCACATCGTCGAAAACAGTTTCATCGCAATAAATTATATCGGTAAAGGTCAAGGGATTACCTTCGCTATCGGTATCGATTGGCTCATCCATTGACACTTCGACAGCGCTTTTTTTCTTTGCTCTAAAATGCATAAAAATCTCATTCTCGATACACCTTGAAGCATAAGTTGCGAGTCTTGGTCCACGGGTATAATCAAAAGTATTAATGGCTTTGATGAGTCCGATTGTGCCTATTGAGATAATATCTTCTTGGTCGGAATAGTTAGCATAATATTTTTTGATGATATGAGCAACTAATCTCATATTGTGATTCACAAGTTTATTTCTCGCATTGATGTCACCATCACGGTGAAACTTTTCAAATGCTTCTCTTTCTTCTTTTGCTGTTAAAGGCTCGGGAAATGAACTGTTTGTTGAAAGATGGAGCATAAAATAAAGAATATTTGTTGATACACTTTGTAATAACGCAAGTAACATAAAAAAACACCTCCCGACACTATATGCGGAAGGTGTTAGAATTTTGCAAGTCCGTTTATTAAAATATCAGCCAAGCAAAACATCCATAGCGAGCATTACACAAAAGCCAACAAGAAGTGAGAATGTAGCGCCTTTTTCGTAGCCGTGGGAATGGGTTTCAGGAATCATTTCGTCACTGATTACATAGAGCATTGTGCCACCTGCAAAAGCCAGTGCAAATGGTAAAATCGCAACAGAAATTGAAACGACAAAATAGCCAATCATTGTGCCAACCACTTCAACCAAACCTGTTGCAAGAGCGATTAAAAATGCTCTGCGTTTTGGCACACCAGCATTAAGCATTGGTGCGATAATAACCATACCTTCGGGGATATTCTGAAGCGCAATACCGCCTGACACGGTAATGGCGTCGGCAATATTACCTGTACCAAAACTTACGCCCGCTGCTATACCTTCGGGAAGATTATGAATTGCAATTGCCAGCACAAACAATATGACTCTATTAAGTTGTGAAGCATTATCAGGGTGAGATTCTTTGTCAACACCAGCAATATTATGAAGATGTGGCACGACACGGTCCATCATACTGAGAAAAACTGCACCACACATTATGCCCGCAATTACAACCAACAGACCACCTAAACCACTTGAGCTTTCAACGGCAGGAACAATGAGCCCGAGAACTGCAGCAGCGAGCATAATACCAGCTGCAAAGCTTAAAACAATATCGTTGAATTTATGTGGAATTTTTTTTAGTGCAAAGCCTATAAAACTACCGAAAACAGTTGCAAAGCCAACGCCAACGGCTGTTAAAATTACAATTTTCATTAAATCACCTTGTTGTTTTGGGGTATGGTTTTATATTATAAAATTTTTGTGAAAATTGCAACAACATTTTATGAAATTTATTTTAAATTCAACAAAAAAGATATTGACAAAAAATATGCTTTATGTTAAAATAACTTGCGTTGTTGAACTGCGGGTGTAGTTCAATGGTAGAATCCCAGCCTTCCAAGCTGGTCGTGTGGGTTCGATTCCCATCACCCGCTCCACATGCGCTGATAGCTCAGTTGGATAGAGCATCTGCCTTCTAAGCAGAGGGTCGGGGGTTCGAATCCCTTTCAGCGTGCCAAGTCAGCGTAGAAAGTCAATACTTAATACGCTGATACATATGGTGGGTATAGCTTAGTTGGTTAAAGCGCCAGTTTGTGGCACCGGAGACCATCGGTTCGAATCCGATTATCCACCCCACTTATAAAACTCCGCTTCTCATAGCGGAGTTTTATACACCAATTAAATATTGGGGTGTCGTCAAGCGGTAAGACACAGCACTTTGACTGCTGCATTCGTAGGTTCAAATCCTGCCACCCCAGCCAAACGAAAATCCGTTCACATAAGTGAGCGGATTTTTGTTTGTATTATTCATTATTAAATATTCATCATTCATTCTTCATTCTCAAATAACGGATTTTCAAATGAATAATGAATATTGAAGTCGCTTCGCTAATGAAAAATGAAATTAAGGGACGAAATTTCGTCCCGTTATTTTTTATTTATATTCTTTTATGAGTCTGTCGTAATCTTCGTCAGAAATTGCGCAGATTGAGCCATGACGAGGGTTAAATGCCATTGAGTAATCATCAGGGTTAACTGCTTTGAAATTCTCAAAATCAGTTGTCTGTTGCATAAAGAAGCGGTCTGTGCCGTATTCATCCATAACCATTACCCACTCATTTGTGCCTGTAATATTATAGATTTCGCTACCCTCTACCCCAGTTTTTGCAAGAGATACTATAACAGGCTTATCTTCATAAGGTCCTGTGAGATTCTTTGATTTAACATAGGCTATTGTCTGGTCTTCGTCGTGCTTGAAATAGAGATAATATGTCTCTGTTTCTTTACAGAATGCTATGTCACCATCAATAGTCTGAATATGGCGGCAATAAAGTGGTTTAGGCTCTGTCATAGTTTTCATATCGGTTGAATAAGCATAATACATTCCTGCAACATCATTTTCGACAGTTGAATGAGCCCAATAAATCATATATTGCTGCTCTTTTTCGTCCCATATTGCTTGGGGGGCCCACGCTCTTGTGGTGGTTGCGAAATCACCACCAAAATCACGAATGTCGATAATTGTTTCGTCTGTCCAATTAACTAAATCCTTTGATTTCCAAGTGACTAACGCGTGATTTGATGTCCAACCCTCTTGGCATTTCATATCAGTACCGATTATGTAATAGAAATCGTCTTGACCTTTGAAAATAAAAGGGTCACGAACACATTTTTTACCCTTTGTCTGAATGATTATAGGTTCATTATTATTGAGTGCAGTAAAGTTGTATCCGTCTTCACTAACTGCAAAATGTATTCTTTCTTCCTGTGGCTCATTGCCCACAAAATAACAGAAAAGGTATTTTCCGATTTTGCTTTTAGCCGGTTTTGCAAATGACATAACTATCCCCTATTCTAACGCAAAAATTGCTTCATCAAGGCACATTCTCAATGACTTGCCTTTGATTCTCTTCACAAATGATTTATAATCTTTTTCATCCTTACACTCTTTAAGTTTGTTGCTTGTAGGGACTTTTTTCATATTGCCACCATTGAGATGGATTAGACAATCTAACGCACGGTCATAAACAGGCTTATTCTGTCGTGCTTTAACACCAGTAAGAGTTACAATAATTTCATCTTCAACACTTATATCGCTGATTTTAACGAATGATTTACCATTTGTTACTGGGGTTAATAAACCATTTACCATTACTGTTGCTTCATCGAAATCTTCGATATCTTTGAAATTAAGAGTATATGTTCTCTTTTGTGGAATGCATTTGAGAGCCTTGCCACCTTTGATTTCAAATGTGAGAGTATCATTTTTCTCTGCAACAGTCATTGTTGAAATTGAATATTCACCATTCTTATACTTACCTGTTTCACCATCGTCTTCATAGAAGCTGAATGTGTTATTACCACGATAAATATCAATACTGAGGCGTTCAGGACAATTCCAAGAATTACCATTATCCGCTGACATTGGTATAATTGCACCTTCTTTTGCGAATACGGGAATTGTGTTGATTGGGCTATTGACATAAACTGTTTGATTGCCTTTATAGATTTTGCCGTCGAAGATATTAGTCCATCTTCCCTCAGGCAACCACACTTTTGTTGCAGCAGTCTTTGTGTTTTTATCAAGTTTTGTTGTTACAGGACAAACAAGTAATTCTGAACCAAAGAAATACTCGTTTGGCACTTCATAGCTGATATTTGTTTCTGGATATTCATAATACATTGGCTCGCAAAGAGCTCTGCCATCGTTATATGAACGATAATTCATTGCATAAATATATGGAATCAATTTATGACGAAGACGCAAATATTCTGTGCCAAGAGTTTCTGCTTCCCAAGAGAAATTCCAAGGCTCTTTGCCCAATATATCAAGACTTGTTGAGTGAAGTCTTAAAATTGGCAAGAATACAGCAAGCTGCAACCAACGGATATAGAGCTCATCGTCATGCTCACCCATCATATGTCCACCGATATCGTGGCTCCACCAAGTATAGCCACAGTTGGCAGCATTTGCTGTGAAATACGGTTGGAAATCAAGAACTTTCCAGTTAATTGCAGTATCACCAGAGAAACCAAGTGGATAACGATGAGAGCCAATGCCTGCATAACGAGAAAGAATCATTGGACGGCGCTCTTCACGGTCTGTGTCAAGATAATGATAGTGGTTAAGAAGCCACAATGGGTCAAGACCTGCTTTTTTACTCTTTGTACCTTGTTGCCAGTCAATCCACCAGAAATCAACGCCCTGATTTTCATAAGGATGATGAAGAACATCAAAATAGGCATTAATGAACTTTTTATCAGTCAAATCAAACTGAACTGTTTTTTCAGTTGTTTTGTCAACACCTGTTGCATCTGCCATTTCTGCATACATATCTTCAAAGCTACGAACACCATCTGCAGGGTGAAGATTAAGAGTAACTTTAAGACCCATATCGTGAAGTTTTTGCAAGAATGCTTTATAGTCAGGGAACAATTCAGTATTCCAGCTATAACCTGTCCAACCACTACCCCATTTCACACCGTTTTTCTCACATTTGCCAAAATGCTTTTTAATATCAACCCAATGCCAGTCCATATCAACTGTTGCGATAGTAAGTGGAATATCACGACGGAAAAATTCTGTCATTAAATCTTCATATTCTTTTTGAGTATATGCACGATAACGACTCCACCAGTTGCCTAAAACATAACGAGGCACAAGTGGTGGCTTACCTGTGATTTTATAGAAATCATTGAGCCAATCAATATAATTTTTGCCAAATGCAAAAACATAGATGTCTTTTGTGCCACTCTTTCTTGTTTCGAGCATTCCGTCATCACACAAAAGCAATGTTTTGCTGTCGTCATAAATTGAGACACCGTCAAATGAAACGATACCATCTTTAAGTTCAACCGGACCATAAGTACCATCAAGAGTACGAGTTGTACCCTTTAAATTGTGTTCGCTATTATATGCCACTTGTTTGCCATCAATTACAGCGTATTTAAAGCTACCATTATGATTATTGATTACAAATTCTACCTTGTCTGTTGTGATTTTAAGAATATCAACTGACTCGGTATGTGTAAATTTAATTTTACCGAAATCACGATACCACACGGCTTGTGATGGCAAATCTGAGAATACCCCGTCAGGTGAAAATTCCACTCGAAGCATTCTTTCGGTTAACACGGTAACACGCACATTTTTACTGATAATAATGTTATCTGCACATGCTTTACCGCTAGTTTTTGCTAATAATTGTTGGTTAAGTTCTGACATATAATCCCCACCCTATTATATTTCGTCATAGGAAAATGCTTTTGACATTATTTTAAGGTCAGTTACATTTTCTGATAATACTACTTCTGTATTTTCAAGTATCAAAGGTTCTTTGCTGTAAGCTGAACAAGCTAAAACCCCATTGACATAAAGTTTTAACAATCCATTTGGTTCACATACAATTGAGAGTTTATCCCCTTCTCTCAAAAACGCTTCGCTATGGCTTATTTTATCATTAAGACGGATTACTGCATAGCCACTGTGACTATTTACATTGAAGAAGTCACCAAAGCCTAAAAGTGTTCCATCTTCTGCTTTACTTACTTTACAATGCACTGTGAAATCACGGTCACTTGGCAATTTGTTATCATCACAGACAAAATCAGCATAATATTTACCTTTGAATGTGATGTCGGTGAAATCAACAAAAGCATTCTGAACTGTTATTGATACATAAGGCTTTTTAACAGGATTTTCAAAGGTTACTTTCAAGGTGCTGTAATCTTCAAGCAATTCAAATCCTGCAATTTTTGCGTTTGATGAAATCATTTCAGAATTTATATAAATTCTGTCGTCAAAGAAAAGCAAGAGTTCTTTATCACTATTAAATCTGCCGTAAATAAGTTGTGGCGCATTTTCTTTAACATTTGTAAATTTCATAATGACAACTTCATGTGGTGCTAATTCAAATGAAATCTCATCACCATAGTTATATGTTTTTTCGTCTTTCTCGTGGTCATAAGGGTATACAAATGCGAGTTTCAAATTTTCTGTACCCTTAAATGTACCAAAAGATTCGTCAAGTTTGAATTTAAATGACTGATTACGATTTGCGGGGTTACGAAGCGACACTATACCCTTATTTTCTGTCCAAGCAGAATAACCATAAACTTCACCATTTGCAGGACATCCACCAATAAATTGTGATGTTTTAAGAACATCATATTCATTACGGATAAAGCGAAGTGCATCTGCATTAATACGCCATTTTGCAGTATTGAACATATTGTATGAATAATAAAGTTCCCAGAAAGCAGTACCACGAGTCGCCATCATAAGCATATATGTACGATATTCTTCGTCTGTCATTGAAATCTTTGCAGTATTACCATAAATCGGGTCATGGTTATATAAGAATTCATTTGGAAACTGATAATTTCTTGCTACGCTGAAATCATAATAGCAATTATCACGATAAGTGAGTGTTCGGTCAACATCTTTGTCGCCAAGTTTTTCACCTTTTTTAGTTTTGTTAATAAAGCCAATGTCTTCGCTATTCTGAATCCAAAGACTATCTGACCACTGCAAGAACCAAGGGCTTGGAATTGAATAACTTGTTTGGTTTATCCACATATCTTTACCGATAGTTTCTCGACTAAGACGAATTTTTCTGAAAATGTTAATCCAATTCTCCCACATTTCTGTGAATTGGTACATTCCGTGATAGCCACCAACAATATGACCATGTTTTTTGCTTGGGCATGCAGTAAGCAAAAATCCGTCTAATTTCCAATAATTTATATCAAATTTCTTTGTGTAATCAAGGTAATAGTCAGTAACATTCTTTATATAATCAAAAGATGAAACGCAGACATCGTTAGCAGCTTTATTATAGCCACCCTTACCTGCTTTTTCCATATTCTTACCAAATTTACCAGTCTTATCGTTATAGCCACCGCGTGGACCATTCCAAAGACCAAATTCTGATGAGAATTTTTTAGCAAGAGCAGATGCTGGATAAAGCTCATTAGGGAATTTCTTGTTAAATGACCAAAATGAAGCATCCCAATCAACAAAGCCATCATCCACCACATAAGAATCAAGTGGTGGAACAAGAGTATTGGTTAAACCTTTTTCAATTTCCATAAAAGATTTACTGATATTTTCGTCAGTAATATCGTGCATGTGGTCATACCAAGAGTTATATTGAAATCTTGGTTGAACTTTTCTTGAAATATCACGGATATATGCAAGAAAATCTTCACGGACAACTCTTTGTTCAAGGCTTCTTGCAGCACCCACAACTGTCTTCCAAGTTCTGAATGTATGACCACAGTTTAGATTTAACTGGTCAAAGCGCTTGCCACTATAATAACGGATAAAGCCGACTTTATCTCTGATTTTTGTTTCGGTAACAGGAAATTCCGAGCCAAAGAACAAACCGTTCATATAAAATGGTTGACCGAGTGACGCATGATAACCACTTATATGTGCTTTGTCCACATCACCAATTGTCCACATCTGTTCAAGATTATCAATACAGATATGTTCACAGTCAATATAGTCAATTGTGACAAGGTTTTGTCTGTCAGAATCAATCATCATTTCGATATATTTATGCATATAATGCTTGTCGTCTTCAATTTCAACATTAACGATAAATGTTATTCTTGCACCATTATAAGCATAGGGCTTGAAAATAAATTCAACTCTGCGTTTGAACACATTTACATTATCAAGTGTTAAATCATTTGATGACAAGAAATCAGTTGCAAAACCAAAAAGTTTTTTTCTTTTAAATGCAATGAAGAATTCTGCCGAAAACATTTTAAAAGAGAGTGATTTATTACCGTCAATTCTTTTATTTATGATTTCAGTTGTAACAAGTTTATTATTATCTGTTGAAAATCGGCGTTCGATATAATCGTTACCAATTACAGCGGTGTTGTTTTCAAATATTGCATAAGAACCAGACATTTTATTCTACCTCACCAAACAATATTTTTTCTGTTGCTTTTGCAGCGTCCTCAACAATCTGCACACAGGGACGCTTTTTATAATACTCTGCTGTTCTCTCTTCAGGAACACTTGAAAATTCGGGCTTTGTGAGTCCTAACAAATCTTTACAAACAATAGAATGATTTGTCTTTTTAAATTCTTCTGCGATTGCACGAACTTTTTCATAGACTTCTGCTTTTGAAAGTTCTGGATATTTAAGTCCGACAACCATTGCACTACCACTGACTGCACCACATACTTCTCTCATTCTGCCGACTCCGCCACCGAGTCCCACAGAAATACTGAGAGCCATTTCTTCACTTAAGCCCAAATCAGTTGCAAATGCTACAAAAACTGCTTGTGAACAGTTTTTACCACTTGTAAAAAGTTCAACTGCACGCTCTGAATATTTTGACAAAATAATCACCCAAAATTTACATATTTATTAAATTTTAACATATATTACGCTTTGTTGCAACAAAAAAAGCAGTAGAATTCTACTGCTTACAATTGTTTTTATTCAGGTAATCTTTTATTTGCTTTGAGATTCGGTAATTCAGGAATAAAATATTCTTTTGCTAATGTAATCATAAGCTTTGCTTCAATAAAACTGAGACCATCATTATCAAGTCCGTTTTTACTAGCCTTTGTTATTGTATTTTTTTCCTCATTTATCTCATAAACATATTTTAGTTCTTCATATGTTAAAATCAATTCACCATTTGCATCGGTTTTACCAGAAAATTCAAAAACCATCGTTGTTTTAAATTCAGCATTTATTTTAACCAATGCAACAAGATTTTCTTTTTTGCAGCCGTATTTATCTGATACGGCAACAATTGCTTTGTTATTTTGATTATCAGTAAAGAAAACCTCAGCATTACTATTCTCTATTTTTTCCATATTTTCATCACTGATTAGCGAATTACTCTGGTTCTTTTTAGTTGTAGTTGTGGTAGATGTTTTCTTTTCATTTTGTTTTTCAGTTTGCTTTTCTGTCTGATTTTCAGTTGTTGTTTCTGTTGTTGAAGACTCTACTTTACTTTCAGTTGTTGTGGTCGTTGTACTTTCATCATCGCTTTTTTCAGAACACCCCGCAAAAACAGAAACAAAAGTTAAAATCAAAATAACGAATAATAAAGATTTTTTCATATATATCACCCATAAAAAAAAGGTGTGATTAACACACCTCTCTTTTTTTAAAACTGATTATGCACCAAGACCAAGGAGACCCAAGATTGTGTTAATAAGTTCCATAAGGTCAAAGTCTGCAAACATTGTTGTGAGGAATTCAAGGATACCTTCCATTTCGTGCACCTCCTTCAATAATCTCTATGTGTACATAATAACACTATACGCCAACAATTTCAACACTTTTTGTTTGAAATGTTGAACAAAGATTTTGTTAACAATTTGTTAATAATAGACAAATATTGACATTGTGTCTATTATCTTAGCAGAAAAATATAAAAATAAACCCCATTCACAAGGAATGGGGTTGTGTTAATTATTCTTAAATTATTTAAGAGTAACTTTTGCGCCAACTTCTTCAAGTTTAGCTTTGATGCTTTCAGCATCTTCTTTAGAAGCTGCTTCTTTAAGTACTTTTGGAGCACCGTCAACAACAGCTTTTGCTTCTGCAAGACCAAGACCTGTAACTTCACGAACTGCCTTGATAACCTTGATTTTTTCTGCGCCAACTTCTGTAAGTTCAACGTCGAATTCTGTCTTTTCTGCTGCTGCTTCTGCGCCTGCTACTGGAGCTGCTACTGCAACTGCAGCTGCTGCTGATACGCCAAATTCTTCTTCTACTGCTTTAACGAGCTCTGAAAGCTCAAGAACTGTAAGAACTTTAAGTTCTTCAACGATTGCCATAACTTTTTCTGATGCCATGGTAATTTACCTCCAAATTTTAAATCAAATATTTTTTAAGTTTTATTTTTTAATTATTCAGCAACTGGTGCTGCTTCGTCACCTTTGTCAACAATAGCTTGTACTGCACGAGCAAAAGATGCGATTGGTGCATTGAATGCACTGAGAACTGTAGCAAGCAATACTTCTCTTGATGGAAGTTTTGCAAGTGCGTCGAGTTTTTCAAGGCTGATAACTCCACCATCAAGGTAACCTGATTTAAGTGAGAAATTATCATTTTTGTCAGCATATTTGCCGAGAATTCTTGCTGCTGCAACATAGTCATCTTTACTTGTTGCGATAGCTGTTGTTCCTTCAAGAACGCTACCCATATCAGCAAGGCTTGTTCCTTCGATGGCACGACCAAGAAGTGTGTTCTTTACAACTGTGTATTCAACACCTGCTTCACGGAGCTCTTTACGAAGTTTTGTATCGTCTTCAACGCTGATACCTTTGTAATCAACAACAACACCTGCGATTGAACCGTCAAGTCTTTCTTTAAGAGCAGCCACCTGCTGTTTCTTTAATTCTAAAACCTTCTCGCTTGGCAAACGATTCACCTCCTATTAAATTTATAAATGCGCTTGCAAGGGAGAAAAAATATGCCTCTTCTGCAAAGACAGAAAAGGCATAGAAACATTTTAATTAAATGCTAATATCCTCGGTAGGTAGTAAAAACTTTACGCTAAAAGCACCTACTGTCTTTGGCAAGCTTAAATATATTAACACACCCTTTGGGGTTTGTCAATAGTTTAATTATTCAGCAACTGGAGCTGCTGTAAATTTGTTAGCGTTGATTTTAACGCCAGGGCCCATTGTTGAAGCAACAGTAACAGACTTAATGTACTGACCTTTTGTTGCTGCTGGCTTTGCTTTAACGATAGCATCCATAAGTGTATCAAGGTTTTCCTTGAGTTTTTCGCCACCGAATGATACTTTACCGATTGGGCAGTGGATGATATTTGTTTTATCAAGACGGTATTCAATCTTACCAGCCTTAGCTTCTGTAACAGCCTTAGCAACGTCAGGAGTAACTGTACCTGCTTTTGGGCTTGGCATAAGACCACGAGGACCGAGAACTTTACCGAGACGACCAACGAGACCCATCATATCAGGGCTAGCGATACATACGTCGAAGTCCATGAAGCCACCCTGGATTTTTTCCATAAGGTCTTCTGCACCAACATATTCAGCACCTGCTGCAAGAGCTGCGTCAACTTTATCGCCTTTTGCGAAAACTGCAACTCTAACTTTTTTACCTGTGCCGTTAGGAAGAACAACGGCGCCTCTAACCTGCTGGTCTGCGTGACGAGAGTCAACACCGAGACGAACGTGAAGTTCAACTGTTTCATCAAATTTAGCAGTTGCGCCCTTTACTGTGAGTTCAAGAGCTTCTGCTGTATCATAAAGTTTTGTTCTGTCGATGAGCTTTGAGCTCTCAACATATTTCTTT
>JAZOPS010000023.1:0-23007 GCA_045655645.1 Candidatus Fimenecus sp.
AATGGAGAGAAAAAGGAAAACATTTTTGTAAAGTTTTATAAAAATCAAGGCTTTGATGGTGTTGTTGAACTTATTAACAATGCAGCCAAAGATTTAGGAAAAATGTTCTCATCATTTAAGAAGCATATTGTGCTTCGTGAATTGTATTTATGGATGACAATTTCTAGTGGGGACGCGGCACAGACAGCTCTAGACTACGGCAGAATTTGTCAAAAAGTTTTCCCAGCATTATCGTTTATTTGCACAAATTTAACTGTAAAAAAATATGATGTTGAAATTGAACCTGATTTTATTGGTTTAAAGAATAAAGCGCAGTTTGCTTTTTCTGTTTCAATCAGACCAATCTTTATTATAAATGCTGTAATTATGTTGGCATTGAGATTGGTATTTAATGTGGTAATCAAGTTCCTTAAGGGAACTAAAAATAATAATAAAAATAATGAAAATATAAATGAAGGTGGTGCTTTATGATGAAAGAAAAATCATCAGCAGCAGGAATTCTTGAAACAACAATTGAAAAGGTTAGAGATTTAGTTAATGTCAGCACAATAATTGGTGAGCCAATGAAAGTTGAAGGCGGCGTTACGATTATTCCTGTTTCAAAAGTTACTTACGGTTTTGCTTCAGGTGGTTCTGATTTCCCATCAAAGAGCAATCAGGATATCTTTGGCGGTGGCGGTGGCGCTGGTGTTACAATTACACCTGTTGCTTTCCTCGTAATTGACGCTTATGGCAATGTTGATATCAAACATATTACTGCATTTGATAATGCAGCAGAACGCATTGTAGGGCTTGTTCCTGAGATGTTTGATAAAGTTTCAAATGCTGTTAACAAAGCAAAGATGGACAAAGCATATAGCGATGCTTTAATCAAAAATACAGAAGAAACAGAAGTACAAGAATAATGTCTTATATCACCGAGATATGCATATAATATTTCGGTGATATTATCGTGAAGAAACTGTTTTTTACTTTTGCTATTTTAATATTATTTTTTACTTCGTTAGTCAGTAGTTATGCTGTTGAAATGCCAGATATATCTGCTAAATCTGCGGTGGTAATCTGTGCTGATACGGGTGAAGTTGTATTTGAAAAAGATGCATATCAAAAATTGCCAATGGCTAGCACAACAAAAATCATGACATCTGTTTTGGCTCTGGAATTTGGTGCTGATGAACACTTCTTAACGGTTACAGATGAAATGGTGTCTGTTGAAGGCTCATCAATCGGCCTTTTACCTGATGATAAGATTTCGTTGAAAACATTGGTGAAAGGAATGCTTTTAGAATCCGGCAATGATGCGGCTAATTCTGTTGCACATATTGTTGGTGGTTCTACGCCTAATTTTGTTTCTATAATGAATAGTAAAGCAAAAGAAATCGGAATGAATTCTACTTCTTTTGAAACACCTTCAGGTTTAGATGGTGAGAATCATTATTCCACTGCTTTTGATATGGCTCTTTTAGGTGCTTATGCAATTAAAAATCTCGAATTCAAACAGATATGTTCGTCAAAAGAGCAAGTGGTTTTCTATGGTAATGACCCTTACAGACGCATTTTTACTAATAACAACAAGTTGTTAGATACTTATGATGGCGTTTTTGGTATAAAAACTGGTTTTACTAAGAAGAGTGGCAGATGTTTAGTGTCAGCCATTGAAAGAGATAATAAAACTCTTATTGCGGTGACACTTAATGCACCTGATGACTGGAATGACCATAAGAAAATGTATGATTATTCTTTTGAGAATGTGCATGTAATTGACTTATCTTGTGATTTACAGGACCTATCAGTTAAAATTATAGGTGGCACAGAAGAAGTTGTTAATTTGTATCTTTCGACTAACCCCATAATAACTTCTATCAACAAAGATTTTGATTATGAAAGCAAAATTTTTATAAAACAGTTTGAATATGCACCTGTTAAAAAAGGTGATATTCTTGGATTTATAGAGTTTTATGACGAAAATGGCAAGTTGATTGCTACAACAGATATTTGCGCTGACATTTCTGTTGATTTTAAAAATCATAAAAGTGAAAAAGACAGTTTATTAAAGAAGTTTATTGATTTATTTAGGTGAAATTATGGCAGACAACCAGATTAGGTTACAAAAATTTCTTTCTGAGTGTGGCGTTGCTTCACGAAGAAAAGCTGAGGATTTAATTGCATCTGGCAAAGTTAAGGTTAACGGCCGAGTTGCAACAATTGGAGATAAAGTAAATCCTAAAAAAGATACAGTTACGGTATTCGGAAAGAAAGTTATAAAAGTTAAGAAAAATACTTATATTATGCTTCACAAACCTCGTGGTTTCATTACGACTTTAAGTGATGAAATGGGAAGGAAATGTGTGGCACAACTTGTTGAAGATGTTGGAACAAGGGTTTATCCTGTTGGCAGACTTGACCGTGATTCAGAAGGACTTTTACTTTTGACTGATGACGGTGAGTTTGCTAATGCTATGACTCACCCTGCAAAGCATGTGCCAAAAACTTATCGTGTCACAATTAGACCAACAATCACAGAAGACCAGATTACTGCTTTGACAACAGGTGTTGAAATTGATGGAAGAATGACATTGCCTTCAGAAGTTAGAGTTATTAGTAAACAAGAGGGTAGAGTTGTTCTTGAAATCATTATATATGAAGGAAGGAATCGTCAAATCAGAAAAATGTGTGAAACATTAGGTTTGGAAGTTGCGCGACTTAAGAGAACACAGATTGGTTCTGTAAAACTTGGTATGTTAAAGCAAGGTGACTGGCGTAATCTTACTGAAGAAGAAGTTCATAAGCTTATGGTTGCAGCAACTGTTGACAGAAAGGCACAAAAATAATGATTTGTTATAAGCCTATACACGACACTGTAGAACTCAAAA
The DNA here is from genome assembly GCA_045655645.1 of Candidatus Fimenecus sp. Taxonomy (GTDB): domain Bacteria; phylum Bacillota; class Clostridia; order Oscillospirales; family Acutalibacteraceae; genus Fimenecus. The sequence continues at coordinate 2,874 of JAZOPS010000023.1, forward strand.
AAATATATTCTAAGTTTGAATTCGATGAAAACAAAATATATGGCGGTTATTTCGGTGTAGAAGAAGACGGAAGCACTGTTGGTAATTGTTTATTCTCAATTGATGGTTATGACTGTCATTTGATTTCTATAGATTGTGATTATTCGGACAAGCTTTTAGTTGAAGGCTATATCCGTGCTTCTCTTAATTACTGTGCAAACAGAAGTGCTTATATGGCACATTGTGAAATAAGAGAAATTTCTGATGTGCTTTTGATGCTGGGATTTGAAAATGAAAATGGTATTTACAGTGGCGATATTCCAACTTTATTAAAGGGAAGTTGCTGTAAATAATTTGGAGTGAAATATATGATTAGAAGTATGACAGGCTATGGTCGTTTTCAATCAACTGTTGATTCAATGAATATAACTGTTGAATTGAAAAGTGTTAATCATAGATATTTTGAATTTAATTCAAGAGTTCCAAGAAATTATGGTTTTCTTGAAGAAAAACTTAAAAGTTTTGTTAATTCTCGCGTTTCAAGAGGTAAGGTTGAATGCTATGTTTCAATTGAAAATCTTGAAGAAGACGAGGTTGAGATTGCTGTTAATCATTCATTGGCAGAGTCTTATTGCAATGCTTTGAAAGAACTTGCTGGCAGATTAGAACTTAATTTGCGCGACGACAACATTATGTCATCACTTACAAGATATAATGATATTTTTGTTGTACATAAAAATGAGGCAGATGAAGAAAAAATCTGGAATGCAGTAAAAGTTGTAGCAGACGAAGCTGTTACAAAGTTTATTGATATGCGCGAACAAGAAGGAAATAAGCTTAAAACTGATGTTTTAAACAGAGCGGAAATTATTCTTGGCAAAGTTAGTGAAATTGAAGAGCGTTCTCCTGAAACCGTTAAAGAATATAACGACAGATTGCTCGCAAGAATTAATGAGTTCTTATCCGATGTTCAGGTTGATGAACAACGAATATTGACTGAATGTGCAATTTTTGCTGATAAGGTTGCAGTTGCTGAAGAAACTGTAAGACTTCGTAGCCATATTGACCAGTTAAGACAATTTTTAAATACTGATGAAGCAGTTGGTCGTAAAATTGATTTCCTTGTTCAAGAAATGAATCGTGAAGCAAACACAATTGGCTCAAAAGCTCAAGATGTAACTATTGCTCGCAATGTTATTGACATTAAAGCAGAAATTGAAAAAATTCGTGAGCAGATTCAAAATATTGAATGAGGTATTATAATGAAACTTATAAATGTTGGCTTTGGTAACGCTGTTAATGCTGATAGAGTTATTGCAGTAGTTTCAACAGATTCTGCACCTGTTAAAAGAATTATTTCACAGGCAAAAGAAAATCAGATGTTAATTGATGCAACTCAAGGAAGAAAAACACATGCTGTGTTAATTATGGATAGTAATCACATCATTGCTTCATATTTAAAAGCTGAGACTATTTTAGGCAGAACTGAATCAAATGATGAGGAGGATGAGAATAATGAATAAAAAAGGTACATTAGTTTTATTCTCTGGTCCTTCTGGTGTTGGCAAAGATACTGTTTTAGAAGTTGTTCTCAATAAAAATAGAGACTTGCAAAAGTCCATCTCGTTAACTACAAGGGCTATACGAGAAAATGAAATAGATGGTAAGGACTATTATTTCATTACTCAATCTGCTTTTGAAGAAATGGTTAAAAACAACGAAGTTCTTGAGTTTGCACAATATGGTAAGAATTTTTATGGAACTCCAAAAGCACCAATAGATAAATGGCTTAGCGAAGGCAAAACAATTATTTTAAAGATTGAAGTTCAGGGAGCAAAAAAAATTAAAGAGCTTTATCCTGACGCAGTTGGTATTTTTATTATGCCACCTTCAATGGAAGAACTTGAAAAAAGACTTCGTTTTAGAGGTACTGAAAGTGAAGATGACATAAAACGCCGTTTAGATATTGCTAAAAACGAAATGGAAAAAAGTGTTGATTATGATTATTTGGTAGTTAATGATGAGATTGACTTAGCATCAGATAATGTCCTTGATATCGTTAAAACACTTGATTTTACATATAAAAATGAAGATTAATTTTCAATATAAGTGAGGTAAAAGTTATGTTTAATCCAGATTTAAGAAATGTACTTAAAAACAATGTGAGCAGATATTCACTTGTTACTGCAGTAGCAAAAAGAGCAAGAGAAATTGCACTTGATGCTGAAGAAAACAACGAAATTCTCGATGAGAAGCCAGTTAGTTTGGCTCTTGATGAAATCATTACAGGTAAAGTAGAAATCGTTGAACCAGAAGAAATCAGAAATATATAATTGAATCAAAATTTTAACTAAGGGGGGCAGATTATGGGAATAACAACTGTTGCAAAGGTTGCTGTTGAAAATACAGCATACTCTTTTGATATGTTATTCGACTATTCTGTTCCTTCTTCTTTAATCAATGAGATTGCAGCGGGAAAAAGAGTTTTAGTACCTTTTGGCAATACTTCAAAAAAGCGTGTTGGAATGGTTTTTTCAGTTGTATTTAATGTGGATACAGATAAAAAACTTAAATCCATTAGTTGTGTTCTTGACGAAGAACCATTATTAACTCGCGAAATGCTTTTGACATCAAATTTTATTCACGATAAATGCTTTTGCACTTATTTTGATTCTTGCAGAATGTTCTTGCCTTTAGGAATGTCAATGGATGTTAAAGTTTTATATGCAAATAATAGTGAATATAAAACGGATACTCTTAATTTAGACGAATTAAAGGTTTTTGAATATTTACAAGAAAAGAATAAATTTGTAAATAGTGAAACAATAATTAAAGATTGTAAGCTTAAAAAGAGTACTAATATTTTAGATGAAATGTCTGAAAAAGGTGCTCTTCTAAGAAATGTTGATGCACATCGTCGTACAGGTGACGCAACTCTTAAAATGGTTCGTCTTAATATTGATATTGAGAACGATGCTGAAACTATTTCAAAGCTTACAAAGAAGCAAAAAGAAATAGTAAAGGTTCTGTCGGATGTCGGAACTGCATCAATCCGTGAAATATGTTATTTTACAGGATATACAGCTGCAGTTGTATCAGCTCTTGAAAATAAGGGGATTGTTGAAGTTTATATTGATGAAATATATCGTAATCCTTATTCAATAGATGGGCAGATAAAGAGAAATATAGTTTTATCCGATGAGCAACAAAAAGCATTTATTGGTCTATCGCAGTTGCTTAATAGCGATAAACCCGAAGCAGCACTTTTATATGGCGTTACTGGTAGCGGCAAAACACAAGTTTATTTAAAACTTATAGACGGAGCTTTGCAATCTAATAAAGGTATTATTGTGATGATACCTGAAATTTCATTAACACCACAGATTTTATCGGTTTTTCATGAGCGATATGGAGATAAAGTTGCTGTTTTTCACAGTGCACTTTCTATGGGCGAAAGATTGGATGAATGGAAACGAATCAAACGCGGTGAAGCTCAAATTGCTATTGGTACACGCTCGGCAGTTTTTGCACCTTTTGATGAAATTGGTTTAATTATTATTGATGAAGAACAAGAACATACTTATAAATCTGAAATGACCCCTCGTTTTCATGCAAGAGATGTGGCAGGCTTTAGAGTTTCTAAGAACAATGGTTTGTTAGTTTTAGCTTCCGCAACTCCATCAATTGATTCATTTACAAAAGCGCAAAACGGTGCTTACTCATATTTTGAATTGAATGAGAGATATGGTAACGCCGTGTTACCGAATGTAGAAATAATTGACACTACATATCAAAGTGATATGGTGTTAGAAAGTATTAGCAAGCGCTTGGCTGATGAACTTCAAGAGAATTTTAATAATGGTAAGCAGTCGATTTTGCTTTTAAACAGACGCGGCTATAATACCTATGCTTCTTGCACAGAGTGTGGAAAGGTTATGACTTGTCCTAATTGTAGTATTTCTTTGACTTACCACATAAAAAACGGACGTTTAATGTGTCATTATTGTGGTTATTCTGTTCCGTTTACAAAGAAATGCTCTAATTGTGGAACTGATGCTATGAAATTTACAGGCACCGGCACACAAAAATTAGAAGAAGAGTTAAAAATGATTGTTCCCGATGCAAGAGTTTTAAGAATGGATACGGATACTACATCATCAAGATATTCTTATGATGAAAAATTCGGCAAATTCGGTAAAGGGGAATATGATATTCTTGTTGGAACACAAATGGTAGCAAAAGGGTTGAATTTTCCTAATGTGACACTTGTTGGCGTTTTAAATATAGACCAGATGTTATTTAATGATGACTATAAAAGTGGTGAAAGAGCTTTTGATTTAATTACTCAGGTTGTTGGAAGAAGTGGTCGTGGCAATTTTCCGGGTAAGGCATTCATTCAAACTTCTTTTCCTGATAGTGAAATAGTAACTCTTGCAAAAGAGCAAGATTATAAATCTTTTTATAATCTTGAATTGCCAATAAGAAAAGAAATGACATATCCACCGTTTTGTGATTTGTGTGTTATTGGCTTTTCAAGTGATAAAGAAGGCAAAGTTTTCTTTGCTGCAAATGAATTCTTAAACGACTTAAAACAAGTAAATTCAAAGGATTTTAATGATGTTAAAATAATAGTTTTAGGACCTGTTACACCACGAGTGGCAAAAGTTGGTGGGAAATTCAGAGTCAGAATTATTATAAAATGTAGAGATAGCAAAAGATTCCGTGAAATGATAGGAAGTCTTTTAAAAATATACGAAAAAAATATAAAATATAAGGATGTAAGTACCTTTGCTGAACTTAATCCTGAAAATGTGATGTGAGGATAAAATGGCAATTAGAAATATCAGAACAGAAGAAGATGTAATTTTAAGAAAAAAGAGTAGAAAAGTTGAACAAATTGATGATAGAATTATTCAGTTATTAGATGACATGGCTGACACTATGTATGACGCTGACGGCGTAGGTCTTGCAGCTGTTCAGGTTGGTGTTCTTCGCAGAGTTGTTATCGTTGATGTTGGTGACGGTTTGCTTGAACTTATTAACCCTGAAATCATTGAAGAAGATGGTATTCAATGCGATGTTGAAGGTTGTCTCTCATTACCGGGTAAACAGTCATATACAATGAGACCTAAAACCGTTAAAGTCAAGGCTCAAAATCGTGATGGTAATTGGTGTGTGTATAAAGGTACTGATTTAAAAGCAAAGGCTTTTTGTCATGAAATTGACCATCTTGATGGTATTCTTTATATTGACCATAACGCAACTAAAGAAGAGATTGAACAGTACGCAGAAAAGGAAGATTAATCTATGAGAATTATCTTTATGGGAACACCTGATTTTTCTGTTCCTTGTTTAAACGCTTTAATAAATAGTGAACATGAGGTTGTGGGTGTTTTCACTCAACCAGATAAACCAAAAGGTAGGGGATATGAATTAACACCTCCACCTGTAAAGGTTTGTGCACTTGAGAATAATATTACTGTATATCAGCCTAAATCAATGCGTGACGGTGAAGCACTTGGAATAATTAATTCATTAAACGCTGATTTAATTATTGTTGTTGCATTTGGTAAAATTCTTCCAAAAGAAATTTTAGAAAGCGTAAAATATGGTTGCATCAATATTCACGCTTCACTTTTGCCCAAACTTCGTGGTGCTGCGCCAATTCAGTGGAGTATTTTGAATGGTGACACTGAAACAGGTGTAACATCAATGCAAATGGATGTTGGTCTTGATACTGGCGATATGCTTATTAAAGAGAAAATTGAAATTGACGATGAAATGAATGCTGGAGAACTTTTTGACAGATTGTCAGATTTAGGTGCGAAAGTTTTGATTGACACTATAAAAAGTGTTGGAGAAGGTACTTTGAACCCCGAAAAACAAGATAATTCACAGTCAACCTATGCTTCAATTCTCACCAAAGAACTTTGTCCCATCGATTTTTCAAAATCTGCAAGAGATGTTCAAAACCATATTCGTGGTTTATCTCCTTGGCCTGTTGCTACAACCAAAATAAATGGTAAACTTCTTAAAATTCATAAATCCAAAATTTTGAATGAAGATTTTTCGGGTGTTTCTGGTGAAATTGTAGATAATAACAACAGAATAGTTGTTTTATGTGGCGATAACAATTGTGTTGAAATCCTTGAACTTCAAGCTGAAGGCAAGAAAAGAACGGATTCAGCAAGTTATCTTCGCGGTAACAGGATAGAGATAGGAACAGTTTTGGGAGACTGATTTTATGAACATTTTTTCATATTATTATTTATCTAATTACAGTTATATTATTTTTGTTTTACCTTTTGTTATTTTATCTTTAATTGCATCTGCAAAAGTTAACTCTTCTTTTAAAAAATATTCTTCGGTATTTTCACAAAAAAGATTAACAGGCTCTCAGGCAGCATTTGAAATCTTAAGATATTATGGCATAACAGATGTAAAAATTGAGCGTGTTTCTGGTAATTTAACTGACCACTTTGACCCAAAAGCTAATGTGATAAGATTGTCTGACAAAGTGTATGACTCTACATCAGTTGCAGCTATTGGTGTTGCTTGTCACGAAGCAGGGCACGCTGCACAATATGCACGGAGTTATGTTCCTATTAAAATTAGAAACTTTATATTTCCTGTTGCATCGCTCGGTTCAAAGTTGGGTTTTCCTTTAGCAATTCTTGGCTTTTTTCTCGGATTTGAGCCATTAGCACTTGCGGGTGTAGTCTTCTTTGGTTTTGCCGTTTTCTTTCAGTTTGCAACCTTGCCGGTTGAGTTTAACGCAAGTAGACGAGCACTCACAGTTATTGATGAAACAGGTATTCTTGACACTGATGAGAGAATTGGCGCAAAGAAAGTTTTAACTGCTGCCGCAATGACTTATTTAGCTGCACTTGCCGTTAGTATCGGCAACTTGCTTAGATTGATATTTATTGTTAATAGACGAAGAAAATAATTATGGATGACAGATTTTTAGCTTATAAAATTTTATTAAAAATTGAACGAGATAAGGCATATTCAAATATTACTGTTGATTCTGTTCTTAAAAATAATGATGTTGTTTCAGCACCTTTTGTATGTCAACTTGTATATGGTGTTATTGAACGAAAGATAACACTTGATTACATATTGTCTCAATATCTCACTCAACCACTAAAGAAACTTAATCCACAAGTTTTAACAATTCTTAGAATGGGCGTTTACCAGATTAAGTTTTTGGATAAAGTACCTGATTCTGCTGCAGTTAATGAAAGTGTTAAACTTGTAAAAAAAGTAAAATGCGCGTTTGCTTCAGGCTTGGTTAATTCTGTACTTAGAAAAGTATCAGCAAGTGAAGTTTCATATCCTGAAACTGACAATAAAGCATTTGATTTGAGCATTAAATACTCTTGTCCTATAGAACTTGTTAAACATTATGCTGATGATTATGGTTTTGAAGATACAGAGAAGTTTCTTAAGGACTCACTTGGTAATGCGCCAATATTTTTGAGAGTAAATACTTTAAAAACTACCACAGATAAATTAATTGATATTTTAGCAAGTGAGAATGTCAGTGCAACTAAATGCGATGATTTGGAAAACGCTGTTATACTTACTAACGGCGGTGCTGTATTCAAAACAAAAGCGTATAAAGATGGTCTTTTTCATGTACAAGACAAAGCATCACAAATTTGTATTTCTAAACTTGACCCAAAACCAGATGAAGTTGTTTTTGATATGTGTGCGTCTCCTGGCGGCAAAACATTTACAATAGCAGAAATTATGAATAATAAGGGCAAAGTATATTCTTTCGACCTTTATGAACATAGAGTCAAACTTATTGCAGATGGTGCAAAACGATTAGGCATTAATATAGTTGATGCAAAAACAGGGGATTCAGCTGAGTTTAATGCTAAATTGCCAAGAGCAGATAGAATTCTTTGTGATGTGCCTTGCAGTGGGTTAGGTGTAATTCGTAGAAAGCCCGAGATTCGTTATAAAGACTTGGGGTTTGTTGACAATTTATGCGAATTGCAGTACAATATTTTAAATTGTTCAGCAAAATATCTTAAGAATAATGGCGTAATTATTTATTCAACTTGTTCTTTAAATAAAAAAGAAAATGAAGATATTTGTAATAAGTTTTTAGCAGAACATGATGATTTTGTCAAAGTTGATGACTATATAACTTTATGGCCACATAAAAACGGAACAGATGGCTTTTTTATTGCAAAATTAAAAAAGGTTAATTGATTATGCTTAAAAATATTCGTTCAATGACTATTGAAGAAATCTCTAAAGATTTTGAAGAGTTAAAATTTCCTAAATTTAGAGCAAAACAAGTTTATTCTTGGGTTCAAGAAAAATGTGTTGAGTCTTTTGATGAAATGACAAATTTATCAAAAGATATGCGAGAACAACTTACAGAGAGATATTCTTTTTATAATTGTAAAATCAACACAAAACTTGTATCTAAAATAGATGATACAGTTAAATATTTGTTTGAGTTACATGATGGCGAATTTGTAGAAAGCGTTGTTATGAAATATAAATATGGTTATTCTATTTGTATTTCAACACAGGTTGGCTGCAAAATGGGATGTACTTTTTGTGCTTCTGCAATCGGTGGATTTATCAGACATCTTGATGCAGGTGAAATGCTTTCTGAAATATTTGCAGCTCAAAATGATTTAGATGTTAAAATAAATCATCTCGTTTTAATGGGTACTGGTGAACCACTTGATAATTATGGCAATGTAATGAGAATGCTCGAACTTTTAACTGACGAAAATGGTCAGAACATGAGTATGAGACATATATCGCTTTCAACTTGTGGCATTGTTCCTAAAATTTATGATTTAGCTGATAAAAAACTAGGTTTGACATTATCTGTATCACTTCATGCGCCTAATAATTTAATTCGTAGTAATTCAATGCCAATTAATCATAAATATGATATTGATGAGTTGTTAAAAGCATGCAGATATTATGCTCAAACTACTAATCGTCGAATTTCATTTGAATATGCTATGATTAAAGGTATTAACGATAGTGATGATTGTGCCTTTGAATTAGCTAATAGACTTAAAGGTATTTTGTGCCATGTTAACCTTATTCCTGTTAATAATGTAAGAGAAACAAACTTTATTAAAAGTTCTGTTGAAAGACAGAAAAAGTTTATTGATATATTAGCCTCTCGTGGAATTACTGCAACAGTAAGAAGAACCCTTGGTAGTGATATAAATGCTTCATGCGGTCAATTGAGAGCTTCAGCAAAGAAAAAGTAGGTGACTTTTTGAGAATTGTAGCAAAAACTGATATCGGATTAAAAAGAATCTGTAACGAAGATTCTTACGCTGCCGGTGAATTGCCCGGTTCAGTTGCATGGGCCGTCGTTTGTGATGGTATGGGTGGTGCAACAGGTGGCAATATTGCAAGTTCAACTGCAGTTAAACTCATTTCAGAGCGAATTTCATCCGGATATCACAAAGGTATGACATCAAACTCAATAAGAAATATTTTGATTTCGGCAATTACCGCTGCTAACTATACAGTATTTGAAGCAAGTCGTGAAAATCCTGAGCTTGCAGGAATGGGAACAACAGTTGTTGCTGCAATTTTAGTCGATGGTGTTGCATGTATTGCTCATGCAGGTGATTCTAGAGCTTATATATTGTCTAATGGAAAGTTAAGACAGTTAACAAAAGACCATTCCTTTGTGCAAGAAATGGTTGATAATGGTAGTCTTACAGAAGATGAAGCAAAAGATGACCCAAGAAAGAACATTATTACTCGCGCCTTGGGTGTTGACGAAGAATTAAGAATTGACTTTTGCGAAGAGTTTTTAGATGACAACGATGTGCTTTTAATTTGTACTGATGGTCTTACTAACTATGTTACTGAGTCAGAAATTTGCGAAATAACAAGTGAATATAGCTATTATGAATATGCAGAGCAACTTGTTAATCGTGCTAATAAAAATAGTGGTGGCGACAATATTACTGTCGTAACACTTTCTTATTAAGTTGGAAGGAGTAAAATTATGGATAACTTCTGTGGAAAACGCCTTGATGGCAGATATGAAATTAGAGAAATAATTGGTGTAGGTGGAATGGCTGTTGTTTATAAAGCCTATGACAATATTGATGATAGAATTGTAGCAATTAAGATTTTGAAAGACGAATATCTTTCTAACGAAGAATTTAAGAAAAGATTTAAAAACGAATCAAAGGCTATTGCAGTTCTTTCACACCCAAACATTGTAAGAGTTTATAATGTTAGCTTTGGTGACCGTTTGCAATATATTGTTATGGAATATGTTGATGGTATTACATTGAAAGAATATATTGAACAGCAAGGCGTAATTAACTGGAAAGAAGCAGTACATTTTACAGGTCAAATTCTTGCTGCACTTCAACACGCTCATGACAAAGGTATTGTTCATCAAGATATTAAACCACAGAATATCATGTTGTTGCAGGATGGAACAATTAAAGTTACTGACTTTGGTATCGCAAGATTCAGCAGAATGGATTCAAATACAACTTCTGAAAACGCAATTGGTTCAGTTCATTATATAAGTCCTGAACAAGCGCGTGGAGAAATGACTGATGATAAAGCAGATATTTATTCTGTTGGTGTAGTAATGTATGAAATGCTTACAGGTACTTTGCCGTTTCAGTCAGATAATGCTGTGTCTGTTGCTTTAATGCAGCTTCAACAAGACCCTAAAAAACCACGCGACATAGTTCCAACTTTACCATTGGGTCTTGAACAGATTACTATCAGAGCAATGCAGAAAAATCCTAATGACAGATACCGTTCATCTGCAGAAATGCTTATGGATATCAATGAATTTAAGAGAAATCCATCAATTAAATTTAACTATTCATATTTTGTTGACCAAGAACCAACCAAATATGTAAAAGCAGGTTCTTCACAGATTAGAAATCAGTTAGATTCTAGTGAAATAGTTGAAGAAGAAAGAAAATCAATTAACAAGACAACAGCTATCATGTTAGGAGCAATCGCTGGTGTCGTTGTTCTGGTATTAGTAATTGCAGGTATACTTGGTATAATCAATAATCGTAAAATTGAAGTACCAAATTTTGTTAACCTTAATTATTATACTCAAATAGAGAATAATGTTGATTACTCTGCTTTTGAGTTTGAATTTAAGTATGATGAAACTTCAACACTTGAAGAAGGAACTGTTTTAGAGCAAAAACCTGGAGCAAGTGAAAAAATCAAAAAAGGTTCAAAAATTACTTTGACTATTGCACAAAAAGACGGAGTGAAAATTGATTCAGCAATAATTGGAATGTTAGAAAATGATGCTAAAAATTATCTTATTTCACGTGGAGTAATGGCAACAGTCATTCCAGAGTTCTCAGAAACACAAACACCTGGAATAGTTATCAGAACTGACCCACAAGTAGGCAGTTTTGTTAAAGTGGGCGGTCAAGTAACAATTTATGTTTCAACTGATAAGCAAGAAACTGTTAAAGTTCCTCAATTAGAAGGTTGCAGTAAAGAAGTTGCTGAACAACTTTTGAAGGCTGCTGACCTTGAAATTGGTATAGTAACAGAAGTAGACAGTGCTCTTGAAAAGGATATGGTTGTTACTCAAAGTATTGCTAAAGATACTGAAGTTCCAATTGGCACAAAGATTGATTTTACTATCAGTAATGGTATTCCAAGTGAATCTTCTGTTGAAATTAAAGTAACATTACCATCAACACAAAAGACAGGTACTTTGAAAATTTATCTTAACAGTGAGTTGTATTACACATCAGGTGAATTATATCTTGATGGTGCTGAAAAGAAATACACCATAAACGGAAAAGGTGCAGAAAACACATATCGCGTGATTATTGATGATATGGTTATTCAAGAAGGTAAAATTGACTTTACAAAAGTTCCTGGTGTTATTTCAGATGTCAAAAATAATGATAGTAACGAATTATTGACAAGTGTTATTGGTGAAACAAAAGACTCTGCAATCTCCAAACTTAATGCAGCAGGCTTCAAAAACATTAAAATTGTTGAAGTTGAAGATGCAACGCCAGCTGGTACAGTTATTTCACAAACACCAACAGGTGATGGGACAACCAAATATCCTGTCAGTCAGGAAATTGTTTTGACAGTTAGTCTTGGAATAACCGGTGCAGCAGATTAATATGAGTGTTAAAGGAATAATAACAAAAGGTATTGGCGGCTTCTATTATGTTGAAGTCGCCAATGCGACTTATGAATGTAAAGCAAGGGGAGTTTTCAGAAAAGAAAGAATAACCCCTCTTGTTGGTGATATAGTTGAAATTACAATAAACGAGCAAGCAGAAAACACTATTGATAAAATATGTGAGCGTAGAAACAGCCTTTTTAGGCCACCTGTTGCTAATATTGATAATCTCTTTATTGTGGTTGCTACTGTTGAACCAAAACCAAATTTTTTAGTTATAGACAAACTTATTACAACTGCAGAATATAAAAATATTGAACCAATAATCATAATTTCTAAAACTGATTTGTCATCAGCAAATGAAATTATTGATGTGTATTCTAAAAGTGGCATTACAGTTTTAAATACTGCTAATGATGGTGATTTAGAAAAAATCAAGTCACTTATGAAAGATAAGATTACTGCTTTTACGGGTAATTCAGGTGTTGGTAAATCAACATTGCTTAATAAGTTGGATTCAAGTCTTAATTTAGCAACTGGAAAAATTAGTAATAAACTTGGTAGGGGAAGACACACAACCCGTGAAGCTCAACTCTTTAATGTGTGCGGTGGTTATGTTATTGATACCCCTGGATTTTCTTCTTTTGAATTTGATAAAACTGAAATAATTAAAAAAGATGATTTACCTTACTGTTTTAGAGAATTCAGAGAATATTTGGGTGCGTGTAAATTTACATCATGTGCTCATGTTAATGATAAAGGTTGCAAAATTTGTGATGCTGTTGAAAAAGGTAAAATCAGCCGTATAAGACACGATAATTATGTGGCTTTATATAATCAAGCAAAGGAAATCAAGGAATGGGAACTTTAAAAACACGCTGTGTTATAATCGGTGGTGGCGAGTGTTCTGCTGATATATTAAAAAAGAATATTGATACTGACTCTGATTATATAATCTGTGCTGATAGTGGTTATGACTATGCCGTTAGTGCGAAATTTTCAACTGACCTTTTAATTGGCGATTTTGACTCTATAAAAGCCGTTCCTGAAAATGTGGAAAAGATTACACTTCCCGTTGAAAAAGATGTTACAGACACAGTAGCAGCCTTTAATGAGGGTCTAAAGCGTGGTTTTACTTCTTTTGTGCTTTTTGGTGGCACAGGCGGACGTTTTGAGCACACTTTTGCAAATATATCATTGATGTCAAAGGCATCAAAACAAAATATCTCATTTGAAATAATTGATGATAAGCATATTTTTAAGGCTATTACAAATTCATCAATAAAAATTGAAAGGAAAGATAATCAACAGATTTCAGTTTTTGCCTATGGCAGTCAAGCAATAGGAGTAACTGAAAAAGGTTTTCATTATTCATTGCAGAATTTCACATTAGACCCATTTGATGGTGCTTTGGGTACAAGTAACGATATAGTAGAAGATTTTGGCGAGATTTCTGTTGTCAACGGAACATTGATTATTATTGAAACAATTGTGTAACCAAATAAAAACCCCCACGTATAATGTAATGAAATACATTTACAGGGGGATTTTTTTATGGGAAGACGCGGGTCAAATTTAAAGGGCATGATTTTCATTGCCCTTGGTGTTGGTCTAATGGCGACCTTTGTTTTTCCTGATAAATTCATTGTGGTATTATTAGCAATACTGTTAGTAGTCTGCGGTGCCTTTCTCTGTAAAAATTAGGGGAGAGTTATATGAAAGTTGTTTTAGTAAAAAGCCCAAAGCTGATTAGCGGAATTTTAAGAATGGTCTTTGGAATAAAAAAATCAACTTAACCCTCGAAAGTCGATACATTTGTATCGGCTTTTATTTTTTAAAACTATTGTTTTAAATTTTAATTTATGGTATCATTATCTATAATGGATATAATTGGATGATTTTCTAAAAAAGGAGTCTTTAAAATGAAAAAGAACATTACAAAAATCATTTCTTTACTTCTTGCATGTTGCGTTGTATTGGGTATTGCGACATTAGGTAATGAACAACCTGTTGACAATGCAAATATAACAAATCAAACTAATTTACCGGTGAATGTTGACGATAATAATGCTTCATTAGATGAAAACAATAGTCTTTCATCTGATAGTGTTGTTTCTCTTGGTAATAAACCGGTTTTTAATTCAAATGGTGTAAAGAATGAATTTTTATCAACTGAATTACCTAATTCTAATGATAAGAACGCTAATATTGAAAACTCAATTGAAAGCAGTTTTAATGTTTCTCCAACAGGCGAATATAACGAGGGCTTTGTGCTTGTTAAAGTTGAGAAGAGTTTTGATGAAGCTTTTCTTGGTGAACTTAAATATGTTTCTTATGAACCACTTTTCAATGGCTCTAAATGGTATTCTGTTGAACTTGAAGATTTAACCACACAAGAAGCAGTTGAATATCTTTCTGAACTTGGAACATTTGAAAAAGTTGACTATGACTATATTATGGGTACTGCTGTTGCAGTTGATTCAATAGATGTTTCATGTAACCCACATTATGGCAACCATAAACATCACCATACACATAAAATTCCTGATGGATGGAAATATGCAAATGATAAAGATAAACACCCAGGCGGAAGCAATGATGTTGTTGTGGCAGTTATTGATACAGGTGTAGACTATAATCACCTTGACCTTCGCAATAATATTTGGGTGAACACTGCAGAAATCCCAAACAACGGCAAAGATGATGACGGCAATGGCTACATTGACGATATTAACGGTTGGAACTGTGTTGGTGATGACAACAACCCAATTGATGATAACGGTCACGGCACTCACGTTGCAGGTATTATCGCTGCCGAAAACAACGAAATCGGTGGCATCGGTATTGCTTATAACTGTAAAGTTATGGTGCTCAAAGCCGGTAATTCATCAGGGTATTTCAACAACTCAGATATCGCAGAAGCAATTCAATATGCTTATATGAATGGTGCTTCGGTTATCAATATGTCTTTCGGTGGCGCTTCAATTTCAATCGCAGTTGAAGAGGCTCTTGAAGAAGCTTATAACACTGCAGTACTTGTTGCAGCAGCGGGTAATGATAGTGCTTGTAATAACCTTTCGTGTAATATTTGCGATGTGAAAAAAGTTTCTTATCCGGCAGCACTTCCTTATGTCATCGGTGTTATGAGTACAAATTATGATGGTAGCAAAGTTTCATCATTCTCTAATTATGACCACGCCCCATATAACTCTGTGGAATATGAGGTTTTTGCTGTTGGTGAAGCAATTCAATCTTGCTGGCCAGGCAATAAATACGCAACACTTAATGGTACATCAATGGCGGCACCAACTGTTGCAGGTATTGCTGCATTGCTTCGTTCATATTATTCTGACAGAAATATATATTCAACAAAATATATTCAATCACAAATTGTAAATACAGGTACACTCAATCCATATAACCATATTACAGAAAAAGTTGATGGTGCTCACTCTGTTGCTAACATCTATGAGGCTTTAACACAAATTCCAAAGCCAGAAGTAAATCTTTATGATTATTCAATTAATGATAGCACCACAATTAGTGCTAACAACAATGGTAATGGTGTAATTGATGCGGGTGAAACAATTCGACTTTCAGTTGCATTACATAACCGTGGTGGTGTTGCAACTGATGTTAAGGTTACAATTGACACTGCAAGAAATGAAGATTTTGAATTAACAGACCCTTATTTCACTTTGAAAAATACAGCAATCACCCTTTCAGATATTGGTACATATTCTGTTAGAGAATCAGGTGACAAATATTTTGAAATTGTTGTTAGCCCTGATTGTCCAAACGATTATCTTGCTAATTTCAACATTCGTTTCACTTATAAAAACGGAATGGATGAAAAAGATGATGCAACATATTCAGGTAAAGGCAAAGCACAATTTAGTGTAAGCAGAGGTTATCTTCTTCCCGCGACTATTACAGAAGATACTGTCTTTACAAATGATCGCCTTTATATTGTAGGTGAAAACGTTGTAATTCCTGAAGGTGTTACAGTGACTTTTGAAGAAGGTTGTCAGATTCAGTTTTATGATGATAGAGCGTATTATGATTCCCTTAGGATTACTGTGTATGGAGAGCTTAATGTTTTAGGAACAAAGGATAAAATGGTGAGATTGTATCCCTCTGAACAGCATGCAGAGTTTGCGTACGGTATACGAGTGTTTGGAGATTTATATATAGAGCATACTGATATTATCAATGCTGTTATTGGTGCTGGTAGCACTAGTGCAGTTCCAACGATATGTGTTAACAATTCTTATCTTCGTATCGTTGCAGAAAATACCGAACGTAAGAATCTCTTATATCAGCAGGGAAAAAAATATGGGGTAAATGCGACTATAGGAAGTTATTTTGACATATCACATAATAGTAAAGGCGTTACTAGCTATAACGGAAATTATATTGAATCATGTTACTATGGAAGTTTAAATGTTGGAAATTTTTACAATAATTTTCTTTATATAAAAGAAACCTCTTTTGGTTATGAAGTTAACTGTAAAAATTTTGAAAATAACATCGTTTACTCAAGCAATACATCACTTTGGGTTAGGGATATAGAAGTCACTGATTCTAGCGTTAATAATCTTTTCGTAACTGATGAGGTTTCGGATTTGATTTCAATTGGATTTAGTGAACCAGCAAATGTTTATGATAATGAGTTTTCAAAATTATATCAGCAGTATGCTTCTCAAAATATTAAGAATTACTATGATATTGAAGGTAATCCTACAGTTGATGTCTACGACTCACTTTCAGACCAATCTCGCCTTTGGCCTTATGTGGTAAGCGTTGAAATGCTCAATAAAGATGGTGAGCTTATCACAACTGTTGGCAGAGAAGAAGTTAAAGTGCGTGTAACCTTTAACAGACCAATGGACACAACAAAAGAAACATTCTTAACTTTTGGTACAATCGAGCCTTATGCAGATTATCGCATTGATGGTGAATATATTTCAGAAACCGTTTGGGAAGGAACATACACACTCAAAGCACAAATTGAAAATGGTCAGAATTTCTTAAAAGTGAACAACGCTTGTGCAAAAGAAGACCAAACTAAAAAAGTGTTTGGTGAATGTCAGCTTCACGAATTTACAATTGATACAACTGCTGCAATGTCTATGAATCTTCTTGCAACACCATTGGATAATGGCATTGAGCTCACTTGGGCACAGGATGAATACGACACTCTTCTTGGTTATAACATTTATCGCTCAGAAGAAAAAGACGGTAACTATGTAAAACTTAATCCTGCAATTCTTCTTCCTACAGATGGGGTATTTCTTGATGAAAACGCAGAGCCAGGTAAAACTTATTGGTACACTTACACTGTTGTGCTCTCTAACTTCACTGAGTCAAACCCTGCTGGTAAAGTAATGGCAACAGCAAAAGATACTTTAAGTCCATCGCTTTATCATACACCTGTAAATCAAGGCTACGAAAACAATAATCTTGTAATTTCTTGTACAGCAAGTGATAATGTTTCAATTAAAAATGTTACACTTTATTATCGCGCCCTTGGTGATAGTGAATGGAAATCACTCTCAATGGTAAAAACAAATGATAAATATAGCGCTACAATTTTTGGCAGTGATGTAACTCTTGCAGGTCTTGAGTATTATATTGTTGCAACTGACGGTATTCAATCTGTAACAAAGGGTAGTGAAGAAATACCATATACCATTGTTGTTAAATCTGCCGATTCGCTTTTGAATTTGGGTGATATTGATGGTAACGGCACAGTTACAACAAAAGATGCTCTTATGCTAATGCAGTGCATAAATGGCGATTTAATTCTTACTGATGACCAATTTAAGCGTGCTGACTTAAACAAAGATGGAATTCTTTCATCAGTTGAAGCACTTCGTATTCTTCAATATGTCAATGGTAAAGTAACTACACTTGAGATGTAACGGGGGAGAATATGAAAACTTATAAAACAATTAAATCTTTTATAAGTCTTGTATCTGTTGTATCAATTCTTTTTTCAATTTTCAGTTTTTCAGTTGTAGCAGAAGATACTTCTAAAAGTATAACTGCTACAACAAACGCAACTGTAAAACAAGGGTCAACCGGTATTTGTTATGTAAATATTGATTCAACTGAATCAATTGCTGTTTTAGATGTAACAGTACATTTTGACCCAGCTAAAGTAAAAATATTAAATATTTATAATAGTGTGAGTTGCACTCTTTATGACAATGTTAAAAATGAATCAAACATACAGTTTTGTTATATTTTTGATGGTAAAGGTGTTAATTCAAATACAAGACTTTTTTATTTTTCATATCAAGTTTTGAACAATGCTGATATTGGTGATGCATATTTTGACATCACAATCGGTGAAGCCTATGATAATTCTTTAAACAACATTAATATTTCTGGCTCAAGATGTAAATTTACTATTACAGAAACTGTTACAAATAAAACCTGCACAGTTTCATCATCAAGCACAATTTCAACATCTGTTGAGCAAGAATTTTCATTATCGTATCGTTTTAGTACTTATCAAATAGCTTCTGGTTCTGCAGTAATTAACTATGACAATGAACTTTTTGAAGTTGTTGAAGTTAGCAATGGAGCTTTTTTGGATAATAAAATCTCAGATATTAACCAAAATTTTGCAGGTGCGATTTATATTTCGTTTGTTGGTACAAAATACAACACTAAATATGATTTTATAACTGTTAAATTTAGGACGATTAAGAATATTGCAGAATCTTCAAACATTACTTTTAAAGCAACCGAACTTTGTGACGTCGATTTAAACCCGATAACTTGCAAAGATTATGTCACAACTGCAAACATTAGTTTTGACGATTCTTATATTGGCGATGCTCCCAAAATGAGTGTAAATGCTGCATATAATAATAATACAAAACAAGTTATTGCTGAAATTAACCTTGAAGCTAATTCGAAGTTAGGAGCAGGGGATTTTGTTTTAAATTTTGACCCTTCTATATTAACACTATTTTCATATGAAAAAGGGTTTAATCCAACCTTTTTTAATGTTAATGATAAGGAAATAGAAGATGGAAAATTAAAATTTTCTATTATTTCTTTGTCTGATATTACTAGTTCAGAAAAAGTTTTAACGGTAGCTTTTGATGTTGCGGATTCTTTTTTCTCAATTGATACAATATTTGAGATTTCAGGTAGCATGTTATCAGATTCAATCACTAACCCTATAAAATTGAATTTTGTTAACTGTGATTTTACAATTCCTGCAAAGTGTCTTTATGGTGATGTTGATTGTGATGGCGACGCAGATACTGTCGATTACTACATAATTGTGAACATTGCTACTTTGCGTAAAATACCTAATGAAACCGAAAAGTTTACTGCAGACTTAAATCAAGACGGAGCAGTTGACGGCTTTGATGCGGTGTGTTTAGATTTACTTATTAATTAAGGCAAATTAGTGCGTCTGTGTTCTATAATTCCAATAATTAAAACTTAATATCTCACAAAACAAAAGCCGATGGAATTTTACAACCATCGGCTAATTTTATACGATTTAAATTATTTAAAATATCTGTTCAAAAGACCTTCGAATGCTTTACCGTGTCTTGCCTCGTCACGAGCCATTTCGTGAACAGTATCATGAATTGCATCAAGACCAAGCTCTTTAGCGCGTTTTGCAAGGTCGAATTTACCCATTGTTGCGCCGTTTTCAGCGTCAACTCTCATTTCAAGGTTTTTCTTTGTGCTATCTGTTACAACTTCACCAAGAAGTTCTGCGAATTTAGCTGCGTGTTCTGCTTCTTCATAAGCAGCTTTTTCCCAATAAAGACCGATTTCTGGGTAACCCTCACGATGTGCAACTCTTGCCATTGCAAGATACATACCAACTTCGCAGCATTCGCCTTCAAAGTTAGCACGTAAATCCATAAGAATGTCTTCACGAACACCCTGTGCCACGCCTACTACGTGTTCTGCAGCCCAAGACATTTTATCGCTCTGCATATTGAACTTTTCTGCGCCTACATG
>JAZOPS010000024.1:0-25380 GCA_045655645.1 Candidatus Fimenecus sp.
CTCTTTTAACGCCAAGACGTTTTGATTCTGAGTCACGGCCGTTCTTTGTAGAACCCATACCTTTTTTATGAGCAAATAACTGAATGTTGATTTTAAGCATCAAAAACACCTCTTTCAAGTTTCAAGTTGTTGGGATACTGATTTTGTAATTCGCTTAAGTGCAAATACAAACCGTCAGTAATCACTTTCGATTTACGAGCATCTTCTAAACTCATTTGAAGTTTTAAATACCCGTCACGGACTACTGTTTCTGGATTCAATTTCATAATTTCAATTATTGTGTTAGCTGCCATATAAGCTGCTGAAGAAACTGCGCTACAAACAATGTCTGTGCCCTCTTCCCCTGCACCGCTATGACCACTTAACTCAAATGAAACTATTGTATCATCCGAAAACAGAAATTTTGCTGTTGTCATTATGCGTTAATACCGGTAATCTCAACCTTTGTATATGGCTGACGATGACCCTTCTTACGCTTTTCGTTCTTCTTTGGTTTGTAAGTAAATACTGTGATTTTCTTACCTTTACCATTTTTGAGAACTTTTGCAGTTACTGTTGCACCTTCAACATAAGGAGCACCTGCTTTAAGTCCGTCTTCTGAACCAACTGCGAGAACCTTGTCAAAAGTAATCTCTGCATCTGCTTCTACGTCAAGCTTTTCTACAAATACAACGTCGCCGTTCTGTACTTTGTACTGCTTGCCGCCTGTTACGATGATTGCGTACATTTTTCTAACCTACCTTAAATATAGACTCGCTATCGAGGGTGGATTTCATCACTTTTAGTGCATTTGGACACACTACCCCCTAATATGCGGCTTGAATATGATAACAAAAGATTTGTCAAATGTCAATAGGATTTTACAATATTTTCCCACGACTTGTTATGACATTTTTCTTATAAATCAAGGTATAAAATAAGTCAAAAAGGAGTGTTTAAAATGAGCGTAAAAATTGAATTCGAAAACGAAACGCTTAATTGCCGTTTATGTGGTGAAATTGACCATCACACTACCCTGCCCATTCGTCTTGACATTGATGACAGAATTGAGAATTGTCGTCCCAAAACAGTTATTCTTGATTTTTCTGATGTGACTTTTATGGATAGCTCGGGAATCGGTCTTGTTATGGGACGATACAAACTCTTAAATGAGTTTGGTGGTGAACTTGAAGTTACAGGACTTTCAAACAATTCATATAAGGTTATGCGTCTTGCAGGACTTGACCGTATTGCAAACATTAAGAAAGGTAGTGAAAAGAAATGATTATAAATGAATTTCGTATGGTAGTTGACAGTCGTTCTGTCAACGAAAGTTTTTCAAGAGCAACAGTTGCCGCATTCACGGCACAACTTGACCCCACAGTTGAAGAAATCAACGACATCAAAACCGCTGTAAGCGAAGCCGTTACAAACTGTATTGTTCATGGTTATCGCAACTCGGTGGGCAAAATATACATAGGTGTTAAAATTCACGACGATAACAAAGTTATTGTTACTATCCGTGACCGTGGTTGTGGAATAAGTGATATTAAAAAAGCTCGTGAGCCACTTTTCACCACTCTCGGCGGTGACCGTGCAGGGCTTGGCTTTTCTGTTATGGAAAGTTTTACGGACAAGCTTTCTGTCCGTTCAAAACTAGGCGTTGGCACAACAGTTACCCTTTGTAAAAAGATTTGTGGTCGCACGAAATGACAAGGGACGAGCTTATACTTAATAATTTAGGGCTTGTTGGTAGTTGTGCATCTCGATTTATTGGCAAAGGAATTGACTATGAAGATTTATATTCTTCAGGTTGTGTTGGACTTATCAAAGCCGCTGACGGCTTTGACGAAAGTTTAGGGTTTGCTTTTTCGACTTATGCAGTACCATCTATTTTAGGTGAAATCCGCCGTCTTTTTCGTGATGGTGGTGCTGTTAAAATCAGTCGTACTCTCAAAGAAAAAGCAAGAGAATTACAATTTGTCAAAGAAAAATTAGAAAAAACTTTGGGTATTGAACCAACCATTTCAGAAATTGCAGAAAAAATGGGAATTTCTGTTGCTGAAGTGGCGCAACTTCTTTGCATTTCGCAACCCGTTGTGTCACTCACATCAGAAGACGATGATGAAAAACAGATTGATATTCCTGCAGACGATGAATATTCACCCATTGATGACCGACTTTCAATTGAGCAGGTTTTAAATTGTTTAACCGAAAACGACCGCAAACTTATCCGTCTTCGATATTTTGACGGACTCACTCAAAGCAAAACCGCAAACATTCTTGGCGTTTCGCAAGTGCAAGTTTCTCGACGAGAAAAAATTATACTTTCTGATATGCGAAAACGACTTATCGTATAAAATTTGATATTTTTTGCAAAATATGTTAGAATATGCAAAACACATATTCAGGAGTATTTTTATGAGAAAATCTCGTTATACTTATTTTATAAAAATAATATCAATTATTTGTCTTGTGACAATGCTTTTCTCTGCTTGTGGAGCTGATGTTTCTACAAAAAATGTAAGAATGAAAAGCGAAAACATAATAATTGCAGAAAACAAGGGCGACAACGTTTATAAAACTGCCATTGGCAATTATGAATCTGTTTGCAAATCAGGTCTTATTGAAATGTTCTTTGATAAAACCACAATGACAGTTGCGATTAAAGACACAAATTCAAATAATTTATGGACAACTCTCCCACAGCCTGAAGTTTCAAAGAGCCTTAACAGCTCTGCTGTTGAAATCACTCTTTCAAATGGTGATGAGAATATTTATGTGCTCAATTCGCAGGATAATTCAGTAGCTTTTGGCAACGCAAGTTATACGATTGGCGAAAACAACATTTCTGTTAAATATGCAATGTCACTTGATGCAGAAACAGGCAAAGCAAATATTGACGACCTTAAAAAAGACCAAATCAGAGCAGATTTGACTGTGCTTTATACTCTTCGTGATGGTTCTTTCTTCGTAAATGTAAGTATGAATACATTGTCACTTCCAAAAGGTATTTATCTTGAAAAAGTAAATGTACTCGGTGACTTTGGTGCTTATGAGCAAAGTGGTGCAGAAGATTATATCTTTGTTCCCGATGGTAGTGGCGCTCTTATTATGACAGGCATTGAAGACCCAGAATTTTCACCAATTTCTCTTTCAGTTTATGGTAACGACCTTGCCACAACTGACAATACCCAAAAATCAGATTGTCTTGTGGGCGCTTTTGGTATGAAGCGTGGCAATGGTGCATTTCTCTGTATTATTGAGCAAGGTGATTCAATTGCAGAAATCAATGCAAACAGAAACAGTGAAAACTCACTTAACAGCGTCAGCGCAACATTCAAAACAACTGATATTTACAAACAACAAAACAAGAATTCTGTAAATAAAACTTACGGATATACCTATAAAAACGAGATTACTCTTTGCTACAGATTCCTTTCAGGTAAATCTGCAACATATTCAGGTATGGCGACTGCTTGCCGTGAAAATCTTATCAGAAACTCTGTTCTTTCAACTAAAAAAGTTGAACCACAGTCAAAATCTCTACCTCTTGTGGTGTCTCTACAGGGTGGATATGTGAATGCTAAAAACAAGTACACCGTATTATCAAATTTTGCACAGGCAAAAGACCTTATGACACTTCTTAAAGCAAAAGGCGTCAACAATGCAATTCTCAGATATAACGGATTTTATGATAATGCTAACAACGGTTCAAACAGCACTTTTGGTGATTTTTCTAATAAACTTGGCAAGACAAAGGATTTTAACGAGCTTTATTCATATCTCAACAGCCAGAAATTCTCACTCTTCCTTGACACAGATATTCTCACC
Organism: Candidatus Fimenecus sp.; assembly: GCA_045655645.1. GTDB lineage: Bacteria > Bacillota > Clostridia > Oscillospirales > Acutalibacteraceae > Fimenecus. Next base: position 3,814 of record JAZOPS010000024.1, read on the forward strand.
TATGATTACAAGAATTCACAGAATGCAACTAACTTAAATGGTAAGAATATAAAACTTGCAAAAAATAAAGAAGCATTTTTCCCATCAGCAATTTCTGCTCAAAGTTTCATTTGTATGAGCAGGGTTGAAAATCGAGTTGAAGATATTCTTAATGCATCTTTTGATATTAACTTTGACGGATATGCGCTCAACGACATTGGTTCTTATCTCTATTCTGATTATGATTCTGATTTCTATTCAAGAACAGTTTCAAATAAAGAGATTTTTGCTCAGTTGCCCGTTCTTGCCACAACAAAGAAGCTGATGATTGACACAGGTAATTTCTACGCAATCAAATCAGCAGACATTGTTTCAGAAACTCCAATGTCACCTATCAAAGCAAGCGAAAGCAACGCTTATGTAGGAATTCCATTTATTCAAATGATGCTTCATGGTATTTGTGAATACAGCACGCCTGCTATAAACAGTTCTGAAAATATGACAACTGCATTTCTTAAATCAGTTGAATATGGATGTTTGCCAAACGTTTTATGGTATTGCTCAACTTATAACGATACCCTTGATGCAAACTATTATTACGATAAAAACATAAACGATGTCGTTAGCCTTTATACAAAAGCAGACTCTGCGCTATCAACAATTCGTGATGCGAGAATGACTGCTCATGACAAAGTGCAGGATGGAGTTTATTGTACCGAATATAACAATAGTATAAAGGTTTATGTCAACTATACTGACACGCCTGTTACAATAAACGGTATTACAGTCAATGCAACTGATTGTGTAGCAATTTCATAAAAGCAAAAATTAAACCGCTTATCAAATTGATAAGCGGTTTTTGTTTTAGAAGAATGGATTATAAAATGGGTTTCTTTCAGTTGTTGTTTCTGTATCAGGCTCTGTGCTTGGCGGTGCACCCCATACCTGGATGAAAACATCAGTACCCTTTGGTTTGCTTGTTCCTTCTGCAGGTGTAATTTCAGCAACATTGCCTTCGGTATAATCGCCATTATTATCTTTTGTGATTATATTAACCACAAATCCTGCTTTTTCTAAAGTTTCTTTTGCGTAGTCTATATTTGTATCTTTCACAGGTGGAATTGTAACAAACTCGCGACCCTTGCTGACAACAAATGTGATTTCGCTACCTGTTGGAACAGTTGTTCCTGCTTCAAGGCTTTGGGAAATAATATATCCTTTTTCAACCTCGTCGCTATATTCCATAACAGAATTGATTTTAAATCTTGAATTTTGAACAGGGTTTTGAGCAACCATATCATAAGAAGAATTAACAAAATTCGGAACTTCTATTGTTGCAACAATAGGTGCTTCAGTTGTTGTTTCTTCAGGATTTTTAATGAAATGGTCATAACCCAAATATGCGCCGAAGAAGATAAGTCCAACGCCCACAACAATAAGAGAAACTATTAAAATCGTTCTGATTATTGTGCTCTTATCGTCTTCTTCTGCTGGCTGCACAGGTGGTGTTCTTTCTTCTCGTTTTGGAACATTAACGCCTGAGAATGATGAAACCACATTGCCAGGTGTTGCTGAAAGTTCTTCACGAAGTGCTTCAACATCTTTTGTTCTGTCTTCAGGGTTAACCTGCAAACCATTCATCAAAGCGTTTATAACATAAACAGGAATAATCTCTGCATATCTTGCAGGAATTATAAGCTGGTCATTCATTGAACGCGAAACAGCATCTTGTGGAACACTGCCAACCAATGCTCTGTAAAGCACTGCGCTGAAACCATAAACATCTGACCAAGCACCCTCGCTATAGTTATATGAATATTGTTCAATTGGTGTATATCCCTCAAACTGTTCGGGTGAAAATTCAGTACCCTCAAGTCTCGCATCATTAATTGAAAATCCGCTAAGACGAAGTTTACCATCACGACCAATCATAAGGTTATCAGGATTGATACCATAATGATAAATTCCTGCCTTGTGAAGAGTTGATAATGTTGAAAGCACTGGCATAAAGAGAACTTTTGCTTTTTCCCAATTAAGATAACCAGTCTGACTTCTGAGTAAGAACTCACGAAGTGAAATGCTCTCAACATATTCGCTAATGGCATAAGCCGTATTATTTTCTTCAACAATGTCGATAACGGGCACTAAAGCTGAAAGTCCACGCACACGAGCAAGGCTACGCCACAAACTCAAGAATTTGCGAAGATATGCATAATAAAAATCTTTCCACTCATTCTTGATTGCAACTTCAGTTGAGCTCATATTTCTGTCAATGAATTTTTCAGGTAAAAACTCACGGATTACAACAGGGCTTTTACGCTCAATATCATAAGCCATATATGAAACGCCTTCACTATTTGAAGAAAGCACTTTGCCGATTATGTATTTATCTCCAACAGGAGTTTTTAACGGAAGATAAGGTGAAATTTGCGGAGAGTCAACATAATATCCGCATTTTGGACATTGCTTCTCACCATAGAGTTCATTCATACAACTCATACAAAGATTATCAATGTTCACAATATCATCTCCTTTTTTAATCTATATATAATATATCAAAGAGTTTTCTGCTTTGTCAAATTACATTTTTGTAACATTATGTTTCGTCCGACAACACCATCTCGGCACATTTAACGCCGTCAACAGCAGCAGAGACAATTCCCCCTGCATATCCTGCACCCTCACCACAAGGGTAAAGTCCACGCACATTGGTCTGATAAAACTCGTCGCGAATAATTCTCACAGGTGATGAGCTTCTAGTTTCTGGCGCTGTGAGCACTGCCTCATCCATTGCAAAACCTTTGAGTTTTTTATCCCATTCTGTCAACGCGTGACGCATATTGTTAACAACTTTTTCAGGCAACAATGTGCCTATATCACTCATTGTAACACCCGTTGGAAATGATGGTTTAACTGCGCCTAATTTTGTGGATTTCTGTCCTTTTAAGAAATCGCCAACCAAAGTTGCAGGGGCTGTATAATCCCCACCACCCATATTGAATGCTTTCTCTTCAATTTCTCTTTGAAGCTCAAATCCTGAAAGCACATGCTCGCTTGGAAAATCTTCAGGATTAACCCCAACCAAAATTGCAGAGTTAGCATTTTCTTTATCTCGGGCAAACTCACTCATTCCGTTTGTTACAACTCCACCTTTTTGAGATGATGCACAAACAACTGTGCCACCTGGACACATACAGAATGTATAAGCCCCCCTACCGTGTGGTGGATGACAAGCAAGTTTATAATCAGCCGCAGGAAGTTTTGGATGATTTTTGAATTCACCGAATTGAACTGAATTTATCATTTCTTGTGGGTGTTCAATTCTAGCACCGATTGAAAATGGTTTTTGCATCATAGTTATACCCTTGTTATAGAGCATTTCAATTGTATCTCTTGCAGAGTGACCAATTGAAAGAATAAGAGCATCCGTTTCGATATCAGTTTCTTTGCCATTTTTATCAGTTACGGTTATTCCATGAATGAAATTATTTGCAACGATAATATTTGTAAGTTGTGTTTCAAAAAGCACTTGACCGCCAAGAGAGATTATCTCTTCACGGATATTTTTAACAGTTGTTTTAAGTTTATCTGTGCCGATATGTGGTTTTGCATTAACCAAAATATCTTCGGGTGCACCATGGCTTACAAACTCTTCAAAAACGAAACGGCAACGGCTGTCTTTAATACCCGTCGTAAGTTTTCCGTCAGAGAATGTGCCTGCGCCACCCTCACCATATTGTATATTTGATTTTTCGTCTAAAATTCGATTAGTCCAGAAATTATTTACATCATTTGCACGAGAATCAACATCACGGCCACGCTCAATAATTATGGGTTTATGTCCACTTCGAGCAAGAATAAGACCCGAAAACATACCCGCAGGGCCAAAACCTGCAATAACGGGTGGCAATGTGCTTTTTCTGTTTGACTGCGGAATTTTATATGAATATTTTTCGCACTTTATGACTTTTGTGTTATTGATATTTGTAAGAATTTTATCTTCATCACCATCAATTGTCACATCTGCTGTATAAACAAAATGCACGCTATCTTTTCGGCAATCTATACTTCTTTTGAATATTTCTGTTTTTAAAATTCTGTTTTTATTTATTTTAAGGGTCTTGGCAACGGCATTTTCAATGTCAGAAAATCCGCTATCAAGACTAAGTTTAATTTCACTGATTCTGAGCATTGTTTATCCTTTCACCAATTGTTTTGCCAACAAGACGACCACTTGACCACGCCCATTGTAAGTTATATCCACCACAATCACCGTCAACATTAAAGATTTCGCCACAACAGAATAAATTCTTAACAAATCTTGATTCCATTGTTTCATCATTGAATTCTTTGCAGTCAACGCCACCTGCTGTAACCTGAGCATAATCAAAGCTTCTTGAATTTTTAATCTTAATTTCCCATTTTTTAATAATTTTTGCAATTCTTGTAAGCTCGTCATCTGTAAGAGTATTCACTCTTTTATTAACCGCAACCTGACATTCTTTAAGCAAAGTAATGCAAAGTTGTTTGTTCATAATTCCGCTTAAAAGATTTTCGCAAAGTCCTGTGTCAACATTGCGACGAGAAATGAGATATCCCCAAATCTGCTCTTTTGAAAAATCTGGTGTCACATCAAGATTTATTTTAATATCATTTGACGGTGAAACAGACACAAAACGAGAAAGTTGCATAATAGGAATACCAGATAATCCATAGTCTGTGAACTGAACTTCGCCATAGTTTTCAAGTTCTTTTTTACCGTCAATTACCAAATCCATTTTGCAGATTGAACGCACACCTTTAAGCGCTTTTGTGAATTCTTCGCAGTTGAGTGATACTAACGCTGGCGCAGGTGAAATAATAGTATGCCCAAACATTTTGAGCATATCATATCCGTCGCCATCCGTGCCATGCACTTTTGCCGCCTTGCCACCACAAGCAACAACCACAAAATCAAATCTGTCACGATTATTTATAACAATTTTTTTAGTTACACCAGTATCAATTGTTTTAAGATGCACCGCTCTGTAATCGCAAATTGTTTTAACACCGAGTCTTTCACATTCAAAACGCAAAGCATCTAAAACCGACGCTGCCTGATTTGACAATGGGTAAACTCTACCCTCGTCTTCTTCTCTTGTGTAAAGACCTAATTCATTGAAAAATTCAATATTCTTTTCAGGTGTATATTCTCTCAAAGCGAACTGCGAGAAAGCCGTATCACCACGAAAACCCTGCTCAACTGAATTCATATTTGTAAGATTACATCTTCCGTTACCTGTTACAAGAATTTTTTTACCCACTCTTGGCAGTTTTTCAAGAATTGTAATTTCAACTTGACTTTTATCTTTCACATTATGTAAAAGCTCGATGGCACAGGCAAGTCCCGACGCGCCACCACCTATTATTGCTATCTTTGTCACGGCTTACCCCTGCCTTTCAAGATATTCATAAAGTTTATCAATTGTTACAGAACTCATAACATGTTCCATTTTGCAAGCATCATTTTCTGCGTTTTCTTCATCAACACCCAAAGTATCAACTAAAAATTGCTTTATGAGTTTGTGACGACGAAGCACATTTGCAGCATAACTTTCACCCATTGGTGTGATTTTAATGCTTCCATAAGTCTCGTGCTCTAAAAAGCCATTCTGAGTGAGAGTATTAACTGCTCTGTTAACACTTGGCTTTGAAACGCCCAAATGCTCTGCAATATCTGTTACGCGCACATTCTCAATCTTTGTTGACAACACAAAAACCGCTTCGAGATAATCTTCAAGAGAAGATGTCATATTTTCAAAATTATATTTCATAACAAATTTCCCTTATATAGACTTTCTGTTTGTTTTTGCTCTTGCGAAATCAAAGATTTCTTTTTTAGCGTCGTCATTTGAAAGTCTTAAGTTTATGATTAAATCTGTCTCTTCTTTTGAGAGTTGAGCCATATAACGAGCCTCAGGTTGAGAGTCAACAAACTCATCGTCATAGACATATTTTGTGAGAATTTTTTCAACAAATTTGTCAACCGAAATATGATAAAACTCACTGAGTTTAACCAAAGTATCAATGTCGGGGGAACGTCTTCCGGTTTCATATCCACAATAAGCAGAACGGCTTATGCCCAGCACATCTGCAACCTGTTGCTGTGTGAGTCCATTCTGGTTTCTTATAATTTTAAGTTGTCTAAGTTTCATTTGAGACACCTCTCAAGTTAGCGAATATATTTTGTTTATTTTATCATACATTTGTCGCAAAAACAACACAAATGTGACGGTTTGAGCTGAATATTTACAAATTAGACAAAATATGATAAAATAAAACAAATTATAGGGAGGGATATTATGCTTTACATTTTATTGGGAATACTCGCAGTTATTGCAATTCTCATTGTTTTAGCCACAAAATTGCTTGACGCAGCAGGGCTTAATAAAAGATGTGAGGGTAACGAAAACCTTAAATATTTAAAAGCAAAAAACTTTGATAATCTTAACGCTCATCCAATCAGTTTCAAGTCTGATGAGGGTCAGACTCTCAACGGATTTCTTTATAGTGGCGCAAAGATTGACAAATATAAAGCACTTATCGTCTTTTCACACGGAATGGGCGCAGGGCATTTGGCTTATACCACAGAAATCAATTATTTCGCACAAAAAGGTTATCTTGTATTGGCTTATGACAACACGGGTACTTGCGAATCTGAAGGCAAAAAACTCAAGGGATTTGCGCAAGGTGTTATTGATTTGAAACACGCAATTAAGTATGTATCAACCCGTGACGACCTTAAGGAATTACCACTTTTACTTTTAGGACACTCTTGGGGTGGATATAGCGTATGCAATGTATCTGCTTTGTCCCCCAATGTTGAAATTAAAGGCATTGTTGCGTTCTCACCTTTCCACTCTCTTAATAGATTGCTCTCGGATATGGTGAAAATGAAAACAAAGGCAAATATTCGATTTATGACACCATTTCTTGATATTGTGAACCTTTTAAAATTTGGCAAAGTTGGTATTCTTCGCTCCTGTGAAACAATTGGAAGTAACCAAATTCCTACACTTGTTATGCACGGTGGCAACGATATGACTGTAAATGTGAAAAACAGTCCTGTTGGAATGAAACAGAAAATCGCAGAAAACCAAAATGCAAGAACAGTTTTTTATGAAAGTAAATATCACAATGTTTATCTTGCAAAGGATGCAGAGCAATATCTCAACGATATTTTTGCAAGAGTTGGTTCATTGCCCGAAAATAGTCAGGAAGCTTATGAAATTTATCAGTCAATCGACTATGCACTCATTACAAAAGAAGATTTGACAGTTATGGATACCGTAAACTCATTCTTTGAAGAATGTATTATGAAACGCGACTTTTTAAGTGAATAAAAATCAAGACCGTGCAGAAATTTCTGTTCGGTCATTTTATTTGTAAAAATGAGTTCGATAAATTAGGGGTTGTCGAATAAAAAATAATAAAGAATAAAATTGGGTCTGCGACGCGATTATAATCGCCTCCCTCTCCCGAGGGAGGTGGGAACGCATAGCGGTGACGGGGGAAGAGATAATTTTTTTGACTACCCATCAGTCAACTTCGTTGACAGCTCCCTTACTCGCCTTCCGGCTCAGACAGCGCTAATTCAGCAACCACCGGATGCTCGCACCCTGACAAGTGGAGCCTAGAACACACATATTAAACATCCCGACAAATTTAAATTTGAATAAATAGCAACTTTTTTAGCATCAAAATTCACTTGATTTATAAATTTAAAAATATTATAATGATTTAGTTACCGCATCGAGATGTAGCGCAGATGGTAGCGCGCCACGTTCGGGACGTGGATGCCGCAAGTTCGAATCTTGTCATCTCGACCAAAAATTCCAGGGACTTTAAGTTCTTGGAATTTTTTCTTGTTGAATAGTTGCCAAAAATATAATATAATAATAAACAGAAAATATATTTGGAGATGGTGCTATGAGAATTTTTAAAACTGCATCAGAATTGATTGGAAGAACTCCCCTTTTGGAGCTTTCAAATATTGAAAAAGACGAAAAACTTTCTGCGAATATTTTTGCAAAGTTAGAGTTATTCAACCCTGCTGGAAGTATTAAAGACCGAGTTGCAAAAGCTATGATTGAAGATGCCGAAGAAAAAGGTATTTTAAAAGAAGGTTCTGTTATTATTGAGCCCACAAGTGGCAATACAGGTATCGGTCTTGCATCAGTTGCCGCTGCAAAGGGATATAAATTAATTATCACAATGCCTGAAACAATGTCAGTTGAACGCAGAAAACTCATTGCATCTTTTGGTGCTGAATTGGTGCTTACAGATGGCTCAAAAGGTATGAATGGCGCTATAGAAAAAGCCGAAGAATTATCTCGTGAAATACCAAACAGCATTGTTGCAGGTCAGTTTGTTAACCCCGCAAACCCAAAAGCTCATTTTGACGCAACGGGCCCTGAAATCTGGGAAGACACAGACGGTCAAGTTGATATTCTTGTTGCAGGTGTTGGCACAGGTGGCACAATCACAGGCATCGGCGAATATCTTAAATCAAAAAAGCCTAACATTAAAATTGTTGGCATTGAACCTACTGACTCACCCGTCCTTTCAGGTGGCAAAGCGGGTGCTCACGGATTACAAGGTATCGGAGCAGGATTTATTCCCGAAACTCTCAACACAGAGATTATTGATGAGATTATTACAGTCACCACAAACGAGGCCTATGAAGCAAGTCGTATGATGGCAAAACGCGAAGGTGTGTTGGTGGGAATTTCATCGGGTGCTGCACTTCACGCTGCATTGCTTTTAGCTAAAAATCCGGAAAACAAAGGCAAAAATATTGTTGTAATCTTACCCGACACAGGCGACAGATACTTATCAACAGACTTATTTGAATAAAGAAAAAGGACAGCAATTGCTGTCCGTTATTTTTATAATTTCTTATCTTTTTCAAGGGATGCTTTCACAGCATTCATAACAGTTTTGTCGAACTCTTCTTGTTCTAAAACTGCTATTCCCTCGATAGTTGTGCCACCCGGCGAGCAAACGCTATTAATAAGCGCCCACGAATTAGCGTCACTATCTTCTAAAATTGTTTTTGCACTTCCAAGCACAGCTTGTGCACAAATTTTAAGCGCATCTTTTTTATTCATTCCGTTTTTCACAGCTTCACGAGCCATTGAGTCAATAAACATAAATGAATAAGCCGGTGAGCAACCTGCGATAACGCCGAAAAGCGGGAACATATCTTCTTCTAACTCAATTACATCACCGAATGAGCGACACAAGTCTTTGACAAACTGAAGCAAATTGTCATTAACATTTTTGTTCTTACAAACACCACTCATTGACGCTCCAACTTTTGCGTTGATATTTGGCATAACACGAACAATTTTTGCATCGTCATCTAAAAACGAACCGATATAATTGAGAGTTTTACCTGCACCAATTGAAACGATTGCTGTGCCTTTTTCCAAGACAACATCTTTAATCTGTGGCAAAACTGTTGGGAAAATCTGCGGTTTAACTGCAAGAACTGTTACTTGGGTATTTTCTGCAACACTCTCGACTGAGTCGCACACATTCACGCCATGCTTTTCGTGAAGAAAACTTGTTTTCTCACTATCAATATCATAAACAAAAATATTTTCACCTGCAATAAATTCTGATAAAACTGCACCATTTATTATTGCAGTTGCCATATTTCCGCAACCGATAAAACCTAACTTAATTTGCATAATTATTCAACGTCAGATGTACAATGTGCGCACTTTGTTGCATCAATTGCAATTTCACTCTTACAGAATGGGCAAACCTTTGTTGTAGGTGCTGCCTCAACAACTGGTTCAGGCTTTTTGCCAATTGAAGTAAGTTTGTTAAGTCCCTTAACAAGAAGGAAAATAACGAATGCCATAATAAGGAAATCAATTGTTACTGCAATAAAGTTACCATAAGTAAGAATTGCTGCGCCTGCTGCTGTTGCTTCTTCGATTGTCGCATATTCGCCACCGTCAAGTGCTATGAATTTTGTTGCGAAATCGCTACCTTTTGTGATAAGACCAATAAGTGGCATAACAAGGTCATTAACTACTGATGTTACGATTTTTTGGAAAGCTCCACCGATGATAACACCGACTGCAAGGTCAATTACGTTACCACGCATTGCAAATTCTTTAAATTCTTTTAAAAATCCTTTCATTTTCAAAATCCTTCTTTCTTCAATTTTTATGTAAAAATTATATCATATTTTTTAGAGATTTCAATATTATTTTACGCCTGTCCCGTCGAAACTTGGTATGAAATCTGTCTTTGCAGAAGTTTTCTCTTGCATAAATCCATTTGTAAGCCCTAAATCAATGAAATAATCTACGACTTTATTGTATTCTGCTGTTGTTAGTTTTCTGTTTAACTCTTTGAACTCTGCAATATCACCATAAGGCGTATATTGACTCATAATGCTTATGATTGTGTCGCTTGGCAGATTGTTTTTAATCCATAAAAGTATGTTTTTGCTTTCATCAACATTCTTCGGTAAAACAAGATGACGAATAATGAGTCCTTTTTGAATTATTCCGTTTTTGAACTCATTTTTGGGTTGTTGACGATACATTTCAAGAACGGCTTCACTTGCTTTTTCAAAATAATCTGGACATTTAGCATAAGCTATTGACTTTTCACCGCTGAAATATTTTAAATCGGGCAAATAAACATCCACAAGACCCTCAAGTTTTTTGAGTGTTTCAACGCTGTCATATCCCGATGAGTTATACACAACTGGCACTTTGGGTTTATACTTTGTCAAGGCATCAATGAGAATATGTGAAAAATGGGTGGGATTAACAAAATCTATGGTATGTACTCCCCTGTTTTCAAGTTCTTTTATGATTTCAACAAGTCGTGAAGTTGTGATGATTTCACCCTTGTTTTCGTGACTTATGGGATAATTCTGACAAAAACAACATTTTAAAGAACAACCTGAAAAGAAGATTGCACCCGTCCCCTTTTCTCCACTTATACAAGGCTCTTCCCAATTGTGAATATCAGCTCTTGCCAACACGGGATTTTCGGGCATTTTGCAAAAACCATTGCCCATATATTCAGTTCTTTCTGCATTACAATTTCTTGGACACAAATTACAAATCAAAGTTCCACCCCGTTTCTCACACATTGTAACACAAAAAAACTTGATAAACAATAAAAAATAGTATATAATTGTTAAGTTAAAAAACGAGGTGAGATTATGCTTCTTACAATTGATATTGGCAACACAAATATGAATATCGGTCTTTTTGATGGCGAATTGCTCACAATGAGTGCTCGTTTGGCTACCGAAAGACAAAAGACTGACGACCAGTTTGCCGTTGAATTTTTAAACATTTTTAAAATTTATAATATTGATTTTAATTGCATTTTGGGTGCTGTGATTTCTTCTGTTGTACCTGAAATTACTGTTCATGTAAAAAATGCAGTCGAGAAACTTATCGGCAAAAATGTTATTGTGCTTTCTCCCGGTGTTAAAACAGGACTTAATATTCTAATCGATAACCCTGCTCAACTCGGTGCAGATTTGGCAGCAGGTGCTGTGGGTGCTGCCAACGAATATCCATTACCAGCATTTGTTATCGACCTTGGCACAGCTACAAAAATCTATGCTATTGATGAAAATCGCGGTTTTAGGGGTTGTATGATTGCACCCGGTGTTGCGATTTCTTTACAAGCACTTATAAACACAAGTTCTCTCTTGCCTGCAATCAGTCTTGAGCCACCTAAAAAAGCTTGTGGAACAAACACTATTGAAAGTATGCAAAGTGGAATTGTTCTCGGTACAGCTTCAATGATTGATGGTCTTCTTGATAGATTTGCCGAAGAGCTTGGTGAACCTAAAACAATTATTGCAACTGGTGGACTTTCACATTTTATCTCACCTGTTTGCAAAAGAGAAATCATTTATGATGGTGATTTAGTTCTCAAAGGACTTAAAGCAATCTACAATAAAAATAAATAATTTATTCGTCAATTATTTGCGTTGCATCCATTCGGAGTAACAGCAAGGAGGAATATATATGTCAAAAAAAAGAAAGGTAAGCCGAAAGAAAATAATAGCGCTTACCGAAAACGCTATGCTTTCAGCAATTATTTTGTTGATGGCATTTACACCACTCGGGTACCTGCAACTTGGTCCTGTTAAAATGACCTTTATAATGGTTCCCGTTGCAGTTGGTGCCATGACCTTGGGTGAGAAAACAGGAGCCTTTTTAGGACTTGTATTCGGTATCACAAGCTTCATTCAATGCTTCGGACTTGATGCATTCGGCACTACACTTTTAAGCATTAACCCAATTTTTACATTTATAATGTGCATTGTGCCACGCGTACTTATGGGTTATATTTGTGCTGTGGTTTACAAATTTGTGGCAAGAAAGAAACGCAAGGTGGCTTATGTAATTGGCGCACTCTCTGCACCAGTTCTCAACACAGCTTTCTTTATGACTTTGCTCATTCTTTTCTTTGGTAAGAGTGACTACATAATGGGCTTCCGTGGTGATTTAAGTCTTATTGCTTTTCTTGTAGCATTCATAGGACTCAATGGTGTTATGGAAATTGTAACAACCACCATTATTGCACCACCTGTTGCATCTGTAATTCACAAGGCAATTAGAAAAATTAAATAAGAACAAAAAAACAAACCGTTTAGTTTTTCGCTAAACGGTTTTAATTATATCTTAATATTTCAATTATCAATCTGTCTTTCTTGGTGCGTCGCAAAACTCCGTTATAGATAAATCTACCAAATCCACGAACTGATATTTTATCGCCAACTTTTGCAACAGAAGATGCACTTTTTGATGCACCATTTATAAATACTTTTTCTTGATTAAACAAGACTTGCGCTTTGCTACGCGAAAGATTATAAACAGCAGAAACTAACACATCCAATCTTTCTGATGACACAATCATTTCTGTTTTTTCAGGTTGCGGAAAAACATTTTCAGGAATTTCATCAACTTGTAAGCATTTAACTGTTGTATGCTTAACCTGAGTAAGATTATCAACTATATAATCACAAATTGAATCTATTGCAAACAAAAAGCCACAATTTTCGCTGATAATTATATCCCCAAGCATTTCGCGACGGATACCAAGTCCCATTAGCGAGCCCAAAAAGTCACGATGTGAAAGTGCGTCGGCAAATTTTTGATTAACAGGCTCAATCATAATGCACTTTATAGGATAATCATTATTACTTTCATAAAAGTTTCTATCACCGAAGCATGCAACTACCCTTTCAGCACCTTCATAGCCACCCCACAAAGTAACGGGCACAGAAAAACGCACAGCAAAAAGTTCTGATATTTCGGAAAGCCCCAAAAAATCAGAATAAACTGCATATTCTCTTTCAAAAGAGCGATTTGCTAAATCTTCAAATCTTTTTTGTGTTTCTGTCAATTAAATCACCTAATCAAAACAACCTGCTGAAAAGTCAACAGGTTGTCTGCATTTTTATTCATAATTTGCCTTCAATGCTTTTTCTTTATCTTTTTTCAAGAATGCAAGCATTGGAATAAAGATAAATACCGCAACGATTGCTGCATAAAGGAACATGGCTTCTGTTGGAAGAACCTTTTCAGCACCGTTTTCCATATATGTAACAGTTGAATTTTTTGCTGCGATATTACCAAGAGTTGGACCAACAATCATTGGAATCATACTAAGAAAAATCATACGGATACCTTGGAAAAGACCAACCTTATCTTGTGGAATATTATCTCGCACAGTTGCACCGAACTGAATCATAATTGTGATATAACCAATTAAACCTGGTGTTAAGCCGATAATAATCAAATAAATGTTCTTAGTCGCCGAAAGAATAAGCAAACCGACAATGAAGCAAATTACACTTGGAATAAATGAATAAGCTTTCTTCTTCATAACCAATTTCATTAAAATCAAAATGGTTTCAAGTGCAATTGTAATTGCCATAACACCAATTACAGCAAAACCACCAATATTGAATTCTTCACCACCGTTTGCAGGTATTACAACTGAGGTAAAATAAATAATTAAATAAGGCACAAAACTTTGCACAGCACAGTTAAAGGTACAACCTGACAAAAGAATTAAATAAAGGTTAGTGTTTTCTTTAATAGCCTTTGGTCTGAAGCCATAGAAAAGGTCTGCCCAATAACTTGTTTTGGAGGCATTGACATCTTTCTTTTCAAACTTCTTAGGGTTATCAATAACGTAGAAGCCCGCAATACCAACAAGTATTGCTAAAACACCAATCAATATAAAAAGTGTATTGTAAGAAACCTTATCCGCTTGCGCCTTTGCAATCATTGCAGTGATTATACCTGTTGTAGCAAAGCCCATCACGGTAACAATTGATTCAACTATAACCGTTGTTTTAGGTGTTGTAACATCAGTTACCCAAGCGTCAAAAACAGAGTCGTCACCTGTTGCACGAACAATGGTCATCATAAAAGCAAAGCCAATAATAATCCATGCAGTAGTAGAAACAATCTGTGCCGCATCAGTATAGCCAAACATATTTGCTACAACATCTTTTTTGATAACGCCAAAAAATACTGTCATGATACCCCAGATGATATAGCCCACAGAAATGAATATTTTTCTATTTCTGAGCTTTTCACTAAGAGTACCCATAATAAAGGCAGTAATACAAGATATCACAGCAGAAACAGAAGTAATAATGTTAACTGCGTCAGTTAATGTGATTTTCGCGCCCATTGAGCCTTGGTCAAAAACAGTATTATCCAAGAATACACTTGTGAGTGTACCTTGAAGGTTTGCTGCCATCGAGCCCATAAATATAAAAAGAACAAGACCTAACCAGACGCGTACACTCAATTGTCCGTTTTTGTCACTCATACTTCTACCTCTCTAAAAAATTTATAGGTTAAAAATCTTATGCTTTTTCTTTATCTTTCTTCAAATATGCAATCATTGGAATAAAGATAAGTACTGCAACAATTGCTGCATAAAGGAACATTGCCTCTGTTGGAAGCACTTTTTCTGCACCATTTTCCATATATGTAATGTCTGAGTTTTTTGCTGCAATATTACCAAGAGTTGGACCAACTATCATTGGAATAAGAACAACGAAAATCATGCGGATACCTTGGAAAAGGCCAACTTTATCTTGTGGAATATTATCACGAACAGTTGCACCGAACTGAATTGTGAGAACAAGATAACCAATAAGAGTTGGTGCGATACCAATGAGAATACCAATAATATTCTTAGTTGTTGAAAGAACTAAAAGACCGATTGCAAGACAGATAACACTTGTGATAAATGCAATAGCCTTGTTTTTAACTGCAACTTTCATAAGAAGAATAATGCCTGTTACTGCAACAGCAACTGCAATTACAGCAGGAATAATTACGCCTAATGAAAGAAGGTTTGTGCCCTCATTTGCAGGAATTACAACTGAACCCAAATAAATGAAAAGATATGGGAAGAAAACTTGGAAAGCACAGTTAAAAATACAGAATGATGCAAGAATCAAATAAAGTTTGCTGTTTTCTTTAACAACACTAGGTCTAAACCCATAGAAAAGGTCTGCCCAATAGCTTGTTTTTGGTGCGTTGTCGTCTTTCTTATCAAATTTCTGTGGATTTTCAAGCAAGAAAATTCCGATAATACCAACGAGAGTAACAAAAGCACCCAAGCCAATGAAGAATGCACTGTAAGAAATTACTCCACCTTGTGCAAGAGAACCAACAACCATAATTACACCCATAGCTATAAAGCCCATAAATGTAAATGCAGTTTCAACCTTTGGTGTTGTTTCAGGTGTTGTAACGTCAGTTACCCAAGCATTGAAAGCAGAGTCATTACTTGTTGAACCCATAAATGTCATTATCATATCCATTACAATAACAACCCATGCAGTTGCAGTGATAATCTCTGCACTGTTTTCAAGGCCAAAAAGATTTGCAACATTCTCTTTTGTAATAAAACCAAAGAGAGCTGTTATAATACCCCATGCAATATAACCAAAAGAGATAAATGCTTTACGGTTTTTCATTTTCTCACTGAGTGTACCCATAATAAATGTTGTTACAACTGCAACAATCGCAGAGAATGTAACCATCAAGTTAACAGCGTCAGTAAGAGTGAGTGATGAGCCCATTGAGCCCTCATTAAACACCATATCATTTAAGAATGTGTTAAAATACATATTTTCAACATTCCAAGCAAGTGAACCCATAAATAAAAAGAGAAGAATTCCTGCCCAGACACGTTTTGTAAGTTGTCCGTTATTTGTTTTCATTGTTTTTACCTCTTATTTAAAATAGTAAACTCTTGTTTCGTAAGGTCTTGTTACGAAAGAATTGCGGTTAACAGGGTTAATTTTATAGTTGTTGAGAACAAGTTCACCATCTGCAAGGTTGATTCCTTCAGGAGCTTTGAAATGAACGCTCTTTTCTGTAAATGAGCAAACAACAAGAACTTTTTCACCATCAAGTGTTCTCTCATAAACGAAAAGGTCATTGCTATTTTCATAATACTGCTTAAAGTCACCATAAATTGCAACTTCATGTTCTTTTCTGAACTTGAGAAGTTTACGGTAATAGTTAAGGATTGAGTTTTCGTCAGCCTCAGCCTGTGCCACGTTGATTTCTGTGTAGTTAGGGTTGAGATTGAACCAAGGTTCAACTGTTGAGAAGCCTGCATATTCTGAGTCATCCCATTGAATAGGAGTTCTTGAGTTTTCACGAGAACCTGCATTTGCCATCTTAACGAACTTATCGCCCTTGATGCCAAGTTTGTTAAACATTTTCTGGTTATTAAAGGTAATCATATCTTTGAATTCATCAATTGAATGAAGCTCGATATTTGTCATACCGATTTCCTGACCTTGATAAATGAAAGGAGTACCCTTTTGTAAATAACACATTGTTGCAAGCATTTTTGCACTTTCAACTCTGTATTTAAGTGAGCCGTAACGGTCAACAATTCTTGGGTGGTCGTGGTTTTCAAGATAGAGTGTGTGCCAACCCTTGCCATTCATAGCATCATACCATTTTTGGTAACATTTCTTCATCTTTTTAAGACTGAATGGAGTTTTAATCCAGTCTGTCATAAAGCAGTCTGCTTCAAGGTGGTCAAAGCTGAACATTGTTTTAAGAACCTGTGTTTCATCTTCTTTAACGAAACGAAGAACTTTTTCAGGTGTGATAAGTGGACCTTCACCAACTGTGAAGCAATCATATTTTGAAAGAACTTCATCATGGAATTCTTTAAGATATTCATAAAGGTGTGGACCACAGTTGTAATGTTCCATACCACAAGCAACAGGAATCGGAACACCGTTTGGAAGTCCCTCTTTCTTTGAAATGTATGTAATAACATCTTCACGGAAACCGTCAACGCCCATATCAAGCCAGAACTTCATAATGTCTTTAACTTCTTGACGGACTTTGGGGTTATCCATATTAAGGTCAGGCTGACCTTTTGTGAATACATGAAGATAATATTCGTCAACTGATTCTACATATTCCCAAGCACCGCCTTCAAATGTTGAAAGCCAGTTGTTTGGGGGTCTTTTACCATCTTTACCCTTACCTTTTCTCCAAATATAGTAATCGTGATAAGGATTATCAACGCTCTTGCAAGCCTCTTTGAACCAGTGATGTTCAGTTGATGTGTGATTAACAACAAGGTCCATAAACACTTTCATTCCGCGTTCATGACAACCTGCAAGCACTTTTTTGAATGTTTCCATATCGCCGTATTCAGGGTTAATATCCATATAATCAGCAATATCATAACCATAGTCAGCATTTGGTGATTTAAAAAGTGGTGAGAACCAGATAGCGTCAATTCCGATTGACTTGATGTAATCAAGTTTTGAATAAATACCCTCAAGGTCACCAATACCGTCACCGTTTGAGTCTTTAAAGCTTCGTGGCCAAATCTGGTAAACTACCATTTCTTTATACCAAGTTTTATTCATAAAATAACACCCCTATTTTATTATAGAATATATACACAGTCAGTATAACACATAAAACGCAAAATGAAAAGTGTAAAATTGTAAAAACAACAAAAGAATAATCTTCATAATAATATTGTCGCACAAAAACTTGTTTAATATCATTTTGTTTGACATAATTTAATTTGTCGAATTATTTTGTTATATTGTTTTTCGGTCCTCCCTGACGAGGGAGGCAATCATAATTGCGTCGCAAACCTGACATTTTGCATTCTACATTCCATTCTACAAGCACCAATTTGTGCATCAAAAAACGGTAGGTTTTTAGCCTACCGTTTTACTTTGTTATTTATGCAATCCAAACACCGTTGGATGCGAATTTGTATGTTTTGCCGTTAATAGTCTTTGTGCCTGTTACCATGTAACCATTTTGGTCAAGATAGTACCATTTGCCACCATCTTTTACCCAGTCATTGATAACCATTCTGGCGTTAGCATCAAGGTAGCACCAGCCTTTGCTATCTGCTTTCCATGCATTTGACAAGCAGTAACCATCAGCACCAACATAGCACCAACCTTTTGAGTCTTTAACTCATTTGTTAGTTACCATTCTACCGTCTGCACCAAGGTAGCACCAGCCTTTACTATCTGCTACCCATTTATCTGTTACACAGTAGCCGTCAGCACCTACATAGCACCAGCCTTTGCTGTCTGCTACCCATTTGTTAGTTACCATTCTACCATCTGCACCAAGGTAACACCAACCTTTGCTATCTGCTACCCATTGATTTGTTACGCAGTAACCATCAGCACCTACATAGCACCAACCTTTTGAGTCTCTTACCCATTTATTTGTTGCCATATATCCATCTGCATCAAGATAGCACCAACCTTTTGAGTCTGCTTTCCATATGCTTGTGAGTTTAACTCCGTTTTCGTAGAATGCCCACTTTCCGTTTTCAAGTTGCCAGCCGTTGCGGTTGCTGTTTGATGTGTTGTTTGATACAAAGTAATATTCATCAAAACTTTCGTAGGTTTCATAATTGTATTCACTATATACTAAATAAGCACCTGAAACATTACCAGCTAAGCTTTGAACGGTCCAAGAACTATTGATTTCTTCAGAATCGTTTGTTGGTAAATCACATTTGTAAACAGTATTAAAAAAATCTTTAGTTACAAATAGTGTTGAATCACCTGTTACACCAAACAAGTTTGGAACAGAATAAGTGTTTGTATTATTTTCATAGTTTAGATTACAATAGTAGTAAAAGTCCCAATATTCCATTAGGTTAGATGCATCATATCGTTCAACATCCCCATAATTTTTCATTGTAAGTGCAAAATTTTCTTGAAATACATCAGTCGAGAAAATAACATACATGTCTTTCGAAATCAATTGTGATGAAGAATAATAGCTAGTTTCATCAAAGACCAACTCTTCTACCATTTTGTTGCTTTCTTCGTCATAAAAATATATAATTTGTTTTAGTCCGCTAAAGTCTGTAATTTCATAATATTCATCAAAGCTGCGTAACACAGAAGTGCGAACAATAGCAAATGTGTCCTTTGTTGAAGTTGTTTTTACACTGCAAACATCTTCTCTTTCAGTGTATTCATCTATAAGTTCATATTGACAATTACCCAAAGCTGACATATCAATTTTTTTATAGTTTTCAAAATCTTGGGTTATATAATAATCAGAAAAGCTAGTGAATCCACCCACTCCTTCAGATACTTGATAGCAACTAATATAGAATATTACTCCAGCTGAAGTAACAATCATTTCTGTAGATGCTTCAGCAAGAGTATCACCAATGAATTTTGGGACATTGAATTCAGGCGTTTCCTTTTCAGTCCAATTTTCACCGTCACTCGAAATGCTATATTTTATAGTTGTAGTGTTAGGTGCTTCATCATCAGTCCAAGCATCAAAATACATGTCAACATATGTTCCGTTGTAATTCTCATACGATTCAGATTCGTCCATTTCAAATGGAACAAACTCCCAATTAGTAAAATTTGTTGTTCTGACATAAGCAAAATCAATGTCGTCGATTTCTTCATTGTAATATGAAACCTGGAAATAAATGTAATTATTTTTAACTACAACTCCATAAGGCACAATACTGCTAAAGTCCACTCCTGCAGCATCTGCTATTTCATTTTCATAAATTGTTGTAAAATTAACACAGTCTTTACTATAGGCAACAAAGTGCTGAGAGACCCAACTCTCTTCATCAAATATATTGCCTATAATAAAATCATAGCCATTTGCATTTCTATGAAAATTTTCTTCACTTATACTTGCTCCGGCAGGGATGCCTTTAAGTTTCTGGATATTCGGATTGAAATTTTGGATATTCAATTGCTGAAGCCCGCTTGTCGCAAATGACGAAATTGTTGTTAATGGTAATGTTGTCACAACCATTAAAACTGCTAATAATAAAGATAGAGCTTTTTTCATTTCTTTTTCCTCCAAAAATTAATTTTGTAAAACGAGTATAACACACTTTGGAAAAACACGCAAGTGCACACGCGCAAACTCTAATGAAAACATACAATATGATGGATAAAAGCCGTCGTGATGTTTCAATTATCACGATTAAAAAATTTTGTGACGGACTAAACATCACTTTAGAAGAATTTTTCTCAGCCCCCGAATTTGACAATTTAGAACAAGAAATAAAATAACAGGACAAAGAATTTTCTTTGTCCTGTTGTTTTTTATAAAATTTTATTCTTCCTTGGTAAATCGCTCTTTTACTACGCCACACTCAGGACAGAAAAAATAATCAGGCAAATCATCAAATTTTGTTCCGGGAGTTATATCCATTTTGGGATTGCCATCGTTTTCATCGTACATCCAACCACAAACTTCGCACACATAAACCATAAAAACACCTCGTTTTTTAATTTTGTGTTTATATGAGAAAAATATTCATGCTATAGTCTAAAAAAGTTTGACAAATTCAAATTGTTTAATAAACAAAAAAACGGAGCCGAAGCTCCGTTTTCTATAATTTAACTTATTTAAGGTTTGCCTTAAGTGTTTCAAGTTCTTCTTTGAGTGTTTCAGGAAGCTTGTCGCCGAATTTTGCATAGAATTCGCCGATGCCTTCTGCTTCTGCTGCCCAAAGGTCCTTATCAACGTCAAGGATGCTTTCAAGTGATTCAACTGAAACTTCACCTTCAAGACCTTCGATGTTGATGTCCTTAGCATATGGAAGGTAACCGATAGCTGTTTCCTGAGCGTCTACTTCGTTTTCGCAACGCTTGATAATCCATTCAAGAACACGAAGGTTATCACCGAAACCAGGCCACATGAAGTTGCCTTCATCGTCTTTTCTGAACCAGTTAACATTGAAGATTTTTGGAGCTTTGTCAGCATCAAGAGTCTTACCAATGTTAATCCAGTGCTGCCAATAGTCACCCATATTGTAACCGCAGAATGGAAGCATAGCCATTGGGTCACGACGAACAACACCTACTGCACCTGCTGCAGCTGCTGTTGTTTCAGAAGCCATGATTGAACCAACGAATACACCGTGATTCCAGTCTCTTGACTGATATACGAGTGGAGCAAGTTTTGCACGACGGCCACCGAATACGAAAGCAGAGATTGGAAC
>JAZOPS010000025.1:0-7932 GCA_045655645.1 Candidatus Fimenecus sp.
TCTGTTTCTTTCAAAGTTTCGCTTTCAAGAACAGTTGAAGTCACCGTTGTTTCTGTTGCGCTTTCAGTCACATCTTCTTTAACTGCTGGCTTTTCTGTTTTTGATGTTGATGGTTTAGTTGTAGTTTCTTTTGCCTTTTCGGTTGTTGTAGTTGGATTTTCCATACCCTCAATATAAGGTTTTACTATAAATTCATCAGAAGTATCTTTCGGTCCATCTGCATAGTCGTCAATTTTGCCATTTGTGTAAACAATTAAATTTGGATTATCCATTGCAATATTATTACTCACCAAAGTATCTTTTCCTGTTACATAAATCTCTTTGAGATTTGAACAACCACGAAAAGCAAAATAATATATCTTAACAAGGTTTTTATGAGTTATGACAGTTTCGATATGCTGATTATCTCTAAAACAGTAATGCATAATATTTTTAATATAACTTGGAATTGTTATGCGTTTATCTGTAATTCCACCTGCATAGTCAACTGCCGTACCGTTATCCTTTGAATAAAGGTATTTTCCATCAGCTGCATAATACGGATTTGCTGGGTCAACAGTAATATTTTTTATCGCTTTACAATATGCAATAATAGAACCATAAAGTTGTGCGTTTTTAGGAATGTGTAAAGATTTTAGTTGCGAACCATTAAAAGCGCCCGACTCAATTTCTATTACGCTTTCAGGAATTGTTATAGATGTAATACCCGAAAACGCAAAAGCCTCATATCCAATCTTTTTAAGAGTGCCTGGCAAAACAACTTCTTTTAGGTTGGACATTCTAGCAAAGGCTTCGCTGCAAAGTTCAGTTAAACCTTCAGGTAAAATTATCTTTGTTATATCATTTCTATCTCTAAGTTGGTCTATTGCCACAACTTTTTTACCATCAATTTCAGCTGGAATTGTTACAACACCACCGGCACCGTTATAACCAGTAATTGCAATTCCACCTTCATAATCTTCATACACGAACTCTGATTCAGCCATTACAACTTGTGCACAAGCAAGCACCATTAAAAGTGCGAGTGCTAACGATAAACCCTTTTTCATTTTTCAATCCCCCAAACTAATTATTTTTTCTTTTTCTTTAATGTGATAGTTACACCTGTTGCAACTGCACCAGCTACCACAACCGCTACAACGCCAATTATTATTGGTGTTGCGTTGTTTTTATTATTATCTGCCCCAATTGTTTCTGTGTTGTTACTATCTACAACCGCGTTTACTTCTGTTTCTTTCAAAGTTTCGCTTTCAAGAACAGTTGAATTTAAAGTTGTTTCTGTTGTGCTTTCAGTTGCACCATCTTCAACAATTGGTTTCTCTGTCTTTGACGCAACTGGTTTGGTTGTTGTTATCGGTTTAGTTGTAGTTTCTTTCACCTTTTCAGTTGTTGTAGTCGTAGTTGGATTTTCCATACCTAATATGTAAGGCGAAATTTTACATGGAGCTTTTCCCGCTTGCATTTCAACATTTCCATTATAATAAAGCTCAACACTGTCAGATACTCCACCAAGCAAATAGCCATCGATAAAAGTATTGTCATCAACTACATATATTTTTTTAAGACTTTTACAATCTTTAAAAGCGTTATAGCCTATTTCTTCTAGTCCCTTGTTTGTGATTACCGTCTGAATGTTATCAGCACCCTGAAAGCTGCAAGGTGCAATCGTTTCTATGTTTGACGGAATTCTCAACGAACTTGTTTTTGAGCCACACGCATAGCCAATTATTCTATTATTATCTTTTCTATAAAGAATTGTACCTGTTGAGCCAAAGATACTATTATCTGTTGTAATCTCTGTGAGGTTATCGCAATCAGCAAATACTGCTTCTGCAATAAATGTAATAGTCTTAGGAATATGCACAGATTTGACTACATTGTTTGACGCAAAAGCACCATCATTAATCCAAGTAATTTTATATCCATCATATGTTTCAGGAATTGTTACATTTACTTCCGTTCCAGTATATTTTTTCAAACTAATTGTTCCATCAGACTTAATCTGATAATCAAAAGTAATGTTTTCCACATCTTCTGCCATTACAATTGGTGCACAAGCAAGCACCATTAAAAGCGCAAGTGCCAATGATAAAATCCTTTTCATTTTTCAATCCCCCAAACTGTTTTTATAAATTAAGTATATATCGTGAATTTCTTCACACATATATTGTAGTAAAGATTTTTATTAAAGTCAATAGTAAACTTTTTTACTTGATATAATCAACTTGGTGATATAAATGAAATACATCAAAACTATTCGAGATTTGCGTGAAGACAGAGATTTAACGCAAGCACAAGTTGCTGAATATTTGGGAACATCACAAACTATGTATGCTAGATATGAGCGTGGCGCAAACGAGTTGCCCATTCATCATCTGATTAAGCTTTGTGAGTTTTATAATGTCTCTGCCGATTATATTTTAGGAATCACTTTGAAAAAATAAAACGGAAAGTGCTGTTTGACACTTTCCGTTTTTGCTTTTATTGATTATCATTTGTTCTGTTTTCTTCAAATTCGTTATATTGATAATCTGGAAATGGGCGTTGTGGAATGATTACCAAAAGAATAATGTAAACGAGTGTACCGCAGAATCCTGCTGTAAAGAGTGAGAAGAGTGCATAAACAATTCTCACAATTGTTGGGTCGATATCAAAATACTCAGCAACACCTGCGCAAACGCCACCAATCATTTTATTTGTGCTTCTATAAAGTTTCTTTTCTTTAAACATTTTAATTTCTCCTTTTTCGTTATATATTTTATTATAATACTATACTTTTGGCATTTCAATCATTGCCATAATGTCATTTTGAGTTTCTTTTTCTGCTTTGTATTCTCTGTACGCTTCAACGCCATACTCAATTCCTGTTTTTATGAGTTCGCCACCGCAAACCATAAAGCTGACAATTGCCGTAAAGAGTGAAATTACAAAAAGAACTACAAATGCTATCAATGCTTTTTTCATAATCATCTCTCCTTACTTGTTGATTTTTTCAATACAAAACTTGATTTCGATTATTGCCCAGAGCAATGTAATAATTGCAAGACAAATAACTGCCGATGTTGATGCAATTGCAAACACAAGAAATGCAGTTGATGCTACTGCTGGTACGATAAAACAAAACGCAACAATCATTATAGCGCCTGCAAGGAACAAACCAAATGTAACTGGTATTGAGACAAATGCCTGGACTATATTCCACACAAGTGCGACTGTCCAGAATGTTTTGCTGTGCTTCTTTTTACCATCAGGTGTTACTGTCTTTTGCTCAATTGCATCGCCAACATATTGTTTTGCACATTCAAATGGTGTTCCAAGTTCGTTGCAGATTTGCTCGTCAGTTTTGCCCGCTAACGCACCCTCACGGAAATGCTCGCGAAAATCTGCAATTATTTCTTCTTTTTCTTTTTTCGGTAAAGGTCCGAGATAATAATAAAGCTCATTCAAAAAATCTATCTTATTCATATTTATACCCCCTCAAAAAATGAGTTGACTTGGTTTGTGAACTCCGTCCATTGTCTAAGCAGCATCGCCTGACGCTGTTTGCCACTTATTGTTATTCTGTAATATTTTCTTGCAGGACCATTGGGCGACTCTTTCAGATAAGTTTCAAAATATCCGTCTGTCTGCAACCGTTTAAGCATTGGATAAACGCTACCCTCTGACACGGTCATTTTTTTGCCTAGCATATCTGCAAGCTCATAGCCATATTTATCTTCTTCTAACAGCAAGGTCAATGCGCAAAGTTCAAGCACACCTTTTTTGAACTGTGTATTCATAAGCGCCCTCCTTTATATAATATGTATATGGTTTTCTACCAGTTTACAATATTATATTATCACAGACTATTATGCATTGCAAGATAGTTTTTAAAATTTAATAGTTTGTTTACAAATATAGTCTTTTTCTATAAAAATAAAATATTTTAAAAAATTTTATAAAAATTTGCACAAAGTTTTTTATAGTTTTAAATTGTCTAACAATTAAAAAAATCTCAAAAAAGTTAAAATCTTTTCTGTTTTTGTTAAATCTGCATAAAAATTTGAAATCCAGATAAACAGTTTAGAGTTTATTGTAAACAAATGCCCAGGTTGTGTGTTTGTGCAAATTGCACAAACATTGGCAAACTTTGTTGTGCAAAAACACTTGACTTTTTGTTTTTTTAGTGTTATTATATAGCCACAACAGAATAAAGGAGAAACGAGTAATGTTCAATTCAAGTTTCGAGCAAGAAAGAATTGCAAAAGAATTAATTTGCGAAAAGTTTTCTTTCAGTTATTTGCTCAAAGCAGTTCAGTTACTTAACATTCAGTTTAACTGAACAATAATTTCCTTTAGTTGTCAACAATTCTTGTGCGGTGGGTTTTTTCCAATCCCCAACAAATTTTCCCTTTCCTTTTTCATAAAGTATAACACCAATCCCTATTTTCCCACCCACAAGAATTTTTAATATATAGACTTGATTTTCAAGTCGCTTAAATAGGTCATAATAATTTTTCTCATAAATAAAACTCCCTGTCGACTAGTTCGGCAGGGAGTTTTGCTTTGCTTTTCTTTTGACTTTGTGATAGAATACTCTTGAAAGGAATGATATATATGAATTGTGGTTTCAATTTTTATATGCCTGTTAATATTTTAAGTGGCGATGATGTTTTAAATCAAAATAAATCCATATTCTCTGATTTGGGCAAAAAGTGTCTTATTGTTACAGGTAAAACATCCGCTAAAAAATCAGGTGCACTTGACGATATAATAAATCTTTTTAACGAGCTGAATATCGAGTATGAAATATATGATAAAATCACAGAAAACCCGTTGACTGTTGACTGCTATATCAGTGGCAAGTTGGCAAGAGATATCCATGCAGATTTTGTTGTTGGTATCGGCGGTGGCTCGCCGTTGGATGCAGCAAAAGCAGTTTGTGTTTATGCAACTAACGAACAGATTGTTGATGATGATATTTATACTGCAACCGTAGAGAATTCTCCATTACCTTTGGTGCTTATTGGTACAACATCCGGCACAGGTAGTGAAGTTTCAGGCGTTTCTGTGCTTACAAGAAAAGACGGCAGAAAGCAAAGTATCGGTGGCAAAAATTATTATGCTAAATATGTAATTGCCGATGCCAAATATACATATTCCATGCCATTTAGTGTAACAGTTTCAACTGCACTTGATGCCCTTTGCCATGCAATTGAGTCAATGTTCTCACCAAGAGCTGATTTCTTGTCAAAACAATTTTCACTCTTATCGGTTAAATTAATTTACCCTTTGCTTGAAAAAATGCACAACACAAAAGAATTACCAAATGCAGAAGAAAGAGACATTCTTTATTTTGCATCGCTTTATGCTGGATTCGCTCTCAACAAAGGTGGCACAGGGTTCCCACACGGAATGGGTTATGCACTCACCGAAGATTTCGGCGTGCCACACGGACTTGCTTGTGCTGTTTTTCTTCCACAATATCTTAAAGAAGCAGAAAAAGCAAACTCTGTACTTTATAAAGAATTAATGGATGCAATGAATACTGACTTTGACGCGTTGAATACATTGTTCTCTGAATTTTGTTCTTTTGATTTCCATGTTTCTGAAGAACAAATTGCTAATTATATAGAACGTTGGGCAACTCTTAAAAACTTTAAGAACTCCCCTACTGACTTCAACAACAAAGATGCAGGAAATTTAGTTCAAAAGTTGTTTCAAAAATAGCGTTTAGATAATTTCTATCTAAATATAGCTTAAAATCTAAAAATTCTATATTACTCATATAAAACCGTCTTTTTCATTGTATAGTTTTTACAAAAAAGACGGCTTTTTATTATTGTAAAAGCCTTTGATTTTTATTGTTTAGATGTTTTTTATCTAAATCAGCCTTGATTTTGCGCGATTTTTATAGTTGTAGTTAATTATTATCTATTTAATAACATAATTTTACAAAAAAGGTTTGACATAGCAAAAATAAGTGTTATAATTAGTATGAACGATTATCCACCTTAATAGGTGAGTTCTAAAATTCCAATTAAATGGAGGGTAAAATTATGGCAGATACAAGATTCGCAATTACTCATTATCATGATGCTGCGGCTATCAACAGACAGCTTGATGAACTTATCAGCAAGCCAATCTACACAATCAAGCCAGAAGTTCTCAAACAGTATGAAGAAGAATACTATGGCAAAAAGTGCGTTAAGTCAAAGGAATTAGTTGACGAAGCAAAAGCTATCATCCCTGGCGGTGTTCAGCACAACCTTGCTTTCAACTATCCATTCCCTCTCGCTTTCACAAAAGCAGAAGGCGCTTATCTCTATGACGCTGACGGCAACAAATACTTTGACTTCCTTCAGGCAGGTGGTCCAACAGTTCTTGGTTCAAACCCTAAGGTAGTTCGTGACCAGGTTATCGACCTTCTTAACACATGTGGTCCTTCAACAGGTCTTTTCCACGAATTCGAATACAAACTCGCTAAGAAGATTTCTGACAGCGTTGAAACAGTTCAGATGTTCCGTATGCAGGGTTCAGGTACTGAAGCTTGTATGACAGCAGTTCGTGTTGCTCGTCTTGCAACAGGTAAGAAGAACATTCTTAAAATGGGTGGCGCATACCACGGTTGGTCAGACCAGCTCGGTTATGGCATCCGTGTTCCTGGTTCAAAATTCACACAGGCAAGTGGTGTTCCACTTTATCTCTTCAAACATACTCAAGAATTCTTCCCAGGCGACCTTGATGACCTTGAAAGAAAGCTTCGTGCTAACCTTCTTCGTGGCGGCACAGCAGCTGTATTTATTGAACCAATCGGTCCTGAAAGTGGTACAACTCCAGTTGACTACGACTTCAACAAGGGTGTTGAAAGACTTTGCCGTAAATATGGCGCTCTTCTCGTATTCGATGAAGTTGTTACAGGTTTCCGTATCGGTATGGCTGGTGCTCAGGGCTTCTTCGGAGTATCTCCTGACCTTACAATCTTCGGTAAAGTTATCGCTGGTGGATATCCAGGTGCTGGTGGTGTCGGCGGTAAGAAGCAGTACATGAAGCACCTTGGTGCTGGTCTTGACGATTCAGGTATGAAGGTTAAGAAGGCATTCACAGGCGGTACAATGACTGCTAACCCACTTTCATGCTGTGCTGGTTACTTCACTCTTGAAGAAATCGACAAGCAGAACGCATGTCAGAAAGCTGGCGAAATGGGTGACAGACTTACAGCTGGTCTTCAGGAACTCGTTAACAAGCACGGACTTCCATTCGTTGTTTGGAACGAAGGTTCAGTTTGCCACCTTGAAACAGTTGGTACAATGCACTACTCAATCGACTGGTGCAAACCTTGGAAAATCCCTGGTGTTCTTTCAGCTACAAGCGAAAGAAAGAAGGAAATGCAGTACATGGGCGCTGCTTACATGGCAGAAGGACTTGTTACTCTTGCTGGTAGCCGTCTCTACACATCAGCTGCATACACACCTAAGATGATTGACCAGGCTCTTCAGTGCTTCGATAAGGTATTTGCTAACGTTGCTGTTAAGCCATCAAACAAATAATCATTGATTTTTTCGGGTGGGTGAATTCATCTTCATCCACCTTTAATTAACCTAATAAATTGAGGTGATTTTTAATGGATATTATGCAGGCTAAAGAAACTGTTATAAGAGCTGGTAAAGAACTTATTGCAGCTGGTCTTATTGCTCGTACTTGGGGTAATATTTCTTGCAGAATCAGTGAAACACAGTTCGTAATCACACCAAGTGGTCGTGCTTATGAAACTCTCACTCCTGAAGAAATCGTTCTCGTAAACATCGAGGACCTTGAATACGAAGGCGAAATCAAGCCATCAAGTGAAAAAGGTATTCACGCAGCTTGCTACAAACTTCGTCCTGAAATAAACTTTGTTATCCATACACATCAGGTAAACGCTTCAATCGTTTCTTCACTTGGTATGGACAT
>JAZOPS010000026.1:0-65883 GCA_045655645.1 Candidatus Fimenecus sp.
TTACAATAGAACAAAGGCATTTCAATTGAACGAGGAACACTGCCCCATGCAGCCTGATTAAGGACATAGTCAACACCCTCACATGCTTTCATACAAGTATCAAGGTCCTTAATATCACCTTTTATA
This sequence comes from Candidatus Fimenecus sp., assembly GCA_045655645.1. Taxonomy (GTDB): domain Bacteria; phylum Bacillota; class Clostridia; order Oscillospirales; family Acutalibacteraceae; genus Fimenecus. Next base: position 127 of record JAZOPS010000026.1, read on the forward strand.
AATGTATAACTCGGATTATCGAGGAACATATCAACATTTTTCCGTTTACCTGTTGAAAGGTCATCAAGTGCCTTTACTTTATATCCCATATTAAGTATTGCTTCACAAAGGTTAGAACCGATAAAACCAGCTGCACCTGTTACGAGGAATACTGAATTTTCAGGAAATTTTAAGTGTTTATAGCCCATAATTTATAATCTCCAATAATTATATCCTGCTGATTCGTATTCTTTACGATTAAGGAGGCCCTTAATATCAGCAAGAACTTTCTTTGAATTGTCACCTGATTTGAACATTTTGTCAAAATCAGCCTGTGTAAGAGTTTTGAACTGTTCATGTGCAACTGCAAGAATTACTGCATCACAATCTTTGATTGTTGACATATCAACAAATTCCATACCGTAAAGATGCTTTGCTTCATCAGCATCTGCTGTAGGGTCAGCAACTGTTGCAGTAATGCCATACTCTTTAAGTTCATTGTAAATATCAATAATCTTTGTGTTTCGTGTATCAGGACAATTTTCCTTGAATGTGAAGCCAAGAATTGCAACTTTTGCACTCTTGATTGCAACATCAGCTTTAATAAGATTTTTAACGATACTTTCAGCAACATATTTACCCATATCGTCATTGATTCGACGACCTGAAAGGATAATCTGGCTATGATAACCCAACTGCTCTGCTTTATATGTAAGATAGTATGGGTCAACACCGATACAATGACCACCAACAAGTCCAGGGAAGAATTTAAGGAAATTCCATTTTGTTCCTGCAGCCTTAAGAACAGACTGTGTATCAATACCCATCTTATTAAAAATAATTGAAAGCTCATTCATAAATGCAATATTAATATCACGCTGACTGTTTTCAATAACCTTTGCAGCCTCAGCAACCTTAATACTTTCTGCTCTGTGAACACCTGCTTCAACAACAAGTTCATAAACTTTTGCGATTTCGTCAAGTGACTCATCATCCATACCTGAAACGATTTTAACGATTGTTTCAAGACGATGAACCTTATCACCTGGATTAATTCTTTCAGGTGAATAACCAACCTTGAAGTCTACACCACATTTAAGTCCTGATTCCTTTTCAAGGATTGGAATACAGATATCCTCTGTTACTCCAGGATAAACTGTTGATTCATAAACAACGATTGAACCCTTTGTAAGATTACGACCAACGATTGTTGATGCACCTTCAACAGGTGTCAAATCAGGTGTATGGTCATCATTTACAGGTGTTGGAACTGCAACAATGTGGAACTTTGCTTCCTTGAGTTTTGTCTCGTCAGCTGTAAAATCTACTGTACAAGCTTTAATTGCATCGTCACCAACTTCATTTGTAGGGTCAATGCCGTTTTTATATAATTCAATTTTCTTTGCGTTAAGGTCAAAGCCTACAACCTTTACTTTCTTTGAGAAAGCAACAGCGATTGGCATACCAACATAGCCAAGACCTACAAGAGAGATTTTTTCTTCACCATTAATGATTTTTTCGTAGAGTGTCATTTTAATTACTCCTTTATCTTTAGATGATTACACATCTCTTTATTTACTTTAATTACATCAAACTTGTTTTTACAATATTCCAAACTCTTTTTTCCCATTGTTTCAACAAGTTGAGGATTTTCTATAAATTCAATCATCTTTTCAGCAACAGCCTGTCCATTCTGAACGGGAACTAAAAATCCTGTTTCTCCATCAATTACAGTTTCACGACAACCAGGTGCATGAGTTGTAATAACAGCCCTTCCCATAGCCATTGCTTCAAGGACAGTTCTCGGTGTTCCCTCACGGTATGATGGTAGAACATAAACTGAACATTGTTTATAGTAGTCAGCCACAGTATCAGTTTCACCAAAATGTTCAATGATGCCTTTGTTTATATATGTATCAAGGTCTTGCTGACTAAGTGAGTCCTGAATACCCTCACAAGCACCTAAAAGCATACATCTTACTTCAGGATACTTTGATTTCACGATTTCACAAGCTTCGAGGTATTCACGGATTCCCTTTGAATACATAACACGTGAAAGCATAAAGAATGTCATCTGTTGAGGATAAGGTGCTACGCTGAATTTTTCCATATTCACACCTGAACCATTAACCACGCAACACTTATTTTCTTTTACAAGATTTTCCTTAACAAACTGTTCTTTATCGTCGGTATTCTGAAAAATTACCGTGTCGGCACACATAAAACCGATTTTATAAAGAACTGACATAATGAGCTTTATAATTTTCGCTTTTTTTGTTTTTGCAGTGAAAGCATATCCGGCACCCGTCACCATTGCAACTTTATGTGGTACTCCTGCAAGTTTTCCTGCCATAGAACCATATATAACGGGTTTTGAAGTATATCCCAAAACCACATCAGGCTTTTCCTTTTTAAACAAATCACGAAGAGCCATCATATATGACAAATCTTTAAGTGGATTTACGCCATTTTTATTCATAGGTATTTCAACAAATCGTGCTCCCAATTCTTCCACTTTCTGGATATTATCTCGATTGGGACCTGTAATGATTACTTCATAACCTGCTGAAATAATTTTTTTCACCAAATCGCCACGAAAATTGTACGCTGTTCGATTCTTTGGTGAAACGAGAATGAATTTCATAAAATTCCTATCCCTTCATATATTCTTTAATGTTGTCATAAACAACATTGAATAATCTTTCCTGATTTTTTGGTGAAACAAATGAATTATGAGGTGTTATCATCACATTCTTCATATCCCACAGTTCACTTTTTTCATTTAATGGCTCAGCACAGAACACATCAAGAACTGCACCACCAAGTTTTCCGTTTTTTAGATTTTTAACAAGACTTTCTTCATCCACAACAGCACCTCTTGCAATATTAACAAGGATTGCACCATCTTTAACACAAGAAAATCTTTCGTCGTTGAACAAGTTCTTTGTATCCTCTGTCAACGGCAATGTTAAAACAACTACATCTGACTTACTCAACGCTGAATTTACATCTCCCATTGAATAATACTCGTCATAAACATCATTCTGAGGATTTACAATATCAGCACCGAGTACATTCATACCAAATGCCTTAAATCTTTTGGCACATTCCGTACCAACACTACCACAGCCAACAATTAAAACCGTGTCACCTGACATCTCCCGAACATTTCTGTCTTTTATCCAACTGTGATTTTTCTGATTTTCATAAAAACTGTTTATATTTTTGTACAATGCAAGAACTCCGCTGACTGCAAACTCAGCCATTGGGACACTATAAACACCTCTTGCATTTTTAAGGACTATACCTTTTTCACATATCTTTTCAACAGGTACACGGTCTAAACCTGCACTTGTAAGTTGTATAAACCTGAGATTAGGGAATTTTTCTATATCATTATGTAAAAACAATCCGTTACAGATTACTGCTTCTGCCATATACATTTCTTCAGAAAGAGGTTCATTCTCCATCTGTTGAAACATAATCTCGCAACCAAGATTCTCTATATTCACTTTTTGCAGATTTGTACAATTAAACGCACCTGTCATTAAAAGTTTCATAATTTTCCTCTTATTTGTTATTTATCATTTCCACAATTTTTTCTACGTATTTTTTTGTATCAGCCTGATTCTGCAAATACTTTTCTTCTGTCCACTTATCCAACTCTTTTTCAAACTCACGAATATCACGGACACCTGTATTGAATTTTTCCTTTACAGTTTCAAAATCATTTTCCTTTGCAATATCACAAAACGCTCGCGAAAGAATGACACGGTCAGAACCAAGTCTGTAATGTTCACCAAGAACACATTCAGCAGGTAATGTTCCTGTACCTACCCTTGCTACGCCACCAAAACCATAACTGATATTTTTCTTACTGATTTTTTCACAAATTCTCTGTACTATTCCATCTGCAACAAGTTGAAACATAAATGTCATACCATAGCCCAAATGCAAATCGTTAAGTCCGATATGAATTTCGTCAATACCCTCAACTTCCAAAATTTCATCAAGATTTTCTACAGCTTCAGGAGTTTCAACAAGTAAGTTGGTTTTTACTCTGCCACCAACTGCTTTGATAAATCTGCTGACCTGAGATGCATTCTGAAAAAACGGAAGCATAATAACGTCTGCACCAGCTTCAATAATGTTGTCGATTTCGTCTTCAGTTGACGGATAATTATCAGTCGCATCGTGGACAGGATTACAACGAACAAAAAGTGTTGATTTATCAAGCACCTTACGAAGTGCTTTTACATCGTCAATTGTATGCATATTTTGAACTGTATCCATACCACCCTGACGGTCACTTTTGCCGATATATTCCATATCAACAAATATACGGTCAACACCGGCAGACTGAGCAGCCTCAGCCACGTCGACACGATTTGTAACAAACATTAACTCAAGAGCCATAACAAACCTCTTAATTATTTACTGTTTCATTTTCTTTCTGAACTGTGGCAACAGTATTTTCATTGTCCTCATTTTTAAGAACTTTGAAAACTGTCATAAAAAGAATTTTTATATCAAGTAAAAGTGACATATTGTCAACATACCACACATTGAGTTCTATACGACGATTCCACTCAACACCTTTTCTGCCATTGACCTGTGCCCAACCTGTAATTCCAGGACAAACCTCAAACATACGAAGCTGGAAATCACTGTATTCAGAGTAGTCCCAAGGATGATATGTAAGTGGTGGTCGAGGACCGACAAAACTCATTTCCCCTTTAAGAATATTTATAAACTGTGGTAATTCATCAATACTTGTTGCACGGATGATTTTACCGATTGGTGTTACTCGTGCATCACCTTTACCGGAATATACGCCACTACCCTGTTGTTCTGCACCAACACACATTGAACGGAATTTGTAGATATCAAAAACCTTACCATCTTTTCCGATTCTCTGTTGTTTGAAAATTACAGGTCCTGGTGAAGTTAATTTTATAATAATTGCAACGATAAGCATTACTGGTGAAAGGACTACCAAAGCACACAATGCAATTATAAAATCCATCACTCTTTTTACGACTTTATACATCAAAATCATTCCCCTGTCATATCAAATCAACACATAAAAAGCCCACAATAACTCATTGTGATATATTTAATTAATTATAACTCTATACATATAAAATGTCAATGAAATACAGCACCCTTTTTACCATCTGCTCACTACTTTTTTTGTAATAATTTGTAATATTTCCTTTTTGAAAAAAATGCACAAAAATTTCATTCAATATTCTACCAAATTTTGTATCACTCTTCGTATGTTTTCATTGACTTTATGGGAGAAACTATTGTATAATAATTTGTAATTTTAATATGAGGAAGTTTTGGAGTTTTTTCAATCTCATTTATATTAAAATTCCATTTTGTAAATCTTTCCCCCAAGGGTAATCAAAACCCTACGAGGAGTTCAAATTTTTTATATTGGAGAGATAAGTATGGAAAGAAAAGTCGGTACTGTATCAAGAGGTATCCGTTGTCCAATCATCAGACAGGGTGACGACCTTGTTGACATCACAGTAACAAGCGTACTTGAAGCTGCTGAAAGTGAAGGCTTCGAAATGCGTGACAGAGATGTTGTTTCTCTTACAGAATCAATCGTAGCACGTGCACAGGGTAACTATGCATCAGTTGACGATATTGCCAACGATGTTAAAGCAAAGCTTGGTGGCGGAACAATCGGTGTTATTTTCCCGATTTTATCACGTAACCGTTTTGCAATCTGTCTTCGTGGTATTGCTAAAGGTGCAAAAAAAGTTGTTCTTATGTTAAGCTATCCAAGTGATGAGGTTGGTAACTCACTCGTTACTTATGACCAGATTGACGAAGCAGGAATTAATCCTTATTCAGATGTACTTGATGAAGCAAAATACAGAGAACTTTTTGGCGAAAACAAACACGAATTCACAGGCGTTGACTATGTAGCTTACTATTCAGACATCATCAGAGAAGCAGGCGCAGAAGCAGAAATTATCTTTGCTAACCAGCCAAAAACAATTCTCAACTACACAGATTGCGTTCTCACTTGTGACATTCACACAAGAGCACGCACAAAAAGAATTCTCAAAGCAGCAGGCGCTAAAGTTGTTTGCGGTCTTGACGATATTCTCAATGCATCTGTAAATGGTAGTGGTTGCAACGAAAAATATGGTCTTCTTGGTTCAAACAAATCAACAGAAGATACTGTTAAACTCTTCCCAAGAGAGTGTCAGGGACTTGTTGAAGATATTCAGGCAGAATTCTTAAAGAGAACAGGCAAGCATATCGAAGTTATGGTTTATGGTGACGGTGCATTCAAAGACCCACAAGGTAAAATTTGGGAACTTGCTGACCCTGTTGTATCCCCTGCTCATACAAGCGGACTTATCGGTACTCCAAACGAATTGAAACTTAAATATCTTGCTGACAACGATTTCAAAGGCCTTTCAGGTGCTGAACTCAAAGAAGCAATTTCAAATAGCATTAAAGCTAAGAACGATAACCTTGTTGGTAATATGGCATCTCAGGGTACAACTCCTCGTCAACTTACTGACCTTATCGGTTCACTCTGTGACCTTACAAGTGGTTCAGGTGACAAGGGTACACCAATCATTCTCGTTCAGGGATATTTCGATAACTATACAGACTAATTTAATATAAATGGAGGAATTCAAAATGGATTGTAATGTTAGACCCGAATCAATGGAAAGAATTACCACCAAAGCGTTAGCAGATGCTTTTATTGAAGAACAAGTTAAACTTGTTCGTGAGCAGGTTGGCGACAAAAAAGTTCTTCTCGCGCTCTCCGGCGGTGTTGACTCATCAGTTGTTGCTGCTCTTCTTATTAAAGCTATCGGCAAACAGTTAGTTTGTGTTCACGTTAACCACGGTCTTATGAGAAAGAACGAAAGTGAAAATGTTGTTGAAATCTTCGGTAAAGAGCTTGACGCAAACCTTATCTATGTTGACGCTACTGACCGTTTTCTTGACCTTCTTGCAGATGTTTCTGACCCTGAAAGCAAGAGAAAGATTATCGGTGCAGAATTCATAAATGTTTTTGCTGACGAAGCAAGAAAACTTGAAGGTGTAGAATATCTTGCACAGGGTACAATTTACCCCGATATTCTTGAAAGCTTCAAACAGGCAGAAGGCAAGAAAGCAGTTAAATCTCACCATAATGTTGGTGGACTTCCTGAAGACCTTAACTTTGAGCTTGTTGAACCAATCAAACTTCTCTTCAAAGACGAAGTTCGCGTAGTTGGTGAAGCACTTGGTCTTCCACACGCTATGGTTTATCGTCAGCCATTCCCAGGTCCTGGTCTTGGTGTTCGTTGCCTTGGTGCAATTACACGTGACAGACTCCATGCGCTCCGTGAAGCAGATGCAATTCTTCGTGAAGAATTCGACAACTGTGGTCTCGCTGAAAAAGTATGGCAATATTTCATTGCTGTGCCTGATGTTAAGAGCGTTGGCGTTAAAGACGAAAGCCGTTATGAAGGCTGGCCTGCAATCATCCGTGCTGTTAATACAACAGACGCTATGAGTGCTACAATCGAAGAAATTCCTTATGCAGTTCTTCATAAGATTACTTACAGAATCACACACGAGGTTGATGGTATTAACCGTGTACTCTATGACCTTACTCCAAAGCCAATCGGCACTATTGAGTGGGAATAATCATATTTAATTTAGACAATTTCCTTTATCTTCAAAAAGGCAAATTTGTTTATCATCTAAACCGCTGACTAACCGCTGAATTTAGAGGTAAAAGAAAAACTTAAAACTCAAAAAAATTATGACCTTGCATTTCACATGCAAGGTCTTCTTTTTTTATCAAAAAACAAACCGCTGAATTACAAGATAAAAAAAGATAAATTCTTTACAGAATTTATATAATTTTTTCTCGTTGCTACGCCTCCACTACTGCGTAGTTTCCTTTCTTTTTTCTTCTGTTAATCTTCCCTTTTTTCTTTTTCAAACGGCTCTACTGCGTGGATTATGGACACATCCTTTCAAGTAGATTCCCCGAAAAGTTAAAAGAAAAAACTTAATTTTTTGCATGAAAAAATAAAAGAAAAATTTTAAAAAATTCAAGAAAAAACAAAGGAAAAATAACAGAAAATCGGGTTGATTTTTAAGGAATAAAAAACAGAAAAATAAAAGAAAATTTCCTGAAAAATTTAAAGAAAATTAAGAGAAAATTTTTATTTATTCAGCGGAAAAAGTAACAGAAAATATGACCTTGCACACGCTAAAAATTTTTGCCCTGAAGAGAGTAAAAAGTTTTTGCAACGACAAACGAGCGCTGCCTGTGGCAGATGGAGCGAAGTTGATTGTTATGTGAAAATACAGAGCGGTGCGACGCGCTCCAAGCAAGCAACGCGACAATATTTTCAGTGGGCAAAAACCAAAATATAATTAAGACCTTGCATTTTCTATGCAAGGTCTTTTTTGTACTAAAAAACAGGGCGAGGTTAGAATCTCGTCCTGTTTTGTTGAATTATTAAATTTTAGTTGTTGGAATCGTTGGGCACAGAAGAACCGTCACCTTGTGTTCCACGATTTTATTTCAGTTGATTATATAAAAACAATGTTGCTTTGACATCTTCAAGAGAGTCGTGTGCATTAAATTTATAGCCATAACTCTTGGCTGCTTCTTCAAGTTTTGTCCATCTACGACTGCCAATAGATTCTGCATACATATGCATTGGGTCTTTGTGCATTGCCCAATTGATTTTATAATTTACCAAATTACGCGAATTTGTGCGCTTTATGTAAGACTCTACAAAGTTTCGTTCAAAAACTATATTATATGCGATTACAAAATCCACGGAAGAGAGAATTTTCAAAACTTGTTGTAGTATTTGTGCAAATGTTGGATATCCCTGCACATCTTGTGGTGAAATTCCATGCACTCGTTGAGCGTTATACCAATATTTCTTTCGTTCAGTATTGCAGAGAGTGTTAAGAAGCACTTTACCATCTTGATTTATAATTGAAACTGACAAGATTTCATCCATATCAGGTGCGTTGTATCTATAGTTAAGTCCTGTTGTTTCAAAATCGATTACTATAAAGTTTTCTTTAGGTTGTTGCTTGATTTGAGATTGGCTTTGACTTGGAGTTTCTTTACAATTAGTTTCACCTGCGAGAACTTTAGATACTTCTCGCAAACCTTCAATTACTTTATCAAATACACTTGAGCTTTCGCTAATATTTTGCAGTCTTTGTGCTATTGGATGCAATTCGTGGTAAGTTCTTGTTATGCTCGTTCCATTAGTAAAACAAATCAAAAATGTTATTGCATAGCCATTCTCCACTTCATATTCAATGGTTTTTGTCTCATAATGTTGCCAACCATCCATATCGGTTATGAAGTTGGTCATAACTGGGTCAAATTCTTCTTCAGTTTCGATGCGATATGTCATTTCGGTATCAATAACAGTTACAGAATCGATATTTAAAAAATCTATCTCGTCACAATAAGGACAATGCGTATCAGTAAAACGTGAATATTCTCTTCCACAACACCTACACTTTTCACCGAACAACATATTCTCACCACCTTTTAAATTCATAATATCACAAATTGTTACTATAAACAATTAAAAGATTTTTAATGGGTACAATTTTTAGGACAGTTGGAAATTAAATATTGTAGTAGTTGTTATGCTCCAAAACAAGAGCAAAAATATCCAGTATCTACTCGTTGCACCGAAACTACTTATATGGTATAATAATTTCATATTAAGTTCGGAGGTCAATATGGCAAATTTTATTTTTACAGAGCGTGTGCTCGCGAAATTAGATGAACTTTTAAGCAGAAATGATTATGAATCTGCAGAAAGACATATTTTATATTGGCTCGGTGAAGCGGACAGTGTAAATGACAAGCGTTGCAAACTTCTTCTCACAAATGAACTTGCAGGACTTTATCGCAAATTTGCAAGAGAAAAAGATGCATTGAACACTGTGCAGAATGCTCTTGAATTAGTTAAAGATATGGGCATTGAAAACAACATTGGTGCCGGTACAACATATATCAACTGTGCAACTGTCTTAAAGGCATTTGGCAAGGCAGAAGAATCTATGCCTTTATTCGAGAAAGCACTTAATGTATATAAAGAAAAACTTGAAAGTAACGACAAGCGTTTTGGTGGGCTTTATAACAATATGGCTTTGTCTTTAGTTGATTTGAAACGCTTTGATGATGCCTATGAATTTTATGAAAAAGCCATTTCTGTTATGAAAAAGCACGATGACGGTATGCTTGAAGTTGCTATTACTTATCTTAATATTGCAAGTGCAAAAGAAGCAGAATTGGGACTTGAAGATAGCGAAAAAATCATAGAAGAATATCTTTATAAAGCCATGAAAATTTTAAATGAACACGAAAATAAAGATGGATATTACGCCTTTGTGTGCGAGAAATGTGCATCAGTTTTTGGGTATTACGGATTTTTTGCATATCAAAATGATTTGACTAAAAGAGCGAGGGAAATTTATGAAAGGTCTTGAACTTGCTGAAAAATTTTATAAAGAATATGGCGAGAAAATGATTGATGAAAATTTTTCTCACATAAAGCAATATCTTGCAATCGGTCTTGCGGGTAGTGGGTCGGAGTGTTTGGGCTTTGATGATAATATTTCTCAGGACCACGATTTTGAGGCTGGATTCTGCATATTTATCCCTGATGAAGATTTAGTTTCGGAAAGAGACGAATTTTTGCTTGAGCGTGCATATTCAAAATTACCAAGCGAGTTTATGGGATATGAAAGAAGTAAACTTAATCCTGTTGGTGGAAATCGTCACGGAGTAATAAGAATAAGCAAATTCTTCAAAGATAAAGTCGGCGATACAAACGGAAACATCTCAACAGACGCTTGGTTTTTCATTTCAGAACAATTTTTACTTGAAGCCACAAACGGAAAAATATTCTGTGATAATCTTGGACTTATGACAGAAATTCGCGAAAGATTATCTTATCTCCCTGAAGATATTCGCCTTAAAAAGTTAGCGGGAAATATTCTTGTTATGGCACAATCAGGTCAATACAACTACAAAAGATGCATTGACAGACAAGAAACGGGTGCAGCACAATTAGCAATAGGCGAATTTGTGAATGCAACTTTGAAAGCAATTTTCCTATTGAACAAAAAATATATGCCATACTATAAATGGTCATTCCGTGCATTAAAAGACCTTGAACTCTTATCAGAATTATCTGACCAACTTGAATACCTGATTTCAAGTACAAACACAAAAAATGAGTCAGAAATAAAAATTGAAGTAATCGAAGATATTGCTGAATCTGTAATAAAAGAACTTGAGAAGCAAAGTTTAACTCGTGCATCTTCAAACAATCTTGTAAATCATGCATATTCCATAAATGATAAAATCCAGGATTCAGAAACACGAAACTTAAATGTAATGTATGCAGTATAAAAAATACGGTGAGATTTTCTTACCGTATTTTTTGTTGTATTAAGCAAAAAAATATGTTATTATTGACTTACAAAAAGGAGTTGGTTTTATGAAAAAGAAGATTTTTATTATTGCTTTGGTGCTTATTTTAGTTGGTGGAATTATTGCGTCTGCTATTTTAATTCCAAAAATGGAATATGCAAAGGATAAGGGTGATACCGAAGAATTATTCAGACAGAATATTGCTTTGGTAGGTTATAAGAATACAGTTGAAACTGCTATTCCACAAACCGAGATTTATAACATTGTGAAAAATCACTTTGACTCTCCTCTTGCTGACGGCAAGACAGAGAAAAAAGCAATTATTATTGGTTACGATGGTTGCCGTGCAGACATTCTTACAGAAATGGTTGATGGAAAGAGCGCTGTTGATACATTATTAGACGATGGTGCATCAATAAATCTTGCATATTGTGGTGGAGTTAACTACCCTGCCGAAAACACTCAGGACACATCAACTGCTCCCGGTTGGTGCTCAATTCTCACAGGTGTGTGGGCAGACAAGCACGGCGTTACAGCAAACGACATTACAAAATCACTTGAATACAAAACACTTCTTACAACGCTTGTTGAAGAAAATGTAATTGACAGCTCTTCATTTATTACCAAGTGGAAGGGTCATTTTGATAGAAAGAATGCTACATATCTCGAAGAAAAATCATACTGCGAAGAAAATAAACTTAACGTAGCCTTCAACAGATTAGAAAATGACGCGGCTTCTTATGAATACACATTAAATGAAATTAAAAAGAGTGATTGTGCTGACTTTGTTTTTGTTATTTATGAGCCAACAGACTCAACAGGACATGACCTTGGCTTTACAATTAACAATCCAAAGTATAAAGAGGCATTTAAGACCGCTGACCAATATGGTTTGGAAACTATTGACACAATCAAGGCACGAGAAACTTATGACACAGAAGACTGGCTTATTATCATCACATCTGACCACGGTGGATTTGGCAAAGGCCACGGAAATGAAAGTATTCAGGAAAGAATGACTTTTATTGTTACAAATAAGGAATTTGACTATGAATAATCTTACGTTTGAACAATTCAACAATGCCGATTTCAAATTGTTTAAGGGTAATCCCATCATAAAAAATCCGTTGAATAGCTTTGTTATTGCTGACCCAAGTGTTTTGACTCCCGATGTGTCACATGATGGTAAATGGCATTTATTCTGCCACACATTTTTTGGTGTTTATCGATATGAAAGTGTTGATGGAATAAGTTTTAAAAATACGGGTAAAATTGTCAACCGTGCAATGCGACCTAATATAAATTATATTGACGGTACATACTATCTGTTTTTTGAAAGAACAAGACCTGTGATTTTTAATCTTTTAAGTCTTGTTGGTGCTAAATGGGAATCAGAAATCTATTGTGTTGAGTCTACTAGTCTTAAAGAGTGGTCAAAGCCATATTTAGTGATTGGCAAAACCCGTGATTTTGAAGAACACAAGGGTGGTTTTGCTCTTTCAAATCCGTTTTTGTTGGCTACTGAAAAAGGTTACAGAATGTACTATTCTTGTGGACAAACCTTCATAAAAGATTGCGGATTTTGTGAGCCCACACACATAAGCTTTGCTGAAAGTGAAAGTATCACAAATGGCTATATTTCAAGGGAAAAGCCAATTATTAGTCCTGATAAAAATGTTGAATATTTAAATCTTTGTTCGGGTTGTTTAAAGGTGTATAAATTGGCAGATTGCTACATAGGACTTCAAAATGGTTTGTTTGAAAAAGACGGAAAAAGTCACTCTGCGATTATGCTTTTAAAATCGCTTGACGGTGTGAATTTTGAGTTCGTAAAGCCGTTTTTAGTGCCACAAAAGCAGGGTAAAAGTGATTGGATGGCACAATATGTTTATGCTTGCTGTCTTACATATCACGAAAACAAGTTGAGACTTTATTTCAATGCGAGAAATGTATCAAACAATCTTACAGGCAGAGAATGTATCGGCATCTATGAAGCAGAGGTATAAATTATGAAAAAAGGCAAAAAAGCACTAAAAATCTTCGGTTCTGTTGCATTGGCAGTTGTGGTTGGTGCAGGTGTTTGGCAGATTGGTGTTCACGAGCAATCAAAGAAATACAATATGATTACACTTGATACCAGCAATGTGCCAAGTCCCGTTGAATCAGCGGTTAAAGAAGACGATATTCAGTTAAGTGAAATTAAAATGCACTATTCTGTTTATGGCGAAAGTGGTTATCCATTAATTCTTGTGCATGGTAACGGCGGTAATCAGAATTCTCTCAAAGAAGCAGCGACATATCTTGCAAATGATTACACGGTTTATGTTATTGAGAGTCGTTGTCATGGTCAGAGCAGTGACCCAGGTGTGATTTCCTATGACCTTATGGCAAAGGATATTAAAGAATTTATCGAAGCAATGAATCTAGAAAAGCCATATCTTATGGGACACAGTGATGGTGGAATAAATGCACTTACTATTGCCTACACTTATCCTGATTTGCTCGGTGGTTTCATCTCTTGTGGTGCTAACACTACGCCTGATAAATTCAAACCATATTTCACAATTGGTGTTAAGGTCAACGATTTGTTTAATCCAAACAAACTCAATGATATGATGCTCACATTGCCGCAGATGAATGAAGAATTATTATCCCGTATCACCTGCCCCGCTTATATTGTTGCAGGTGAATATGACATTATGTGGTTATCTGATTCTGTATTTATTCACGAAAGCGTAAATAACAGCAAAATCGCCATAATCAAAGGTGGTAATCATTCTTCATACATATCACAGGACGGCAAACAGGCTTATGTGCTTGCACACGAGTTTTTCAGTTCAATATAGCATAGAAAAAGGGACGATTTCGTCCCTTTTATTTTTGTATTGAATTTACCATAAAATTAGTATATAATTACTTTGATAAAAAAATAACAACTTGAAAAGAGGATGTTTTTATGGCAAGATATGCGATTTATGGAGCAGGTTCACTTGGCACTGTGCTCGGTGCATTTATTACTAAAAACGGTGGAGAAGTTGACCTTATTAACAGAAACAAGGCTCATGTTGAAGCACTTAACACAAATGGTGCTAAAATTATTGGTACAGTTGATATGGTAGTTCCTGTTAAAGCAATCACACCTGACCAAATGGAAGGCAAATATGATGTAATTGTGCTTCTTACAAAGCAGTTATTTAATACAGAAGTTGTAACAATGCTTAAAGATTATCTTACAGATGACGGTGTTATTGTTACATTGCAGAATGGTATTCCTGAACCAGGAATTGCTGAAATCATCGGTACAGAACACACAATGGGTTGCGCTGTTGAATGGGGCGCAGCACTTGTAGAGCCCGGTGTTTGTGAACTTACTAGTGACAAAGACTCCCTTTCATTCCACATGGGTAAAATGGACGGAATTACTGACGCACAGTTCAATATGGTTAAAGATTTGCTCGAAATGATGTGCCCTGTTCACGAAGAAGAAAACCTCATGGGTGCTCGTTGGTCAAAACTCTTAATCAACTCAACATTCTCTGGTCTTGGCACAGTTGTTGGTGGCGTTTTCGGTGATGTTACTGAAGACAAAGCAGGTCAGAAAGTTGCAATTCGTTGCATGAAAGAAATAATTGATGTTGGTCACGCAGCGGGCGTTGAGTTTGCACCTGTTCAAGGCAAAAATATTGTTGGTCTTTTCTATTGGAAAGGTGCATTAAAGAGAGCTTTTGGTTGTTTCTTACTCCCAATTGCACTCAAAAAACACAGAGATATTGAACCATCAATGTTACAGGACCTTAAAAAAGGTAAAGCTTGTGAAGTTGACGCTATCAATGGTGTTGTTTGTGACTTCGGTAAAAAATGCGGTGTGGCTACACCAATCAATGACAGAATTGTTGAAATCATCAAGAAAATTCAAAATGGTGAACTCACTGCTTCAAAAGAAAACTTCAAACTTTTTGATGATATTCTTTGATAAAAATGGAAAAACTAACGGTAGTCTTTATGGCTACCGTTTTTTATTGCAAAACTATACAAAAATGTATGGTTTTTTTTATTAATTTGGGCAACTAATGAATTGGCCAAAACTATTGAAAATATTGATAAAATCATTTATAATTATTATTTAGTGAAAATAGGACAAGCAGGTGAAAAAATGGAGCTTTCTAAGAAGAATATCAAAAAAATTCTCGGCATTATTACTTTTGCAATTATACTCTTTGCCGTGTCACAGAATCTCACAACCGTTTTTAACTTTTTATCGGGTGTACTTAGCATTTTAGCACCTGTTATTGTGGGACTTACTTTGGCATTTATGTTAAATATTCTTATGAATGTTCTTGAAAGACGCGTCTTTGGTTTTATGAAAAAAAGCAAAAAGAGAGTTGTAAGAAATCTTTTCAAACCTGTAAGTCTTGTTTCAACTCTTCTTCTCACACTTGGTTTCTTTGTTCTTTTACTTTTCATCATTATTCCACAGTTAAAAGACACAATATTGTTGCTTGTTGAGAAAATACCTGTTTATTATACAGATTTGATTAACTGGATTGAGTCACTTATTGTGCGTTTTGGTCTTGATGTAAATACTGAAATATTCCACAACCCAAAATTTGACATCAACAATATTTATGCAATGGCTCAGAATTTCTTCACAATAGAAAGCACAAGTGATATTCTCAACACCACATTGGGTGTTACATCATCACTTGTTTCAGGTGTTTCAAATCTTGTTTTAGGTCTTATTATCGCAGTGTATATTCTTGCAGAGAAAGACAATATCGGCAAATTCACAAGCAGATTTTTTTCAGCAGCACTTCCCGAAAAAGTTTATTCAAAAGCAAAAGAGATTTGTAGCGTTGCTTCAAATTCATTTGCAAGTTTTATTACAGGGCAATTCACAGATGCATTGTTTCTTGGGTCTATGTGCTTTATTGGAATGTTGATTTTCAGATTCCCAAATGCTGCGGTTGTTTCAATCATAATCGGAATTACTGCACTAGTCCCCATCATTGGTCCTATTGTTGGTGAAGTTATTGGTTGCTTGATTATATTTATGGAAAGTCCTATCAAAGCACTTTTCTTTATCATTTTTGTTCTTATTCTTCAGATGATAGACAACAATCTTATCTATCCAAGAATCATGGGCAAATCTGTGGGACTTCCCGGTGTGCTTGTGTTTATCGCTGTTGTAATCGGCGGTAACATCGGTGGTATTCTTGGCGTACTGTTAGGTGTGCCAACAGCATCTGCTATCTATGCACTTATTATTAACTGGCTTAAAAACAAGAAGCAGAGAGAAAGAGAATTAGTTAAAGTTCAAAATACAGAAGAAGTTAAACAAGAAGAGAACAGTTAAAGGTGAATGTTATGCGTAAATTAGGTTTTGACAATGAAAAATATCTTCGTATGCAATCAGAGCATATTAAAGAGAGAATAAGCAAATTCGGTGGTAAACTTTATTTGGAATTCGGTGGTAAGATTTTTGACGATTACCATGCTGCAAGAGTGCTCCCCGGTTTTAAGCCTGACAGTAAAATGAAAATGCTTCTTCAACTTAAAGACGATGCAGAAATCATTATTGCTATTTGTGCAAAAGATATTGAAAAGAATAAAATCCGTAGTGACTTAGGTATCACTTATGACCTTGACGTTTTGCGTCTTATTGACATTTATCATGGTTTTGGACTCTTCGTTGGTGGCGTTGTTCTCACTCAATATTCAGAGCAACCATCTGTAATTGCATTTGAACAGAAACTTCAGAGTCTCGGTATCAATGTTTATCGTCACTACCCTATCGAGAATTATCCACTTGATGTTGAACTTATTGTAAGTGAAGACGGATATGGCAAAAATGACTATATTGAGTCAGACCATTCACTTATTGTTATTACTGCTCCAGGTCCTGGTAGTGGTAAAATGGCTGTGTGCCTTTCTCAGCTTTATCACGAGCATAAGCGTGGAATCAAAGCGGGTTATGCTAAATTTGTGACATTCCCAATTTGGAATTTACCATTAAAGCACCCTGTAAACCTTGCTTATGAAGCTGCAACTGCTGACCTTAATGATGTTAACATGATTGACCCATTCCACCTTGAAGCTTATGGTGAAACAACTGTTAACTATAATCGAGACGTCGAGAACTTCCCTGTACTTAATACAATATTTGAAGAAATCTATGGCGAGTCACCATATAAATCACCTACTGATATGGGTGTTAATATGGCGGGCAACTGCATAATTGATGACGATGTTGTGCTAACAGCATCAAAGAAAGAAATTCTTCGCCGTCATTGCAATTATCTTGTTCAGCAGAAGAACAACAAGAAAAAGTCAAACGAACTTTATAAAATTGAGCTTATTATGAAGCAACTTGGCATCACAAGTGATGACCGTCCTGTTGTTTCTGCAGCACTTAATCTTTCAGAGACTACTGACGCACCTGTTACTGCTATCGAGCTTCACGACGGCAGAATTATCACAGGTAAAGCATCAGAGCTTCTCAGTTCTGCTTCTGCAATGCTTTTGAATGCATTAAAAGCACTTTCAGATATTGATGATGAAATTCTTCTTATTTCACCTACTGTATTTGAGCCGATTAAAGAATTGAAAATCAAAATGCACGAACGCGATACAAGTTTGCACCCTGATGAAATTCTTATCGCACTTTCAATTTGTGCGACTATGAATCCACTCGCAAAACAAGCTCTTGACGCAATTAAGGGCTTAAAGGGTTGCGACGTTCACGCGACAGTTGTGCTTTCTGATACTGACAAAGAAACTCTTCGTAAGCTTGGCACAAATGCAACTTATGAGCCATACAAGAAGAACGATAATTTGTATTATAACTAAAATTTAAGCGGATGTATGTATTTGTGCATCCGCTTTTGTAATAAATATTCATTGATGTTATGGGGATTGCTGATATGAAAATTAATCTTAAAAACACTAAAGAACTTCAAGAATTAAAGGGATTTGGCACATCTGCTTGCTGGTGGAGTCACTACTGCAAAGACGAAAAAGTGCAAGACGAAATCTGCGAGCTTTTATATGGTGACACAGGGCTTAAATTGAACATTTATCGTTACAATATCGGTGGTGGCACTGATATGGAAAACTACCGTGTTCAAAACCCTTGGCGTCGTAGTGAAAGCATGTATGTATATGACAGAGAAAAAGAAGAGGGATATTGGGACTATTCTCTTGATAAAACTGCAAAGGATGTTATGAGAAAATGCCTTGATTTAGGTAACATTGACACTCTTATTGTTTTTGCAAACTCACCACATTGGTCACAGACTTCAACAGGTCAGGCATCGGGTAGTTTAATGATGCACACCTGCAACTTACCAAAAGCTAATTACAGAAAATTTGCTGACTATTTCTTAACTGCTACTCAAATGCTTATTGACGAGGGATTTCCTGTTAAATATGTGAGCCCTATAAACGAGCCTCAATGGAAATGGGGTGGCTCTTATGTGTGGCAAGAGGGTTGTCACTATGAGACCGAAGAAATGGTTGAAGTTATGCATATTTTTGCTGAAGAGATTTTAAAGCGAAATATGGATGTTAAACTCTATGGTCCTGAAAGTGGCGAAATGATGGGGCTAACCCCTGAATATCTCAATGCACTCATCAAAGACGAAACCGTTATGAAAGTGCTTGATGTTTTTGCTTATCATTCATATCATGATGATAACAACCCTAAAATCCGTATTGATTTTAAAAATCAGTTGGTAACCCCCCACCCTGAATTCCGTTTTGATATGAGTGAGTGGTGTGAGCTACCTAACAAGAGTCACACAAAAGATTTCAAAGGTGCTTTGATTACTGCTCGAATTATCGGTCAGGATTTAATCTATGCGGGCGCAGAGAGTTGGACAAGTTGGGTTGCTGTCAATCAGTTTTCAATTAAAGAAGACGGTTTTGACTATTCTGACGCAACGCTCACTGCTACTGACAATTTTGAAGAATGGTATGTGGCAGAGCGTTATTATGGTTTTGCTCATTTTTCAAAATACATACCACTAAATTCAATTTGTCTTGATAATGGATTCTTCCCTGATGAGAATAATGATTTCAATGTGTTTTCATTCTTAACACCTGATAACAAGACTATTACAGTTATTGTCAATGAGGGTGAAGAAAAAGAAATTGCACTTGATGGTAATTTTAGTAAAATGGAAGCAATTGAAAGTACACAAGAATATAAATTAAAAACTATTTACGATGGTGAATACAAAGATAGTTTTACAGTTAAAGAAAATAGTATTTTAACTTTTATTTGCGAGGGCTAAATTATGAAAATTGCAGTAACTTATGAAAACGAACAGGTTTTTCAACATTTCGGACATACCGAAAAGTTCAAAATCTATGATATACAGAATGACGATATTGTTGGTATGAAAGTAGTTGATACTAACGGTCAAGGTCACGGTGCGTTGGCTACATTCTTAAAAGAGAATGGCGTTGACATTGTTATTTGCGGTGGCATTGGTGGTGGCGCACAAAACGCTTTAAACGAAGCAGGCATCAAATGGTATGGTGGTGTCAAGGGAGATTGTAATCAAGCAGTAATTTCATTGCTTGTTGGCAAATTAGAATATAACCCTGACGCTCGTTGTGACCATCACGACCACGGCGAAGGTCATTCTTGCGGAGATAATTGCAATCATTAAGGAGAAAAATATGAATTTTACAGTATCTAATCATCCAAACCCACAATTTGAAAGAAAGAATATCGAAATCCTTAATGGTCAATGGGATTTTGGTTTTCAAAAAGCAAAGTTAGGTTTCAAATTTTCAACTGATGAACAAAGAGCTATTGAAATGAGAAACAAAAACGAATATCCACACAAAATCAATGTGCCATTCTGTGTTGAAAGTGAACTTTCTGGAATTCAGTATAAAGATTTTATCAATATGGTATGGTATAAGAAAAATATTGAAATTAAAAAGAATGGTAATAGTGTTTTCTTATGTTTCGGTGCTGCTGACCACTTAACAACTGTGCTTGTTAATGGCAAACTCGCAGGTCGTCACAAAGGTGGTTACACATCATTCCGTTTTGATATTACTGATTTAGCAGTTGATGGTGAAAACGAGATTTTTGTCCTTTGCGAAGACGATGTTAAAAACCAATTTGTTATTCGTGGCAAGCAAAGTGAATGGAAAAAGAGTCACGCTTGCGACTATACTCGTACAACAGGTATTTGGCAAAGCGTTTATCTTGAATATGTGCCACAAAACTACATAAAAAACTTTAAGATTTATCCTGACCACAAAAATGGTCTTGTTACAATAAACTTTAATCTCAAAGGTAAAGAAACTTTGTCTTGTGAAGCATTTTTTGATGGCAAGAGTGTTGGTAAAGCAACCTTTGTTGATGCTGCTGACAACACAGTTATGCAAATCAAGCTCGACGAAATCCACCTTTGGGAAGTTGGTAATGGTCAACTCTATGATTTAGAAATCACATTTGGTGAAGATAAGGTTTATTCTTATTTCGGACTTCGCAATGTGCGTCTTGACGGATACAAATTCCTTATCAACGAAAAGAGCGTTTTCCAGCGTCTTGTCCTTGACCAAGGCTTCTATAAAAAAGGCATTTACACTTCTCCTAGTGATGAAGATTTAATGAAAGATATTGAACTTTCAATGGCACTTGGTTTTAATGGTGCTCGTCTTCACCAAAAGGTATTTGACCCAAGATTTTTATATTTCTGTGACAAGATGGGATATATTGTTTGGGGTGAATATGCTAACTGGGGACTTGACTATTCAAATCCAAAGAGCGTTGATGTGTTCTTGAAAGAATGGGGCGAAGCAATTGAGCGTGATTTCAATCACCCATCAATTATTGGTTGGTGTCCATTCAACGAAACATGGAATTATAAAGGCAGACCACAATATGACCCATTGCTTTCAACTGTTTATGATTATACAAAAGCTGTTGACAACACTCGTCCTTGTATTGATACAAGTGGTAACTTCCATGTTAAGACTGATATTTTCGACCTGCACGATTATAGCTATGATGTTGAATTCTTCAAGAAAAACTATGACCGTTTTATGACAGAAGATTACCTTTATCAGCATGTGCTTGTTGAAAATGGTGGCAGACAGACTTATAGGGGCGAACCTGTATTTATCAGTGAATACGGCGGAATCAAGTGGGTCAGCGACGAGTCAATTAAGTCTTGGGGTTATGGCGAAGATGTTAAAACTCCTGAAGAATTTGCCGACAGATATGTGGGACTCACTGATGTTATTCTTTCAAACTATAAGATGTTTGGTTTCTGCTATACTCAGCTCTATGATATTGAACAAGAGCAGAATGGACTTTACACTTATGACCGCGAAAAGAAATTTGACGATGCAATTTACGATAGAATCATTGCAATCAACACAAAGGTTGCAGAGATTGAAAAATAAGGTGACATTATGAACTATTTTCCTGAAGTAAAGAAAAATTTTGGCTTTGGTTGTATGCGACTTCCACGCAAAGGTCCTCTTATCGACTATGAGCAGACAAAGCAAATGGTTGACACATTTTTAGAAGCAGGTTTTAACTATTTTGATACTGCTCACGGATATATGGAAATGAGAAATGAGGCTACACTTAAAAAGTGTCTCACCTCTCGCCATCCAAGAGAGAGTTATGTTCTTGCAAATAAACTTTCAGAAGGATTTTTCAAGAAAGAAAGTCAAATCAGACCTTTGTTTGAAAAGCAACTCAAAAATTGTGGCGTTGAATATTTTGACTTCTATTTAATGCACGCACAAAATGCTACAAACTTTGAAAAATATAAAGAATGCCGAGCTTATGAAACTGCTTTTGAATTGAAAAAAGAGGGTAAAATTCGTCATGTGGGACTCTCTTTCCATGACAAAGCAGATGTGCTTGATAAAATTCTTACAGAATATCCTGAAATTGAGTTTGTGCAAATTCAGTTTAACTATCTTGACTATAACGACGAGTCAGTTGAGGGTAGAAAATGTTATGAAGTCTGCAGAAAACATGACAAACCAGTTATTGTTATGGAACCTGTTAAGGGTGGTAGCCTTGTGAAACTCCCCGACGACGCTAAAAAGGTGCTTGATGACTTGAATGGTGGCACACCTGCAAGCTATGCTATTCGTTTTGCTGCTGGATTTGAAGGTATCTTTATGGTGCTTTCAGGTATGAGTGATATGGCACAAATGAATGACAACATCAGTTTTATGAAAGATTTTGAGCCACTGAGTGACGAAGAAATGGATGCAATCCGCAAGGTTTGTGAGATTATGAATAAGCAAAACCTTATTCCTTGCACAGCTTGTCGTTATTGTGTTGACGGATGCCCTAAAAATATTCCTATCCCCGAAGTTTTTGCTTGCATGAATGACAGAAAGCAATTTAAAGATTGGAATGCGAAATTCTACTATAAAGAAATTCATACTGCAGGCAAAGGCAAGGCTTCTGACTGCATTGAGTGTGGACTCTGCGAAAAGGCTTGTCCTCAACACCTTGAAATTCGCAAATTACTTAAAGATGTGGCAAAGGAATTCGGCAAATAATGAAAAACAAAAAAATACTTAACATTGTGCTATCTGCGCTGTTTTTGTCCCTTTGTCTTGTGTTACCTTTCTTCACAGGTCAAATCAAAGAAATTGGAAATATGCTTTTACCAATGCACATTCCTGTTATGCTTTGTGGCCTTATCTGCGGGTGGCAATATGGGCTTATTGTGGGCGCAATCGCACCAATAATGCGTTCTCTTTTATTCAGTATGCCTGTGATGTATCCATCGGCTATTAGTATGGCATTTGAGCTTGCAACATACGGTTTTGTAATTGGATATATGTTCAGCAAATCAAAGTGGACTTGTATGAAATCACTTTATCGCAGTCTTGTTGTTTCAATGATTAGTGGTCGAGTGGTTTGGGGACTTGTGCAAGCAATTCTTTTGGGACTTGGTGATAATGGTTTTACCCTTTCAATGTTTATTGGTAGCGCATTTTTAAAGGCAATTCCCGGCATAGTTTTACAACTTGTTTTAATCCCTGCAGTTATGCTTATTTTTGGCAAAACTCATTTAAGACACAGACACAAAAAGGATGGGTAAATCCCATCCTTTGGCTTTTTATATCTCCCATTTCTCCTTGACTTTTAAGGGGTAAAATGTTATTATAAACGAGCATTTTTATATATGCGGATGTGACGGAACTGGCAGACGTGCAGGCCTCAGACACCTGTGGATATTACTTCCTTGTGGGTTCAAGTCCCATCGTCCGCACCAAATATAGAGTTCACACTTTTGTGTGGGCTCTATATTTCTTTGTGGATAATTATGTGGGACTTGAGCCCTTGGGTCTGAGCGTAAAAAACGATATGGTATATCGTTTTTAGCGAAGAGCACAATGCGAATCCCCCATTCGCATTGTAAACTATAATTCAAGTCCCATCGTCCGCACAAAAAAATGAGTTTGCACTTTTGTGTGAACTCGTTTTTTATTGTTAAATATTGTATTTGATATATCAGAGTGATATAATATCTGTATATATTTTCATTGCTATGAAAAGGACTGATTTTAATGAAAACTTATGGTACATATTTTCAGAATGACAAGAATTCGCCTATTAAATATGGCGAAATCAATTTAATAAATCCCGAAAGACAAAGACTTCGTGGTGAGCCATTATATAAAGGCATTGAAGCTCATCCTGTTTTTCAAGGTTTCTGTGGCACAGACTTTGAGCTTATGAAAATGGGCAGAGATAATAAACTTTCAGCCAAATTCCCTGAAGGTGAAAACAGACTTATCAACGGTCACGAAGGTGTTGTTTGGGTGCCAAGTGAAAATCGTTTCGCTATTGTGCTTATCCGTGGTGGTGATAGCTACGACCCCACCCGTTACACCGAAGATGAGACATATTTTGAATATGGTTGCGATAAAGCAGACGGACTTTTCTGTGATAAGAATTATTTTAACCCCGATATGCTTCTTCACTTACCAGAAAAATATGAAAGGCTTCAAAAATTGCCTTTATCCGTTGCAAAAAAATTATCATTTGCAGACCCTTATGCTTGTGCTATCTTTCAACTTGAGCGAATGGAAGACCTTGGTGAAGCACAGAATTTTAGAGTCCTGATGGCAAAGTACAAATGCTCTGAAGCAGAGGCGAGAAAACTTGCAAAAGACGATATTTTCTCAAAAACGGTTGTTTTCGGCCTTGGTATGACAGGACTTTTCATCGCAGACCAGATTAAGAGAAATCACCCTGACGCACAAATTTTGTTTGTTGGCAGAAGTGATGAAAACTGCAAAAAGGTAGTATTTTCAAAAGAGATTGCAGGTGCAGATTACCTTTGCACAAGTGGTCTTACTGAAGAAGAAACAGCACAAAAGATTATTGAAAAAATCGGTGGACGAGCAACAATGTTCGTTGGTACAAGTGGTAGCAATGTTGAACACAGAATCGCATTCCAACATAAAGTGCTTGGTTGCAACGGCATTTATAACAGTTTCTCATTAGGTCCTGTGGTGTCTTATGACACAATGCCATTCGGTTTTGAAAATCATCTCATTTTCGCATCAATCAACTTCCGTCAGTCTCACATGGAAAAAGCTATCGAAGTACTTGTTGACTCTCGTTATGATGAAGTTGTTGAGTTAATCGATAAAGACGAGTTTATCAAAGACCCATTAGATGCTTATGAAAACAAAATATTCTGTAAAGGTGCACCACTGAAAACTGGTGTTATCTGGGACAAAAATTATATTGAAGAGGACAAATAAAAATGAAAGCTATTGTTATTTCTAATCCAAATGAAATTGAAATTCGTGAAGTGCCAATGCCCGAAGTAAAAGAAGGAGAAGCACTTTTGAAAGTTAAATATGTTGGTATTTGCGGTGCAGATGTGGCATCATTCACAGGTAACCAACCATTCACAACATACCCTAGAATTTCAGGTCATGAGTTTTCAGCAGAGATTGTAAGTATTCCTGAAAACGATAAGGGTTTAAATGTTGGCGATATTGTAACTTGTAATCCTTATTTCAACTGTGGCACTTGCTATTCTTGTGAACGTGGATTTGTAAACTGCTGTACGGATAATCAGACAATGGGCGTTCAGCGTGACGGTGCATTCTGTGAATACATTTCAATGCCAATTGAAAGAATTTATGACGGCAAAGGTCTTTCAGCACAGGAATTGGCACTTATTGAGCCTTTTGCAATTTCACAGCACGCAGTATCTCGCGCAACTATCAAAGAAACTGACAATGTACTTGTTATTGGTGCAGGTCCTATTGGTCTTTTTGCTCTTCTTGCCGCAAAACAGAAATGCAACAAAATCGTTGTTGCAGATATTCTTGATAACCGTCTTAATCTTGCAACTGAATATGGTGCTGACGCAGTTGTGAATACAAAAACACAATCCCTTGAAGAATTCACAAAAGAATTCACAAATGGCAACGGATTTGATGTTTGCATCGAGGCTTGTGGTGCACCTGAAACATTCTTGGGTTGTATTGATAATGCTGCTTTTGCTGCTAACATCATTCTTATCGGTAACGGCAAGCGTGAAACAAGCTTTATTCACTCAATCATTCTCAAAAAAGAATTAAATATTCACGGAAGTCGTAATGCTCTCAAAGACGACTTTATCAACTTAATTGATATTGTTGCAAACAAAAAAGCAGACCCTATGAAAATGGTTAGTGGCATTTATGATATGGATAATGCTCTTGATGCGTTTAAAGCGCTTGCTAACAATGATGGTACGCTTGCAAAACTTCTTATAAAAATTGGTGACTAAAATGAAAGAAACTGTAATTCAATTCGGTGAAGGTAATTTTCTTCGTGGATTTTTCAACTATTTTCTTCAAAAGATGAATGAAAAAGGTCTTTATGACGGAAAAGCAGTTATTATTCAGCCACGAGCTGGTGGCAAATGTGGCCTTTTGAATGAGCAAGACTGCAAATACAACCTCTATTTAAGAGGTATTCAAAATGGTGAAATCGTGAAAGAGCATACATTTATTGAATCTGTTTCAAGATGTATTGACCCTTATAAAGATTTTGATGGTTATTTAGCGCTTGCTGATAACCCTGATTTCCGTTTTATTGTATCAAATACAACTGAAGCGGGTATTGAATTTGTTGACTCTTGCAAGTTTGATGATACACCTGCACTCTCTTTCCCTGCAAAGCTTACACAGTTGCTTTACAGACGCTTTAAAAACGGTTTAAAGGGTTTTATTTTGCTTCCTTGTGAGTTGATTGATAACAATGGTGCAGAGCTTAAAAAATGCGTTTTAAAGTATGCAAAACTTTGGAATTTAGAAGCAGAGTTTGTTACTTGGTTAGAAAATGAAAATTATTTTGTTAACACTCTCGTTGACAGAATTGTTACAGGTTATCCTAACGATGAGACAAAGGATGCGCACCCCGACGACAAATTCCTTGATACTGCTGAAATCTTCCACCTTTGGGTTATTGAAGGTGATTTTGAAGAAGAATTCCCACTCAAAAAAGCCGGTTTTAATGTAATCTGGACAGATGACGCAAAACCTTATAAGAAAATTAAAGTGAGAATTCTCAACGGCGCTCACACATCTCTCGTTGCAGGTGCATTGCTTTCAGGAATTGAAACTGTTGGCGAAGCAATGAATGATAATGTTACTTCATTATTCCTTAACAAATGTATGAAAGAAGAAATTTTGCCAACTATCGGTGAAAATGACGAGAGCATTGCATTTGCTGACGCTGTGTTTGACAGATTTAAAAACCCATTTATCGCACACAAATGGCGTTCAATTGCACTTAATTCAGTGAGCAAATTTTCAGTTCGTGTTTTGCCAACTTTATTGGAATATAAAGAGAAAAACGGTGAATACCCTAAAGGACTTTCATTGGCTTTGGCAAATCTTATTTATTTCTATAAAAACAACACACCCGATGATGCAAAAAATGTTGTTGAAGCAATGAAAAACGACAGTATTGAAGGCATTCTCGCGAACACATCATTATGGCAAAATGACCTTTCATGTATGACAGAAATTATTACTGAATATTACGATAAAATTGACACTCTTGGTGCAAAGGAAACAATGAAATGGATTGTATCACAATAAATGAAAAAGATAATGTTTGCGTAGACCTCGAAACTGGGCACAAAATCGCAATTTGCGACATCGAAAAAGGCGCAGACATTATTAAATATGGCTACCCTATTGGCATTGCTACTGAAAACATTAAAAAGGGTGACTCTGTTCATTCTCACAACATGAAAACAAAACTAGGTGACATTCTTTCTTATGAATACAAGCCGAATTTTGAAGAGTTATCACCAAAAGAGCCATTTACAATTAATGCTTATGTCCGCGAAAACGGTAACATTGGTATTCGAAATGACATCTGGATTGTGCCAACAGTTGGTTGTGTTAACAGTATTGCAAAGCAACTTTCCGAAAAAACAGGTGCTATTCATTTTTCACACCCTTATGGTTGCAGTCAGTTGGGTGATGATATGACAGTTACTCAACTTATTCTTCGTGGGCTTATTAATCACCCCAACGCAGGTGGTGTTCTTGTTTTAGGTCTTGGTTGTGAAAACAACAATATTCCTGAAATGAAAAAAGTGCTCGGCACTTGGAATGAGCAAAGAGTTAAATTCTTATCAGTACAAGACTGTGAAGACGAATTGGCACAAGGTATTGCACTTATTGAAGAATTAAAGCAAAACGCATCTAACGACAAGCGTGAAGAAGTGCCTGTTTCAAAACTTAAACTTGGTCTTAAATGTGGTGGCTCTGACGGTTTTTCAGGTATTACTGCAAATGCAGTTTGCGGTTTAGTCACTGACGAAATCTGCGCAATGGGTGGCACTGCGGTGCTTACTGAAGTGCCTGAAATGTTTGGCGCAGAAACCGTGCTTTTTGACAGATGCATAAATAAAGAAGTGTTTGATAAGAGTGTAAAGCTTATTAACAATTTCAAGCAATATTTCAAAGATCATGGCGAGCCTGTTTCTGAAAATCCATCACCGGGTAATAAGGAAGGTGGAATAACCACTTTAGAAGAAAAATCTCTTGGTTGTGTGCAAAAAGGTGGAAGTGCACCCGTTGTTGATGTGTTAAGTTATGGCGACACTCTCACCAAATCAGGGCTTAATCTTCTCAATGGTCCCGGTAATGATATTGTTTCAATCACAAATCTCTCTGCAGTTGGTTGTCATATTGTATTGTTTACAACTGGTAGAGGCACTCCTCTTGGTGGACCTGTACCCACAATAAAAATAGCGTCAAATGACAACATTGCAACCCAAAAGAGCCATTGGATTGACTATTCTGCTTTTGGATTTGACAAGCAAGAAAAAGCAAATGAATTATTGGACTTAATAAAAAGAATTGCAGATGGTGAACTAACTAAAAACGAGATTCAGGGTAACCGTGAAATCGCAATATTTAAGGACGGTGTAACTTTATGATTATTGATGCACACGCTCATTTATGGAAAAAACAGAATGGTATCGTAAACGGTAAACCCGTTTATAATATTGGTGGTGGCAAGAGTGATTTTGGTGGTGAAATCAAACAAATGATGCCGCCATATATGACAGATGGTGAAAATACAGTTGAACGCTTTCTCGCTAATATGGATTATGCAGGTGTTTCGGGCGCTGTAATTACACAAGAGTATATCGACGGTAATCAAGACGAATATTTGCTTACTTGCAAAAGTGACAGAATTAAAATCTGTGCTTTATATGAAGAAAAGCCACTTGGTGACATATCGAATTTTGACGGAATTAAAATCTGTGCAGGACGACTTGCTGACAAAAACTTGCTTAATCACCTTGAGCCTTTTAAAGTGGCAAACGAAAACGGTAAGTTCATTTCAATTGATTTAGCTGACGGTGACGAGCAGACAGAAATGATGCAGAAAATTATAGATATGTTCCCCGACCTTAAAATAGCTATTGGTCATTTTGGAATGGTTACTCGTGAAGATTGGCTCGAGCAAATTAAACTTGCAAAAAATAAGAATGTATTCATTGAAAGTGGTGGAATAACTTGGCTCTTTAATTCTGAGTTTTACCCCTACCCTTCTGCTATTGAGGCTATTATTGAATCGGCCAATCTTGTTGGATTTGAAAAATTAATGTGGGGTAGTGATTATCCACGCACAATGACTGCAATCACTTATAAAATGAGCCTTGATTTTATAGAAAAAACAGATAAAATCAGCGAAGAAAACAAAAAACTTGTTTTAGGTGAAAATGCAAGAAAATTTTATAATTTTACTGACTTACCTATTCCACAAAAGATTAAAAATATGGTAGAAGATTAAAAAATAAAAGCAGTTTGAAAAAATCAAACTGCTTTTTTATTTTAGTTTATTTATCTGTTTTCTTTTGCTTATTTGTCAGTTTATCAAGGGCTGCCACAAGACCAGGTAATACAAAGAGTATTAATAAGATAGCCGAAAGTGCGCCAATTGAAATCGTTTGACAAATCTGACCGATTGTTGGGTCAACAGGACTGAAACCAATTGCACCCGTAACCACAACCATAATCAGACCCGACGTAAGAATTGTGTGAATTGAGCCTTCATAAGCTGATTTGATTGCATCTTTAATATCCATTGTCTTTCGACTTTCACGATAATAATTTGTAAACAAAATTGCATAGTCGATTGTAGCACCCATCAGAATACATTGAACAATGAGCAAAGCAAGATAATAAATGCTATATCCCATAAGTCCGTTAACTGTCATTGTGAGATAAACACCACATTGAACAAGTAACACAAGAATTGCAGGGATTGACAATGAGCGGAATGTAAGTGCAACAACAATAAAGATTGCAACTGCTGTGAGTAATGTTATAAACAATAATTCTTTATCAAAACTCTGCTCCATTTCATAGCTCATTGGAGTATTACCTATGAAGAAATAATCTTTTTGAAGATTTTCACCGCAGAAAACTGAAAGTTCATCCATAAATGCTGTGGTTTCTGCTGACTCAACAGGAAGTGAAGTCTCAATCATCATAAGTGAATGATTTTGACCAAGAAGTTGATTGATTGCGTCATCAAGCTTTGTTTTCATATTGAAAATTTCTTGACGAGTTGCACCGTCAATCATACCAGAAAATCTTGGGTCGGTTATCATATCGTTTGAAACATAATCAAACATTTCTTCAATTGTTAATTTCCAATCGCCACCAGTTTGTTGTGTGCTTGAATAATAAAGACAGAGCAAATCCATAGTATTGCTGTCTATCTGGTCAGTGAGAGCACCAAACATAGAAGCCAATTCTGATGATGAATATGCTTTATTTGAAACTGTTGCATCAATGAGTTTTTTCACGCCTTTGAGCATATTGGCAGTTTCCGTGTCAAATTGTGACGCATAATCTTTATTAGGTAACACATTGCTGATTATAAAGTTAATGAAGTTTTGAATTGAAACCTTCCAACCACTTGTATCGCCATGTTCACTAATATAAAGAAGATAAAGCTGTTTGAGTTGAGTAGGTTCCATATTCATCACCTGTGCCAAAGTTTCAGGTGAATATGACTTGCCTTCAACTGTTCCGTTTATAATTTCATGACCCATTGTGAGTTTTTCTAAATCTTCTGGAGTCATTGCAGAGCCTATCATCTCTTTATTATCAACTATAAAATTCACGAATTCCTGAATTGACAATTTATATTCACTACCGATAAACTGCATTGCAAGATATTCTGACATAACCTGCTCATAGTCAACAACTTCAGGATTTTGTGAATAAACCTTATGATAAGCATAGAAAAGTTTTACCTTTTCAATATCAACACCCATAAGTTTAGACATTGAGTCATAATATCTTCTTTCTGTTACAGTTTGCTTATTAGTGAATGTTGTGAGCATAGAAAGTTGTTCTTTTGTTTCAGCGTCAAACATTGATGAATATGTTGGATTTTTTGAAACCTCATTCACAACGAAATCAGCAAAAGTAGGAAGAGTCATTGTTCCACAATCCGCTCCACCTTTTACACCAAAATAGAGCACCATAAGTTGTTTAACCTGTTTTGCATCCATTGAGAATTTGTTTGCAATTTCTTCAGCGGTCATTGGTGTTGTGAGGTTTTGTGGGTTTGCGAACATATCCATTTTATCAACAGACGCTTGCATATCACCGCTGATAAATGATGAAAACATATCATTGCTCATTACTTGATATTTAATAAAATTAACTACCTGACTGACTGTCATCGGCAATGTTTTGTTGCCATTGAAATAGCTATAATAAACCAAATCGATGAGTGATGCATCAACAGTCATTGGAATTCCCATATTATCAATCATGGACATAATTCCACTTGATGTAAATTTCTTACCTAAAGTGTTTGAATAACTCATAACATTTTTAACAACATCTTTGTTTTCAAACTCTTTAATCACTTTATCTGCATTTTCTTCGTCTTCGTTATTATAGAGAAGAATAACGGGATTGGTTGGTGTGAACACATCTGCAATTGGGTCTTCGGGAGAAATTGAATAAACAATTTTTGTTGTGTTTTGTAAAAATGCTGTCACCACAAATAAAATAGCAAAGAATACTGCCAATGGTTTTCTTACTTTATATTGCACCTTTGATAAAAGTCCCATTGGTAAAGACAATTCATCTTTTTCAGTATCTTCAATTTTTTCATCAAAAATGAGCAACAATGCAGGCAAGACTGTAAGAACACAAATCATACTGCAAAGAACGCCTTTTGCAAGAACAAGACCTAAGTCCATACCAATCTTAAAACTCATAAAAACGAGCATAATAAGACCGATAACAGTTGTCATACCACTACTCATAATTGATGAGAAAGCATTCTTCCAAGCGTGTTTCATTGCTTCTTCATTATCATCATATAAAAGTTTTTCTTGACGATAACGATTTGCAAGAATGATTGAATAGTCCATTGAGAGAACCAATTGCAAAATTGCAGCGATTGACATTGTAATCTGTGAAA
This sequence comes from Candidatus Fimenecus sp., assembly GCA_045655645.1. Classification (GTDB taxonomy): domain Bacteria; phylum Bacillota; class Clostridia; order Oscillospirales; family Acutalibacteraceae; genus Fimenecus. The sequence continues at coordinate 32,565 of JAZOPS010000026.1, forward strand.
CGCTACCAAGCACAATATTCGTGCCCATATTTATAGCGATAGCAACACCTATTGTTGCCATAAAGAGTACAGGCTCAAACCAAGAACTGCTCATTATAAAGAGAATTGCAAAAAGAATGACAATTGCAATTGCAATGATAATCCAAGGTAATTCCATACTGCTTGGGTTATCGTTCAAATAATTCATTTTATAATCTTTGAACTGTTCTTTAATTGTTTTTTCAATTGAGAGTTCTTCAGGTGAGCCATATGTATATGAAGTATTCACAACAAACTTTGTGTAATTATCTTTATTGTAATCTTCGCTACCCTCAATATATGAAACGCTGTCAACATATTCTATGTTTTCAAGTTGATTTCGGATTGCATAGACTTGGTCCTGACTCAAATCTTCAAACATAACCCTGATGGTTTGTGACATTGCCATTGATGTGAAATCTTCCATCATCACATCAACGCCCTGCTTCATTGAAGAATCGTCGGGCAAGTATTTGGTCATATCAGTATTAATTTCAACTGATGGTATCAGCAATGCACACCCTACACAGAGAACTAACATCAATGCGAGAATGACTTTGTGACCATTGACTATTATATTTGCAAAGTTTTTCAAAGCACAACACCCCATTTGCAAAAACTTTATTTTTTTATTATAGCACAAAAATATGAATAATCTATTTCTAATTGAAAATTTTTCCTATTATTTCATTGAGATATACATATTTTTTATATCGTCATAGGATAACGAGATTATATTTCTTTCCATAAGTGGTGTCATACTCATTTTTGTAAGTATTTCAATTTCTTCATCGGTTTTAACGCCGATTTCTGTGAGAGTACAAGCCATTCCCATTTGCTTTTTAAGATTTGTGATTGCATCAGCTAATTCATAAGCATCTACAAAACCGCAATCACGGGCGAATTTATTAAGTCTGCCATTTTCTGCTTCAGCATTATATCTTGTAAAGAAATCAAGTGTCATTGCACAGGCTTCGCCGTGTGGTACGCCATAAAGATTTGTAAGCGGGAATGAACACGCGTGGCTACCTGCTGTGCGTGGATTTGAAAATGCCACACCCGCAACGATTGATGCCTCTGCCATTTTTTCTCTTGCTTCAAGGTTATCTGGTTCTGAATATGCTTTATAAAGCCATTCGAACACTAATTTTGTAGCGTGAACTGAACAACTTTCGCAAATTGGTTGGTGCAAAACGCTCCATACACTTTCTAATGCGTGAGCGAGCACATCAAGCCCCGTTGAAGCAGTAACTTGTGGTGGTACGCTCAATGTAAGTCTTGGGTCAACGATTGCAGCTTTTGGGTACATAAGCGGGTCATTCATTGTAGATTTCACATTTTTTTGTAAATCAGTAAGAACTGAAATATTTGTGATTTCACTACCCGTGCCACTTGTTGTTGCAACTGCAATCATTGGGATAACTTCATCTTTATTGATTGGTTTGCCACCTGTGTGATAACTTTCAATTATATCGTCACCTTTTGCAATTGCACAAGCTGCCTTGCAACAATCCATAGGTGAGCCACCACCAAGAGCAACGGCAAAATCTGCGTTATTTTCTCTTAAAACCTTAACGCAATCGTTAACATTGTCAGTTGTTGGGTTTGGTCTTATATCACTAAAAACTGCCACTAATCTGCCGTTTGAGTTTTTAATGATACCCTCTGCAATGCCATTCTTTTTAAGGGTGTTTGAGCAGACAAGCACTCCCCTTTTATAGCCGAAATCTTCAATAATTTTAGGTATTTCTTTAATTTTATCTGTTCCAAAATAAATTTTAACAGGCAATGAAAATTCCCAAGTCATATTTTACACTTCCCTTGAATTATATCTCTTTTTTCTAGCTCTTTATTGATTGTATTGAGCACATTTTTCTTATTGGCACTCCATAAAGGTTCGATAAGATGTTTTTTAGGTGCATCACCAGTTATTCGGTGAATAACAACATTTTCTGGTATTCTCTCAATACAAGCAAAGAGAATATCCATATATTCTTCCATACTCAAAGGGTTAACTATACCTTTTTTGTAATCATCATAAAGGTCGGTGTCTTTGAGAATGTGCAAAAGTTGCAATTTGACACCATCAGTTTTGTTTTCAACTGCAAAGTCAACTGTTTGGAGTATTTCTTCTTTGGTTTCATGGGGCAAACCGATAATTATATGCGTTATTACTGTTATTCCCCTGCTTTTCAAGTCAGTCATTGCTTTTTCATAAGTGGAATTGGGGTAACAACGACGAATATACTCTGCAGATTTTTCATTTGATGTCTGCAACCCAAGTTCTATCCATACAGGTTTGATTTTATTTAGCTTTTCGAGTAAGAAAAGCACATCTTCGCCCAAACAGTCGGGACGAGTGGCAATTGACAGAGCCACAATATCGTCACGATTTATTGCTGTCATAAAACAATTTTCAAGTTTGTTTATATCGCCATAAGTGTTAGTGAAACTCTGAAAATACGCTATATATTTATCAGTTTTAATTTTATCTTTAACCCTGTTTTTTGCATTTTCTATTTGGGTGTTTATATCTATTCCCGTTTCTGCAAAATGTGATGAGCCGTTGTGACAGAATATGCAACCACGAGTATCCAAAGTACCATCACGGTTTGGGCAAGTGCACCCCATATCCAGCGCAAGTTTATAAACTTTTTCACCGAATTTGTTACAGAGATATTCATTTAACGAATAAAATCTGCCTTGCATAAAATCACCCATATAATTTTACTACAAATTAAATGCAAATGCAATAAACACAACCAGTATTTACATGTTCAAAATTTCCATATTGCCTTGACAATATTCAAGATTTCATTTATTCTTTAAGTATAAGTTTTATGGGATTTGGTGTAATTTATGACTTTGAAAACAAGAAGCAACAAAACAGCCGTAAATGGTGCGCGAATTCTTTTCGGGCGCATTGTTTTGGCTTATTGTCACGCTAAAATAAAAAGATATAAACCCAAGCACGATACATTTATTTTAATAGCAAATCATTCTGACGCGTTAGACCCTGTTTATATGCTCTATGCTGTTAAAAAATATGTGCGTTTTGTTATTAGTGACCATTTAGTAGACAAGCCTATTTTAAATCTTTTATTAAGAAAGATTTCAGGGTTTATTGTACGCGAACGTGAAAAGCCATCTTCTGCTATGGTTGATGATATTCTCAAAAGCATCAAAGAAGGTGTTAGTGTTGCTATTTGCGTTGAGGGTACAATCACACCAAATGGTGAAACAGGCTTTTTCTCACCAAGAACGGGTCAGCTTATTAAAGACGCAGGCGTTGCGCTTATTACATTCAGAGTAAATGGTGGATATTTTCACACTCCTAAATGGGGCACAGGGCTTAGAAAAGGTCCTGTCCGCGGTGGTGTTGTGAGAGAATATTCCCCTGAAGAGCTTAAAAATATGACCGTTGAAGAAATCAACGAAATTATCAGAAACGATATTTATGTAAATGTTTTTGAAGACCTTAAAGAAAACAAACATCAATATAAGGGCAAGAATCTTGCAGAACATGTTGAGAGAGTTTTATTTATGTGTCCACATTGCTTTGAGGTTGGTAAGCTTCACTCAAAGGGTGATTTTCTCACCTGCGATTGTGGATATGTCACAGAGCTTCGTGCAGACGGATTTTTTCACCAAGTGCACAAGCCACTTGTTTTTGACAATATTCTAGACTGGGATAAATGGCAGAAAGAGCAATGGAAAGAACGCGTTCTTAAAGCGGGCGCTGGTGAGTTGATTTTCGAAGAAGGTGGTCAACGAATTGCAACAATCGTTGACAGAAAGAGAAAGTCAATTTCTGAAAATGCTATTTTAAGAATTTATCAGGATAGATTTGAGATAGTTCTCAACGAAAACGAGACTATAACAATTCCGCTTGACACAGTTAAGCTTGTTATGAGCATTTCAATTGAAGCGTTGCTCATTATCGACCAAGAGAGATATTTCTATATCAAAACTCACAAGCCGAGAGCCACATCAAAATATGTTGCTGCGTGGCGATATCTTATTGGTAAAGATTATAAATGAAAAATTGAGGCATCAAAAACTGATGCCTCTTTTTTGTTATTTATTGCCCTGTTTCTTTTCGTTCTTCATTGAAGGTTCATTTTTTTGGTTTGAAAACTGGTTATTTGTTGGAGTTTTCTTATTGTTGTTATTTTGCGCATTGTTCTTGTTGTTATTGTTCTGCGCATTGTTTCTGTTATTGTTGTTTTGATTATTCATTATTCTCACCTCGCATAAATATTTTGCCCGCAATAAATTACATAAACATATTTAATTTTTTCAAAAATTGTGATAAAATGGAAAAAATGAGATTTGGGAGAATTGTTATGATTGATTTGGCTCGTTCAAAAGAGATTTTTTTAAGAATTTATAATAGCGAAGAATTGGCAAACAGAATTGAGTGCTACATAAACAAGCATGAAACAACTGTTAAACTCTTTCTTGTACTTTGCAACAAAAACCGTTGGGAGCCATTGCTTAAACAAAACCCTATGATGAAACTCAGTCTTGTCTATGCCTTTTTGCCAACTGTTTGGGACAGATATAAAGAAAAAGGGATTCCTGAAGAAATCTTTTGGGACACAATGAGCGACATTAAAATCTGGATTGATGACCACAAGAGAGAAACAAACGAAGATGGGCTTTATGAGCTTCATTGGATTATGCACCACATGAATTTAGGTATTTTCAAAATCGGCAGATTGCAATATCAAAAGCTTATTTATTATTTCAAGACACCATATAAAAACGGTGACAACGAAGTAAAATTCGGTGACAAAATTTTGAATGTGCATATCCCCCGTGGTGCAAAATTAGATTTTGAAGAATGTGAAAAATCATTCGTTATGGCGCAAGAATTTTTTGCAAAATATTTCCCTGATTTTCCTAACGACAAGTTTATGTGCCACAGCTGGCTACTTTATTCTGGTAACAAAAACTTTATGGATGAAGATAGCAATATTCTCAAATTCCAGAAACTTTTTGAGCTTGTTGAAGAAAAAGAAGCACCTCACCCAACATATCGTTGGCTTTTCGGTGTGAAAATTAAAAATGCCGACCTTATGAAAAACAAAAAAGAGTCAGGTAGTTATGGTTTCACAGGTGGGCTTAAAAAGAACACAGACCTTCGCAAAGTTGCAATTGAATATATCAAAAATGGCGGAGTTTTTGGTGAAGGACTTGGGGTTAAAATTATATAAAAATAAGGGACGGTTATCCGTCCCCTTTTTATTGTTCTTCTGGGTATTTCATATTCCAGTCGTTTCTGAGTTTTGTCATAATGTTCATTACATCAATTGTATAATCAAGTCGCATTGTGTTTTTAACCTTTGCTACTGCATTTTCCATATTCTCTAATTCATAAAAAAGAGCATTTTCAAGTTTGCCTGCTGTAATTTCTTCTGTATGTCCGTCGTCGGTGTATGTAATTACTGCTTTATCGGCTCTTGGGTATTCAAAAATCTCAATATAGGCATTATCATAGCAAATTGTGGCTCTCTTTGGTTGCTTTGAGTGAAGTGAGAGAGTTACACTTGCCATCTGCTCTTTTTCATTTTCGATTATAATGCTTGATTGTTCATCTGCGCCTGTAGGTGCAAATTTCACTTGTGAATTGATTTCTGCGTTTTTTGTTTCCATAAACATTCTCACAAGAGAGAGTGCATAAACACCGATGTCAAGAAGTGCGCCACCTGCTAAATCCATATTAAAGAAACGATTTGTCATATCGTATTCTTTAAAACTGCCAAAATTCACCTGTGCGAGTCTAAACTCACCCAAAGCACCTGAATTTATAATTTTCTCAAGCTCAGTATAAAGTGGCATATTATAAATAGTCATTGCTTCAGCTAAAATGAGATTTTTTTCACTTGCGAGTTTCACCGCTTTATTAAGCTCATCACTATTGAGCGTTATCGCCTTTTCACAAAGCACATGTTTGCCACTCTCTAACGCTTTGAGAATATATTCAATATGCTTGTTATGTGGGGTTGCGATATAGACAATATCAACTTTTTCATCAACAAACAAATCGTCAATATTTTCATAGACTTTTGAGATATTATACTTCTCTGCAAATGCTGTTGCCTTTTCGTATGTACGGTTAGCAACAGAATAAATCTTGCCACCCATTCCACCTATATCACGGGCAAAGTCATTTGCAATATTGCCACAACCTAAAATCGCCCAATTAAACTTATTAAGCATAAACTCACCTCTTTTAAATATCATAGCACAAAATCAAATAATAAACAATATAAAAAGAAAACACCCATCTTACGATGAGTGTTTTTCTACTATAAGGTTAGATTAATTTTCTCTTTCTTGTTGTCATAGGAATAATCACAATTACAGCCAATGCAAAAACTCCAAGCAAAATTTTCACAATATTACCGAGAGTGAAGAAAGTGTTGCCACTATTAGGAATCTTTGTTCCATCAACTTTGTTTGGGTCATTATTTTGTGGGTCATTATTTTCCCCATTGCTATTTGGATTATTAGCTGGTGGATTCTCTGGGTTTGTTGGGTCTGTTATTTCGTTAGCATTAACAAATGCGTTTGATTGCATCTTCATTCTGCAAATGTCGTACACACAAAGTCTCATTGCGTTACCCATACCAATTGGGTCTGCTTCATAAGCAGCTTTAAGTGCATCTTTTGTTTGTGATGCAGAAACAACATAAAGCATTGTTAAAATACCGCTGTTTCGGGCATAAACTGCGAGAGCAGGGTCAAGATATCCATTACCTGTAAGGTCGATACTTGCGTCAGTAATAACAAAACCGTCAAAGCCCCATTCAGTTCTTAAAAGGTCAGTTACAAGAGCCTTTGAGCCACCACACCACTGATTACCTAATCTGTTGTATGCTGTCATTATGCCCTTTGCTTTGCCTTCTTTAACAGAAATTTCAAATGGTTCAAGATAAAGTTCTCTGAGTGACTGTTCACTGAGCCATGTATAAAGACCATTTGACTGTCTGTTTGTTTCTTGGTCGTTTGCAACAAAATGCTTAACTGTTACTATGAGACCCTTTGACTGCGCACCCTTTGTAACGGCTGCAGACATTTTGCCTGAAAGCAATGGGTCTTCTGAGAAATACTCGTTATTTCTGCCACCCAACGGGCTACGATGAATATTACAACCTGGTGCATACCATACATGTGTGCCAAGTTCAATACCCTCTTGGCCAATTGCTTCGCCAAATTCTTCTGCTAACTCATCATTCCAAGTGCATGCAATAACAGTAGCAACAGGGAATGCGAGACCTGAATCTGTATAAAGAAGTCCGCCCGGTCCTTTTATACTTGACGGACCATCGTTATCAGATGTTGCAGGAATACCAAGTCTATCAATCGCCGCTGTTTCATAACCGCAGTCGCAAATAAGGTCAATTTGTTCTTCAAGGGTCAACTGGTCAAGGAATTCATCCCACAACTCTTCGTTATCTGCAACATCACTGAGTGTTATTACCCCATCTTCATATTCTACACCCATTTTTGGTGCTTCGCCCTCTGTTGTAGGCGCGGGTCGAATATCACTGTTAAGCACTTCTTCTGTTGCTTTATAATTTGTAGGTGATTTAGGATATGTATTCGCTACATCAGCACGGGACATATATGTCAAATCGCCTTCAGCAAACTGGAAAAGATTCTGAATAGTGTTACCTGTAACATTATCTGTTTTATATACAACTTTAGTAGGGACATTGTATGTAAAAGTTTTTTCAAAAGTTCTTACATCACGAGCAACATAAATATTATAGTCACCTGCATCAAGAACCCATGCTTCTTCTGTTTTTGAATCATAAGAAGCCATATCTTCAGTAGCATAAGAAATTGTTAAAATTTCACTTTCACCGGGCTCTAACAACTTTGTTTTATCATAAGCGGCAAGTTCAATTGAACTCTTTTCAATGCCACCCATATAATATGGTGCTGAGAAATAAACCTGAACTACATCTTTACCTGCAACATTGCCTGTATTTGTAACTTCAATCTCAATTGTAATATTCTCTTCGTCAGCATTGAAAGACTTAACATCCCAACTGAAATCGGTATATGATAAGCCGTAACCGAAAGGATACATTACCTTTTCAGGTGCAAAGGTTTCAAAATATCTATAACCTACATATATGCCTTCACAGTAGTTAACGAAATAACTTGGAATACCGCTGACACCTGTGTATTGGTAATTGCCAAAATTCATATTTGAAGGATGGTCTTCTAAATTATAAGCAATTGTATCAACAAGTTTACCTGATGGGTTAATTTCACCTGAAAGAACTTTGCCCACACTGTCTGTTGCAACTTCACCTGGAAGCCACATAATCATAGCTGCCTTGATGCTGTCATAATCTTCTAACCATGACATATCCATTATATTTGACAAGTTAAACACTACAATTACATCTGAGAATGTCGCACAAACTTTATCAAGCATCTTTGTTTCGTCTGCAGTCAATTTTAAATCTTCAATAGCAAGGTCTTTCATTTCAGTACCAACTCTGCCAATAACAACAATTGCTGTGTCTGAATATGCCACTGCGTCATTCATAACAGTATCGCTGATATTAGTAATTGGCATTTCAGCCTGACCACCTGAGAAGAACTGTTCAAGCACGGTGCCCACATAGTCTAAAAGACCGCCGCCTGATTCTGATTTTGTGTATTCTGCATAGATATTGTAAATATCTTGATTATACTCAATACCTGCATTGGTGAGAGCGTCATAAAAGCCCACAGCCTTATCTGCACGCACAGCACCTGAACCTGCAGCACCAGCAAAAGCAAGTGAACAAGAGTTTGCACCGAAAACATTGACTTTTTTATCTTTCAAAGGAAGCACATTATCTTCATTCTCAAGAAGCACTATGCCCTCTGCTTCGATTTGCTTTGCAATCTCAATTGATTTCGCAGTTGTTTCAGCTGAAATTTTGGTTTCACCTGAAATAATCATACCACCACTTGCAAAACAACTTACAGTTGTCAATGCCACAATAACCATTGCAAGCATAACTGACATTATTCTTTCGCAATATTTTTTACTTTTACTCATATTATTCAATCCCCCATACAATGAAATTGATTTATAAATATTATATTAGCATACAAATTAAACATATTCAATAAAAATAATAATAAATACTCATCAAAACTGTATAAAACCACAACAGACATGATTTCTGTTCAAAAAAAATACCCACCCTTTACACAATCAGTAAAAAGGCTGTGTAAAAAGTGGGTTTGTAACAATTATTTAATAAGTTTTTTAAAGAGTTCTATACTGCAATATAATCTGAATTAGAAATTGCAGTATTCAACAGTTAAAAGAACACCGTTTGATAAGTTTTCTCTTGTGAAAACGAACAATTCACTAAACATTTTAACATTTGCATTTTGCGGGTCTGATGTTTCAACATAAATATATTTAGGTATTTTTCGGGGGTTTTGTTTGTAGTATCTAATCAATAATTGTGGGTCAATAGCTCCACGATACCACGTCGTATATGTCGCTATAGAACGGTCTAAATGCAGATACATCCAGTTGCTGTAAGATGCTACTAATACTGGGTCAATACCGATACTACGTTCTTTTATATAGTTTAAATCATTTATTGATTTACTATACTTTTCATGTTGCTCAGCAGACATATATAATCCCGAATAAGGTCCGGTTGTCGCCTTAACGGCATCGCCCTTAGGAAATTGGTCATACTGATAAAACAGACCACAAAACAATATTTGCAAGCAAAATCCTACGATTATAACACTGCGAAATGCACCGCTTTTTGCTTTGCCAACATTTGAGTCAATATCTTTATTTGAGTCTGTGCGCATTTCCTTCCATAAGTCCATTGCAAAAAATACACCTGCAACATTACCAACTGCGAGTACGATTCCAATGACAGCTAACAACGTATCCGCGGCGAGATACTGAAAAAATGTCGCTACTAAGCAAGGTATGTACATACAACGGAACAGAACTTTATTCTTATTCTCTGTCAACAGATAACATATAAGAGATAATACGCTAAATGGTAATGAAATGGCACACTTATATATCTCTATCTCCTTCATAACGCCAAATATAAATAATATTATCCATAAAACAGAAATAGACAAATAAACGAAACGATGATTGTTGCATTTTTTCTTCTTGTCAACTAGCAATGCTATAAACAATACGGGTAATATCCAAGGCATTCCGAAATTAGCTATGTTGAAATAATAAAATGTTTCTTTAAGTTTAGCTAAAAGCGAGCTGGAGGCAATGTCGTATTCACTACTACCAAAAAGGTTTTCCAGGTTATTAAAAATCGAGTCAATTGTTCCGCCGGTTAAAAAGAAGAATATAAGTGCAATGACAACAACTATGAGAATGCCACAAGAAAACCATAAAACAGCTTCTTTTGTAAATAAACAAGTATAGTTTTCTATATTGGGAAAAGACTTGTCAAATTGTTTTTTTTGCTCTTTCTTTTGTCTTTTGGTGAGTTTCTTCCCCTTTTTCTGTTGGTTAGAAAGCTTATTTTCAATCATATGACTCTTAACTAAGTCGCGCTTTGTCCATAAAACGCAACAGATAAGATATAATGCGAAGACAAAACAAAAAAGCGGATTGCATATACAACAACAACCAAAGCATAATCCGCCTAAAATATAATAAGCAACAGATTTTTTCTCGTAAATTGAAATCATACAAATAGTTAATAATAGCAGAAATACAACAAACATAGATTGATAGCTTATTGCCAGAAACCTATATGGTATCTGGAAGTAAAACATCATTGATGCCATAATTGCCCAAGCACCATATTTCTTGAAAAAACGATATATGATAACTGCAATTGTAGTGTGAATAAAAAGATATATACATCTTAAAAAGATGAATATACCATCAAGAGAACCTTTAATAGCTGTCCAAATATATACAGGTAAGTATTGAAATAATGACGAAAACTGTGTTAGATGCCATTCGTGTTGAACCAAACTATCGCCATTTAAAATACGAAATGGGATTGTTACATAAAAACTTTCATCTTCAGAATATGGAATAATAAAAACAAAAAGCATATGTATCATTAATACTGATAGCAAAGATATAACAAATAAAAAATCAGTGCTTTTTATTTTTTTCATCAATATACACCCTCTAAATTCAAGTATAACTTTGTTGATGATTTTAGCATAAAACACAAATCAAGTCAAATTTGTCGTGTTATTTAGTGAATTTAACAATAAACGAATATCAAACACTTGATATTCGTTAAATTTTTATGATATAATGTTAAATAAAAATAATTTGGAGAAATATGCAATGAGTAGAATAATGTTGCTATATCCCCCGGGGAAAGCATATCAACGAAGTGAAGACCGAGCACAATGTAACTTAGATGAATCTGCTGTTGCAACTATTCACGCCTGTAATGATTTAGGATATGCCGCTGCAGTTTTGAGAAATCGCAACTATGATGTACGATTGAGAGATTACCAAACCGAGAAAACAACTCTCCCCGAAGTCAAGACAGATATATTGAATTTTTCACCTGATATAATTGTGATTAGCACAACCAACGCAACAATACCAAGTGACCTGGATTTTATAACTTGGATTAAAGAATTCCACACTTGTGAGTTTATTGTAAAAGGTGCTATTTTCTTTGATACACCAACTGAAATTTTAAATACACTTGATTTGCACAATGTTAATTATCTTATTGGTGGAGAAATCGATACAGTTATCGGCGAACTGGTAGATTGCATTGTTTCTGACAACGATGATTTTGACAACATTCCTGGAATTATATATAAAAAAGACGACGCTTTTATAAAGACAAATTTTAATTGTTGGTTTAAGAATTTAGATGATATCCCCTTCCCCGCAAGAGACCTTATGAAAAATGAATTGTACCCAAGACCCGATACGGGTGAGCCAATGGCAACAATTCAGGTGTCACGAGGATGTCCTTCAGCGTGTACATACTGTCTTACTCCGGTTATTTCGGGAAAATCGCTCAGAAAAAGAAGCGTAGAGAATATTTTTGCAGAAATAGAAGAATGTTATTACAAATATGGTATTAAGAACTTCTTTTTTAAAGCAGACACATTTACTATTGATGCAGAATGGGCATCGGCTTTGTGTGATTTGATAATCAAATCCGAACTGCACGGAAAAATTGAGTTTACTGTCAATTCAAGAGTAAAACCACTTGAATTTGAATTACTTCAAAAACTAAAAGAAGCCGGTTGTTTTATGCTTGCAGTCGGTTTTGAAAGTGGAAACAACGAAACGCTGAAGAAAATAAAAAAAGGGACAACAAGAGAAGATAATCTTCGAGCTGCAAAGCTCATCAAAAAAGCAAAACTTCCCCTTTTTGGTTTCTTTATGATAGGTTTCCCTTGGGAAACAAAAGAAAATATCACTGAAACTCTTGAATTTATTTTTGATATTGACCCTGATTTTATAGAGGTTCATATAGCGATGCCTTATTATGGCACGGAATTATATTCTCAATGTATCGAATATAATACTGTTAATCGCAAGGCGTGGGGAAATGATTATTTTTCACCCAACACCATCGGCACACAATCTGTGTCTATGGATGAAATTCAAAAAATCAGAAATAATTATTTGCTCAAGTTTTATTTGAGACCAAAATACTTGACAAAAAAAGTGCTTTATTGTATCTCAAAGCCGATTATATTGAAGAACTATATAAAACATGGTATAAAATTGTTAAGTACAATTTTTAGAAAAAATAGCAGGTGATGAAGGATGTGCAACAATAAAAAATTAATTTCAATTGTTGTTCCCAATTACAATGAGGCTGCTACCCTTGACGAGTTGTATGAGAGAACTACAAAAGTTATGCAAAGTCTCGATAAATATGATTATGAAATCGTCTTTTTTGATGATGGTTCAACAGACGGCTCAAAACAGAAAATAGAAGAACTTTGCAATAAGGATGAGCATATCAAAGCAGTTTTTTATTCAAAGAATTTTGGCTATGCAAAGGGTACTTTCTATTGTTTCCAGCAAGCAAAGGGTGATTGTGCCGTAATTTTGCACGCCGATTTGCAAAATCCACCTGAAGAAATTCCTAAACTTGTTGAAAAGTGGGAAAAAGGTGCTCAGATTGTTTTCGGTGTTAAAAACCAAAGCCGAGAAAACAAATTTGTTTACTTCATCAGAACAATATTCTATTGGGTAATCAATAACATTTTTGGTGTTAAAATGGTTCCTCACGCTACTGAGTTTGAATTGTTTGACAAAAGTTTTATTGATATTCTCAAGAGAATTAATACAAATGAGCCTTTCCTTCGTGGACTTATTTATGAATACGGTTCATCTTATGAATACGTTTATTATCTTCAAGATAGACGAAAAAAAGGTAAAAGTAAATTTACTCTTTCAAAATATTACGATTTTGCCGTTTGCGGTATTGTAAACGCTTCAAAGGTTTTGCCAAGAAGAGTAATTTGGGTGTCTGTTATTGCAATGGTTTTAAGTATATTAGAGCTTCTTATATTCTGTTTACCTGATGCTTTTACTTTATCTCTTAATGAAGCAATAAGTAGCATTATGTTAAGATTGATTTTTATTTTTATGGGACTTTTATTGTTAATGATTTCTTTCTGTGCAGAACATCTTATTTCACTTCCCCGCAACAATGGTGAAAAGCCAATCATCATTGAAGAAAGAAGAATTAACTATTAATCAAAACTTAATTGCCAAAGTGGAAAAGAGGGATATTCATGATTGGTGTGATATTGGCTGGCGGTGACGGAACTCGTTTAACAATGAGCACCGGTCAGAATATATGCAAATCTTTAAGAAAAATCAAAGACAAACACTTAATAGAATTTGCACTCAACAATTTAATTGATTTAGCAATAACTGAAGTTTACATAGTTGTTGGAAAACAAGGCGATTTAATCAAAAACGCTATCGGAGATAAATACAAAAGCCTTAATGTTAGTTATGTTCAACAGTCAGAACAAAAAGGGTTAGTTGATGCACTTGTGCAAGCGTTGAAAGTTATAGACCCTGATAAAACTGTAATTTTACAGTTGGCTGATGAAATTTTTGTTAATTTGGATACCAAAGAAATAAAAAACGCATTAAAAACAGAAAAATTCGACTTTTATTGTGGTATTACAACAGAAGAAAACGCTGAAAAAATTAAAAATAATTTCTCTGTTGAAATGAGCGATAAAGCATTGCTCATTAAATGCATAGAAAAGCCTAAAGCCGTTGTTAACAACATAAAAGGTACTGGTTTTACAATCTTTGGTGGTAAGGCACAGAAAATTATAAAAGAAACATACGAAACAAATCCTCAAAAAGTGCATGACTTGTGCGATTGTTTCAATTATTTAGTAGCAAATAATTATCGTGGCTTGGCACTTTATGTTGCAGAAAGAGAATTCAATATCAATACCGCTTCAGATTTGACAGAAGCAGAAAGTTTTTTTGATTAGTAAAACTAAAAGCACTCATCTTACGATGAGTGCTTTCTTTTTTTTGTATTGACTACACTATTTATGCAATCCAAACACCATTAGATGCAAATTTATATGTTTTGCCACCTATTTTCTTTGTGCCTGTTACCATATAACCATTAGCATCAAGATAGTACCACTTGTTACCATCTTTCACCCAGTCATTGATAACCATTCTGCCGTTATCATCAAGATAACACCAGCCTTTGCTATCTGCTACCCATTTATTTGTTAAGCAATAGCCATCAGCACCAATGTAGCACCAACCTTTTGAGTCTTTAACCCATTTATTTGTTACCATATAGCCATTTGTACCTACATAGCACCAACCCTTTGAGTCCTTAACCCACTTGTTTGTTGCCATTCTGCCGTCAGCATCAAGATAACACCAGCCCTTGCTATCTTTTACCCAAGTACTTGTTACACAATAACCATTTTGACCTATGTAACACCAGCCTTTGCTATCTTCAACCCATTTGTTAGTTGCCATTCTGCCATCAGCATCAAGATAACACCAACCATGACTATCTGCAACCCACTGGTTTGTTACGCAGTAGCCATTTGCGCCAACATAGCACCAACCTTTTGAGTCTTTAGCCCATTCATTTACGAGCATATAGCCGTCGCTATCTAAATAGCACCAACCCACGCTATCTTGTTTCCAAGTATTCTTGATTTTTACATTATTTTCATAATATGCCCATTTACCATTTTCTTTTATCCAACCGTTTAAACCAGTTGCTGGAATAATGGTTACATCTGTTTTAGCATCGCAGTTTTTACAATGACGTGACTTACTGCCATCTGTTGTTGCAGTTGCTTCAACATCTACTGTAAATTCTGTTGCATAATCATGACCAATTTTTTCAATTACTACAGTTTCAAGAGTTTCACCACAAGTAGCACATTCTTTATGCTTTGAGCCGTCTGTTGTACAAGTTGGAGCTGTATCAGTAATCCAATCACTTGATGTGTGACCTGTTGCATTTACATAATCTGCAACATAAGTATCACCACAGGCACAAGTATATGTTGTGTAGCCTTGCTCTGTACATGTAGGTGCAGTTACTATTGCATTGTGTGTGTGCTCTGCAAGTTTGTCAATTGTTTCTGTGTATATGTTACCACAAGCACAAGTAAATGTCATAACACCTGTTGCTGTATGTGTTGCAGGAGTTGTGATTTCTGATGTGTAGTTATGTCCTGTTGCTGGGATAACTGTTACGTTTGCTTTGCTTTCACAACGAGAACAATGCTGTGATTTGCTACCTTCTGCTGTACATGTCGGTGCAAGGTCAACTGTGTATTCACTTGCATAATCATGACCGAGTTTATTGACAGTCTTAACTTCAAAGTATTCACAATCATTACAATAACCATGTGACACGCCATCGGTTTCACAAGTTGGAATTGACAATGTGTACCATGTAAGATTATGTTGCAATTTTGGTATTGCAGTTACATTTGTTTTGCTTTCACAACGAGAACAATGCTGTGATTTGCTACCTTCTGCTGTACATGTTGGTGCAAGGTCAACTGTGTATTCTGTTGCATAATCATGACCAGTTGCAGGGAGAATGATTCTTTCCAACTCACCACAACTTAAATTTAAACAACCTCTACCTTCATATCCATCTTCAGTACAAGTTGGCTCTTCCCTTTCCCAGTCACTCCAATCGTGACCTATTGCAGGGTAGATTACTCTTTCACTTAGTTCATTCCAACACACTTCACAACGCATTACACCATAGCCATCAGTTGTGCAGGTTGCAGGAATCTCATACAAGAATTCACGGCTATGCATTGTGTCTTGTTTTTTTATAGCATAATCACAATCAAGACAATGCAAAATGTAAGTTCCACTACAGGCTATGGGGTGGTCAAATGAATATTCTTCCCATTCGGTACTCATTGTGTGAGTATCGTCGTGTATAGGTCTTCCGTCAATTGTTGCATCACATTGTGTACAGTGACGTGACATCCAACCAGCATCACCATCCCAAGTAACAATTTCATCAACTGTAAAATCAACTTCATAATCGTGACCAAGAGCAAGCACTTCTCTTGTTTCAACATCACTACAAGATGAGCAAGTATGTTTTTCGCTACCTGCATTTTCACATGTTGGTGCTACTACTATCTCCCATGCACCATAGTTGTGTCCTGTTGCTGAGACTTCTTCTGTTGCGAGTTTTTCACCACAATCTGTACATTCTTCATGTTTAGAACCTGGTTCTGTACAAGTTGGCTCAAGGTCAACTATCCATTTGGTTGTTATATGTTCACAGAAAACACAAGTTTCAAATGGTTGACCATATTGTTTTGCATAAGCTTCAGTTGTGGAGCCTGCTTGTGCGCAAAGAAGAATTACATTAACACCGCCACGATTCTCGCTAGCAGTTGTTGCAAATGCATAATTGCCAATTTCTACTTCATCGTTTTTAACGATAATCTTTGTTGCTTTTGATTCTGCAAATGCATAATCACCAATTTCAGTAACATTCTTTTCGAGAGTGATTACACCAGCTTTTGCAGGAGGACAATAAATAACCTTTGTCCCCTCTTTGTTATAAAGAATGCCATCAATACTTGAATAGTATGGGTTATTTTCGTCAACGTTTATTTCTTCAAGTGAAGAACATCCACTAAATGCAAAAACATTGATATCTTTTACAGTTGCAGGAAGATTTATGCTTGTAATAGAAGTGCATTCACGGAATGCAGAGCCGTAAATTGTTTCAAGGCTTTCACCAAAGTATATATCTCTAATATTTGCACAATTAGCAAAAGCACCAGCTTTTATTGTTCTCAAAGTTGAAGGGAAATTAAGAGAAGTTAATCCTTTACAGTTAGCAAAAGCCCAACCACCAATTTCTTGTAAGCCTTCTGGGAATGTAATCTCAACAAGATTCTTTCTGCCATCAAAAGCATATCCACCAATTGAAAGAATGCCATCTTTTATATCGACCTTTGTGTTTTCGGACATCATTCCTTTATAGCTATAAAGGACATTGTCAGCATATACTACGCCATCAGGCTGAGCCTTTTCCCAAGGTGTGCCATCAAAGTCGTGACCGCCAAGTGAAACCACACTATCAGGCATATCTATATCTTCAATATCTGACCCTGCAAAAGTTGCATAAACAATATCAGTAACTGTATTGGGAAGTTTCAATGATTTGATTCCCGTGCCTTGAAAAGCACCCCAACCAATTACTTCAAGTCCTTCTGGGAAGTTGACATCTGTCAATTTTGAGCAATTTTCAAAAGCTTGACCATCAATTTTCTTTAAAGTGCTTGGCAATTTTACTGTTTTAAGGTTTTGACAACTACGAAAAGCATATCCTCCTATATATTCTACACCCTCTGGAAGTGTTAAACTTGTAATTACATTATTGGCTTCAAAAGCAAATGGGGCAATTGATACTGTGCCATCTTTAACCACAACATCACTTTCAAGGCTATTGTTTGTTGTGTACAAAGCACTGCCAATATACAACATACCATCTTCATAGTTTTCATTACTCTCAATAAATGCTGTACCACTAAACGCATAATATTCAATGCGCTTTATGTTTTTAGATGCATTTACTGTCAATAAATTATTGCAACCTGCAAATGCGCTATTTTGAATTGTTTCAACGCTCTCAGGAATATCTATTGATGTTAAACCACTGTCTTTAAAACATTCTTCAGGAATGGAAGTGATATTAGAAGGTAATTTTACATCTTTTAAATTCTCACAATCTTCAAAAGCATTATATCCCAAACTTGTAACGCTATCAGGTATTGAAATAGATGTCAATCCACTTTGATAAAAAGCATATTCAGCAATGTTTTGAAGACTTGTTTGTGAATTAACACTATCAAAGTTAACTGTATTTAAATTTGTGCAATATTCAAAGCATGCGACATTAATTGATGTTACAGATGCTGGTATTGTTATTGTTGTCAATGAAGAGCAATCAATAAATGTAGCTCTTGGTAATTCTGTAATGCTGTTTGAAAGTTTTATGCTTTCTAATGATTGACAACGAGCGAAAGCCGAATCACCGATAGTTTGAACACTGTCTGGAATATCGAGTGTTTCTAATGAAGCGCAACCATTAAATGCAGATTCACCAATTGATTGAACACTTTCAGGAATTTCCACACCATTAAGTGATTCACACAAATAAAATGCGCCATCACCAATTGATTGAACACCTTCAGGAATTTCTACTGTTGTTAATAAAGTGCATTCCTCGAAAGCGTTGTAAACCATTTCAACAAGATTTTTAGAGAGAGTTACTGATTCAAGTTTTGATTGCGCAAATGCCTTTGAAGCAATTTTTGTTACTGAATCAGGCATTATATATTCGCCTGTTTTATCCAAATTACAAGAAATTACTTCTGTCATATCTTTTGTATAAGTAACTCCATCAATTGTTACAAACTCATCTGAATTTTCATCAAATATGATTGACAACTCAAAATACATCTCGTTTGTAAGAAGCGCATCAATATTGTTTACACCTGCAGGGACAGTATAAACACTACCCTTGCCCAGTGGATAAACCACAACAGTTGAGCCGTCTTTTGTATAAACAACACCATCTTGGCTCATATATGTTTCATTTTCAACAGAAATTTCAATTGTTTCCAACGAATTTGCGTTAGCAAACATATTGGCATCAATGTATCCAACTGATTTGCCAAGCGTTATTTTTTCAACATTATAGCATCTAATCAACCACATGCTAGAAACGAATTGCACGCTATCAGGAACAATAATTTCAGTAGCATTATATGCTTCAATCAATGCAATACCAACTACTGGTTTACCATTGATTTCAGTTGGAATTTCGACCTTTTCTATAGTATTGTCTTTAATACCTGTAATAACAACGCCACCATCAATTTCCTCATAATAATATGGCGACATTTCGTCTTCACCAACAATTGTGATTGTTGTGGTTTCTGATTTGCCTAAAACATTAAACTCAACTTCATATGTATTGCCTGAAACCCAAGGACTATCATACTGGTTATGTTCATATTCTGCATAATAATTCGACCCATTATACACAACATAAACACTGTTTTCATAGTAATAACCATCATTATTATAGCTGCCATAGTTGGGATATAGTGTTGTGCCATCTTTCAAAAGAACTTTGAATTCTATAATATCAGATGCATTATAATAGTAATTTCCATCCCAATCCCATTCACCATAAGTTCCTTCTTGAATGGTTGCTGGTTCAACGATAATCTTATCAACAGGACTTTCAACTATTTCTATTACAGAAGCACCTTCAACACCAAGAAATTCAAAACTAACCTCATATTTACCGATACTTAATTGATTATCATAGCTTTGGCTTGGATAATCATAAGATATCCAATAGCCTGTTTGCTCTTGTATCTCCCATTGATCCCCTGTGAATACTCGACCATCTTTATAGGTTACTGTATACATTAAATTAGGGAACGAATAGTAGAAATACTCATCATCTTCATTCCAGTCATATTCCCAATAACCAAATGTTTGCTCAATTATAGAAATTTTTTCAGCCGTAATGCTTGCTACAGGAGTTTCTACGATTTCAACTTCAGCAGTGCCTTTAATACCAAGGAATTCAATATTGAATGTATGTTTACCAATGCCCCACTGATTTTCATAACTCTGGTCTGAATATGAACTAACCCAAGCCTCAAACTCATCATAAATATCGTACTCATCACCTGTAAACACGGTTCCATCTTTACAAGTTACTGTATATGTAACATCACTAGGAAGTTCATAACAATAGTATTCTTCAGTTGCACCAGAATCATTAAATGTATAATAACCATTTGTAAATTCAATTATCGGTTTATTAGCAACTGCACTGATACTTGCAATTGGGTTTTCTATGATTTCAATTTCTGCAGTGCACTCAGCCCTACCAGCCTTAATTGTGAATGTATGTTTACCAATGCCCCACTGATTTTCAGAGCTTTGGTCTGAATAATCACTAATCTCTATGCCAAACTCATAATAAACATCCCATCTATCACCTGTAAACACAGTTCCGTCTTTACAAGTTACTGTATAAATAATGTTATCTGGAAGGTAATAGTGGAAATATTGAGTTTCTTCGTCTATTTCATAATCCCAGTAATAATTCCAATAACCATTTGTGTTTTCAATTATTGGTTTATTAGCAACTGCGCTAATACTTTCAACAGGACCATCTGTAATTTCAATAGTAACAGGTGTTTCGTAGCCTAAAACTGGCAATGTAAACTCGTTTATGCCAAAATCAAGCTCCCTACCACAAGAGAAAGGTTCGCCACTATCAATGGTATATGCCTTACCTCTGTAATATACATATCCATCTTCATCAGGTTCAAGAACTGTTCCATCTTTTAATGTTACTGTATATTCAAAATCGCTTGGATAAATTTGATACATGTAACGAGATTCATACTCTTCAGTTTCTTCGTTCCAGTATTCTTGCCAATAACCACGATGAGTGTTTTCTATAATTACTAACGGCTCAACATTAACACTTGCAACTGGGGATTCAACAAGTTCAATTGTTGCTATTCCGCTACCACCAAGCTCATACATTGAGACAGAAAGTTGATTTTCACCCAAAACGAGTTCATCACCATTATATGAATCAAAATCTATATCTAACCAATAATATGAGTAACCATTATACTCAATAAATCCATCATCATTTGGTTTTGCTATTGTACCATCTTTAAAAGTAACCGTATAATCAAAATCCTGAGTACTAATTGAATAGTTGAAATATGGTTCATTTGTTTCATAGTTGTAGTCATAAATCCACCAACCGCCAGCATTCTCAACCCATACTACAGGTTCAACATCTATACTTGCTACAGGCATTTCTATAATTTCAACTACACCAGTTCCTTCGACACCGAGAAATTCAACAGTGAAAGTGTTTTGGCCAACAACCCAAGGGGTATAAAAGTCTTGATATGAATACTCACTTGGCCAAGAGCCTGTTTGCTCATAAATTTCATATTCAGAGCCCGTAAACACTCTACCATCTTTACAGATTATAGTATATATGAGCGTTGGCATATAATAGTGAAAATATTCACCGCCATAGCTTGAATCTGGGCCATAACCCTGCGTCCAATAGCCATTTGTGTATTCAACTATTGGTTTGTATGCAACAGCACTAACGCTTTCAACTTCACCATAAGTTAAATTGCCGTTGGTTGTCAAATTGCCATCGGTTGTAAATCTGTTCATTGTTTCATAATAATTTTCTAACGTTGCTGCAAAGCCTGTAAAACCTTGGCTCATACAACTCAAAATCATTAATGTCGCAAGAAAAACAGATAAAAGTTTTTTGGCATAACTTTTATTAATGCTAATCTCCATTAATTACATCTCCCTTTTATATTTTTTTATATTAAAACACTTTTTGTGTCGATTACCATTGCTATAAACTAACCCACCAATTATCGCAATATAAACATACATAATCGGTGTTGTAAACGGTTGTGTTAAATTAAATAGACCTTGAATCCAATAAGCAACCAATGACGAAAATACGCCTATTGCAAGAGTATTATTTTTTAGCATTTTCAAGACTACAACACAAACTGAAAATATCATAAACAAATATGAACTTAATCCAAATAACCCAGTTGTCAAGAGATAATTTAGATATTCATTGTGAGCTTGGTCAATTGTCTCGTTAGCAAAAATTGCTGATGAATTAAATATATATCGCAAAGATTCAGGACCTATTCCAAAGAATTTTTCTTTTATTGAAAAGTCTTTGATAAGCTCAATGCATTGAGCCCAAATCCCGCCACGATATGTACCCCAGTAAAAGGTTATTTTAAAATATTTGTCTAATGGAC
Organism: Candidatus Fimenecus sp.; assembly: GCA_045655645.1. GTDB lineage: Bacteria > Bacillota > Clostridia > Oscillospirales > Acutalibacteraceae > Fimenecus. The sequence continues at coordinate 54,981 of JAZOPS010000026.1, forward strand.
TAAAACCTATTGTGTTTGAAATCACAAAACAAACTATTATTCCAACTATTAAAGTTATTACTGCGATAACATACACTTTTTTTATAACATTAACTGCTCTTTCATTCTTATTTATTGAGTAATAACAACAAAAACAAATCGCTAACAGTAGCAAAAGCATTACTGGATGCGTTACAAATGAAAGGAATAGTGAAATTTCAACAAATTTAACATCTGCAAAAGCATATATTACTCTATAAACCAATGCTGAAACTAAAATTAGAATCAAGCTCAAAAAATACTTTTTCAGTATTTCTTTGTTTTTAAGCATAAAGAACGACATTATAATTATCGCAACTGCAAATCCCACAACAAAACTTTCACTTCCAGTTACCATCAATCCAAATGAACCAATAACAAGTGAAATTGCATATATGGTTTTACTCAAGTTTGTTTTAGTAAGACAATACCCACATATTAAAAGTGGCAAAAGCAGGCAACAATATGCACTATAAAAATTTATATTACCGATTGTTGAAATAAAAATTTTCTTAAAATCATCAGGAATGTTGCTATGAAATCCAAACAAGTCAATCCCAAAGCAATTTAGCACTCCAAATATGCAGACCAAACTGAAAGCTATAATAGAATAGTTTAAAAAAGTCTGTCTGTTAGGATAATTCCTTGAAATTACAAAATACAGTAAAACATATAAAAAAACTACGATTGCACCTTGAAATCTTGAGTTTTGACCAAACCAAACATTATCTTGATAGACAGACAATACAGAAGATACAAATATTGCCATTGCAAAAACAATGGTTGATAAATCTAAAACAGAGCATTCAAATTTAATGCTATTTTTCTTTTTTATAAGTTCTAACCCTTGCCATATGAAAATAACAATTAAAAATAATATGGTCAATATAATAAAAAACGCACTTTTGGTTTCTGTTATGTTGTTATATCCACGTGTCACAACCAATGGTAAGCCAAACATTATTAGTGAAATGTATATACTTGTCAAAGATTGTCCCAAACTAGTCTGAACTTTATTTTTTAATGTTTTATCATTCATTAAAACACGTCCAAAAGGAAGTAATATCAGTATAATTGTATTAAAATATATATATATAAATTATAATACTCTTGTTGTATTGGTTTCAAGAATAATACTTAACAAAAATAGCCATATATATTTATTTATAATGACAAAAGGCTCCTTTTAAAGGAGCCTTTTGTTAATGAAACTATTTATCTCTTATGAATTTCACATTCTTCAAGTTGGGTGTTTGACTTAAAATAACCCATGTCCATTTTTCTACAATACATAGTCAATTTACCGCCACTTTCTTGGCAATATGGTATCTTTTTTATGCTAGTGCAAACTGGAAACTCTTTTGCCTTATCAACACTTATACCCGATATTAATTCTGCGAATGTTTCTGCACAATTGTTTTTTATATTCTTACCATGCCATATTGAGCACGTATATTCAGGTGTACAACCAACGAACCAGTTATCAACATAATCGTCACCAGTTCCTGTTTTACCAGCGATGCACAAATCTTCATATTGAGCTTTTTGTGAAGTACCACCACCAGTAAGAGGCAATTGCAATAATTGATTCATAATATATGCTGTTTCCTCACTTATTATTCTTCTAGACTCTGGTTTAGTTTCATATATTATTTCATTATCATCATTTACTATTTTCTCTACTGAATATGGTTTAATATATTTTCCACCTGTTGCAAAAATTTGATAATAGCCAACCATATCAAGTGGAGAAACTCCAGCCATTAAATATCCCATTCCAATATTATGTAAAACCTCTTCATCACCATACAACGCAGCTACTTCGGTTTCGTATTTTGTATTAATGTTGAAATTCTTTAAAAAATCGATTGAATTTTTCACGCCCAAATCTTGCAAACATCTCACCGCTGTAGTGTTTAATGATAGTTTAACTCCATCACCTATTCCTACATTTTTATCCATATATTTATTATTACCATTTGCTGGCCAGTCTCTAAATTCACCATTCTCATCTTTAATCTTTTTGACAGGACTATCCAAGTAAGAACTTGCCCAAGACACAACATTGTTTTCAATGGCAGGTGCATAAACACTTAAAGGTTTAAATGAAGAATATGGTTGTGTTTTTTCAAGTGCAAAATTAATATTTTCATCTCTTCCTTTGCTAAAAACACTAAGAATTTTACCATCTACTGTTGTGAAAACAGCCGCAAAGCCTTCCTTTCCACAATTAACTCTCTCATAAGCGTTTTTGCTTGCATCAAAAGCTTCTTTATCAAAAGTTGTTTGTATTGTGTATTCTTTTTTCAACAGTTCTTTTTTTGCAGCTTCTTCACTACATTGTTTTGTTGTTACAACAAGTTCAACAGCATCATCAATTACAATATCCAAAAAGGCTTTATAATCATCATTTTCGCAAACTGCACTACTACTATCTATATCTTTTAATATAGCTATTTGATTCCCTTCGCTATCTATTACAATAATGCTAGCATCCGAATTGTTAAAACCTATCGCTATCCCTACTATTGCAACTATAACTACTGCTATTACCGTTATTAAAACTATTATTTTAGATTTATTTTTCATATTCTAATTCCTCAACATATTTTAATACTTTATCTGGCAACCTAGTTTTTGGTTGGTCTTTAATCATTTTTCCTAATTCACTTAATCTCTGTGGGTTTTCTTCTAATAGTTTTACTGTTGCTATTAATTCTTTTTTACATATATCCGCACTATATTTGTCATTATTTTTTTCGTATAAATATATTCCATTAATTAACATATAACAATAATTTTCATATGTGTTATATGTAAATGGTGATGTTTCAATTGCTTTTTCTTTGTATTCAATTGTGCTCTTGAAATCGCCCTTGCTATATGCATTTCTAGCTTTTATATCATAAGCTAAAGCCACATAAGAGTTGTTTTTGATTATTTTATCTGCTAACTCTTCTGACTCGTTATAGCCTTCTATTTCCTTTAACAGCATCATGTGGTTCTGCGTATTCCAAGGATAAATAGAATTAGAAAGCGAATATTGATTAAAATATGAAAGACCTTGTGCCACACTTATATAAGCAAAATTAATTACCATAATTATTGCAAGAGTTGCACTTGCTATTTTAGATGTTTTTATAGTTATTTCCTTGCCTTCTTTATAATCTAACAACAAAATAAAAATCATAAATATAGCTAAAAATTGGAAATTAAAATCAAAACAGGTATGAGCTGAAATCACCAATAACAGCAATCTTTTTTGTAAACTTGTACCCTTTTTGCAGAAAGACTTTATTATCGCACCAATAAAAACTACTGTTGGTATCCAGCCGATATCAAGGAACAACTGTAAAAAATCATTGTGTACATACATAACCGTATAGACACCAGTTTGTATACTTTGTTGATAATAATGATAACCCATATATCCTAATCCAAATGGATTTTGCAAGATTACTGGCAATGCATCATAAAAATATAACAATCTACCCACAAATGTGCTTTCTTTGAGTGATACAGTAAGAAATCGTCCTATTGAGTCAAAATCATCTGTAATCACAGCATAAAACAATGATATTCCAACAATAACAATTGCTGTTCCAAGAATAAAAATTTTATACTTTTTGTTACTGTTAAATAAAATTAATGCAATTATAGAAACAATCATTAAAACAAAGACTGTTCGGCTACCAGAATAAATGATACCAAATAATAGTATTGGAATATATAAAAAGTCAAACTTTTCAAGTTTTTCTTTTGTGCCAATTATTATCAAAGCAATCAACAAAAACAATGCAAATGTATTGGAATATTGAAAAAAGCCTGCTAATCTTCCAGAAACAGAAAACCATTTTTCTAATACAGGTACTTGCATTAAAGCAGTAGAAATCACAGTCATTATTGTTGCCGTTAATGGAATTATTGAAAATAGCTTATCTACATTAATTTGAGATTGCATTCCAATAATCAAAATAAATAACAATGGCAAAAACTTAAAAAAACCTATCGTGGCTAATCCGCCGTCAATTGCCCAAAAAGTAGATATTCCATAAAACAATACAATCAACATTATAGCTATTGAGGCCAAATTCGCATATATTTTTATACTTTTATTTTTGATAGAAAAAATACATAAATATATGCACAAAGCAATGCCTGCAACACAGGCTATAAAATCATGAAAAAGCCCTACTGCAAATAAAGAGCAAATTATAAAAATTGTAATGAAATCGTGTTTCTTCATTCCATACATCTCCAAATACGAACAAAAGCCTAATATTAAATCTCTCATTTTATTTTATACCTTTTCTAATTTGGTGTCAATTAGCAAATATAACACCATATAAAAAGCGTTGCAGAAAGAAGTAGTGACTTCCCAATGCAACGCTTAATTCTTGTAAATGGCTTAAATACTATATAAAACAACGATACCACTATCGACCTGAATTGTATCAATAGTGGTACCTGATTTGGCATTGATTGCGCTATTTGATACAATTCGTCGTTTTTGAGATAGCGTTGCAAACGTAAAGCACATAACTACGATTCTTTTTCGTTATACTTTAAAACAAAGAGTTTTTGATGTGAGCAACACAATGTCAACAAACCTTTTATTTTTAAAATCTCTACAAAATGGTATCTTTTTTAAATTCAGTATATTGATTGTATTTTTTTGAAATAAAGGGTTTTGATACATCGAAAAATAATGAATAAATAATCTGTTCAATAGGTATTTTGATTTGCTTGTCCAGTTTAGAATCCGGAACCTTGTTATTGTTAAAGTCCTTATAAAATTTCAAATCTGCCTTGTTAATTTCACCTAATGAACGAGGACTACCCATCATCACATAATCAATAAAGTTTGGATTATAACTTTTTCTTATTTTTTGTTCATGTTTTGATAATTCGGTTAAATACTCATAATCTTTACTTAAATTTATTATATCACCCGTATAAAAGGTTTTATAATATTTAAGTATGTTTTTTATGGTACTCTTTTCAATATTATTATGTTCACAAAATATAATAATGCTACTTGCCAATAAGGATATTATGGGAGCCACTTTATCTTTCTCAAGATAACTGTCTTCTATATTATTTGTGGCAATATCAGGAATATCAAGCTTATCGTCCTCATTAGTATAAACCACATTGCAATAGAATGACCTGCCTTCTTCATTAGATTTGATATCAATGCCCAGAGTCTTTGCTGCACTGCTAAGGTCCTTTTCTGCATTACGATAAAAAATTGTCATGAAATATGGCATAAAACTGTCGCTTTTTGCGGGGTCATAGGTATTAAAGCATTGCACAAGCGACATGGTACAGGCTGATTCTATTACTTGATCGCAGTCAGAGATTCTACCGCCCCATTTTGTTTTCAGCTTTTGTAGTTTTCCACTTCTCATAATCACTCGCAGATTATGATTTACAGTGCTATCGCCATCTACAGTGTTATCGTCATTCTGTAGGTTGGTAGTACCAAGTAATTCTTTGAGCGCTTTATTTAGTATGGCTATTTTTTCATTATGATAATTCTCCGAAGACACATCAAGCCCTACATATTCATTAGCAAGTTCGTTTAGTTTATTTTGTATTTCCGTGTAGCTAGCCATTTGTGTTTCCTCCCAAAAAGTGTTATATGGAGATAGTGCTGAAATTATTTGTTATTTAATAAGTCCCTTAATTAATTTTTGAGGGTCAGAGAATTTCGTCTGAGATAATAAACTGCTTATTTCATCTAAATAAAAAAGTGATGTTACGTCGAAAAGACGTTTTTCTTTTGTTTCGTGGTCCATTTCACCATAGCACATACATTCAAGCATTACATTATTCTTGTTTTTAGTACAAAAACTGATTGCTATCATCTCGACAATGGGAATTGGTTTAGAGCCGTATGTTATATCGGCAAAAATCGTGTCGCCATCATTGATTGCTTCAACAAGCTTATAATAAGTGTTTAAATGTGTTTTTAACGTTTCATTAAAAGCAACATTGATGGTTGAAATTTTGAATGTTATTTGTTTAGTGCTACAAACACTTTTCAACTCATTTTTGAATTTTTCTAAATTTACATCACAGTTGCAATAGTAAACATTTTCATTATTTTTTTCAGTAGCAACAAGTGTAATTATCTCAATTTCATCATTTTCTTCGCAATATGCATTGATAATGGGAATGATGGGAAAACTCGTAGGTATGTTATTTTCCAATTTTTGATTATCAACGCTTTTGTATACATCTGAAGTTAAATATTGAGGATTTTGACGAGGAATTGTAAAAATAAATTTTTTCATAAATCATTGTCCTTTTAAATTTGTAAAGCATAATATCCAAAAGTTTGTGGTATTAAAACACATCTATTTCTACCCTAAAATATCATTGATATGTTTTTCTACTTCTATGAAGTCATTTTCATTACCGGTAGCGATTAAAAGTTTTTTAGTAATTTCATTTTCGAAAATCATATAAATTTTATTATTATCGCATTCAAGGTATGTGTTTTTGGTTTCAGAATCCGTACAGTTTATTTCCTTAAGTATTTCGTCATCTGATATCAACCATGTAAGATATGATTTTTCTGTCAATTTGTCAATAGCGTGTATTGCTGCTGCTGCATTTTCTTCAATGAGTGTTATTTGTTCCTTGAGCATTGTAAGCTTATTCAATATATCTTCAGCTCTTTCTACAGATTCGCCATATTTTCCATCATATACTTTAGTAATTACATCTGCAATTGAGGACTCAAGAGCACCCAAAGTTTCTGTTGCGCTTTGTGTAAATTCTGATGCTACCTGAAAACGACCTACATATGTTCCGTCAGTTGAGTTTCTTGGGTCTAAGGCAAAGCCTTCCTTCATTCTGTTAAGAGCTTTTGTTTGAGCCAGGTTTAAAAAAATTTTTTCCATTATAATTCCTCCATTTGATTATGACAAAATTTCATCAGCAATAGTTTCGCCAAAACTATTTTTTGAGTTTAAAATTTTAAGTTCTTCCGTAAGTATAGTTGCGTCAAGTTTAGATTGATATCTTCGGAAATATTCTTCTGCTTCAGGATGTTTAGCTACAAATATTCGAAAAGAATCTGCTAACTTAGTGCATGAAGCGTTTTCTCGGTAATGATAGAGAAATAAAGCGAATAAAATTCCTGTTGCTTCATTACGAGGAAGCGGTATGACAATATCCTCAAGTGTCTTCTTAATCGCATCGTTTGATATAATCTTAATTACGCTACATTCATCAAGAAATTCTTTTGCCAACTTGGAAATAAAATCAATCTGTTTTTGGGGGATGTATAAATTTTTCACGCTTTGATATGCTTTTAACTCGTGGTGTGTTCGTTTGCAACTGAAATAAAGGTTACGAATTTTATCGACTTCTTCTTGAAATTTGGTCATTTTTTCAACATATGCCACTAAAAAAGCGTATTGCGGATATATCGTTACGGCAGGTGCTGAGTTATCTAAAAGTATTGCATTACCTTCATTTTGTTCAAAAAAGGCTTGTATTTCATTCCGGTGTTCTTGTATGTTTTTATATAGTTTACCTACACGATACTTACTGCAGACTTGCAGCATATATTGCTTGTTATTCCGAATGAGTATGGCAATGTTTTCTGGATACATATTCCAAATTTCATGGGGAAAAGCATCTCCCTCACTATAATTCTTACAATCTCCAAAGTGATACTCGAGATTTTGTTTCAACTGAGTAATATCTTCGGCAATTTCATGTCCAAGTGTCCTTTGGTATGCATATTCTTGAGAGAATACTTTAATTAAGTTTCCGTTAAATTCCATCATACTTTTCAAATTCTCCTTTGTCAATACTTTTTTTTGATGTTTGTGGGTTTATATAAGGGTTGGAAAGTTCACTGTAAAGCGAATGATTTTTCAAATTGTAGGTTTTGGTTGTAAATGGTTTTTTCTTGCCCTGCTGAAATACGAATATTGTGCCTTGTTCTTTGTATAAAACTTCGTTCAATGGTTTGTTTAATCTTGTGGCTATATCCTGACAGGTTTCAATATCGTTGCTTCCGAGAAAAACCAAATTGTTGCATGAGCTTATAATTGACGTGTAGTCAGTATAATTCTTCTTAAGTTGCCCAAAGGATTGAAGAATTAAAGAAAAAGAAATATCTCTTCCACGACTGGTTGAGATTAAACAATCAAGATTAGGTATCTGAAGGTTTGCACCCATATCATCTAGAATTATATGTACCGGTCTTGGCAAGCTACGGTTAGAATTCTGGTCTGCAATCAAGTAAAGTTCGCGTATGAACTGAGAGAAAAACATTGCCACAAGCTTGTCTTTTGAACGGTCGGTGTCAGAGCATTTAACATAGAGTATTGTTTTCTTGTCGCAAAAGTTTTTGGGGTCGATATTATTTTTGCATGTTAAAGAAATAATCTCAGGAGTAAGAAGACCACAGAATTCTGATGCAAGACTGATTACGATGCTTTTTAATGTTCTGTCTGCCGTATTTTTGATGAGGATGTATTGAGATTTGCACCATGTATTATCAGGCAAACTATTAAAAATAGCATCAAGCTTAGACGATTCAGCCATTGAAGTTTCAGGACAAGCTACAGCAAGAAGCTTTTGGATAGATTTTAAAACCTGTTGATGTTGAGGACGAAAAGATATAAGATAACCAACTAAGGCGTTACAAAGAATTTGCGATGAGAGAGGCCAGAAAGGGTCAGACTTGCTGTTTTTCTGTTCGGCTGTCATTATTGTGGAAAACCTTATTACATCATCTTGTGTTTTTATAAAAGCTAAAGGATTGTAATTTGTCGGGGATTGCTCTGGTTTGTCGAAATCTAAAACTTCAATTTGGTATCCTTTTTTTGCCATCATTTCACAAGTAATATTATAAATTTCACCTTTAGGGTCAAGCACAATAATGCTTTCGTTGCTGGATTCACAGAGGTTTGGGACAACAAAGCCACGGCTTTTACCCGTTCCTGGAGCACCGATTATCAAGTTGTTTGCATTTTGCTTGTATGAGTTGTTGAAATAAACGTTTTCTCCTAAAATAATCATTATATTGTACCTCCTGTAATTAATGCATTGAGTGTTTCTGAATCTGCGATTTTATCAACGAGTCCGTTTTCGCAAGCTTCCCTTGCATTGAGATATGTGTCTTTTGATGTAAGCGATCTGATTGCTTTTATTGACTTGCCCGTGAGCTTAGTAAGTAATTGGTCTAAGTGTTTCTTGGTTTGTATTAAGGAATTTGCCACCGCTTCGATTTCGCTGCAACTTCCACCCGGTGTACCTCCGGCAATCAGAGGTTGGTGGAGCATAACCTGAGAATTTGGTGATATGTAACGGAAGCCCTTTGTTCCTGCTGCAAGAATTACAGCAGACATGCTTGCCGCTATCCCAAGGGAAACGGTTCTTATTGTGCAAGGAGATGATTTTAAGACATCGATAAGTACAAGTCCGTCTCTGATACTGCCACCGGGACTATTTATGAGAATTGTTATTGGTTCATTAGTATTATCTGACGTGAGAAGTGATATCTGCGCAATAAGAGTGTTAACGGTTTGTGAGTTTATTTCTGAGTCAAGGAAGAGTATACGTTTTTCAAAAAGCTTTGATTTAAGGGTTACTGAGTTTGTTCCTGTTGATGTTCTTTCCAAATAATAAGTATTGTTCATATTTTATCTCCTTTATTTTTTATAATTAATAAATTCTTGTGCCATAAAATAGCGTGTAGGGTTTTCGGCATTGTCAGGGATTATAGCAATTGCAATAGCGTCATATTCAGGACGAAGGATGTTTTCTCTGTGGCTAGAAGAGTTCATTAAAGTATTCATAATTGAATCAGCCGTTTTGAAGTTTTTTGCAAGATTTTCACCCACTGATGCGCAAGTGTTGATTAAACCATATTCTTCAAAAACAGTGCTAAATTTTGTACCGTCGGGACGTGTATGTGACCATAAAACTGTTATTTCTGTTGCCCTTGTTTTTGCACATGGATAGTAAGTCGCATCATAAATTAATGGTTCAACACCATTTTCTGCTCTTCTTTGGTTTACAAGGTCAAAAACCTCTCTTTCCATTTCACTCATTTCATGACTACTTAATTGTGGTCCGGTTGTTTCTGGAATACTTGTCGGATTTGTTGGTTTTTCTGTTACTTTAATAGTTGTATGTTCTTCGGTTGTTGGTGTCATTGTCGTGGTTTCAGTTGTTTCTTCTCGGATTATCTCTTCATTGATTGTTTTTTCTGTTGCTGTTGGTTCCTGAGTTGTAGATTCAGTTGCGTTTACTTGCTTAATCATAGCATTTTCAGTTTTTTGTGTACTTTCGGGTTTTGTTTCAATTGGTTTTAAGTAGGTACCTGTGATAATTGTGAATACTAACAAAGCTGAAATAAATCTAACTAAGGTTTTCATATTTTTTCTCCTTTTTAATCAATATTTTTTGATTTGTACTAAACTATAATTTGCCAAGGAACAATAAAAGCCTATAAAAAGGTTTTTATTACCCTTCATTTAATAAATAGCCGGTATTTTTAAAAAGTTAACTGATTCTTTGAAAGAGTTTTTAAAAAATTGAAAAAATCGTAAAACTCTTTCAGTAGCCTTCATTTACTAAATAGCCACCATTTTTAAAAAGTTAACCGATTTTTCAAAAAAATATTTTAAAATTTTTAGTTTTGCGACAGACTATATTACCGACAAAGCACAAAGAATTCACATATTGTTCCTTACTGCCGGAAAAAGCGGCAAGAGCCTGCTTGAGGGCACTTTCAGCACCGGCAAGATCCTCTTTGGTCAAAGCGGTATCGGCGGCGGTGATTTCTTCTCTGCCCTGTTTTTGAGTGATGACTGCCAGATTATGCATCGCTCTTGCCCGGAGCAGTGTCGGG